>JBHJMN010000010.1:0-149733 GCA_042219835.1 Paenibacillus elgii
TCCGCTCGACTTGCATGTATTAGGCACGCCGCCAGCGTTCGTCCTGAGCCAGGATCAAACTCTCCATTAAAGAAAAGCTGATTAAAGCTCAAAATTTACTACTGACGAGAATTTGCATTCTCTTTATGACACTCACTCAATGTTCAGTTTTCAAAGGGCAATTTGGTTTCAGTATGCCTCCGAACCGTTTGTTCCAAACAGCCGGAATACTAACTTACCATATTGTTTGTCTGATTGCAACTGTTAATTTCAAGCCATTCGGCTGTTTCAATTAAGCGAGGCTTTCGAGACAACGATCATTACTCTATCACATTTGCTGTATGTTTGGCAAGCACTTTATTTTTCCATTCCAGGGGACGAACCCGCAAGCGCAGAAGTTGTAATCAAGTGCTGCATGAGACAGCGAAAGTAACTTTACCACATTTCACAGAGAAGATGCAAGTCCAAATTTTTTCAGCTTTTGCACTAATCCTGCGTGAAAATTTTGACCGATTCAAACGGCCGGAATGACACTATAACACAATTGCTGTCTTATGCGCAAGAGCTCTATTTAAAAAAGATACGAAGCGGGGGACGCCGCCGGGCCAGAGGGGGGTATCTCTTGTCTGGCTTTCCTTATTGAGCGTTCCGATTGCCTACACGTTTGCCAGACTTGCGCTGAAATACGAAAACTTCGGCGGGTTCGCAAAGATCGTGGAGCAGGCGTTTTGAGAAAACACCGGTCTTTCGTCGACTGATTCTCTTTTTGCTTGGGTCGCAACGGGACAAGCCGTGGTCGGATTAATCGGTACTTCTTATATTGTTACGGTTTTCGGTTTGGCAGGTGAATGGCTCGAAGGTTTCGCCTTTCTGTTACTGTTAGCTGCGCTCGCTGCCAACCTGCTCGGGATGCTCATCAACGGGCTCATGTCGATGGGATTGAGCGGGATTGTGCTCGTCCTGCTGGTGCTGACGATCACCTTCAGCCTTCCGGCCATTGATGCGGTCCACTTCCATCCTTGCGCTCCTCACGGATTAACTGGGATCGGCAAGCGTGCATTTATTTTTTTGGCGTTCTTCGGCTGGGAAAGCATCACCCATCTCGTATCGGAGCCCCGTAACCAGCAACAGGACATAATGCGCTGCCCATGCGCCAGCGTCTTTATTATCAGCGCCGTATATAAGCTGTTATCCGCGGTGACGATTGGAACGCATACGTACGGAGACATTGGGACCGAAGCGCCGCTGGCTGCACTGATGAAATCGGGTAATCGAATTAAACGCGGTGCTGGCTACCGCGGTTGTAGCTTGTATCGTCTGTCTCAGCACACTGACGTATACCTCGCCAGCTCCTCCGCCTCGGATACGCGTTGGCGGGTGAAGGAAAGCTGCCGCGATGGTTTGCGAAAATGGCAGGAGCAACGCCCTACCGTTCGGTGTTTTTTCTGTTTGTGACAAATAGATTGACGCTGGCTTAAAGCTATGCGGCTTCGTTTTCGGTAGACAGCTTAATTCTGGTGCCCACAACGCTCGGGATTCTTGTATATATTGTAGCTTCGTTTGCCTGCGTTAAGGGGGCGACAAAGCCGGCAGCTTGGCCGCATGGGCTGCATCAGCGCTTTGTCTGACGATTGCGCCCTTTTCGATGCAGTTCTTGGCCGTACCGACCGTCGTAGCCGCAGGCTGCGTGCTGTTTGCGCATCGCCGCAAAGTTTCGGCCGCAAATTCCCCCATTGTAAAATAACCATTCACATATGTAATAGAAACTTATGAAAAGATTGCCCTGTCCGGCTAGGTCAGCCAAGTTCGGCAGTCTTTTTCGCGTTTTGACAATGGAAAACATGAGGCACAGCTTCCAGTCGTAATAGATTTGTCACATTTGACGCTCCTCTGTGATAAATATCGCATAGTTGTGAAAAAAATCACTAATTTTTCGTTGGAGTTCCTATATACTTTCCCTATACACAAGAAATCAGAACTTTCGAGGAGGCCGGACAATGACCCTCAATAAAGAGAAACTTGTCATCATCGGAAATGGAATGGCTGGCATCAGTACCGTGGAACAAATTTTGAAATTGACAACGCGCTTCGATATTACTGTTTTTGGCAGTGAGCCGCATCCGAACTATAATCGTATTCTGCTCTCCTATGTGCTGGAAGGCAGCAAAACATTTGACGATATTGTATTAAACGGATGGGATTGGTATAAAGAAAACGGCATTACGCTCCATACCGGAACAACGGTTTCCCATATCGATGGAGCAGCTCGTGAAGTCGTAACGGAAAATGGAGAGCGTGTACCTTACGATAAAGTCATTATCGCGACGGGCTCGAATCCGTTTATTCTGCCTATCCCTGGCACCGACAAGCAAGGCGTGATCGGCTTCCGGGATATTTCGGACTGCCAGCAGATGCTGGAGGCAGCCAAATCTTATAAGAAGGCGGCCGTCATCGGCGGAGGGCTGCTTGGGCTGGAAGCCGCCAAAGGGCTTGTTCATCTCGGGATGGACGTGACCGTCGTTCATCTGATGGACGATTTGATGGAGCGCCAGTTGGATCATCAGGCGGCATCGATGCTGAAAGCGGAGCTTGAACGTCAAGGCATCAAATTTGCGATGGGCGCAAAGACCGTAGAACTGCTGGGAGACGAACGTGTCGCCGGGCTGCGGTTTGCCGACAATACGGTGCTGGAGGCGGAGTTCGTCGTTATGGCCGTAGGTATCAAGCCGAATACGACCGTGGCGCAAGCAAGCGGAATCTGGACGAAGCGCGGTATTGTGGTAGACGACTATATGCAAACTTCCATGCCGGACGTTTATGCGGTTGGCGAATGCAATGAACACCGCGGCGTCTGCTACGGCCTGGTTGCCCCGCTTTTTGAACAAGGCCTGGTGCTTGCCAAGCATCTGTGCGGCGTAGATACGCTCCCTTATGAAGGCTCTGTCGTATCGACGAAGCTGAAAATATCGGGTGTGGACGTGTTCTCCACAGGCGAATTTATTGAAGATCCGGATCATGTCGTCATTGCCCACAAGGATGAATGGAAGCAAACGTACAAAAAAATATTGCTGAAGCAAAATGTGATGGTGGGCGCGGTGCTCTTCGGCGACATTACGGATTCGGCCAATCTGCAAAAGCTGATCAAGCAAAAAACCGTGATGACCGACGAAATTTACGAATCCCTTATGGGTGCCGGCTGCTGCGGCAGCGGAGCGAAAAGCGCGGCTTCCGTGGAAGCCATGGCCGACGAAGAAATCGTGTGCGGCTGCAACGGCGTAACCAAAAGAACGATTGTCGACGTCATTACGGAAAAAGGATTGACGACGGTCGACGAAATTAAAGCCTGCACGGGCGCAACGCGGTCCTGCGGCGGCTGTAAGCCGGTCGTTGAACAAATTCTGCAGCATGTCCTTGGCGACGGCTTCCAGACTTCCGTCAAGCAAGGTATCTGCGGCTGCACAACTCTCGGCCGCGACGAGATTGTCGCAGAGATCAAGGCTAAAGGGCTGACCTCAACGAAAGAAATTATGCATGTGCTGGACTGGAACCAGCCGGAAGGCTGCTCCAAGTGCCGCCCTGCGCTGAACTACTATTTGGGCATGATTTATCCCGATACGCACCAGGACGAGAAGGAATCGCGTTTCGTAAACGAGCGAATGAGCGCCAATATACAGAAAGACGGCACCTTTACCGTCGTTCCGCGGATGTACGGCGGTGTCACGACCCCGGAGGATTTGAAGAAGATCGCCGACGTTTCGCTGAAGTACGATGTGAAGGTCGTCAAAGTAACCGGCGGTCAGCGGCTGGATTTGATCGGCGTGAAAAAAGAGGATGTGCCCAAAGTTTGGGAAGAGCTGGGGATGCCTTCGGGCTATGCCTACGCGAAATCGCTGCGGACCGTCAAGACCTGCGTCGGATCACAATTTTGTCGCTTCGGCACTCAGGATTCGATGGGCATGGGCGCATTTCTCGAACGCAAATTCGAGCGTCTGGACCTGCCGGCCAAATTCAAAATGGCCGTTAACGGATGCCCGCGAAACTGTGCGGAAGCATGCACCAAAGATATCGGCATTGTCGGCAATGACGGCGGATGGGAGCTGTTCATCGGCGGCAACGGGGGAATTAAAGCGCGTTTGGCGGACTCGCTCTGCAAAGTAAAGACCGATGAGGAGCTGATCGAGCTGTGCGCGGCCATTATCCAATATTACCGGGAGACCGGAAAATATCTGGAGCGAACTTCGGAATGGGTGGAACGCATGGGCCTGGACACGATCCGCAAGGCGGTCGTTGACGATATGGAGAACCGCAAAGCGCTGGTGGAACGGATCGAATTCGCATTGACGCAGGTTAAAGATCCTTGGACCAAAATGCTGAACGATACGGATACGCGCACAGCTTTGTTCCAAGACCTGGAGCCGGCTGCCCAATAAACTAAACTTTGGATACGGGAAGGAGTATGGAATATATGAAAGAACAGGAAACTTTTTATCCGATCGGAACGCTTGAACAGTTTTTGCCGCAAATCGGCCGTACCGTGAAATGGAGCGAATGGGAAATCACCGTTTTCCGAACTTCCGACGGAGGAGTCTATGCACTGGAAAATCGCAGTCCGCATCCGAAAGGCGGACCGCTCGCAGAAGGGATCGTATCGGGCCATTACTTGTACGACCCGCTCCATGACTGGAAAATCGATTTGACCACAGGACTCGTACAGCAGCCTGATCAAGGACAGGTTCTGACGTTTCCCGCAAAAGTGGAAGACGGTCAGGTTCACATCGCTGCGCCCGCAGTCCAAACCGCATAAAGCTGAAAAGCTTGACCGACTTGTATCCCAACATAGAGAGCAACCAGGGAGGACCGCCGTATGTTTACATCAAGCGTAGAAGCGATCATAGAAGCGGCTGTAAAAAAGAAAGAAAAAATGAACGAGAACCTCGCCCGCTATGTGGTGTCGGCTTTGCTGGCCGGAGCATACGTCGGGCTGGGCATTATATTGATTTTCTCCGTCGGTGCGCCGCTTGCGGCCGCGAAGTCTCCTTTCCAGCCCATGGTGATGGGGATGTCCTTCGGTTTAGCGCTCACGCTTGTCGTCTTCGCAGGCTCGGAGCTGTTTACAGGAAATAATATGTTTTTTACAATGAGCACGCTTGCCCGCCGAACGACGGTAAACGATACGCTGAAAAACTGGGTCATCGTGTTCCTTGGCAACTTGGCGGGGGCCGTAGCGCTTTCCTTGCTAATCGTCGGTACCGGTCTTTTCAAAACGGCGGGGCCGGAGCATCTGATCTTCGCCGCTGCGGCCAAAAAAATGGCGCTTCCGTTCTGGGAATCGTTTTTCCGCGGTATTCTGTGTAACTGGCTCGTCTGTTTGGCTTTATGGATGGCCGGAAGGGCCAAGGAAGACATTGCCAAGCTGGTGCTCATCTGGTGGTGCCTGTATGCCTTTATCGCCAGCGGCTACGAGCATAGCGTTGCCAATATGACACTCCTTAGTTTGGCCTATTTACTGCCGCAGCATCCCGAAACGATCTCGCTTGGCGGCTGGCTTAACAATATGATTCCGGTCACGCTCGGCAACATCGTCGGCGGAGGACTTTTCGTTGGGCTGGCTTACTGGTTCATCTCTCCCGTACGAAGCAAACTTTAAATGAAGACAAGAAAACTTTGCCGCGACTGCGGCATTTTTTTCTTTTCCGGGGAAAACAAGGTACAATAGCGATGAGGTGAATGGACATGCAACCTTTATTGAAGGTGGAAAAACTGACCGGTGGTTACAGCCGCAAAAAGCCGGTGCTGCACGAGCTGACGTTCTCGGTTCGTCCGGGAGAAATGGTCGGCCTGATCGGATTGAACGGGGCCGGCAAAAGCACGACGATCAAGCATATTCTCGGCTTGATGCAGCCGCATAGCGGTCAAATCCTGCTCAACGGCAGGTCAGTGGAGCAAGACCCGACAGCCTATCGGCAGACGTATGCCTACGTACCGGAAAACCCGCTTTTGTACGAAGAATTGACGGTGAAAGAGCATCTCGAAATGGCGGCGATGGCCTACGGCATCCCGAAAGACGCCTTCGAAGAGCGAGCCGCCGCCCTGCTGGACGAATTCCAAATGACCGACAACTGGAACCGTTTATCGGCTCATTTGTCCAAAGGGATGAAGCAAAAGGTCATGATCATGAGCGCTTTTCTCGTGCGGCCTGCCTTATATATTATCGATGAGCCTTTTCTCGGTCTGGACCCGCTCGGCATCCGGGCGCTGCTGGAGCTGATGGTCCGCGTCAAAGAAAGCGGCGGAGCCATTCTGATCAGCTCGCATATTTTATCCACGATCGAACGGTACGGGGACCGCTTCCTTGTGCTCCATCAAGGCCGTCTGACGGCTGAAGGGGATGTGGAAGCGCTGCGGAAGCAGGCGGATATGCCGGACTCTTCGCTCGACGACTTGTTCTGCAGCCTGGTTACCCGGGACGTGACGCTGCGATGAAGAAACAAGAGCTGCCTTCCGATATTTCAGGACTGTGGAGTAAACGAACTTCGGAGTTTTGGCGGGAAGTACGCCCCTATGCCGGGTATGCGCTGCAAAGCTTCTCTTACGCGGCTATTTTGATTATGCTGGCGGGAATGTATTTTTATACTCGTCTGCTTAACGAGCCGCCGCCGGATTTTCCGTTTCGCGAGACCGCAGCGCTCGTGCTCCTGCCCTTCTTGGCTTTATCTCCAGTTCGGACCTACATAAGGAACGCGGACTTCATCTATTTGCTTCCGATGGAAACGAAGCTGTCCGTTTATATGCATCGGGCGGTGATGCGGTCATTTTGGATGCAAGCATTTCTGGTGCTTGCCGTGTGGATGGCGGTCTGGCCGATGTATGCTATGGCGGCCGGCGGAAGCCTGGTTCAATTCGCTCACGTGCTGATCATGGCGATTTTTGCGAAACGCATACTGATCCACGGCGCATGGCTGGAACTCAAGCTGACGGATCGTCTGCCGATCGCTCTATGGTCGGTGCTTCGTTGGATCGTTTCCGCTGCAGCGGCGCTGCTTCTGCTCCGCCTGCCGCTGTGGACGGGGACGTTGGCCGCCTCCGCCGTGCTGCTGGCTTACCTCGGGGCGCTGCGGCTCATGGGCGGCAAACGAATCTTGAACTGGCTAAGGCTCGCCGAAACGGAGCAAAGACAGCGTGCGCGGATTTTCAGGCTTCTGAACTATTTTATCGATGTGGCGGATATCCCGAACCGTCCGACGCCGATTCGCGCGCCGATGAAGCTTCTCCGGGGGCTGGGAGGCTTTGGGTACGATACAGCTCATACTTACCGTTACTTGTTCACTCTGGTATGGCTTCGTTCCGAGCTGGGCGGAATTACGATGCGGCTGACGGCGCTCGGCTTTTTATTGATCGCCTGGACCCGCAGCGATGCGCTTGCCGTTTTCTTATTCGCCCTGTTTGCGGGACTAACGATGCTCCAGCTTAAAGAGCTGCAAAAAGTGTACCGTCACTCTGATTGGTCGTATATCTACCCGCTTCCGCCGGAATTGCGCATGCGTTCGGCCGCAGCCGTCCGCTTTCGCATTCATGCCGCTTGCCTGCTTCTGCTTGGCGTGCCTCTGCTGTGGGCAATGTCCCATCCCGGATACGCTCTAGTGACGCTATGCGCCGGGCTGGTATTGTCTTACGGGTTTACCAGATGGACCATGCGTGCAAAGAAAGCCGCAAAAAAGAAATAGAGTCTGTCCCCTTCTCTGATCTTGTCGTATAATGGGGATTGCCTTTAGAATCAGACCGTTTTTAGATAAAGAAAGGAACGCGTGACATATGAAACCAACCCCTGCGATTTCGAGAGTGCCGCGAAGGCGAAGGAGAATGTCAAGGAGTCCGTTATGGCTGCGGATCGTTGTCGGACTGCTGGCTGTAGCGGTGATCGCTTGCATAGGAATCTCGGTCTATGTAGGATGGCAGCTGTCTCACCCTGTGCCGAAGGCTCTGGACGATTCCCCGGAACGCCTCGGGCTCGCTTACGAAAACGTGCAATTTCCAAGCCGCGAAGGCGGACTGACCCTGAAAGGCTGGTACTTGCCGGGCAAAGTGACGGAGGGAGAAGGCGCAGCCATCAAACCGAACATCATTATGGCCCACGGGTACAAGAATAACCGATTGCAAAAAAGCGCCGAAGCGTTATCATTAGCCAAAGAGCTGACGGACCGGGGCTACAGCGTGCTGATGTTCGATTTTCGCAACGCCGGGGAATCCGAAGGCAACGTGACATCGATCGGCTACTATGAAAAGCACGACCTGCTTGGCGCCATCGATTGGATGAACCAAAATCATCCGGGCAAGCTTGCTCTGCTCGGCTTCTCGATGGGAGCCAGCACTTCGCTGCTTGCCGCGGCGGAAGAGCCGTCCGTTCTCGGCGTGGTAGCGGACAGTCCGTTTCATCATTTGACCCGCTATTTAAAAGACAATTTGCCCGTTTGGTCGAAATTGCCCAACTTCCCTTTTACAACGCTGATCTTACGCATTTTGCCTCCGCTGACCGGAGTCGATACGGATCAGGTCAACGGGCTGGCGGCGGTCGACCGCATTTACCCGCGGCCGGTGCTGTTCATTCACAGCACGAACGACCGCTCGATTCCCTACAGCAACAGCGAGTCGTTGTGGGAGAAACACAAGGATAAATTCGAGCTGTGGACGACGGCGACGGAAGGGCATGCCCGGAACTATCCGCCGCTCAAAGCAGAGTATGTACAGAAAGTGACGGCTTTCTTGGAAAAATTGTAAAATGCAGAAAAACGAGCTTCGGCGCCATGTGCGCTGCAGGCTCGTTTTTTGGTATGACTTAAGTCGATGCGTTCGGAAGTGAAGGTTAGTGAATCCGCTGCCCGCTGCGGGACGATTCATAAATGTCCGTCACCAGCCGGAGCGCTTTGTAGCCCTCGGGCCCGTTCAGCGGGTAAGGCCTTCCCTCCAGCACATGCTCGTAAAAATCGCGGATTTGGTAGCCGTGGCTGACGCCCCAGTACGATTTTTCCCCGAGATCGTTCGGCGCCGGCTCGCTCAGAACCGCCGAAGTGCCGTTTTGATGCAAAAACAACGTATCGCCCAGCAAGTGCAGCCGTCCTTGCTCGAACACCAGCTCCACCTCCACCGGGGAGTTGACGCCGTATGCATTCGTCGCATAAAACACCGCCGTCGCGCCGCTGGCAAATACCAAATGGGCATGCGCCGAATCTTCAACCTCGATGACGCCTTCGAGCGCATCGGTCGAAATCGAGCCCTTGATGCTCTCCACCTCGCCGCCGAACCATTGCAGTAAATCGAGCGTATGAATCGCTTGGTTAATGAGCACGCCGCCGCCCTCCGTCGCCCAGCGCCCCTTCCATGCGGTTTCGTAATACTGCGGACTGCGGTGCCAGGTCACGATGCCTTTCATGCAGAGCAGCTTGCCGAGCTCCCCCGAATCGATCGCTTGCTTCATGCGGACGGAAGCGGGATTGTACCGGTTCTGAAAAATGACGCCGAGCTGCACGTTCGTATACTTCGCTGCCGCCTCCAGCATCGTGCGCGCCGACGCTTTGTTCTCGGCCATCGGCTTCTCCGTCAGCACATGCTTGCCTGCCGCCAGCGCATCGACCGTCATGGGAGCATGCAAATCATGGCCCGTACATACGTGGATGACGTCGATATCGCTGCGCTTCAGCATGTCGCGATAATCCGCGTAATAATCGCAGCCGTACCGCTGCGCCGTTTGCCGCCCGACCGTTTCGTCCGTATCGACAACCGCCTTCAAATCGGCCAAGCCATGCTTGGCGATCGCTTGCAAATGAACGCCGGCAATCGCGCCGCAGCCGATCAGAGCCGTACCTAAACGTTTCACAAGGTTCACCTAGTTTCATCAGTGGTAGAGTATCTCATGTTCAATCGGCTTATCGGGGTTCCCCTTGGGCAGTACCGCAACCGATAAAACGAGGAGGAGGAAGCACGATGTGCAGCATCCCCCTCACGTATCGAGAAACCGTTCCCGCACTTCGGGGGGCGGCAGCATGCAGGAATCGCTTTTTCCGAAAAAGCGATACCGGTTCGCGGCGATCCAGCGATAAACCAAATCCCGCAGCGGCCGTGGGACGACGATAAACGCATAAAGCAAAGGCCATGCCCCGCCCAGCCTGCGAAGCACCCGAAGCCCCGCGGTCGAGCGCGTGTACACCCGGCCCTGCTCAAGCAGCACGAACGTATTCAATTCGGCAGGGTCGATCCCGTGCCGCCGCAGCAGGCGGCTTCCGGTCTCGGATTGGATGGCGACGAACCGGAAGGCGGCGTTTCGATCGCGGGGAACAATAAACTGCACGACCCGTTGGCAAAATCCGCACACCCCGTCGTAAAACACAAGCGGATGCCGCTCCGCTTCCGCATCCTTGCGTGAGCTCTTCTC
The DNA here is from genome assembly GCA_042219835.1 of Paenibacillus elgii. Classification (GTDB taxonomy): domain Bacteria; phylum Bacillota; class Bacilli; order Paenibacillales; family NBRC-103111; genus Paenibacillus_G; species Paenibacillus_G elgii_A. The sequence goes on from JBHJMN010000010.1 coordinate 10,406, forward strand.
CATCGCCTTCCGCCTCCTTCGGCAAGCCTTACTTTCTTCTATTGTACACCATACGCGTTCTTTTGGCGCTTTTAAAAAAGACCGGTCCCGGCAGACGACTTCTGCGTCTCCGGGACCGGTAGTGGGTAATGGAACTCCCATAATGGAGAGCTGCCGCCTAACGTTTCTTTTCCCGTTCGTTCATGTAGAGGGAAGGCTTCTCGCCCGTGATCCGTTTGAAGGTGCGCTGAAAATACGACTGGTCGCAATAGCCCAGATGGTCGGCGATGTCACCTATTGTCAGCTCCGAATGCCGGAGCAAATATTTGGACGCTTCGATCCGCAGCGCATGAACGTATTCCCCGATCGTTTGCCCGGTCGTTTCCTTGAAGATCGTTGCCGCATAGGCTGGACTTTTGCCGATGAACCGGCCGAGCTCTTCCTTCGTCACTTTTTCCCGGTAATGCTCTTGTACATACTTTTTCATCTGGGCGGTCTGCGCGCTCTTGACATCCGGTCTGCGGAAGGCGTCATAGTCCCGATTGAACTCGGCCAGCAGATCTAGCAGAAGGCTCAGACACTTCACCTGGTAATAATCGGGCTGGTCCGTCCATTGTGCATGCAGCTTCTTCATCAGCCGCAGCAGCAGGTCCATATTTCTCGGCTTAAACACAATCGGCCCGGCTTCGTTCAGCACCGGCAGCCAGCCCGCTTCCGGTTCTGCGGTGAACTCGACACGGTATTTCTCGTGAGCGACGGTCGGAATGCTCTTGGCGTAAAACAGCACGTCGCGCGGCACAAACAGCACGTCGCCTTTGTCCATCACAATCTTCTCATGGCGGACCCAGTAGCAGCATTTCCCGTAGGCTACGGCATGAAGCGAATAGGCCGCCGGACTGTCCTCGGAGGCGATGTTCCATCCGTGCCCCAAATCGTGGGCCGAAGCCAATAGCCGAATCATTCCCGCACCTCCTTCACAAGATGATCAAACTATTTTACAAAAAGTGTACTATATTTCATAGTCCAACGGCAATTTTTTCGTTACAATACGTTCATCACAGACATCATGCACCTGCCCGGAAATTCGGAGATGACGGAATCCCGGATGTCCGGACAAGCCGAAGGAGAATGAGACCCATGCGAAAAACGAAAATTGTATGTACGATCGGCCCGTCCTGCGAGACGGTGGAACAGTTGAAAAAGCTGATTGAGGCGGGGATGAACGTCGCCCGGCTGAACTTTGCCCACGGCGAGCCGGCCGAGCACAGCAGCCGCATTGCAAATATCCGGCAAGCCGGGAAAGAGCTGAACCGGCCCATTGCCATTATGATCGATATCAAAGGCCCCGAAATCCGCACCGGCAAGCTGGTTGAAGCTTCGTACACGTTGAAGCAAAACGAGCAGGTCGTGCTGACGACCGAGCCGATTCTTGGGGACGGGCAGCGCATTCCCGTATCGTATCCGGACCTCCCGAAGGATGTATCCATCGGCACGTCCATCCTGATCGACGACGGGCTGATCGAGCTGAAGGTGGAAGAAATCGCAGGCACGGAAATCCGCTGCCGCATCTTGAACGGCGGTGTCCTGAAGGCGCGCAAAGGCGTCAACCTTCCCGGCGTGAGCACCTCGCTGCCCGGCGTGACGGAGCGGGATATTGAGCATATCCGTTTCGGGGTGCGGGAAGGCATCGACATGATTGCCATGTCGTTCGTCCGCAAAGCGGCAGACGTGCTGGAAGTACGGCATCTTCTGGAGCAGTACGGGGCGCCCGACATTCAAATCATTTCGAAAATCGAAAACCTGGAAGGCGTCGACAATCTGGATGAAATTCTGGAAGCTTCGGACGGCTTGATGGTGGCGCGTGGGGATTTGGGCGTGGAAATTCCGGTCGAAGACGTGCCTATCATTCAAAAGCAGATGATCCAAAAGTGCAACCGGGCCGGTAAACCGGTCATTACGGCGACGCACATGCTCGACTCGATGCAAAACAATCCGCGTCCGACCCGCGCGGAAGCAAGCGACGTTGCCAACGCCGTGCTCGACGGCTCCGATGCCGTGATGCTGTCCGGGGAAACGGCCTCGGGCAAATACCCGGTCGAATCGGTTGCCACGATGGCGCGCATTGCTGAGCAGACCGAATCGTCGCCGGATTACGGCAAGCGCAAGCTGGGCCACGTGCTGGTCCGCAGCAGCGTGACCGAGGCGATCAGCCAGGCTGTCGTCGGTTCGGCCGACGATCTGAACGCCAAGGCGATTCTGACCTCCACCGCGACCGGCTTCACTGCCCGCATGGTGTCCAAATATCGTCCTGACGCTCCGATCGTAGCGATCACGCCGAACGAGACGGTCATGCGGAATTTGAATTTGGTATGGGGCGTCGTCCCGATCCTGGGCGAACCGGTCAGCTCGACGGACGAGCTGTTCTCCTCCGTCGTCAGCCGCGGAACAAAAGAAGGCTTGCTGGAAGCCGACGATCTGGTCGTTATAACGGCCGGGGTGCCTCTCGGAAGCACAGGCACGACCAACCTCATCAAGATCCAGCATGTGTCCGATTTGATGCATTAAAATAAACGCAAAGGGATGACAAGCGTCCGCGCGTCGAGGCTCAGCCTGCCGACGGTCGCCGTCATCCCTTTTTTAAAACCGATCCGCTCGCTCAAGCGGGACCTTGCTTTTGCTTCATCGAACGACTAAAGCTTCGCCGTAAACGCAAGGATCGCCTGTGCCAGTTCGCCCGGCGCTTCCATCATGCTCATGTGACCGGCCCCGTCAATCTGACTGCGCTGAAAAGTCTCCTTGTCGACGGAGAACGTACGCTGCGGCGGAATGATCTGATCGCCCGTACCGGCGACAAGCAGCACCGGCACCTGCGCTGCGGACAATACGGCGTTACGGTCCGGCCGCTGCCGCATCCCTTCCAGCGTACGAACTGCGCCTTCCGCGCCGGTGCCCAGCCCGATCTCCTTCGCTTTGCGCACCGCCTCCGGCATCGTCTCCAGATGGGCTGGAGCGAACAGCTTCGGGATCAATCCTTCGATAAACGTCGGCAGCCCCTGCTCCCGGATCGTCTCCATCGCCTTCAGCCGGCCTTCCTTGCCCTTCTCGTCGTCCGGAAACGCGGTCGAATGAAGCAAGCCGAACGCGAGCAGCTTGTCCTCATGCTTCTCAGCCAGCGCGAGCGTCACGTACCCGCCCAGCGAATGACCGAGCACGACCGGACGGCCGATCTTCAGCCGGTCGATTAACGCCGCGATATCGTCGGCCATCGCCTCCATCGCATACGTCCCTTCGGGGGCGTCGGATGCGCCGTGCCCGCGCAGATCCGGTATAATCAACCGGCAGCGGCCTTCGAGCAGCGGCGCGACTTCGGCAAAATAGGCCGAGCTCCCGCAAAAGCCGTGAAGCAAAACGACAGGGATTCCCTGCCCCCGGTCGATGTAGGCCAGCCTCGTGCCGTTTACATCCGCATACTGCTTGTCCATGGTGATCCACTCCTCTTTTCGCACGCTATCGATAGATAGCTTTTAAGGGTATTATACCCGTTTTACCCGGGAATTTCCCCTTGAATCCGAAGCGGCGCCAAGAGAAATGGCAGCACAAAAAAAGAACCGGATGTCCGCTCCCTCGACGGGGATTGGCGGACATCCGGTTTCTGGCGGCGCTCAGGCCGCTTAGGATTGCGGATTGGCCGGGCTGACGCTCGTCGCAGCGGCAGGCTCGGCTATCGGTTTATATTTAGACGACACGTACGTTTCCGCTGTCGGCTCGGTAATCGCCTGGGTGTTCATGCTGTCCGGCTTCGGATCGCTTAACGTGTACGTAATCACTGCCCTGCCGTCCGCTTCGAACCGGATGCCGCTAATCACGATACCGTAGCCGCCGGTCGGCTTCTCGCCGCGGGACAGTATGACTTTGTTCACGCCGTCGTTCACTTTTTCTACCGTTACTTTAACGTCTTCCTGCGGAGCCGGCTTTGGCGCATTCGCGTGCGATTCGACGAACTTGATCGCGCTATGCAGCCAGACGGCCGCCTCGCCGCGGGTCAGCTCCCGCCTTGGATAAAACTTCGCATCCTCTCCCAATTTGACCAGCTTGTGCAGCACCATCCGCTGCACGCTGCCGCTCGCCTTCGGATCGATCTCGTCCTGATCGGCAAAGACGACGGCCATGTTGACGACAGGGTACATCCCTTTCGTATCGATCGCATGGATCAGCAGATCTGCGTACTGCTCGCGGGTAATCGAGCCGTTCGGGTCGACATCCTTCGGAATCGGCAGGCCGTTCAGTTGAGCGATTACGAAAGACTCGGCGTACCACGCGTCATCCGGAACGTTCGTATAGTAATCTGAAGCTTCGGGCTCCTTGATGAAGCGCATCGCATCGATATTCAAATTCAACCCTTTGACCAGCATATGAACGGTTTGCGCATAGCTGGCTTTTCCCATCGGGACAAAATGCTCGCCGTCCACTCCGCTGACGATTCCGCGCTGCTTCAATGCCATGATCGGCTCCCTCTGATCGGCGCTCAGATCGTTAAATGCCGAGGCCGAACCGACTGCCAAGCTGCCGAACAGCGCTGCCGCCGACAGGAATGCCACTGTTTTTTTCATCATAATCAAGAACCACCTTTCGCTGGTTTTTTCAGAGTTATTTACTAGACGGAGGGAGCCTGTCCAAGGTTGCAGGAAAGCTTATACAGCGGCGCCCGTTTCGAGGCATGTTCCGAAAAGTGACGCATAAGCTGTGATGAATACCGCGCCGCTTTACCTGCCCATCCCCGGTACGAATCCGTACAATGACCGCTGTTGACGAATAAATATTCGGAAAAACCCTTTTCACCGTTCCCAACCGCGGAGGTCTGTGCTATTATGAGGGGGTATGCTGGAAAATTGTCGTATTTTGTATTTTTTTGAAGAATCGTCTCTAAAAATATTCCCCTGCATATTGACCGTTTATGAAAAAGAATGGTAAAGTATTTATCACCTACTAATTCCATTGGAATTATATAATTATAACGATTCGGGGGAGGAACTCATCATCATGTCTCATTGGAGAAAAAGCGTCCTGCTGGTACTCATCTTCGTGCTTTCGATCGGCATGATCGCTTGCGGCGCGAAACCGCAGGCTGCCGAGCAAGGCGGCAAGCCGGAGGGCGCGAACGCCCAAAGCAGCGCGGACAATCCGCTCGCGAATAAAAAGATCGCGCTTATTATGCAAATCAACCTCGGCACCTTCTCCGCGCAGTATATTGAAGGCGTGAAGGAGCAGGTCGAGAAGCTCGGCGGCAAAGTAACCGTCACTCCGGCCGACGGCGACCTTGCCAAAATGGCTTCGAACCTCGACGCCGCTATCAACCAGAAGGTTGACGGCATCTTGATTGACCACGGTACCGCAGCAGCGCTTGAAGCAGGTGTGAAGCGGGCGCTGGAGAAAAAAATACCGGTCGTCGCCTTCGACGCCGATCTGAAGGTTCCGGGCGTAACCGTGCTGGAGCAGGGCGACGCCAAGATGGCCGAAATGACGCTGGATAAGCTGGCGAAAGACATCGGCGGTAAAGGCAACATTGTGAAAATCTGGGTTGCGGGCTTCGCCCCGATGGAACGCCGTCAAGTCGCTTATAAGGAGTTCCAGGACAAAAACAAGGACATTAAGGAAATCGCCGCTTTCGGCGCCGCTTCGCAAAACACCGCTCTGGATACGCAAGCGCAAATGGAAGCGATTCTGAAGAAATATCCGAACAAAGGCGACATCGCGGCCGTATGGACCGCTTGGGACGAGTTCGCCAAAGGCGCCTCGCAGGCCATTCAGCAAGCGGGCCGCACGGAAATTAAAGTCTACGGCATCGATATGAGCGACGAGGACCTGCAAATAATCCAGGATCAAAAGAGCCCGTGGGTCGCTTCCGCCGCCGTCGATCCGAAGGATATCGGCCGCATCCAGGTTCGTTACCTGTACCAAAAGCTTCACGGCGACCAAACGCCGGATAACGTCGTTCTTGACCCAGTGTTCGTCTCCCGCGAGCAGCTGCCGCAGCAGCAGATCTCGACCGCTCAGCTCAGCGAGCACGTGAAAGGCTGGGGCAACAGCCAGCAAGGCTACACCGATTGGCTGAAGAAAGCCGAGAAACCGGCGGCCAAGTAACGATCTGCATAACCCAATCCCACCCGCTGCGGAGCCGGTGGGATTTTCCATTGAAGGAGCGTGAGACTGTCCCGATGACCACTTCCGCAGCTCGATTAGAAATGAAAGGCATATCCAAATCGTTCCCCGGCGTCCGGGCGCTGCATCAAGTCGATTTCGAAGTGCGCGGCGGCGAAATTCATGCGCTGCTCGGCGCGAACGGAGCCGGAAAAAGCACGCTGATGAAGGTGCTGTCCGGCGCGTACAGGCCCGATGAGGGCAGCATCCGGATCGACGGGGCCGCACTGTCGATCGGCGGTCCGCTCGATGCTATCCGCAGCGGTATCCAGTGCGTATATCAAGAGGTCGATACGGCGCTTGTTCCCAGACTGACCGTAGCGGAAAACATCATGCTGGACCGGCTCACCGCCGGGCGCGGCTGGATCGATTGGAGCGGTCTGCAGCAGGAAGCTTCCCGCGTGCTGGCCGACATCGGCTTGACCGGCCTGGACGTCCGGCAGCAGGCCGGAGAGCTGTCCATCGCCCAAAAGCAGCTGGTGCTGATCGGCCGGGCGCTGGCGCAAAAGGCGAAGTTTATCATTTTCGACGAGCCGACCGCCCCGCTCTCCGGCGAAGAGGCGGAGCAGCTCTTCCGCATCATGAACCGGCTGAAGGCCGACGGCGTCGGCTGCATTTTCATCTCGCACCGGCTCGGCGAAGTGTTCCGCATCAGCGACCGGGTCACCGTCATGCGGGACGGGCAGCGCATCTCGACAAAAGCGGCGGCGAGCACGGACGCGCAAGCCGTCATCGAAGAGATGCTCGGCAAGCCGTTTGAGGAGGAGTTCCCCAAGGCGGAGGCCGCCATTGGCGAGCCGCTGCTCGAAGCGCGCGGCCTGACCAGCGGCACCAAGGTACGCGGCGTCGATCTGACGGTGCGCCGCGGCGAAATCGTCGGCGTCGTCGGACTGGTCGGCGCGGGCAAAACGGAGCTGTCGCGCCTTCTGTTCGGCGCCGACCCGCTGGACGCGGGCGAGCTCCGGCTGCGCGGACGCGCGATCAAGCTCCGCGCCCCGGCCGACGCCGTCCGTGAGGGACTTGCGCTCATCCCGGAGGAGCGGCGCAAGCAAGGCGTGCTCGTCGAGCTGTCGGTGAAAGCGAATCTCGCATTGACGCTCCTCGAACGGCTCAGCCGGCTCGGCTTCGTCAATCGCCGCAAGGAAACGGAGAATGCGGATGCCCGCATCTCCGAGCTCGGGATTCAGCCGCCGAACCGGGAGCAGCAGGTCAAATATTTGAGCGGCGGCAACCAGCAGAAGGTAGCGGTCGGCAAATGGCTGCCGACGGATGCCGAGGTATATTTGTTCGACGAACCGACCAAGGGCGTCGACGTCGGCGCCAAAAGCGATATTTTCCGCTTGATCGGACGACTCGCTCAAGAAGGGAAAGGCATCGTGTACTTATCGTGCGAAATCGCGGAAATTCTGGGCATTGCCGACCGGATTCTCGTCATGAGCTACGGACGGATCGTGAAGGAGCTGTCCCGTGACGAAGCGACGCAGGAGAAAATATTGTACTATGCAAGCAGCGGGGAGGCATAAGCAAGTGAAAGGCAAATGGCTGGATATTTCTTTTAAATACGGGGCCTTGTTCATCATTGCCGCCGTCATTGCAATCTTTTCTTTCGTTAACGAAAATTTCTTATCCTACGACAACATGGCGGACATTCTCCGCTCCATCTCGATTGTAACGTTTATCGCGATCGGCGTGACCTTCTCGCAGATCGTCGACGGGTTCGATCTCTCGGTCGGCTCCACCGTTTCGCTGACGACGGTCGTCACGGCAACGATGATGGTCTGGTTCCAGTTCCCGCTGATCGTCGTACTCATTGTCCCGCTGCTGATCGGCATCGTCATCGGACTGCTGAATGCGCTCTTGATCGTCAAAGTCCGCATCCCGGACCTGCTGGCGACGTTGGCCGTCATGTACATCATCGGCGGCGTGCATAAAACGTATACCCAAGGCTTCTCGATCTATAACAACATGCAGATGACCGACGGGACGAAAGCGCCCGGTAAATTCACCGAGACGTTCCTCTGGATCGGTCAAGGCAAGCTGCTCGGTATCCCGGTGCCGGTCGTGCTGATGATTATCGCCGTCATCCTCGTCCACGTGTTTCTGACGTATACCCGCTGGGGCCGCCAAATGTACGTGACCGGCGGCAACCAAGAGGCCGCCCGCCTGTCCGGCATCGCCGTCAATCGCGTGCGCACGTTCGCTTACGTGCTGTCCGGCATCTTCGCCGCCATCGGCGGCATTCTGTTCGCCGCCCGCGTCGGCTCCGGCCAGATCGATGCCGGGGCGCCGCTGCTGATGGAGTCGGTCGCCGCCGTGTTCGTCGGCTTCTCCGTGCTCGGCGCAGGCAAGCCGAACGTGATCGGCACGTTTTTCGGCGCCGTCCTGATCGGCGTGCTGCTGAATGGGCTGACGATGCTCAACCTGCCTTACTACGCCTTTGACATCATCAAAGGATCGGTGCTTGTCTTGGCGCTTGCCATTACGTTCATTCATTTGAACCGGCGGCGCGCTTAAAGCTTGGAGCCGCGCCTGCTGTGAATGCCCGCTGCCGCCGGAACGCGTTTCCGTGCCGCAAGCGGGCATTTTTTTCTGCAAGCCGCCTTCAGTCGAGCTTAGCCACGTGCCCCCGGTGATAACGGATCAGATCGACGATCTCGTCGTACTGCTCCTCGGCCACCTTCGTGCTGAGCACATAGCGAAGCTTCCTGTCGTCCACGCCATCGCCGTCTTGGTCGTGTCCGGCTTCGTCCAACGTACGGAAGCCGAGATAATCACCGGCCACCGCCGCGCCGGTTGCGGCGATCGGTCCGGCTTCGCTGCCTGCATAACCGACGCCAACCGGAATCGTCCCCGCGCCTGCGATAGCAATAGGAAACAGCAGCGGCGTATCGCGGTCCGCCGCCTCATCCAATTCTCCGATTTCAACCTGCTCCACCCGGTATGTTTGCAGCTTGATCCGAACGTCCTCGGCATCGTTTTCCGTATGAAAATAAGCTTGGATCGCTTTGCTCATCCTCCATCGCTCCTTTGTATGGTAATGCCTTTCTCTTTTTCCTTACCCTATATTGCCCATTTTTACTCAAGCATGTCCGCTCTTTTTGCATGTAACCCCCCGCTGCCCTCCTAGACAAAAAGAGCACTACCCACTATAATCATTATCGATAATGATAATGTTCGAGGTGAAGGCTGTATGAAAGACTCCAAAGCCGACCTGATTTTACACCCGGTCCGCTTCCGCATTCTTGGGCTGCTGGTCGGTGGACGCCACATGTCCGCGCTCGAAATGATCCAGGCGCTGCCCGATATTCCGCAAGCTACGCTGTACCGGCATTTGAATAAACTGTACAAAGGCTGTGTTCTGACGGTAGCCGACGAACGCCAAGTGCGCGGAACGATCGAGAAAATATATACGTTGCCCGATAAGCAAGCCGTCCTGTCCTCGGCAGATTTGGCCCATGCCGACCGGGACGATAACCTGCGCTACTTCATGACGTTCGTCGCCTCGCTGGTGGACGATTTCGGACGCTATTTACAGCAGCCCTCCTTCGACTTGGAGGCAGACGGCGTCGGCTACCGGCAGGTACCGCTATACTTGACGGACGAAGAGTTTGCCGAATTCGCTCAGGCCCTTCGCCCTGTGATTCGGGAAGCCATGACGAAGTCTCCCGAACCCGGACGACGGAGGCGCTTATTCACCACCATCATCATCCCGGAGCCGCAAGCATCCGATTCGGAAGGAAAAGAGTGACGCTCATGAACCCAACCCAAACAACATCTAACAAATCGACCGACAACTACGAGCTTATCGGACGCCGCTTTTATATGGTGATTCCGCTTTATCTGGCCGTTCCCGCCGCCTTCTGGCTCGCTTTCCGCTATGCCGGGCTTCCGGCGGATTGGGCCGCCTTCGGGATCGGTGCGGCCGGTTGGTGGGCCGCGCTCCTGCTTCGCGGTCCGATTGCGCTGCTTGTCCGCAAGCAGCCGAAGGAGCGCGCCGGCCTGCTCGTCGCAGCCGCCTCCGGGCCGCTGGAAGAAGGCGTCCGGCTGCTGGCGCTCTGGATAACCGGCTTCTCGCTCAACTCCGCCCTTTCCCTTGGTCAAGGCTGGGCGGCCATCGAGGTCGTCTTCGCCGTCGTCAACGGGATCGTCCTCGCTTCCATCATTAAGCGGACGGACGAAAAAGCGATGCAAGCCAAGGCGTTCCTTGAATCGACCGGCCAAATGAACAGCTCTCCGCTGTGGGGCTTACTAGAGCGCATTTTCGCCAGCATGTTCCACATCGGCAGCACACTGCTGATCGCCCATATGCCATGGCTGCTCCTACTGATGATCCCGGCGCATACCGGATTCAACCTGGTCTCCGTCCGGCTGGCCAAACGGTCGCTGCCGCTGACAGAGCTGTTCGTAGCCGCCGTCGGAATCGTCACCTTAACCGCAGGTCTGCTTGTATGGCAATAAGTCCCCGAGAAAGGAAGTGAAACGCCTATGGTCAGCTCATGGTCCATCATATTTATGATCACGACCGCCATATTATCTGTTGGCGTACCGGCAGCCTTATTTATCGTCTACTACCGCAAAGAAAAGTTTTCGCTCAAAGCATTCAGCATCGGCATTCTGGTGTTTATCCTGTTCAGCCAGGTGCTGGAGAAGCTGCTCCATGTCTACGTTCTGCAGGGCAATCCGTACACTGCAAGCCTCATGAGCCGAAATCCGCTGGCCTTGGCAACGTATGGCGCATTGGCGGCCAGCATCTTCGAGGAAGCAGGACGTTACATCGCCTTCCGCTTCTGGCTTAAACGCAACCGGGAACGGAAGGACGGCATCGCGCTCGGGCTTGGCCACGGCGGGATCGAAGCCGTGCTCATCGGCGTGCTGGGCAGCGTGCAATCGCTCTATATGTCGCTTCTCATCAACGCCGGACAATTCGATAAGCTGCTGGCTTCGGGCGCTCCGAGCGAACCGCTGCTAGCCGTGAAGTCGCTGCTGCTCACGACGCCCGCCTCGCATTTTGCCTTAGGCGGAATCGAACGAATCGCTGCGCTGCTGATTCAGATCGCCATGTCGCTCCTGGTGCTCTACGCCGTCCGCCGCCGCAAGCTGTTGTATTTGGCGTATGCAATCGGGCTTCATGCCGTGATCGACTTTTTACCGGGACTAAGTCAAGGAATGAAATTGAACATCTGGCTGCTGGAAGCCGTCGTGGCGGCATTCGGGCTCGCTTCGCTGGCCTTCATCCTCAAATCGAAGGCTTGGCTAAAATGATGAAATAATTCGCCCCTCCTCTTGGTACGCTAACCAATAGAATGGAGGTGAGCAGCCATGACAGGAAGAAACAACAAGCCGGACAACGACGGACCGGCCAGCCAACCGGGACGCCTCGACCAATTCGGCGACAAGCTGGCGGAGGAGACGGTATCCCGCGAGGCGGGCGCTTGCGACACCGGCAAGAAGAAGTAACCTGACGATCCGCGAAAAGAATAGAACCGACTCGCCCGATCCTCTCCGGAGACTCGAGCGAGCGGTTCTTTTTTTGCCCGTTAACCATTTTATTCCAGTTTATACTTGCCGGATTTCCAGCCGCTTAGCCAGCAGCGACAATGCGTAGTTGACTACAAAATAGATTAGCGCTCCGGCGATAAAAACTGGAATCACCCAGTTCGGGTTTTTCGCGGCTACGATCTGCATATTGTGCATGAGCTCGGCGAGCACGATGACCGTCGCCAGCGACGTATCCTTGAGCAGCGAGATGAACTGGCTGACGAGCGGCGGCACCATCCGGCGCAAGGCCTGCGGCAAAATCACATGCCACAAAGCCTGAACGTAGGTGAGCCCCGACGAGCGGGCCGCTTCCATCTGGCCCTTCTCGATCGATAGCAGGCCGCTGCGGACAATCTCGGCAATCATCGCCGCTTCGAACACGGTAAGTGCTGCGATCGCGGAGTATTCGGCATTTTGGAACATTTTCAGCCCGACCTCGGGCAGCGCAAAGCGCGTGAAAAAGATAATGAGCAGGAGCGGCAAATTGCGGATCGTCTCCACGGCCACCGCGAGAACCTGAGAAAGCACGGGAACGCGGGCATATCTGAGCGTGCCGACGAGAGCGCCGAGGATAAAGCTGAAAATAATCGAGAAAAAGGCTACTTTTAACGTCACATAAAGCCCCTGCATCAGAAACTTGAGATTTTCCGGGGCATAAGCTCCGGCGAAGTCCATGTCGCTTCCTCCCTTCCTCAGCCGGGCGTTAGAACGCCATTCGCTTCTCCAAGTACCGAACGCCGAAGCTCAAAGGAATCGTCAGCGCGAGATAGAACAGCGCGATAAAAATATAGACGCTGAACGTGACGAATGTCTGCGTCGAGACGATATCGCCGAAGTACATCAGGTCGAGACCGGCGACGACCCCAAGCACGGACGTATTTTTGACCAGGTTCAAAAATTGGTTGCCGAGCGGCGGAACGACGATCTTGATTGCTTGGGGCAGCACCACGTGACGCATCGTTTGCAAGTACGTCAGCCCCGACGAACGGGCGGCCTCCGTCTGGCCCTGCGGAACGGCCAGGATGCCCGCCCGGATCGCCTCCGCAATGAAGGCCGCCGTGTAGATCGACAGCGCGATCGTCCCCGACGTAAAGCCATCGAACGGCAAACCGAGTGTCGGAGCCGCCAAATAAATCAACAGAACGATCAGCAGCAAAGGAATGTTGCGGATAAATTCCACGTATGCCGTGCCCAGCCAGTTAAGCGGCCTCAGCGGCGCGATCCGGAATATGGCAATGATCGTCCCCAAAATAAAGCTTGCCAGCAGCGCGATCACGCTCGCTTTGACCGTATTGCCGAAGCCGAGCATGTAGGTATCCCAATGCTTGATCAAAATATCGAACCGCAAGAGATGGTCGTTCATGTCCGGTTGAGCCTCCCTTCGGGCAACAAGGATGTAAGCTTAGCTTGTTATTTCGCCGGCTTTTCTCCGAACCACTGCTCATAGAGTTTGTCGTATTCGCCGCTCGCGTTCATCTCCTTCAGGAACTTGTTGACGTAAGCGACAAACTCGCTGTCGCCCTTCTTGATTGCCATCCCGTACGGCTCGTCGGTGAAATTGCCCCCGGCCAACTGGAAATTCGGGTCCTGCTTCACCATCCCGAGCAAAATCGCATTGTCCGTCGTCAGCGCATCCCCTTGACCGGCTTTAAGCGCGGTGAACGCGTCCTGATAATTGTCGAACTCCAGCACGGTCGCCTCCGGCGCTTTGGCCCGAATGTTGACCGCCGACGTGGAGCCCTTGACCGCCATCACCTTCGTGCCTTTCTTCAGATCGGCGATCGATTGAATCGCGTTGCCTTTCTTCACGAGCAGCGACTGGCCCGCTTTGAAATAAACGTCCGTGAAGTCGACCTGCTGCTTGCGCTCTTCGTTGATCGTCATCGTGGCAATGATGATATCAATCTCGCCGTTTTGCAGCATCGGAATACGGGTTTTGGAGGTAACCTCCTTCAGCTCGACTTTCGTTTCGTCGCCCAAAATGCTTTTCGCCAACCGCTTGGCCATATCGATATCGAAGCCTTCGACCTTGCCGGTCCCCGGATCTTTCAGCCCAAACAGCTTCGTATCGTATTTGACTCCGGCTATGAGCTTGCCGCGTTTCTTAATGGCTTCAATCGTGGAAGCCGCCGCTTCCGGCTTCGCGGGCGTTCCGCCTCCGGCTCCCGCTTGTTCTGCCGGCTTGGTGCCGCAGCCCGCCATCATCGTCAGCATGAGCATCGACACGACCGTTAAGGAAAACAGCTTCTTCATTTTGAGCATTTTCACAATCCAGTCTCCTCTCCAAATTGGAATACGAAAATCAGGTCAGTGATTTAATACCCGGCTAAGGAATGTGCGCGCCCGCTCCTCGCGCGGACTCTCGAAAAATTCGGCCGGAGGCGTCGTCTCGAGAATTTGCCCTTGATCCATAAAGACGATCCGGTCGGCAACTTCACGGGCAAAGCCCATCTCGTGGGTGACGACGACCATCGTCATGCCTTCTTCCGCCAAGTCGCGCATGACGTCGAGCACTTCTCCGATCATTTCCGGATCGAGTGCCGACGTAGGCTCGTCGAACAGCATGATCTTCGGCTTTATGGCGAGCCCGCGCGCTATCGCCACGCGCTGCTGCTGCCCGCCCGATAGCTGCGACGGATAGGACTTCGCTTTTTCGGGAATGCCGACTTTGTTCAAATAAATCATGGCCGTTTCCTCGGCCGCCTGACGCGAGAGACCGAGCACCTTCATCGGGGCCAGCGTGATGTTCTCCAGTACCGTGCGGTGCGGGTATAAGTTAAAATGCTGGAAGACCATGCCGATGTTGCGCCGCAGGCTGTTGATGTCGGTTTTCTTGTCGTGAACCTTGATATAGTCCACCATCAGCTCCCCTCCGGATATCGTCTCCAGCCGGTTGATGCAGCGGAGCAGTGTGCTTTTTCCCGAACCGGACGGTCCGATCACGACGACGACCTCGCCCGGTTCAATCGTCAAATTGATGTTTTTCAATGCATGAAAATGACCATAGTGCTTGTTCACATCCTGGAATTGAATCAAGACGCAACCCCCTTTGTGCAATTCGGCTTTGAAGGATGACACTTTTTTGTCCTACGGTCTCAGATTAAGTATGCGAGATCGCCATAAATTATGACTCCGCAATCGATATTCCGCTCAATAGCAAACGCCCCGTTCCCGGCGATTCATCGCTGGAAAACGAGGCGTTTTTTTAACCATTTTACTTTATAATGACTCCGCCGAACGGAAGCGCTTCTCTCAAAATCCGTTTGAACAAGGAATCGCCCTGCAAAGGATCGGCCAGCCCGAATCTCGGTCTGGAAGGCTGCAAAAGCACCTTGCCCGAACCGGTAATTTCCCAATGGTAGTTCATGCGCTGACTTGCAAGCGGATTGCCGTAGACGCATAGCTGCAGCTTGGCTTCCTCCGGAAAAGCGACGAGACAGCCGATATCGACATAGACCGGCTCCGACGGATCGATCGTCAGCTCGCACAAAGGGCCGCAGCTAAGCAGACCGAGCGTGCCGCCGCCGGAAAATTTCATCCGAATCCAATCCTGCGTTACAACGGCTTGCTTGATTTTTTGAAAGCGGCTTTGCAGCTTCATCCCCTCGCTGTACAACAGCACATACCGGATGTCGAACAGCAGGCTGCTATCCTCCGGCAGCTCCATCGCCCGGAAGCTGAAGCCTGCCGGAACGCCCAGCACAAAGCGCGCAGGGCCGGTCAAACGCGATTCGATCCAACGCTTCTTCCGATAAACCCCGGCCACATTCAACAGACGGTCCTCCCGGCTTCCGGAACGGCCCTGAAAAGCGATGATTTGCTTCGGATGCAGCACCAGGGCGGCTTCACCGGCGGCAAGCTCCACGGCTGCCGCTTTTCCGTCGCTTCCGGCTCCTTCTTCTACATGAATCTTCATCTGTTCCCTCCCCGGTGACTTGTACTGCGGTTCCGGCGCCATACGACGAGCCGGATCACGCGCATCAGAACAAAATAGAGCACAACGAGCAGCACTCCCGTCAACGCCGTCCGAACAATTTGTCTCGTACGCTTTGCACTCGCCTGCTCGGCCTCTTCCAAACGCCGGATCAGCTGCTCCAATTGCTCATTGCGGCTGCGAAGCTCGCTATTTTCTTCCTTCAGCCGCTGCTCCGTCGCCTTGTACTGCTCCGCGGCTTCCTCCGAGCGCTTAAGCGTCGTCTCAAGCTGCTCCCGGTTCCGCTCCAGCTCCTGCTTTGTCTCGTTATATTGATTCTGGAGCTGTCCAATCTGCTCCGGCATGTCGTAAATGTCTTTCACCCGGTCCAGAAAGCCTGCTTGCGCGACAGGCCAGGGAAGCGTCAGCAGCAGAAAAAGGAAGGCCGTCCCCGCTTTGACTTTGATTCCCCATCCCGTTCTTTTGAACGGACGCGGCATCGTTTTCATACGTGCTCTCTCCCCTTCCTATCGTACGAATAACAGGCGTATTTCCTTTATTTTACCTGTTTTTTCGACAAAAAGGAACATGCTCCCCCTATGCGGAAGACAAAGAAAAGACCGCGCTTTTCCGAAAGCTTTCGCCTGCGGAAAGTGCGGTCTTAGTGACGATAGACAAGCAAAGGAGCGAGACGTCCGGGACGGATGCCCAGGCCATCTTCGCGGCATATTGGCTGGCCGATCATTAAATAATATGAAGGCGGAATACATATTTTACAGCGAAGCCTACGAGCTTCATCCAGCCGATGGCGGATATCCATAGCGGTATACTGAGCATCGTTCCGACAACAAATCCGACGGAAAATCTTCCCTCCATGGCGCCAAGCCTCCTTTGTACAGCGATGCCGCTGACAGGTTAATTCTATTATATGATGAAAGCGCTCTATTTTGTATGATTTTTCACATTTTTAATGAAATTTACCGATGTTTAACGATTTGAATTTGATCTCCCGTTACTTTACAATAAAAGAGGATGTTTTTTTCGTTGGCCTGAGCCGCAAGGCTTAGGCTCTTTTTTACAAACGACAATCGTTTAGCACACTCTACTCTCTTGCCACCGAACTCCTTTTTGAGCCTCGCTTTGTTCTTTGCTTTTCCGTTGATTACTTGTTGCGTACTAAGTTCCGATTCCAGCCGATCCACTGCAAATTTAAACTATTTTAACGATTTTTGGCGTAAACTATAGCTATGGGGTCATTTTCAATCTTGGAGGGAGTTGGATAACAGATGATGTTCCTTAGCCCGACTAGAGGTTCCGTTGCATTGGAGGAAATGGTTAAAATCCTGCACGACTTTGTCCAAGAAGATCAGGAAGCAAGCTATAAATTGGTTATCGGAACGGATTCCCATACGACCCGGCGCAGTACGACGCTCGTCACGGCCGTTATCATTCACCGGATCGGCAAGGGAGCCCGCTTTTTTTACCGCAAACGGAGCAGCCGTCCGCTCTTCGACCTGCGCACAAGGATTTACCGCGAAACCGAGCTCAGCCTGGAGCTGGTCGAGCTGTTGAACCGCAGTGGAATGAGCGACCTGACTTCCCAATGGCCGCTGGAAATTCACATCGACATCGGACAGCAGGGCGAGACGAAGGTGCTGATTCAAGAAATTTGCGGCTGGGTCACGTCCGTCGGCTACGAAGCGCGGATTAAGCCGATGTCGTTCGGCGCCAGCTCAGTGGCGGACCGATTTGCGGAGTGAACGCAAAAAAGCGGGCTTGAATGCCCTCTTTTTTGCGCCTATATATAGTAGATAAAATTCGGTCCAGGTTTGCGATCGAACCGGCTGCATGAACGCTCCATACGCTCAGCGCAATTTTCATGCTCGTCGCTTCTCCAATGTTGTTCACCGAGCTTCTATTGCTCGCGTTCGTTATTTATAGCGTCGAATAAAATCAACCGCGAGCCGGATGTCGACTTCCGGCTGCACGCCGACTTCGCGCTCGATCGTCAAATAGCCTTCATAACCTATCTCCTGTAGTGCGGCAAAATAAGCGTCGAACGGCACCCGCCCTTCACCGAGCGGCACTTCCTTGAACATCTCGCCGGACGTCACCATCTGCGCAATTTTGCCATGATCCATCGGCTCAAACCCGAGCGCGCCGTATACCTCGCGCGGGTCCACTTCGCGGAACCGGATGCCGTCCTTCACATGCGTATGGACGATATAATCCTTCAGCAGCCGCAGGCCCTCCACCGGGTCGTCTCCCGTGACCATGACCATGTTCGCCGGATCGAAGTTCACCGAGACGCCATTCGTACTGAGCGTATCCAAGAAGCTTTTCAGATGAGCGGACCGCTCCGGGCCAGTCTCAATGGCGAAATAAGCGCCGCATTTCTTCGCATACTGTCCGAGCTCCTCGCAGGCCGTCTGCATGTTGTGGTATACTTCGCCGCTCATATCCTCGGGCACGATGCCAATATGGGTCGTTACGATGTTAGTGCCAAGATCGAGCGCCAGATCGAGAATTCGCTTCGACTTCTCGACCTTCGCCGCATTGGCCGCGCCATCCTGAAAACCGTGCCCGCCCAGATCGCCGCAGAGCGCGGAAATTTCAAGCCCCAGCGAAGCGATGTACGCTTTCAGCTCACGTCTTGCCTCTGCCGTCAGTCCGGCCGGGTCCATCTCGCCGCTGACCGCATAAATCTGCACGCCGTCGGCGCCGACCTCCTTCGCCTTGTGCAGCCCTTCGCGAACCCCGACACCGAAGCTGTCGACGATGACGCCGATTTTGTTCGTTAATTTCATCTCCGCTCTCCTCCATATTCAGAAGTCCGGCGAACGAAGCAGAGCAGGCGGACCTTTCTTCCACCCGCGCAGCGTGCCATTCGCCGGACTTAGTTTAGAATTGAATTTCGATACCTTTTTCGCTCGACTCGTAAATACCGGAGATGATCTTGGTCAGCTCTACGCCGTCTTCGACCGGACTGATCAATTCGGCTCGTCCGAGACAGCAGTCGACGAACGTATTGATTTCGTTCTGGAAGCCTGCCACAAAATCAAAGGTCGAATTGTCGATCTGCGGCGTCACGTTCAAAATCGTATCGTGCTTTTCCGTTATGATCGTAAAGTCGGGCTCGACCTCCGCGCCGCCCCGCTCGCCGAATATTTTCACGGCCACCTCGTTGCTTTTCGCATGCAGTGTAAAGCTGACGTCCACCATCAGCGAAGCGCCGTTCTCGAAACGGATCAAGGCGTTGGCCATATCCTCAACGGAGTTTTTGGAAGCGTCGAAGTCCGCCGCCTGATAATAGCTCAAATTTTGCACGTTCGAGCGGTTGCCGAGCTTCTTGTACGTGTTGCCCGTCACCGATTTCACTTTCGGACGGCCCATCAAGTACCAGCACAAATCGATCACATGCACGCCGATGTCGAGCAGCGGTCCGCCGCCCGAACGCTCGATGTCCGAGAACCAGCCGCCCGGATTGCCGAGGCGGCGCAGGTAAGACGCTTTCGCATAATAGATCTCGCCGAGCTCACCCGCGTCGATGAATTTTTTCAGCACCTTGGTATTCGTCCCGTACCGGCGCACGAAGCCGACCTGCAGCAGCTTGCCGCTCCGGCGGACCGCCGCTTCCACCTCGAGCGCCTTATCGACGGTCGTGCACAGCGGCTTTTCGCACAGTACATGCTTGCCCGCTTCGAGCGCCGCGATGCTGATCTCGCCATGAGAGTTGTTCCAGGTGCAGATGCTGACCGCTTCCACTTCCGGGTCCGCCAGAAGCTCGCGGTAATCGGTGTACACCTTTTTCGCGCCGAACTTGTCGGCTGCCTGCCTCGCCCGTTCTTCCACCAGGTCGCAAACGGCGACGAGCTCTACCTCGGGATGATTTTGGTACGAGGTGAAATGCATTTCCGAAATCGAGCCTGCGCCAATCACAGCTACTTTCAAACCAGCCAATGCTGATCCCCCTCTCTCCACCCGGATACTACCACATTTGTCCAAATCTGTGAATTGCAAATTTTTCTCCCTGCATGAGATCAATTTATCCCTTGACCGCCCCGGCCGTCATCCCTTTCATAATCTGCTCCTGGAACAGCAGGTAGACGATAATCGTCGGCAGCACCGCGATCGACATCGCAGCCATCGTCAGCTTGTAGTCGGTCGAATACCCGGTTGCAAAGACGGACAAGCTGAGCGGAATCGTTTTTAAAGCGGGCTTGCTGATAAAGACAAGCGCGAACGCGAAGTCGTTCCAGAACCGTAAAAAGCCAAGAATCGCTATGGTCGACAAGGCCGGCATACTGAGTGGCAGCATCATGCGGAAGAAGATGCCCCAATACCCCGTGCCGTCGATCAGCGCGGCTTCTTCAATCTCTTTCGGAATCGCAGTCAGGTAGGCCGCGACGACGAAGATCGCCAGCGGCAGCTCAAACGCCGTATAAGGGAACACGAGCGCCGCGTACGTATCGAGCAGCCCGACTTTTTTCATCAGGACGAAGAGCGGCACAAGCGTGCTGTGAACCGGAATGAGCATGCCGAGCAAAAACAAGCCCATGAACAAAGGCTTCAGTTTAAAATCAAAGCGTGCCAGTACGTAAGCCGCCAGCGCGCCGAGCACCAGCGTCAAAACCAGCGACAAGACGGTAACGATGGTCGAATTGACAATCGACGTTCCCATCGCCGAAACTTCCCAAGCCCGGGCGAAGTTGTCCCACTGCCATACCTCCGGAAAGGAGAACGGCTTGGAATGAAACTCTTCGTTTGTTTTAAAAGCGCTGACGAACAGCCAGAACAGAGGATAAAGCGTAACGAGGGCGTAAGCGGTGAGCAGGACGTTAATCAACCCGCGGCTCCATTTTGCCCCGGCTTTGCCTGAGGCGCTTCCCGTTTTAACTGACAAAGCTTGTCCCATGACGGTCCCTCCTTTCGGTTATCGGTAGTTGCGTTTCATGAGGAATTGGCTTCCCAAGATCAACAGCAGGCTGAGAATAATGATCGCAGTCGAGACTGCGCTGCCGTAGCCAAAGCGGAAGACGTTGAACGTGTTGTTGTACATATACGAAGCGAGCAGCTCGGTCGAGTGCGCCGGTCCCCCATTTGTCATGACATAAATCAGGTCGAATGCCTTCAAGCTGCCCGAGATGCAAAGCACGACGGCGACCTTGATCGTGTCCCAAATCATCGGCAGGGTGATCGAGAACAATTTCCGCACCGGCCCGACACCGTCGATTCGCGAAGCGTCGTCAATTTCCGGGGAAATATTTTGCAGCGCGGCGATAAACATAATCATGTACGGCCCGATGTAGTTCCAAATAACCGGAATCATGAGCATATACATGGATATTTTCGGATCGGACAACCACTGCATCTTCCAGGATTCGAGGCCGAGGCCGTCGAGCAGGAAGTTCAAAATTCCGATTTGCGGGTGGTAAATGTAGCTCCAAATGATCCCCACGACAACCGAGGAAAGCACCATCGGCATAAACACCGAAGCACGGATCATCCGTTGAAAGAGCGAGCTTCTTGTGAGCACAAGGGCCAAAATAAGCGCGATCGGAATTTGGCCGAACACCGACGCGACGACAAGTAGCATGTTGTTTTTAAACGAAAGCCAGAAAATCGGGTCGCGGATCACTTCCACGTAGTTATCGAAGCCAATGAACTTCGCAGCCCCGATGCCTTTCCAATCGAAAAAGCCGTAATAAGCGGACCAGAAAATCGGTATAATCGCGAAAAATACGAAAATCAGCGTGGCCGGGAGAAGACCTATCGCAATAAACCCTCTAATGCGTGCCGCTGCCGTCATGGAATCCCCTCCTTCTTCCGGAACTGGCGATTCCAGCCCCGGTGAAGAGCTGGAATCGCGCGGCCCATCTTATTTCGCGCCGACCGACTTGGCTTGCGCGTCTTGAATTTTCTTCGCTATGTCTTCGGGCTTTGCGCCCATGAGCAGTTCCTGCAATCCGTTGTTCACCACATCGGCTGCGGCGGAGCTCAACCGTCCGTCATAAACCGGCGTCCGCTTCACGGTGCTTGCCATGTTGTGGACTTTGGCGAACAGCGAGGAAACTTTGGTTGTGTCCAGATCGACCTTGTAGCTGACGAGCTGGTTGCTTTCCAGCGTCGCTTTTTGCGCCGCCGGACCGGACATCGCGTAGATCAGCTCATACGCCGCTTCTTTGCTTGCGCCGGACGTTTTCTTGCTCATGCCAAGACCGGTTCCGACGACACCGGCAAGCGAGTTCGGATCGCCTTTGCCGTTCGGAACGGAAGGCAGCACCGTCACGTCAATCCCGTCCAGTACTTCTTTGGTCGCATTGGCCGCAAGGTTCGTAAGCGCCCATCCGCCGTCGATCATCATCGCCGCTTTGCCTTGCGCGAACATTTGCTCCATTTGCGTGTTGTCGATGCTGTTGAAGCCGTCCTGGAATGCTCCGGCTTTGCCAAGCTGCTGCATGTACGTCAGCGCTTGCACGAATTCCGGATCGGTGAACTTCGCGCCTTTTTGCTCGGCTGCGTTCAAGAACCATTCCGTTCCCGTCACGCGGTCGGCCAAGGAGCTCAAAATACTGGATTGCGCCAGCCATGCCGCTTTGTTACCAAGCGCGATCGGCGTTATTTTTTCTTTCTTGAACGTTTCGACCAGGCTCATCATGTCATCCCACGTTTTCGGCGGCTTGACATTGTGTTTATCGAACATCGCTTTGTTGTAGTATAAAATCGACGTTGGGGACAGCCCCATCGGAGCGGCATAAATGTTGTCGTTCAGCGTGAAGTCGTCGAAGGAGCCCGGCAGGAAGCCGTTCTTCCAATCCGCCTTGCTGTCCAGCAGCGGGTTGATCGGCTGAAGCAGATCGCCTCCGGCGAACTCCTTGGTCATGACGCCAGGCCACATCACAAACAGGTCGGGCATTTCGTTTGCCGCCGCAACCGTTTTCAAACGGGCTCTATAGCCATCGGGCGGAATGCCCTGAATATCCAATTCCACGTTCGGGTGATCCTTCTTGTACTGCTCCATGATCCCCCGCATCGTTTTGGCGCGCATATCGTCGCCGGTGAAGTTATGCCATAGCGAAAGCTTTACTTTATCGGACGCTTTTCCTTTGTCTCCGCCCGCGCTGCCTGTGCCCGCTTGGTCTCCACCCGAGCCGCAGCCGGCGAGGAGCGAAAGCGAGAGGGTCAACAGGACTCCCGTTGTAGCCGCTTTGTTCATCTTACGAACCCTCCTTGTATATGTGTCTACTGCTTCAGTATAGAGGACAATCCCCGGGATACGTAACGGGAGAGATTTCGGCCCTAGGGTGGAAAAAATTCAGTCTTTAACCGATTGCCTGAATTCCGTCGGCGTCTGTCCGGTATGCTTTTTGAACTGCTGGCTGAAATATTTTCAAGATTGACACTGATAGACAGAGTTGTTCAAAAGCCAATAATATAGCGGGTTTTCAGACTTTTAAGGTAGACAATATAGGACAAGGCTGACCGAGGTTTGACATCGTTTTTGTGGGTAAGTTGTGGGAAATGGTCCCTTGGGATCAAGGTTATCAAACGCGAAAAAAAAGTTCCTGACCAGTATATTATACTGGCGGGGACTTTTTTAATAAAAATTTATTATATGTAAACGAAGTACGAACATGCAATAAATAAAAAAAGAGCGGCGAGGTTATCCCTCCTGCTCTTTTTTATCGCGCTCAATCTTCTCTTCTATTGCCTTGTTGATGTAATCATTCAAACTCATTCCGGCCGTCTTTGCTGCGGCTTCATATACAGCCTTACGCCCCTTTGGGACGACAGGATAAAGCCGATCATAGTTTGCGGCGTTGTACTTATTTTTTGCTCGCGTTGAAGACTTTCCATTTGTCTCCATCTTATTCACCTCGATACTATCATAGCACACAGAAAAATACTTACGCAAGTACAAAAAACCATTGACAATATACTTGCGTAAGTATATAATAGAGATAGAAAGGAGGTGAAAAACAGTATGGACAAATTAACTTTACAAGCATTTGAAAAGCTACAAAAATGCGAACACCTCCTACGAGTAGCACGCGACCAGAGGGGACTGGGACGCATCTCGCGGGAGGAGTTCCGGAAGCGTGAGGTTGAGATACTTAGCAGATACAGCCTCACATTATCAGAGCAAAGGGCGTATGACTTGTACCTCCGAACGACGCAGGCCAAGCGCCGTCGGTAAGTACAGAAAGAGAAGGGTCTAGGCCCTTCTCTTCTGCCTCACTTGCTTTACAGACATCATAATAGAATCGTAATCATTCATCAATATGGAAATATCAACGTACACCAAAGGGTACAGCACATTTTTTTCAACTGCATATTCAATGATTTTTGGTATCAACTCAATGACCCCCCTGCAGCATTTTACCCTATTCTAACATAGTTCGCTTTGAAAAATAAATGGAGGTAGACCATGGCCGAAAAAAAGCAAAACATAGACGTTCTAAAGTTCCTTCAACAATTTTGGGGTGCCGAAGCACTGGAGCGGACCGACGAAGCTGGCCAGCAGTATGCCGCAGGTGTGAGCTATGGCTTCAAGCTCGCAGCGGCGATCCTCAAGGCGCAGAAATAATACAGGGGCTTCGGCCCCTTCAAAACATCGTCGGCGGACGGTAAACGCGGGAGGAATGTATGGAATACAAGGGGTATAGCATCAAGCCGCGTAACGAAGGGTTTGGTTACGAAGTCGTAAGGAACGGCATAAATCCAATGCCCGGAGCCGTTTGGTTTGTAAATATTGAAAGGGCACAAAAAGGCATCGACGCTCTCATTCAAAGCAATGGAAACACTGAGCTATACTGGGTATTGGTTAAGCAATAACCCCGCCTGACGAGGCCTAAGCGGAACGGGCCGAAACCTACCGGCACAAGCTGCCGGGATGATCACGTATATCCGTCTAATGGCCGCAACGCAGCAAGCCACGAGTTAAACAAAAGAGTCCCTGACCAGTCAAATTACTGGCCGGGACTCTTTTGTTTCTTATCAGCCGCCCCATCCAATATCACTTTTAGCAATCGTTGGTGTTGGCTGTGTTGGTTGCGTCTGTTGAACGGGAAAACCACTTAATAAAATCAACCCCATCATTAAGGATAGAAATGCTTTTTTCATAAATCAAACACTCCTTCTACGATATGTTTGTAATTCAATTTTTGCTGCTCTGTCGCATAATCACCGTTTTCACGATACAAAGAAACGCACTTTTCGAAACCAGTGTAAAATTTCATTTTATGGGCTAGATATAATGCATATAATAATTCATCGATCCCAACGATAATTTTATTTCTTTTGAAACTGTATACCGCTTTCTCGTACCAAAATTGAAACAATTGGGTCCCGTCAATGTAAGTGACATTCGCATTTATAGGGGGTAGCCTTTCACAAAACTTCTCCAACATTTCATTAACGGAAAAATTAAACTTATTTGCCGCTTTAATGGCTCCTAACATGCCCTGTAAAATCAAATTTGGGTTTTCATCCAAATATGCGATAAATTCAGGGAGAACACTTGAATTTCCTGTGTTCAATTCAAGGATCAACATATTACCCTTGCCCCAAGTTCGAAATTTCTCAACCTCCTTTTTGCCAACCTCGTCAAGACCTTGAAACCATGA
This sequence comes from Paenibacillus elgii, assembly GCA_042219835.1. Lineage (GTDB taxonomy): Bacteria > Bacillota > Bacilli > Paenibacillales > NBRC-103111 > Paenibacillus_G > Paenibacillus_G elgii_A. The sequence continues at coordinate 35,660 of JBHJMN010000010.1, forward strand.
AAGGTCCGAATACTCCACAACATATTTTTTTGCTTCTTCGTATCGGTCCTGCATGGTCAAAAGATAACCTTTAATGCGTAGCCCATGACCATAATATACCACTAAATGCCGCTCGGTATGTAGGTTTTTAACAAAATTTTCTTTTTTTAATTTATCATACACATTTTGGGCCGAAATATAGAGTTCATCCCCATAGCGTTCCACCCTTTTCCAATCACCCAACGAGTAACATACATTCGCCGTCAGTAGCAAAGCATCAAGCCGGGTATCCTCCGGCAATCGAGTGTAAAACGGTTCGAATTGTTCCAGCGCTTCCTTGTTTCCTTCCGAACTCACTCCAACAAGACATTGAAATAACCGCAAGTGGCACAGAAGGAAAGTTTGATCGTTATGGTCTGTTTCCCGATCAATGACATAACGATACAAGGGTGCCGCTTCTGCTTTTTTCTCCTCCCTGAAAAGACGCTCTGCCACAGTAAAAAATTGCCCTTTCATTTCCTTTTCGAACCCTACATTTTTCATAAAACCCAAACACTCCCTTCTTTGGATACCATAATATTACATCTAGGGGTTTCAGATAGCAACATAGAGAATTTGAAGGAAATTAAGAGATTATCGTCAAAAAATAGATGAAAATCAGAGAAAAACAACATATTTAGACAATAATATACAATAAATGACACGATTTTACATGGATTTTTGCTTGACCCACTATATCTAGTCCTCCTAATTACTCAGAAAAAGGTAGTTTTGTCCCATATAAAATATATTGGAATCCGTGGTAATTTATAGGTGAACGATCGAGTCGGCCGACCGTTGTTCAAAATCGCTCAATTAGCCCAGCAGAAAAAAATTGCACAGTTTGGATTTCAATTTAATTCTAGGACCATTTATTTCTGAATTACAAAAAAATGGGACTAACATATTTTGGCAATATGTGCTAACATTTTTTCTAGGGCGTCGCGACAACCCTAAAATAATGAAAGGAGCAAGGGTAGGAATGAAAAAACTTTTTGCTACAATCTCGCTAGCCGCTGTTCTTGCAATGAGTATCCAGCCTGTTTCTGCAAAGGACACCTTGCAAAGCAACCCGACTAAAGGCTGCTACGGCGATTTGGAGTCGTATCAGTACAAAGTGGTTGAAACCAACCACGAAGAAGGTTTTAAAAGGATCAAAATCGAAGGAAAAGAAGCGGAAAGGTTTATTCAAAATTCGAATCTGCCGAAGCCACCGGAACAGGCTGAAATCGGAGGCGTGTTTTTAAAATTGCCCTTAACTGAGCAAAAACCATCCGCCATCGCAAGTCCTCAATTGGCCGGGAATCAGTATCTTAAACCCACAGGTACATCCAAAGCATGCGGAGACATCTTCAATCGAACTACTGCACTAGGTCCAGCTGAATACACGTATGCTGCCAAGACTACAAGCAAAGTGACTGCAACTGCAACTGTAGGCATTGACTATGCTTTAGTAAAATCAACATTTGGCCTGACAGTTGATGAAACAAGAGAAGTATCTGATCAGATGAAGTACAATATCCCTGCGGGTGAATATTGGTCAATGGTTGCGGCCACGAACTTAAACATTAATCAATTCGATGTTATGGAAAAAGGATGGTTTTGGGATTCAAAGACTGGGGAAGGTAGTGTAACAGAACCTACTGGAGTTTGCTTCTATTATTATAAAATTTAACCCTGTAGGTACCCTCTTCTTTAAGAGGGTACCTCTTTACTTTTCATTATGTTGTCGGTTAACCCGACGCCTTCGTCAGACTTTCACGCCTGCTTGCCTCGCCTGCACAACCATGTTCAGGAATCCCAGTTCTGCGCCAGTGAGCTGCCGCGCATATGCTTTCTCGGCCCAAGTATAGCTGTCCAACAATTCTTTTCTATACAACCCGTCCAGCGCGTCGCCAAGCTGCTTCCATTGCCAATCGTGTTCGAATACAAGCGCTTTTGCCATGTTATCCTCGTCCTCCTCTTGTGTGCATTCTTGATATTCGGCCACCACATCGGCTATGAATTGCTCAAACGTCTTTCCGAGAAGCCGTAAGGCGTTCACGGGGTCCGTCTTCCGGGCTGGGTCCAAGATATGGTGCCCTGTTATGTCCGTCGCCGGGTTCAGGCCGTACCGATAGCAGGAGTAGGCCAGCACCCATATGTACCGCTTGTAGGCCTCCTGCAGGTTGATCCGGCCGCCGTAACAAAGCTCCACGCCTCCCGCGTAGTCGTTCGAATCCACGCCGAACATTTCGTTATCGGTCGTCACGTTATACACGACGTGCCAAGCCTTCTCTGGAGCCCCCGTCAAAAACGGGATGCATTCGATAATCTCCCGGTCATCAACAAAGATGTGAGCGGAAGCTGACATATCGTTCCGGCTGCGCTCGTAATACGATACGTTCCCGGCTGCCGTAGAGCCGGGATTCCCAGTATCATGTGCCACCATAAAGCGAACGCCTGGCATCGGAATGCGCGGGCGTCTTTTGCTTGGCCCCGTCAAATACCGGGGCGTGATTGGAAATTTCATTTTGAAGCCATTCATTTTTTGTCTTCACCCTGCCCTTTTTGTTTCAACTGCTCTAAAAATTTGGTCAAGCCAGACGGCAGTTGAACGCCGATTACTCCAAGATTTTCAACCACGGACAACCCTTCCCGGCCAGCGTAGAAATACAACGCCATAGTTCGGAAAATAGGGGAGTCTCCACCTACGAACTGATCGCACATAGAGGCAAGCGCTACAACCCCGAGCACAATACCTTTCCGGATTCCGCCCCAGAACATCACCTCGCTGTTGACGTTTTTGTTCTTTACCGCTCCGAGAAGACCTGTTAAATAATCCGCAACCATGAGATAGACCAACAGTTCCAAAGCCGTGTCCCAGCCACCCAAAAATGCGCTGATCGAAGTCCCTGCTGCTGCTACAACGCCACCAAAACCTGCTTCTTTTCCGCTTCCGAACGTAGCTCCCGAAAGCCACATTACCGAATCTTTCAATGCCATTTTAAAACCCTCCCTGCCCTTTTCAGGCAATAAAATAACCCCGATTGCTCGGGGCTTAAATAGTGTCTATTCCAGCAGCGGTAAGGTTTCGCATGGTCATTTGTCCGAGCCACACAGTCCCCGCGCCGCTAAAATTCGCGTCCATCTGCAATGCCGTCACGCCCGCCGGTACGGTGAACTCTCCGTACACAGTAGAAACTGGCGTGTTCCTGTCCCAATCGTGAAGTGCGCCAAGCAGCGGCACCGTAACGTCCTTGTCCTTATAGACCATGACGCCAAACTTTCCACCGCTTGCTGCGGGCTCAAATTTAAATTTGAAACAGAGAGCGGCCCGATCATCGGGATTGACCCCGGTTATCGTCGCCACGCGGAACGTCGTCGTGCTGCCGGAGTCCGTAGCCCGAACGCATTTCAGCCATTTGCCCGCGATCGGTTCGTCTGCTGCGGGGGATTCAAGCGAGAACGTCGCACCTGCAGCAGCATATACCGTCCAACGATCCGGCGTACCGTCATTGTTTGCGTCCACCGTGAATAACGGGTTTGAAATGAGGTTCGCCGGATCGGTCACGGCGACGGAAAGCGGCGGATTCCACGCGGGCATCATGCCGCCTATGACCCTAGCGAACTCTGCGCCCATTATCCGCGCACCCAACGAATTCGGGTGAACCTGATCGCTTGCGTGCCCTGTGAGATAGTTTGCTGTATTTGAGTCAATGAGGGCCCTATGGAAGTCCACCAACGGAAGCCCGAGCCTTCCAGCATGAAATTTGATCCCAGTATTAAGGTTCATTATGTTGGTCTGCTGGAACTGGCTGGCACCGTCTCTAGGCGGAATTGTGGCCGCAATAGGAACGATTCCATACGAGAGAAGTATCCTGTAAATCTCAAGAAGATTCCTAAGAATAGACGGGATTGGAGCAGCGTTCCCGACATCATTTGTACCACCAAGAACGACACAATAATCCGGCTTCTCAGTGGCATTCAGAAGGGCTTGCAGCGAAACGTTTAATATCTGATCCGTTGTATACCCCCCTGTGGCATAATGCCCGACATATCGAATTTTCTGATCCGAAAGCATACTCGCCCAATGCAGAAAGCCTTTCGCATTCCTACGGACCGAATCACCGTGCTGCGCGGTTATTGAATCCCCAATCAGCGCGAATCGAGTGCCGCGTACCTTTGGGCGCATTGCAATAGCCCTCGTAACTCTGTCCAGCATGTTTATTTCACCCTTTCATTCCTTAATCGTTTTTGTGCCCTGTGAAGTTTGTATCCTAGTCATAAAATTATTATGGTGTGAGTCCTCCATGCCTACAAGCTCGAAGCAACCAATACCTGCAGGCGTAGAGATGCGTAAAGCCTTCGAGCCAGGCACGCCGGATTCTGGGTCGTATACCCGCAAAGTAAGCGGATAACGTCCTGTTTGGAATTTTACTGTCCAAATTCGCTTTTTTGCAACGAACTCTCTCCATGTGTACGCACTCTCGTTTCCGGCCTTGTCGTAATGCGTGACCGTGTACCGATACCGTACACCGGGCTTGATATTAGGGACAAACTTTTCGATCACATTGATATCCCTTGCGATTTCAGCACCGTTGAACAAATTCGGTGCCCCACTTACCCATTCCATGCCGGTCCACTCCCCGAGATAGAAAAGAGTCCGATCATACCCAGATGACGGCGCTGGGTCCGAGAATTGCAACCAAGTGAAGTTTACCGCCGCTTCCCAATCGGCGACGGAAACATTCGGGTCGTTGGCACGTTTGCTGTCCACGAAAAATCTGACTTCATGCGGCCCGGATTGATTCCCCGCCCTGTCCCGCAAATAGAAGTGAACGAGGTATTCACCATCTCCTGCATAAACCGGGGCGTCGAAATAAAAATCACTCCCAGACTGTCCGGCAGCATGTGGCCCGTTCCAGTTCATACCGGCTTTGACATAGTGAGCCTCGACCGCTGCAATGCCGCTGATAGCGTCAGCAGCTCCGTATATCCATACGCGCCGCGCTCCTCCGGTCTGGTTCGAATAGCTGTAGCCCTGAACGCTGGCGACGGTCGGAGGGGTCCGGTCAACGTACGTGTCGATGACTCTGATATTCGCGCTATTTCCGGCGTTGTCCCATGCGTAGACGTGGGTCAAATACTTCCCCTCGGCATTCCCATGATTCGCTATAGGAACGTCGTAATACCATGTGCCGTTTCCAGCGTTCACGCCCTCGTACCATCGAATATCATCCTGACCGTTGGCCTCAGTCCACGTCGGGAACTGCACTTTCTGCACGCCGGACCAGTTGTCGGAAACTCCCGTCACCTCTACACGGAAAGTTCCGTTAGGCGCAATGCTCAAAAAGCGCGAGCTTGGTGTTCCTCCGGTACACGTTGGCGGCGTGGTGTCTGACTCATACGTGACTCGTAGTATAGGTGGACTCCCAGACTCACGAGAACGGAATTTTAGCAGACCGGGGCTGCCATTACTACCCATTACGCCGCCCGCTATCATTATCCCGCCATCGAAAAATTCCCTTAATCCAGTTATTTCAGCTATTTTAGTTACATCGAATGAATACGTTACCCCTGGAGCAGTCGGAGACCAGTCAACATTAATCGGTGCCTGAAAGGTGAAAAGTCTAAAATCTTCATTTTCATTCCACTTTTCCTTTATAACCGCTATTGTGATATCCCCAGATGTTTTTCCATCGACATAATCTGCTCCTACGAGCATAATTTCCACTTTTTGTATTTTACTCCATTGGGGTATAGCGAGGGCATTAAATGCTATTAATGTGATGTACTGATTTGTCCCTTTTTGGCCGACATACAAGTCGGGTGCAGTACCATTGAAAACTCCTGATCGGTAGAAATCTACATAACTATCTTTATATGCGGTCGATTCTATATAAGGCATGTTAGCCCTCCCCTCACAAGTCGCTGCGTATCCACATCCGCCCCACCTCCGGGTTTACCGGATCGGACGTTCGGACCTCGATCACAAATGGTTTTGTATGGTCTGCTCGAATTCCTTCCATTGCCCGGTTGACTTCTTGGGCCACCGTATCCTTGACGTCTTGGATCTCTGTATGTGCATCCATAACGCCCTTCTCGATTCTGTTCATGTCAGCCTCTGTAACGGTCTCGTCATATTTCCAATCCGTTTTTCCTGTGTATGCCATGGTTTTTAAACCTCCTTCAAGGTCATCGTATGTTTGATCACCGTATCGCTGATAATCGGCACATATGCTGTGTTGGAGCTCACGACTTTTCCGGCGCTGCTCCTGAGCTCGATCAACTTCACTTCGGCCACCGATCCGGCCGGGATGATGTATTCCAGCTCCACGGTGCCCGCATCCACTTTTTTGATCCGGAAGGTATTAATCTCGTAACTCCCGTTCAGTACCACTTTCGCGATTTGCGTATTCGTATATTGAGCCAGTTCATTCAAAAAGGCTGCAGGTATCATTTTAGCTGCTCCTCCTTGCCGCGTTTGGCGAATGGGGTGCTGCCTAGCTTCCATGTCGTAGAAAGCCGGGACATACGGGTAAGCGGCGTTCTCCAAATATGCTCCTCGATCCCGACGCGATCGGCCATAGATGTACCTTGGTTGTATACAAGGTTCACGGGCTTCACGATTTGGACGGTATGCTCGATCTCCTTGAAATAAGCCGCGTCCGGTACGCTCATGGTGATTTTCAGGACGAAATTCAGTTCATCCACTTCCACCTTTGCTACGCCTGGACCAATGAGAGAATCCAAGCGACTTTGCAAATACCGTATCGTGAACGGCGGAAGCGTGGAATAACGGTTAATCAGCCGGTCACGTCGGAACTCTAACGTTTCCGTCGTCGGGTCTGCTCGAATACCAATCATTTCTTCCCGCCGTTTGATCGCCCATTCCTGCGCCGTCGTGACGAACTGGTTGTCCAAAAACTGCCGGACCGCTTTCGCTATCGCCTCGATCTCCTTCTCCTCGGTCCGGGTCAACTCTTTCATTTCCTTGATCTCATGAAAGAAACGCGGCAAGTGATCCATCAGCTTAGACATGCAGCGTCACCGTCCCTATCTGCGGGATTGTATCCATAGTCAGAGAAATGTTCACCGTCTGACCATTCAGGCGTGTACCCTTCACATCGTTTACCCCCGCTACGGTCAAGATACGCGCATCAATCTGGCTGACTCGAACAATCAACTGCGATTCTTCCGCCCAGGTTCTCCGCAAGCCGAGCAAATAGGACGAAATAGCCGCCTCAATCTCTCCCTGCACCTGCCCGACGGACACACCGGCTGCGAGCGTAATCGTCGTTTCAATGTCGATTTTCTCGTTTCGGACGCCGTCAATCGTGACAGTGTGGCCTATTGGAGCCAACCCCAAACCTTTGCCCTTATTCACTGTAGGGTCTATGGCCGTCTGGACTTCTTCGATCAAAGCGGCGGATGGCGGATTTAAGTCACTACCTATCAACGTACATTTGACGGTCCCGCCTCCTTTCCATGCCGGGAAAATTTTAACCCCGCCGACGCCGGGAATATGACCGATCTTCTCTTTGTAATCGGCCATGTTGCCCCCGAACGGCTTCTCCTTCTGCCCCGCGAAATATCGCTTCCGAAGCGTCTCGTCCGTCTCCTCATCCTCTCCAGGAACGAGAACGTCGGCCAGCTCCGCGCGGACAAGTCCGGGGGTATAATCGATCGGCAGCAGCGTGCCAAAATATTGATTCCCCGACGCGCCTGCGCTTTCACATTCCAATTCAAAAGCGCCCGCTACGATTCGACGAACAACCGTATACCGGAGCTCGCCCGCGCCGAACCTGCTGCCGATAGGAACATCTGTTGGGGCGTTGGCATCGCCGTAGAAAAGCCCCTTCCGGCGTGCCTTGGTTGCCTTCTCACGCTCGACCCCGAACTCCGCCGTCCGCCGCTCCAGAAATTCCCCGCTGGCGGTATCGGCCAGCGAAAGGTTCAGATTTGTGTCCAGTTGAAAATACAATTCGGCCAATTCTACAGCGGCCGGCGCGAGGGCGTCATAGATGATACTGCCCTCGCGCTTGTCCACGTCTGCCGGTACGCGGGCGAGCATCCGATCTAAGATCGTTTGAAAGGTTAGATGTTCATACACCCGCTCCCACTCCTTTCGTCATCTCAAAACTGCCGTATTGCGATACGACGGTGAACGAAGCCAAAGCCTCGTCCCCCATAACCGTGATCTGCAGGTCCTGTACATCCCGAATCCGGTCATCCTGCAGCAGCGCGGACCGGATACGCCGCCCGAGCTCAACCTGCAGATACGCTTGCCCTTTTCCGGGAACCTCCGAAAGCTCGCATCCATGGTCCCCGCTGTATATGAGGTATTCAAAGCGTTCCGTCTGGAGAATTTTTTTGACAGCTTGTTTCACGGCCTCCAGCCCGTCCGTCATGCCGACGATCCGGTTCATGACCGGGTCGAGCCAATACGTCCGGCTCGGCTGCTGCACGGCCATCTGTGCAAATGTGCCGCCTTGTGGAATCATGCCGTCGCCACCCTGTCTATAATGAGATAGTTCAGTCCGCCTTGCATGCGGGCGAGAATCACCTTGTCGCCCTCCTCAAGCCCTCTCCTGACGACGATAGGCTCGGCAAGGGCCTCACTACCTCCGCCGGGATGCGTGTGTCTCAGGTCGATTTTAAGCTCGGTTAGCTGCTCCGGCATAACTAAAAAATCCTCTGTCAGTGTAAATCGTTGATCAACGAACACTTCCAAAGGATTTTTTTTCAAGACTTTTCCGAAAAGGATATACACGGGTTTTTCAGCTTCGACCGCGTCAAGCGCGGCACGTTTAATCGTGGCAAGCAAACTCATGCCTTTGCATCCCCTTTCCTGATATCGACAAGATCAAGCGTCATCGTATGATCGGCTCCCTCGAATTTGTGCGTGCATTCATTGACCAAAAACTGCTGATCGATTCCGATCTCTTCAATGAGAATCTGGATGCCGCACCCGGCGCGGACCCGGATATCTCCGATCGCCTCGATTTGAAAGCTTCGTTCGACCCTGTTTTTGAGCTTCAAGAGGTTTTCCATAGACTTGTTGATCATGGCCGCATTTGCCTTCTCATCTGCCGTTTGATATAGCTGGAGAAGCCCCCATTTCGCGATATTCGCACTATCTCTCAGCAAGTATATACCGCGTTCGCCCTTCTCCTTGTCGTCCTTGGCTATCTTCACCTGATTGTACGAGTTTTCGATACTTTCCTTTTGCTTATAGTCGTATACAAGACTCGTATCTCCGAGGTAAAAATCAAGCATCATATCTTTGATATTGGTCAAGCGTAGCTCCCCGAAGTCGTCATAAAGCACAAAAGTTTCCAAGGTTGCTACCCGCGTATCTTGGAGCAGCTTAGTGATGATATCCAGAATTTTCGAATTGTCCTCGGCAATTTTCGGAAAGACATGCTTCGTGTCAGCCAGCTTCCCCAACCTCAAATTGAAGTCCTTCGCGAATCGCTGGATAGCTTGGGTGGCCGTTTTGTTTTTGTCGATCAAATGGTCATTCGCCATCAAATACCGAATTTGATCGTAGGCTGTAATTTTCACATCTTCGGCCCGACCCTTTTCTATGGTGAAAATGTACCCATAGAAAACCTTGGCTTCGCCTTTCGTGACCTGAATGATATCGCCTACCTTATATTTGAATTCCTTGGCTTCATAAAACCCGCCCTTGATCATAGTCATTTCAAAGCTGGAGGCCCGGCCGACTCGGGCGGTTTTATAGGTTGCTTCGGAGACGATCCCGGAGATATCCCAGACATACCCATCCCTATTGTCTATTTCAATTTGGAGCTGCATGGAAGTCACCCCTTTGGCGGAAGTTTCAAGACCCTACCGGGCAGCAGGCGCGTAGTTTCGGCGTCCGTAATCCCGTTCAATTTCTGAATATCGCGGGCTCGGTGTGTATCTCCATAGAACCTCTTGGAAACCTTGTTCAAGGTATCGCCCGAAACCATTGTGTACGTCTCAGGCATAACCCTTTCGTCCGGCCGGGCGGGCGGCTGCTGGACAAGGACCTTTTCCCCATTAGGCTGCGCTTGGAACTTGGACAATCGGGCCGAGTAGAACACATATTCCTTGAGCGAAAGTGTATATTCAATGTCCCCCGGTGATCCGGCGACCTCTTTCCATTCGAATGACTCGATTGAGGCGGGGATACTTATGTCTGCTGTTTTCTTGCTTTCTGTTTGATACTTATACTCAGCATACGAACCAATATAAATAAACCGGATAGGATGCTTCGTTTCCATCCATTTTCTGATCATACCCACATACCACATCGGTTCGAACAATGGAACTTTTTCGATGATATATGGTACCTTAAACGTCGGATCAGGACGTGCCGGAAAAATGCTATTAAATTTTATCTCGCGAAGTCCCGGATTCTTGATCACATTGATTTCACCCGCTCGCGTCTCCTCAGTCCCGCCGCCCTTGCCAACAATGTCATACGTCTTCCCTTTTCCGGTCTCCCGAACCTCGATTGATTCGGGATTGATGGGTATCTGGAATCCCTCGGCCCCATTGTTATAGCTCAAATTGATTTGATATACCGTGCTCATTAGCCGTATACTCCTTTGACGGAAATTTGAATTTCCTTTTCCATGTAGTCTCGAACCTTGGAAACGATGGTATCCGCACTATCCGGGCTCTCGACGGGCCCAGTAGTCACATGAACACTCGGTGTCAGCGTCACAAAGTTTTGGATGCTTTGAATTTCAGCCAAGTCCCGCATGACCTTAAGGTCTTCGCTGGAAATTTCGACTTTGTCCTTGATCTTGCCGACTTCATTCACACGATTGATATTTTGGTTGCCGTTCAACAGCTTCGACATGTCTGCCCCCGGCGCTTGGAACGAAAGATTGTTGACAAATGCGGCTCCTTTTTTGTATCCATAGTCAAATTCGTTTTTGAGGTTTTTTTCCTGCATTCGGTCTATTTTAAAGACATCTTTATCACTAACCGGCTCCGTCATTTGATCCATGAGCTCCTGAATTTTATCGCTCATGGCGTGAACGTTGTTGGTATCAAACAATTCGACTTGGCCGAGATCCACACCGGTAAGTTCTTTGATTTTTTTGCTTAGCCAATCGAAACCTTTTAGGACGCCGTTCACCGCATCGAGGATCGTTTTCATGAACCCGCCCGCAAACTCCTCGGCGCTTCGAAGCATGTTCTGCACATGTCCGCCGAACGTCTTCGCAAGGTCGTATACGAGCTTCTTCACGGCGTATGTTGGATCGATAAAAAGATTCCCCAAAAACTCCGCGAAACTGGCGAAGATGTTCCACATGAAAGCGACCTGGTTGTAAATACTACCGACGAGAACCATGAAAGCCCCGGCAATCACGCCGACTACTTGCTCCCCAGTAACTCCCATCTGAATGAACTGATAGGCTAGGAAGGCAACAAGAACGCCTAGAAGTATGATCGGCCAATTTAGCGTTGCCCAAATTGCAGCCTGGATAATCAGCGGTTGGATTGCGGCCCACAAAGACGTGACCATAGCCCAAATACTCGGTATCAACGCTGCCGTAATAGCTGCGGCGACACCTATCAAAATCGAACTAATCAACGGCCAATTTGCCTGTATCACGTTCCAAATCCATAGGGCGGTATTTGCGAGCGTGGTAAACAGCATTGTAACGACCCGAAGCGCCGTGGCAAGCCCATCGAAGAAAGGTTGAAACTTACCTTCCTGAAACATATTGTTGAGCAACGTAATCAGCGGCAGCAACGCTGCCGTCGCCCCTTGGCCCGCATCGGCCAATGTGGATTTGATGTTATTGCCGAGAGAAGCCGCCTGACTCGCCGGGCTCGCGAGCATCTTTTCAAATGATGCTTGGCCCATCTTCTGCTTCTCAAGCAGCTTGTCAAACGCCACCACAAAATTTTTCATATCTCCAGCCTTCCCGAGCTCATCGATTTTAAAGGCCCGGATATCCGTCTTGGACATATTGAACCTCTCTGCCAACGATACAATATCGCCGGACATTGCCTCTTTGAGTGAAAACGCTGCGCCCTCCATGCCGTTCCCCGCGCTGTCAAATGCATTCAAGCGCTGAGCCAGGTTATTCAACTTCGTCAGCGTCTCTACGTCTTGTGTTGTCGAAAAGAATGACAGCGTCCCTTTCATGGCCTCATTCACGTCCGTACCCGCTTTGATCGCGTCTTTTTTGAACTTCTGGAACATAGCCGCACCGAGCTGATCGTCGCCGGTTCGCGCCTTGAACATGTCCTCCATCTTGGCCTGTTCCATCGAGCCGCCTATCGTTGAGGAAACAAGTCCCTTTGCAGCTTGGATGCCAAGATAGGCCGCCGCGATGCCTTTCAATTGGCCCAGAAGCCCACCGGCTTGGTTTCCTCCTTGCTGAATTCTCCGGTTTAATTCTGCTTGTAGATCAATAATTCTTTGTTCCAGTGCCGCGATCCGTTGTAGTGCTGATTGCAAGGATGCCGTATCTCCCGCTCCCGGCAGATTTTGACGTAGCCGCCGAATCGCCATCAAAAGTTGTAAGACCAGCCGACGAAGATTTTCCAGCATAGTCGTGACCATATGAGGAAGTTGGATTTGGATAGTAGCCGTGATTGTCCCAAGCTGCTGCTCAATCCGGGTCCTAATATTTGCGGCGTCCGTAATGGCCTGTGAAGCGTTCAAAGTGACCCTAACGGCCGTCCGCCCTAGAGCTGATTGGATGCGCGCTTGAATCTCTGAAATCCTCCGTAGCACGTCATTTGCATTTATCACAACATTCAGGGCAGCGCCGCCCATAGTTCGAATGCGTTCCCTCACCTGCTCAATTCGAGATAGTGCTGTTGTCATGTCCACATCAAGCACCAGTCTGGATTGCAGCGCTTGTTTCAATCTTTCAGCCATCGTTAACACTGAACGCATGGACTGTTGCGCGGTGACAAGAGTCGAGGAAAAACTATCAAAAAGTTGCAAAGTCGCGCCGACTGTAGCCAATTAGCACCCCTTCTTTCGGGCATAAAAATAGCGCCCGGCTGGGCGCTTATTTAAGGATTCCTGCTTTCTGCAGGTCCGCAATATTGAAATAGTTTCCTTTTTCGTATTTCTTAATTTTCACTCCGTTACTTGTGGTTTCCCCACCTTCTTGGTCTCTCCAGCCATCAGGCAGAGGAAAACGGAAATATTCCTTCTGGGTGGTAAGGAGGGGGTTTGTTTTATAGACAAAATCCTTGTTTTCATATAGCACATCAGCGTCGTAAATTTTCCCTAAGATATCTGACCCTATCCATCCCTCGGACAATTTAGGAGGTAATTCGGACTTTCTTTGCAGCTTCCCTAAAATTAAAGCCACGTCATCCTCATCCGTGAACCGTCCTTTATATTTATCGTCTTTGTCATAGGCGTACAGCACGAACTGGCCGTTCTCCTCGACCAAACCTTTCGGCTCAACCGTTTTCGTACCCGGCAACAATGAGATATTACCGCTAGGTGTCCCTTTCGTACCGGCTGCCGCTTCTGGATGCAAGTCTCTTACCTGTGTCGTTTCGTTGCCGGAAGCAACTCCCGTAACGATCTCCACACGTTTCGCAGCGTCGTTCCATTTATAGGAAACGCCTGTCAGATCCCCCAGCTTAGCCAAAGGCACATACGTACTGCCTTCATAGTTCAAAATCGGAGCAGCGGCGTCCTTGTATTCTTTTCCATTCACAACGATAGGATAGGCGACCTCGGTAAGGATATATTGCTTTACCGCCGCAGCTCCTGCCGTCGCGGTCATTGTCAGAACACTACCTATCAATATTCCTGCAGCCAGCTTTTTCATAGTGTCGGGCCTCCTGATAGAATGATTTGCTTCCTATTCTATCAGGAAGGCCCTGACATTTCCATATTTTACGTTTATTTTGACTGGAGTTGCTTTTCTTTTTCAATCCGGATAGCAATCATGGCATAGATAGCTGCCCTTTCGCGCCGAGACATTGCCATGAGATTATGCGGTAAGATGTGAAGTTCGTGGAGGGCGTAGTAGGCGTAATTCGCATCGCCGTCGCCCTCGTTGATTAGTTTTTTACTTCGTCAACCAGCTCGTTCATATCTTTGTCAAAGCCGTTGAGCTCCTGCACCTTTTGGAGAAGGTTGGCATACTCCCCCGGAAGCAGCATTTTGCGAAGCAGCGCTTCGGCTCCAAGCACACCATACGATTGTTGCAATTCTGCATCCTTCAAATTAGGGAATACGACGCTGTTCACGGCCAGTTTTGCGATATACTCGTTCTGATCGACTTCGGTCGTGAAGCTGCCGCCTTTGCCTTTGACCCGCGTCGTGACGGCTTTGCGCACCGCCTCGTTTTCCTCCTCCGTCATACTACGGAGACGCCACGGCACCGGAGCGCCGTTTTGGTCCTTAAACCGCTCGGAAATGACAACTTCCTCGATTGTGTTTGTTACTGCATTTTGGGCAAAAAATACGCTTAAATCGTTCATGATCAATTACCTCCAATTAAATTTTTTTGAATTTGTTTTCGAATTCCACTCCGGAGAAAGTGAAAGAAACCTCTTCCTCCAGCGTATCGCTTCCGGTATCAAGAGACGCCATGATGACGCTGTCTAGGTTCACGTCTTTCAAGATCACCGCTTGCTTTCCAATAGACGAGGAAGGGTCCTCGTTCATGACTGTGATATCGAAATATGGATCGACGCCCTTTTCGACGTATTGCATCATGAGGTCCCGGAAGAAAGAAGTCACGTAGTAAATCGTCATGCTGCCTGTACCTTTCCAGCCCTTCGCCTTCACCTGCGTTCCACGCTTGCCTAGCGCCTTGATTTCGGCCTTTTCCTTCTCGATCTTAGCCTCCAGCTTCTTGATGTAGAACATTTCCTCGTTCACTTTGTTGACCGTGGCATATGCTCGGCCCGCTTGACCGCTGATAGTATCTTTGGCGCTCAAAAATTGTGCCATGTTACTTCACCGTCACTTTCATGTAGATTTTTTCGATGGAATCGACCGGCTGGATGTGTAGCTCAACATACACACTATCGCTGTCCTGCCCCTGAATTACCTGCAGGTCTGATTGAGCATCAAAATTTTGGATCGCTGAATTCGCCTGTAGCGCTCTCAGGTAAGTGACAATTTCATTCCAGAGCAATGTCCTGCCGTCTTCGTCGTTACTCACCTTGCCGATGTAATACGCCTCGAAAATTTGCTTGATATCGTTGCCGATGCCATCAAGCACGCGGATCACGCGGTTTTTGGAGAACGCTTTGCCCTTCGTCGGCAGGAAGCTTTTGAACGTGTTCATGTCCTGCTCAATGATCGCCCGGCCTTTATTTTGAACGAAAACTATTTCCCCATTTTGCAGCGCGGCCACAATCTGGGCGTTGGTATAGCGCACATTCACGTCAACCGCGTCGTCATACGCTTGGTATGTGAGTGATTGATTTACCTGCGCCCCGGCCGTCGCCGCCGCTACCCAAACCGTCGCTTTCGTTGCATCCAGAACGGTACCATCCGTAAGCACGACACCGTTTTTGACGCTGATCACGCCCTCAAAATCGGCCGCCGGATAGTTTTCAAGAACCGCCTGTACCTTCTTGCCTTCCGTGTCTCTAAGCCGCTTCACAAACGCCGTATAGACCGATTTCAGCGCGGCGTCGCTGGACACAAGAGCCATCGTATGGAAATCGAATACTTCGACGGCTCCGAGGTAATCGGTATGGTCCTGATTCGTTACGGTGCCGTCTGCACCGCCGGTGAACGAAACGCCCGCCGTCGTCGCCAAATCGCCCTTGTCGCTGAATTCGACCCAATCGTTCGCTTCCAGCTCTGCGTTGTTGGCCACCGTCTGAGAGTCGACGACTTGACCGGCCAGCAGCGTCTTCACGTCAAATTTCGTACTGTCGTCGATATTCGCCTGAACGACGACGGATAGATCATTGCCGCGCACGCCGCCGTGCTTGGCCGTCACCTTCAACGCGCCGACCGTCGCGGACGCCTTCGTTCCTGTGTTCAAACGATACAGCAACACGGTCCTTGCCCGCTTCAAAGCCTCCCGGACCAACAGTAGCTGCGGCGCTGCGATATCGTAGCCAAGAACCGCCTTCACATCGTCGCCTACGTTGATCGTCAGCACCTTTTTCGCTTCGCCCCACCCGAGCGGCAGCGCCATTGTCATAATGCCGCGGTCCCCGGCTGTCCCGACCGGCTTACCCTCGCCCACGAAGTTGATGTACACCCCAGGGCGAACTTTATTTTGTGTCGTCCATGTTCCGCCTGCCATCTATTCCGCCGCCTCCCTCAAAAATGCCTCGATCTTTTGTTTGACCTGATCGGTCGTGTATGTTTCT
Source organism: Paenibacillus elgii (assembly GCA_042219835.1). Lineage (GTDB taxonomy): Bacteria > Bacillota > Bacilli > Paenibacillales > NBRC-103111 > Paenibacillus_G > Paenibacillus_G elgii_A. The sequence goes on from JBHJMN010000010.1 coordinate 51,992, forward strand.
TCATCCCGCAGCAACGCATTCAATACGTCTTTTTGCAGCGCCGAAAAAAGCTTCGACTCTAAAAACTGCTGCTTCGTGAATGTCGGCAGCTTGGTGAATATCGGCTCCGGCGTCGTCACTTCCGTTGCTTCTTCCGCTTGGTATTCAGTCATTTCGGACGTATTCCTCCTGTTTTAAAAGTTGCATCGTTGGCCCGGCCACCTTTGGCCGCATCATATGCACCTCGAAAGTCATGAAAAAATGGAGCACATCGTCTATGATCTCGGCCCGCATCCCGGTTCCCCGGTAGGTCGTTCCGTCCCATTTGATGTATTCCATATTTTCATACAGTTGATCGCGAACCCGTTCACATTCCCTTTTCAGTTCCGTACTGTCGCGGTCCGGATAAAAGTGTATGTCGAACATAGCCGAGCGGATATACCTTCGATTGATCCCGCGCTGTTGCGAGCTGCCTATCTGTAAAACAAAAAAAGCAGGCTCGGTAAAGCCCTGCTCGATCCGCTCAGTGTAAAAGTTCATGGCCGGGAATAAATCCGACAGCCGCTTCGTAATGCCGTTCAAGATTTCTTCCATCCTACCACCCCAAATGCTGCCGCATAAACTGCTGCATCTTCTGCTCGATGATGCCGGGCAGCTCGCGCTTCAATTCGTCTTCGGATACCGTGAGCATGAAACGCCCCTCGACCCATCCCTTATGGTTCCGGGTACGGTGCCCGTACTCTACATACTTGGCATACTCGACCGGATTGATAATTTCTATCTGGAGTTGGTTCCCGATTCGCTGAACCTCCCCTATCGTCCAGCCACGCCGGAGCTCCCCGGTATCAAGTGGAGTACGGGCGATTGTTTTTGCAAGCAACCGCCCGGCCAGCTCTTTCAAGCAGGATTCCTCGAAACGAGGGTATGCCTCTTGCATCTTGCCAAGATTGTTCTGGAGGTCCTTCAATTCCTCAAAATTGAAGTCCCCGAACTTGCTCATGACCGGCCCACTCGCTTGAGCTTAATTTCTTGATGCGTCGGATACCGGAATGGGTCTCCTGCTTGATCAAATTCTAGATCCATGCCGTGCTGCGTCACCCGGATTTTGCTGCCCGCCTTGACGGTAATATCCGGCGAAAGAAATAGCTTGGCATCATAATCGATCTCATTCGCCGTGTCCGTGCGGCGAGCGCTGGAGAGTGAAGTTTGGGAAAGCGCACAAGGCTGATCCTGCAGCACGGCAACCGGCTTCTGCGTTGTCCTTTTCGTTTCCGGGTCCTGAACGTTCTTAAATTCCGATATGGTACAAAGACCGTCGTACGTCATTTCGATGGCCCTGCGCTCCGCTGCTACATTTCCAAATGCCATGCTTACCACCTCAATTTCCGGAAAGCATTGAGTTGCCCCTTGTAGTTCTGAACAAACGCCGCACCCGGTCCGCCGCCAGAAGACGCCGCAAACGTCGTTTGGACATCTCCTCGCTTGATGCTTTGTACGACCTGCGGTTGGCTTTCGGGGTTTGTTTTAGCCTGCTCGGATCGGTAAAAATCCTTAGCAATGAGCACGACGATATTTTCCAAGGCGGAGGGAATTTCCTTGATGTTACAGTATGTTTTTACCTCTTGGATGATCGTCTCAAGAATGAAAACAAGCTGTTCGTCCTTGCTTGGGTCATCCCGCGAAATTCCAAGCAAGGGCTTGAGCTTATTCAGATACGCTTCCATTAGAGGCCCCTTGAATCACGTCGAGAATTTCGTCCTTCTTGGTCAAGCCCTTCAAGTCGATTTGATTCTTTTCCGCATACTCTTTCAGCTCGGCCAATGTCATATCTTCAAGCGGCTTAGGCCCGAACGCTGCGGGCTCCTCCATTGCCTCTTCCTCCACGATGTACCCATGATCACGGAACCATTCAAGGAGGTTGGGGTCAGATGTTTCCCCGACCCCGTTGATAAACATCACACTGGCAGATAATCCGGTGTACTGCGTATTGGGCGAAAAAATTTTTGCCATGGCTAAGCCCTCCATTAACTAACTTTGATTTTCCGCATTACGCCTGCGGCTTTGGTCGCTTTTAGTGCGATCGCGGAGACCATCTCGACCTCACCTTTTTTCACAGCTCCGGCCGTCGTGAAATCCGGCAGCCATGTCCGTACGGGCGGCTGACCAGCCATTGAAACCCCGTGGAAACCGTTCAGACCAAGCCGAACCGCGTACAAACTGGTTGTTCTTGCTGTAGGATCGATCGGAATAACCATGCTATTGGTGCCCGGCTTTTCTCCGACATCAATCAGCGGAATTCCGTTATACTTTTCAACATTCCGGCCCCATTCATCAATCGAAATTTGATAGGCAGCCGATCTGCGTGCGCAGGCACGAATTTTTGAACGCATTTTTTTGTTCATCAGCATGGCGTCTGCTGGACCATCCAGCTCAGCCAAAAATTCGTCCAAAGCATCAAGGAATACTTGAAAATTCGTGTCGATGGCGGCCGATGTCGAAAGGTCAATAACAGTTCCGGGAATGTATTCCGTAGAGCTTCCTGTCAGCGCTTTTTCGAGTCCATCAAATGCAGTTTCATCAACAGCGATGTCACCATTGATGACAGTATCATTAAAAAGCGCCTGCGCTGCTTTAATTTTTTGCTCCATTTGAAGGGTCACTTCCGATACAATGCCGCCCATTCCCGCGATAATCCTATCGATCTCAAATGTTCCACCAAAAACCTTGAGGTCAACACTATGTTTCTGTTTTGTGACTTCCTGCGGCGCATATTCCGTGTTGATTGCACGGAAAGAAGCTTTAGGTTGCGTCAGCAGTCGTGTATAACCGTATGTCAGCGTCGCGCCGCCGCCCGTCGGGGAAACTGCATCGTCAAATGTCAGGTTATTCAAAAGCCAATTCGATTTTCGGAATTCATCGATGACACCCATTTGAAGGGCGTCCTGTACGTTTTTCTTTGCTTCAGAGAGTGTTACTGCCATGTTTTGTTACCTCCGTAATTAGTTTTGGTTGTAATGTGCTGCGACGGCAGCAGCCAATCCGCCACCTTGCGGCTGCTGTTCTCCGCCGTTGTTGTCCCGGCCTTCTGCGGGAATAAGCCCCTTGAATTGAGGCTGCTTGGGATTTTGTTCTTTCTGGACAAACAAAAAAGCCTTGCTTTCACGCAGGCCCTTGATCTGATCGTCCAAGCCGCCTTTGATAGCGCCGTTGTCGTCCAGCTCGATTTTTGATTTGTCCAACAAGCTCGTCACAATATCCGGGTCGTGAACCTCTCCGGCGAGCGACAACTTGACCGCGGTACTCATTCGAAGCTCAGTCATGGCGGCTTCGTGCTTCTCTGCTGCGGCCTTGTTGTTGGCCTGCAGCTCGTCGATTTGCTTGGTCAAGGCTTCATTGTCTCCAGCGCTCTTTTTGAGCTCCGTAAGCTGCTTGTCGCGGTCCTTTATATCGGTTTCGAGTTGCTTTTTAGCCTCGTTCACCTCGTCGAAACGATGCTTCGGAACGAAGCCTCGATAGTTGTCCTCGACGCCCGACGTAATTGCTTTGATCTGCTCCTCAGAGAGTCCTTTGCCTTCCAAAAGCTTTTTTAACCAATCCATTGTTTTGACCTCACTTTTTGTCCCGGTTGTGTCCGGTTAATGGCGGGCCCCGGTAGTCTCATCCGAAGCCCAAACAAAAAGCACCCTCGAATATTTTCGAGAATGCTTCTATTTTTCGTAAACCGGGCAATCCTTCTCTTTCTCAAGCACAAACCGCGGTTTCAAGATGGGGTATTGCTCACACTTGCTTGTTCTCTCCCCTTTGAAACGACAATCATGGCATTGCAATTGTTCGGGGTAAGAAACCTTGAGCTCGCCCTCGTTCCAGACGAATTTTTTATTGTCACTCAACTGCAAGCACCTCCGCAATGATATAGATCGTTCCATTGACTTCCTTGGCCTCGACAATCTCAAACATGGTGCCCTTGTCCAGAAGGAATTCATATTCTGAATCTTTGAATACGCTTATAGGGTTCACAAGAGCCCCCTTGCTTCCTTGTGGGACACGAATTTCAAACTGTACCGATCCGCCAAAGCTGCTGCCCGACAGAAGGCTTGTGCTTGCGAACGCGGCTTCTGTAAATACGACTCCCGCCAACTGATCGGCAGGCTTTTGGAAGATGTTTTTTGAGAGCCCGCGGTGAACCACGATGTTTTCAGCAAGGTTGAATTTCCGAAGGCCGGAACTGATTTCTTCCGAAACTTTATGCAGGGCCTCGTTCGAACCGTTTTCCCGTAGGTTTTTGTTGATATCGTGATATGAGCTGCCCGTGTATTTCTTGATTGCTGCCTTCTCTTTTTCAGAAAGAGCGTCAAGCCAACTCGGGGAAACCTCTGCCTCCCAGTCTTTCACTTGACTTGGATTTTCAAACTTGCGATAGACGACCGGCTCCTTAAATTCCATTATATCATTTTTTGGAAGCTCGGGCGGCCTAGCAGCCTTCGGCTTATCGACATGCTCTTTCTTCCATTGCTCATACGTCATATCACCGGGCACGTCGTACGTTTTGCCGTCTTCGTCCCGCGCTGCCCGCTCCTTCACATTTCCTTCATAGTGCGGAATGGTCGTGGACCGGCAATGCGAGTGCAGCGGCGGGTAATTGACCCCGGCTTTGGCCTCAGTAATCAAGAAAACCTTGCCGTCCATGCCTTGGCACACGTGAGACGTTTTCCGATCAAGTGTCGCCGTGAACCGGTACTCCTCAACGTCAATTTCTCGGTACGCATCCAAGCGAGATTGTCCGGAAAAATACGCTGATTCGGTCAGAACCAACCGGGCGGCATTCGAACGAGAAACACCCATTCGATCGGAGAGAGCAGATATCATTTTCTCTGCCGGATCGCCGCGGATCAAACCTTGTACAAGGGTCGTTTGGAGCTCCGCGACAAGCTTCGTCCGGTCCTCCCATATCCGGGAGCTGAAATTCTTTCCGTCCGGGGCCCATGGGGTCGCAAGCAGGCTTTCGACTTGGCGAGAGTCAAGCTTAGCAAACGATGTGCCGATGCCTGCGCCTTTCTGGAGCTCGAAAACGTTGCGGTAGTAGCCATCCTTGTATATGCCTCCCAGAACGTCCTGTGTGCCCGTCTGACGCTTTGCTGCGAGCAGTTCGATCTTAGCCCTCGTCTGCGTTTGCAACGCCTCCAAACGGCTCACACGGACATGTATAGACTTGTTTTCGAGCTCCTTCATCCATCGTTGATCGACGGCGTTTTCGCGGCCCTTCTGGATATACTCCTCGACACTCCAACGAAACTCTTTCAACTGGCCTTTCGTAAGCATTTGCCGAGCTTCCGCATAGCTCACTTCGTTGTTCTTGGCGAACCGCTGATAGAATACCTCGATATCCTTTTGAATATCGGCGGTAGCCTTGGCGTATTCAAGGTTCAGCGTCTCAACGTACTTTTCGCCCTTGTTCAACTGCGCCTCGCTCAGCGCTTCGAATCGCTTCGACCAATATGCCTCCGACTTCATTCGTCGTCATCTCCATCGGCTGGCGCGGCTGGCGGTTCTTTCGGCTGCTTCGGATCGCCGGGCCCCGGAAGTCCGCCATACTCCTCCATCTTCTCCGACTTCTCCCTCTTGACCCGCTCCAGTTCCTTTTTCGGGTCCTGAACCATCGGATGATTAGAAACAATCGTTTCGTCAGATATCATTCCAACGCTGTTTTTCAAATTGTTGATCGCATCCGTTTCGTTGATCACGATATCCCTGTTGAATATAAACTCGACTTGCTCGCCCCTGAAATCACCTACGCCGGTATTTATGAAATGGGTATCGATGAACCACCGCAATTGCTCAAGGCTGGCCTGAAATTCAGTTTCTATGTCGTTTGCATCCATATCCAAGTCAGCATAGAGGAATTTCAGCGCGATACCGCTCGGACTGGACCCGAATTTTTCGGATTGCGTATCTACCCCGCGGCCGAATTCGTAAATGTCCTTGCGAAGCTGCTCAACGTGCTTCGTGAGCGCCTCAGTATTGATATCAACGGACATCGTGTCCACGCCGCCCTCGTCCGTCACCTTCACAGCGCGGTAGGCGGCCAGATTGTGCCGGAATTCCCCGAGGTTTTGCCCGTCGTAATTTTTCAAAATATAAATTCCGTTAGGCAGATCGGAGATGTTGTTCGAATTGTCGCTCGTCATCAAGTCATAGTCATCGACAAGAGACTGGACGAATTTTAAAAGCGGCAGCTCGTCGTCGTTGTACTTGAAACAAACGAACGGCACGCGCTCCCAATTGTATGCCTTCTCCTCTTCGCCCTCCATAACGATGATATGGCTGTCCTTCGGCCCGGCTTCGATATCAGGTATTAGGCCAATGGAGTTATTTGGCGTGTATTCCATAGAGCCAAGCACAAACCGCTGTACCCCGTTTTTGTCCCAATACTCGACCTTTTGAATGTATTTCTTGGTCGTGCCTTCGTAGGCTTCAACTTCATAGTGACGGATCACAGCATCCAGCTTTGTATGTGCAGCATCTTTCCAAAGAGGAATGACCTCCTCGGAAGGAATCATTTTGAACGCCAAATTTCCCTCTTCGTCGTAATAAGGATGCAGCCAGCCACGGCCCTTTTTGATCGCGTCCTTGCCGACGTTCTTTAAAAGCCGGAGCATAATCTTATTGAATACGTTTTGAAGCGCCTTTTGGTAGGATTCGTTATCCGTCTGGATGGAGAGAGGTTTACCAAGCAAGTACCCTACCTTTTGATCCACCAATTTTCGAACGAACGGATGCACCAACTTGTGGTTGGCGAGGTTTGGGTCCTCTACATGCTTGCCATCGGCTCCAATGACCATCCTTCGACGTTTCAAAATGTACTCGTTATCACTGCGGTAATATCGCTCGCTAGTTAACATAAGCTTCCGCGCACGGGATTGCCGCCATAAATCGACTTCTTTCTTGATGATTTGCTCTAACGACATGGCCGCAGCCGCGCCCGCAGCTAAAATCGAACCGAAATCCAGTTTGTCCACCTCCTAGTCGAAAGATATGCCCGGCTTCTTCATGTCGCCCTCCATGGCATACCGGCATTGATCGATCGTGTGATTGTTGACTTCTTCTAGCTTTGCTTTCGGGTTTCCGTCCGCGTCCGTTTGATAATCGATGTTCTCGAACTCCTTCGCTGTATGGGGCGTTCGCTGCGGATCGATGACAATCTCCTCCAGGTCATCAAGCCATTTTTCCCCATACTCGACGCTGCCGGGGCCCTTTCTAGCACCACGTATCCTTATGCCGTAAGTCTTCATCTCGTCCACGCTCTTAGGCTCGGCGGAGTCCGCCGTCGTCATCACATCGTGATAGCCGCGAGCCTTGATCCACTCCGCCGCTTCCCGATTGCTGATTTTTACGCCGTATAGCTCGTCAAGTGCGTATAGCTTGCGCCTCGTCTTGTCGTAGTGCCAACGGCCGAAGCTGAACGGATCGACGCCGTAGCCCCAGTCAATGCCCTGCCTAATGTTATCGAACATCCGAATCTCTTCGTCCGTGATTCGACGAAACACCAAATTATCAAATGGCACAACACCACTCCCTATCGCTTTGCCAAGGTATTCCCACTCATACTTTTGCGGCTTCGTCCGCTTGACCTCTTCGGCCTCCTCAACGAAAGCCTTGGAAATATGCGGATTTTCCAAATACGTCGAGTGATGAACATACGTATTAGCAGGTATGAATTGAGACTCGTATTTTTTGTTCACCCATGACTGCTTTCGCTTCGGCGGGTTGTAGCTGTAGTAGAAGGCATAAAAAAGACCATCGGGCAGCTCCGCACGCAGCACGGAGTTTTCAATGGTCGATACTTCATCTTCGGTTTTAAACTCTGCCAGCTCCTCAATCCACATGAAAGCTATGGGGAACTTTGACACCTTGATCGACTTAATTTTGAGCGGGTCGTCCGCACCGCGAAAAATGATTTTGTTACCACGCGGCAAGTAAACGAGCTGCAAGGGGCTTTTCACCACTCGCCAATACCGGCCGACACCCAACATGTCGATTGCCTCTTTGAGCTGTTCGAAAACCGATTCTTCCAGCGTGCGGGCAACCTTCCGCACAACCAAGGTTGTGACAGGGTATTTCATCATGTCTTTTATCACCTTTAAACCGATGTGTGTCGATTTGGCCGAGCCGCGCCCGCCTTTCAGGACATGTTTCAGGTACTTGCGCGAGTTAGACGCCTTCCAAAACTTCTGAAAATGCGGGGAAACTATCTTTGAAAGCCTAATCTGTATTGTCATCGTCCCACTCACTACCAATGTCGTCTATGAGCTGGACGCCCACAGCACCGTCGAGCTGCTGCCGATCGGTCCACATGGCATATCGCTTGCCAAGCAACTCGGCAGCCTTGATTCGATCCTTGCCGTCCAGCTCTTTCTTTTCCAATGATTGCTCGCCCATACCCATACCAAGGGGGAACTGCTCCTTGACCTGTCCGCGCAAAACACTGGTTAGAAATTCAAGAATTTCGTCCTGCTTGGCAATTCGGGCGTCGTCCTTTTCTGCGATCCGGACGTCGATATATTTGCGAATGTCAGGTTTCGTCAAGTTTTCGCTCGCAATCCGGTTCAGGTTTTTCCCCCTGTATCCGGCTCTTTTGGCTGCCTCCGATGCGTTTCCCGTCTCGATGAAATAATCCGCAAAACGTTTTTGCTTTTCTGTGAGCTTCACATCACCCACCCCTTAAAAATTGAGTTGATCTTTGAGGTTTAACCAATCGCCATGATGTCGCGCCCACTTGAGCGCCCTCGGGATATCCATCGTCGTCCGGCCGTAGCAAGTCACCAAAGACATCCTGTTTCGCTTGATGTTATGCACCCACCATACACCGCCTAAATGGATGAACTCCTTGTTCCTAAAGCTGTAATCGCCTGCCCGGAGCTGCCGCAGGCACATGTCATGTAGCGCAGCGTGATTGATAGGTTCGACCCGATCGCAGTATTGCTTATGTGCATGATCCGTCACCCGGAGCTCGATACTTGCATTCCTGTCCATGGCCCCTTTCACTCCTTCTTCATGCAAAAAAAGGGAACATTAGTTCCCCTCATATATAGGTGGCTTTTGCATGACAAATTTTGCGTTATCCGCAAAAAAAGAGGCTGTTTTGCACTTCTGCAGAAATTTTTTTCTGCGCCCGGCTGACGAATTGATCAACTGAGCCCTTTGTGATACCCAGTAGATCGGCGATATACTCGCGCGAGAAGCATTCACCATGGGCCAACACATAGCATTCTCTTTCCCGCTCACTCAGTCTGGACAGCGCGGATTCGATTTGGAACCTTTGCCACTCCGTCAGATTCGACGGGCTACCGGCCGTACTGCGCTGTACGAAGGCTTGCATACGGATCGGGTCCATCAGCTTGTCACGCTGATAGGTTGCCCGGCGCTCGATCCCCCGTTTACTGCCCGGCATCCTGTTCGTTGTCAGCCATTCGGCAGCATACCCACAATCCGATATCATGCCCTCTATGATCTTGTGGTCCGGATGATTCTCCGGCAGCCGGTCGCGGAGCTGCTCCAATTGCCGCTTCGCCCGGCGATAATTTGCCGCTGTCGCTTCATACGGTAGGTTCATGAGCATCCCGCCTCCCGGTTACTTTTTCGTGCGCTTTTTCGCAACCTTCTTCCCCTGTAGAGCGTCCAGCACTTCCCGCTGGTATTGCGTCAGCTCCAGCTCCATATCCAAGCTCCGGGCAATTTGCGCGAGCACATACGCGTCCCGCACGTTGTCGCTGCTGCTCTCAAAACCCCAATGCCGATGGATCGGCAGGATCAGGTTTTCCTTCTTGGCCTGATGGTTGCCGGAGGCATACTTTTTGAGCTGGTTCGGTGTGACCTCGCGGTATCCAATACTGCGGTCATACAGCGCGACCCGCAGCCCCCAGCCGATGCCATACTGCCAATCCACGGCCTTGCCTTTGGCCCCAAACGCGAAGCCTTCGATGCAGACACCTGCGGGATTGCTAAAATCGATGATGGACATCGTGCGGTCAATGATCTCCCGCATCCTTGCCGGCCCTTGCAGCTCGCTTGTAATTTCTTGATCGCACAGGGTGACTCCGTTGTGGTCGATGACGACAACACCTGTTTTTGTGCTTGGGTCGATACCTGCGTATATGGTCATGAAATTTATCTCCTTTTCATCTTCAAAATTTGGTCTACAGACAAAAGACAAAGACAGACATTTTTTTTCGGTAATTTCCCTATAGAGGCTAAAACGCCTATAGGGATTTACGTAAATTTTTTGTCTATTTTGTCTTTTTGTCTGTAAGGTATAAAAAACCTAGATATATCAAGGGTTTTCAGCCAGACAAAATTTAAAAAGTACAGACAAAATGACAGACAAAACAGACAAAATTGCGATTTTTGAGGCCAAAAAACGGCTTGTCACTTTAGTCCACTAAAATTGAATATTAATTGACAAAACGATTTTCGGGCATTTTTGAGGTTGTTCGGTGAAATTTTGTCTGTACTTTGTCTGCCCCCTATTGGATTTTTGTCTGCCTTTTTTCTACTATTCCGAGTTTGCGATAAACTTCCCGGCGCTTCCAAAATTGCGCTTTGATGATTGGATTTCGGATGTCCCAAAAGTCGTAAACGACCGCTTCGCTCTTTCCATCAGCAGGCCGCATGATGCGTCCTACTTCCTGCTGGACAGCTCCCTGCGCTCGCTTCGGTGTCGCTAGGAATAGGCGGTTCAGATGCGTGATGTCCAACCCCTCCCGCGCGAGCTGCGTCGCAAGCAAAACATGGACTTCCTTGTTCCGGCAGCGGCGCAAAATCTCGTCCCTGTCCTTCTTCTTCATCTTGCCCGTCAGCAGCTCGACGGTGAGGTGCGGCAGCGCGGACCGGATACCGGCCAGCAGCAGCTTGAGGTGCTCGATCCGATCCGAAAGCACTAGCCCGTAACTGTCCGGCTGCATAGCCTGGGCGACGGTCTGGACGACGAGCTGGTTGCGTTCGGGACTCTTCATTAAGTCATCAATGATTTTGGTATAGTCCTGCTGGTTGCTGCTAAATTTCGTCTGGATGACCTCAAGCTGTGGTATCATAACCGGCACATCAAACTGGCCGATCTCATGGAGCACGGGCCCGCCCGCCGCTGTCACAACACCGCCCAATCCGTCCTCGCGGTCCGGCGTTGCGCTTACCCAAAAGCGATAGAGGGCGGGGAACTGGCTGACGATGTTGTAAAACGAATCTGCGGCCAGATGATGCGCCTCGTCTACAAAGATCGCTCCAAAACGCTGTGCAAGCTCCTGCAAGTCCATGCGCTTGAGCGACTGGATCAAAGCGACGGTCAGGCGGCTGCCAATCGTCTTTTTGCCGCCGCCGATCCGCCCGATCTCCGCCTCCTCCATGTCCAGCACGCGGACCGCGCAGTCCACGGCCTGCTGCGCCAAGTCCTGTGTATGTGTGATCCATAACGTCGGTTGGCCGATGCGAGCCATGGCCTCCAACATGATTATGGTCTTTCCGGCCCCGCACGGGGCGACAATGCCGCCCTGCCCGCGCTTCACCATTTGTTCGACCGCTGTGCGCTGATAATCGCGTAATTGGATGCTAGAGCGGAACGCAACTTTTTGGCACCGTAAGCGCCGGTCTATAGTTACGTAAGTGACCGATTTTTCTTGGCACAGTTGCAGCAAGCGCCGGATGAATCCGCGCGGGAGCCGCAGCAGCTCGTCGTCGATTTCGTAATAGGTCAGCGTTGGCGAAAGTTTGTAAAAAGCAAGGTCCATTCGGACCGCATTAACATAGGCAGGATTTTCGAATGTAAGCTCCTGTGTGACGGCATGCAGAAGCGTGTCCGGCACGCTGCGGATCGGTATCTCGATGCAATGGCTAACGGTAATCTCAAGCATGGTTACACCTCTTTTCGATTCTTTTCGATGTACTGCAAATAAGATTGTGCGCGCTCCAGCATTTCGGGAAACTCGACGCGGGAGGCGACAACCTTCTTATAAGCAGGCTTGGGCTTGCCCGGCGACCAACCATACCTTGTCAGATCGAACCGGTTATGCTCCTCCCGAAGCGCTATCAAGTCGCTTTTTGGATGAATGGACCATAGATATAGCTCGCCAAAGTTTAGGACTTGCCATCCGAGTTCTTTCATACGCTGGTTTTGCTGGAGTAACGCGATAACCGCGGGCTTGTGCTCGCGTAGTTCCTCGCGCAGCTCATCCTGCAGCGTATACTTGGCGCGGAACAGGAGACGCGGTCCGGCTGCGGTCGGTTCGATCCAAAGCTCCACGTCCTCGCGGTAGGCAAGGGCAAGACATTCCGTCGCGCTCATATCTCGCCCACCTCGCCCCCGCTTGATTGCGTTACGCTTTTTGCTTGGTCTTGCCAACGTTCGGGATAATCGGTCAGAACGCCGATCCCGCGGAACCCCCGGTCCTGCTTCGCGCCAATACGGGCGTTTTCAAACGTGTACCCCTTCGATTCCATCCATTCCCGGATTTGCTCATACAGGGCGCTTTTCTTGTGCTGGTACTCGCCGTTTTCCTCCGTCCAATCGCGGTAGACATCAAGCAGCCGTTTGACCGTGACCGTGGCCGTAGGATGGACGAAAAGCCGATCCTCAATAAAGTCGGACACGCTGTCCATCTCCTCGCGGTAGTTGTCCCGCGACTCCTGCATGGATTTCGGCGCACGGAGCCCTTCCTGCTGCCACATCAGGCACCCTTGGACCATCCAGTTCAGGATGCCCGGAAATTCGGCTTCCAGCTTCGCAGAGAGGTTTTTGTCGCGTTTCTCCTCGGTGAACCGGACGTTAAAATCGACGATCCGCATCCGTTCCCAAATGCCATAGTCCATGCCGCTGATCTTGGGTCGATGGTTGGTGCTGAAAAAAATCTTAAAGGTCGGAATGTAGGTGAAAAATTCCTTGTGTAAAAATCTTGCGCTGATCGGATCGCCGCCCGTAAGCTGCTTGACGAGCGCCTCAGAAAGCCGGGAGCCCTTCTCCGATTCGCTGGCAATGACATACCGGGCACCCTTGAGCTTGGCAATATCGTTGTTCACACCGCCTGCATTCTGCTTGGCAAGAAAAGAGTCCGTGTTGGCCTGCTCCGCGTAGTCGCCCAACAGCTTGTAAATGGTATTTGCCATGGTCCCCTTTCCGTTCCGGCCGTTCCCGGAGAAGAAGAACAGCACGTGCTCCGAGGTGTCACCAGTGAGCGCGTAGCCGAATGCTTTTTGCAAATACCGAATCACGTCGTTTTGCGTGTTGCCCTGCTTGTCTTTGATGATCTCTGACAGAAAGGTTTCCCAGTTCGGGCAGCGCGAGTCCGGTAGGTAGTCCACTTCCACCCTCCGCGTAATCAAATGGCGTCGATGATGCGGAAGCAGCTTACCAGTTCGCAGGTCCAAAATACCGTTGCGGACGTTCAGCAGCCAGTGATCGGCATCCAGCTCGTCAGTCCCCACGGCCAGATATGGCGCTGCGAGCTGTATCATGGCGTCTATTTGTTTCTTGTTTTTCGCTTTATCCGCCTGCATATACATCGACTTCTGTCGTCCAGCGTTTGGTTCGGCTGCTGCCTCCTCTTCGATCTTGCGCGTGATGGAAGCGGCAATTTTGAGGATTTCTCCCCGGCCGTCGAGCTCCCACTTGCTGCCGTCCCAAACGAACCATGATTTGAAAGGGAAACAGTATTTCAGATCGTTCCCGTAGTAATGCACGATCCGCTGCGCGTTGCCTACGTCGCCCGAATCAAATTTCGGTACCACCTTGTTATCCTTGATCTCGTAGGGCATGGGCGAATATTTGGATGCGCTGCGTACGATCGTATGCAGCTCTTTGTCCTCCATCGGAGGCGAGCAGAGCTGCCGTCCGAGGAGCATAATCACATCCTCGATATCATGCTGGCCGATGTTCATCTGCACAAGCCGGGAGGCGTGACTGAACAGCGTCGTGTTGCGTCCAGGCTCGTAGATGGGCAGCGTGAACGGCCGATCTTCCGGCTTGTTTACCGTCTTGAGCGGCAGGAACCAGTCCGGCATCATGTCCGCGTCATCGTCCCCGAAGTTGATCCATACGCGCCCCGGCGTCAGCTCACCGAGTGGAAGTACGATCTGTCCCCTGCCTTGGAGCCGATAGTCCACCACGAAGCCTGTCCGCGTAAATGCCTTCACGTTTTGGCGCTTCACACCGCCCGGATCGCGGAAAAGAAACTGATAGCCGCCCGGCGTCTCGATAGCGAAATGGCGAACACTGAAAAGCTCCAGCAGCCCGCGGACAATCCGCCCCTCCTCTTTGCTGTCCACGTCCAAAACGATGTATCCCTCGGGAATGACCATGCCTACCCAACCGCTTTGACGTGTCCATAAGTTCAGCGCCTTGGTATCGTGACCGTTACTTTTTTGCCACCCTTTGTTAATGGGAACCTTCGCTTCTTGATACCGTTCTCGCTCCGTCCCTGCCGTATTGGACTTGGAATACCCTTTTAGCTTGATGAACTGGGCGTTTGGAAGCTTCGTTCTGATATGTTCAAATGAATATGCTTCGATGGTTCCCTACCCCCTTAGATAAACGAAGGGAGGGTCGCCCCTCCCGCATGCTCAAAACGGTAAATCATCATCCGAGATGTCGATCGGTGCCCCGTCATCGCGGTACTCGTCGCGCCGTCCACCATAGCCGCCACCTTCGCGATTCCCGGACTCAAGGAAACGCACGTTGTCCGCAACAACCTCCGTCACATAGACGCGCCGCCCCTCGTTGTTATCGTAATTTCGAATCTGGATGCGCCCCTCGACCGCTACCAGCTTTCCCTTGCTCAAATAATTAGCGCAGGCTTCTGCGGTCTGTCGCCATGTCACTACAGGGATAAAGTCGGCTTCCTTTTTCCCATTCGTTTGAAAAGGCCGATCAACTGCAAGCGTAAAACTGGTCGTTGCGGTCCCATTTGAAGTATGGCGAAGCTCCGGGTCTTTGGTCAGTCTGCCGATCAGTATTGTACGATTGAGCATCTAAATTTCCCCTTCCTTGGCCTGTTTCTCGGCCAGCAGCTTTTTCATAAACTCTTCCATTTGCGCATAAGTGCGGTTCTTTTCTTTTTGCTTCACAACCCAAGTTTTGAGGTTGTTCAAGTCACCTGCATAATCCTGATACAGCTTTTTTAATGATGTGGGAATACTCTCCCCTGATGGTGCGGAAGATTTCTTATCCTCTTGCTTTTTGTCACCGGACGTCGCACCCTTTGGATTTTCTGCCTGCTTTGAATTTTCTTTTCGCTTTCGCTGTTGATCGTCCAGCTCGGCGCTGCTAATCTTGTCCGGATCGTCACCTGTTGGAATTGCAAATGTTCGCAGAAGAAGGTACTTGTAGCTGTAAGTCATAGCCTTTCCGACGCCCTTATCTTGAGTGTCCGCACCCGTTCCGCTCGAAGTTGCAATTTCATATTCTCCTGTGTCAATATCAACAATCTTATATTTCACATCCACGGTAGAGAGGCTTCCTTCCCGGCTGTGTGTCTGTTCTATTGGGATAATGATCAGTCCGTTTTTGATCAAACTATCACGAACCGTCATAGTAACCTTTTCTTCCGAGATGGCTTTGTACTTCGTATTTCCGAACTCGACTTTGTCGTCTTTTTGCAGGTATTTAACTTCCTGCATAACTTGGTGAATTTTCTTGTAAAGCTGCGCTTTGCTCATGAGCTGCCTCCTTAATCGCCAATGATGCGGGCGTTTGATTGTACTGGTTTGTCCAGCAGGTTCACAGCCTGCCCTTGTGGATGATCCTTCATAATCGTGATGGGGCCGACTAGGCCGCATGTAATTTTTAAAACCTGCTGCTGTTCATCGGTCAAAGCCGTTGGATACAAGACTCCATCTTTGCAATAAAAGAGAACCGGGCCGTCTGTCATTCGCATTCCTCCTCATCGTCTGAATCGAAAGCTTCGTGCGTTTTGATGGTTACATCGCATGAAGCATTACATTCAGGACAGTCAAATAACTGGGCATCGTATACAAAATCAGGATCTTCGTTCAGATATTCAACAATGTTCTGGCCGCACCGTGGGCAGAAATTAATATTTCCAAGCTTCCACTGGGTTTCAGAGCAAATTGGAAGTACAACATACGGCTTAAGGTCAGAAATGATTTCGTTTCGAAAAACATCTTTCTCGACAACTTTGATTGCCTCATCCTGTGTCATAGCTTTATTTAGGTTGACTGTAAGCGTGATCTCCTCAGACTGGCCGATAAATCGATAAAGTATCTTTTGATCGCTCATATTAACGCCCCTATTTTTTAAGTAATGAAAACCCGTTCCCTGAATTTGCCCTTATCCCCATAACAGCCAGCCGACAAAAACACCTATAGCGAAAACCGGAATACATAGCAGGACAACAATCCGCAGGAAAAACTGTAGGTAAAAATATGTCCCAAACAGATTAATCACCGCCTTATTTCAAACTTGTCCATTGTCTTGATGGACTCTTTCGCGGTCAATGGTCACAACCGTTCCTCGCTCAATTTCAATCAATACTTCGTTATAACTTGCATCGGCTCCGATTACACGTCCGCTCATACCAGCAAGCAATCCTTCGATAATAGAAGCGTCTTTATTTATCACAATTGGCCTCATAAGCCCCTCCTTATGTCCTTCCGTATTCAGTCTCATACGGCTTCGTTGCGATCCAGCATCTCGACGATCTGCACGGCCACGGCAGCCACTTGCACCGCTTCTGCCCGGATGTTGGTATGACCGCCCTTCTCCCGCGCCTCCGGCCCGTTGTTAAAGATCGTCTCGTTTACCGCTTCGCACAACTCTCCATACTCCTCACCAAGAATGCTCACCCATGCCGCCAAAGGATGGTTCTGTTCGCCCCATTTCGCATTTTGGCGCTGACGCTCTTCAATTACACTTTGCAAAGCGGGCGTTTTAAGCTGCGCCAGATCGGAAAGGAGCTCAATTACAGGACCCAGCTTGTCAAAGGCACTGGATACGGATGGGACACACTTGTTTGCCTCGATAACAGGCTTGTCTTTGCCTTCGACAGCGTCAGGTGGTTTCTGAGCCTTAAGCAGCTCCCTCGCCTTCTCAGGACTAATTCCCTTCAACTCCCATTTCTTCACAAGGTTGTAGATTGCGTTATACTTCAATCCGTACGCCTTTTCAATGCTAGAAAGCGTTTCGCCAGCAGCTACGGCTTCAAGTAGTGCCTGTTTGGTCAATCCGTTATTGTTCAATTTCTCCAGCTCCTCCGGGGACAATTTATAGCTGACAACTGGACCGTGTCCGGCTGTCATTCGCTCGATTTCGGGATTAGGCCGGGGTATGGCCCGAAGCGGTAATTTGCCTCTACCTCTCATATGGCTCGCTCCTTCATGGTCCGTTCTTTCCAAGCTTTCTCAAACGGGGGCGGCGGGCCTTCCCAATGCCTGCGCCCCATGCAATAGGTAACGAAAAGGCCAGATGACTTCTCATAATAGAAGCCGTTCAGGGGATTGCCCGCAGCGTCCCGAGGCAATGAGTCCTCGGATGCCGCGAGCTGGAAGGTGAATAAGTCCAACTGGACCAGCTTCATCTGATCCGCAGCCCCTTGGTTTGCTTGAGCTGCGCCCCGGCCACCTCGACGCCGTTTTTCAGATCGGCCAAAAGCGACCGTTTGTCGATGTCCACCCGAGGAATTTTGTAACGATCCGGGACCCTCGATTCGTCCAGTACCTCCACACTGGGCGGATTGTTCTGGATGGTGAAGTTAAAGAGCATGCCAGCGACTTTTGTTCTGTCCAAGCGCAACATCTCGGATTCGAGATAGTTTTTGAGATATTCGGCCTTGTTCTGTTTGGCCTTGCGCCGTTCCGTGAGCCGATCGGCCTCGGCCTTCAAAGCGTCGGCTTCCGCTTGCAGTGAGCGAACAAACTTTGCAATGTTGTCCGCCTTGATCTCGATATCCATCTGCAGCGAGTCAAGCGTGTCCTTCAAAGGCTCAAGGTTTGGCGTTTCTGCCCCTTCCGCCTCTGCCTGATCCAGTAACACAGCGACTTGTTCGAATCCATCTACGAGCTCGTATAGTTTCAAAATTAGGACCTCCTAAAGATAGTTTTTCAGTAGCGAGCGAAGCAGGCCGTTTTCATGCTCTACACGTTCCAACCGTTCCTGCAGCAGCCTGATCGTTTCGGTGTCACGTACAGGTTCCAGTGAAGGGGATACGATAGGGCTCGGCCGTTCAATTGGTGCCGGTGATGAATGCAAGACAGCAGGCCGTGCGGCTTTCGATTTCATATCGCCGCCTTTTTTTAATGGAGGTATTCCCCATTCCTTCTTGCGACGGGACAAAGTGTTACTACCCATCTTGTAGGAAGACAAAATTTTGTCATCCGAGACACCTTGTGCTTTCAGCTCAACATATTTTTCTTTCGTCAAAGTTGGCACCGGTTCTCCCTCTCTTTCGGGGATCTCAAAATATGTTTTGCAGCGTTCCCGGACGGATTCCATCCGCTCTAACGCCTCATCGATGTGGATTCTCAGGGCCGTTGCAATTTCTACTAGGGTCATGCCTCGTATTTGGCAATCAAGCAGTTGATGGTCCTTTTCATCCAAAGAGGAAACAAATTCCCGAACATGGACTGTGGTTATGTCCTGATTGCTCCTAAGCAGGTCATACCCGCTCCGATCCTCCCCGTCTTTTCCCGGCAAAGGCTGATCCAAAAATACGGGCTTCTCGTCTCGCAGATAACGCTGGGCCTCCCTAGCAGCTTCCTTTGTTACGCCCAGTTGCTCCGCTGCCTGATCTTCAGAAGCGTCGCTGAGGCCGCCCCTCAGGACTTTGCCTGCCAAGCGATAAATCTTTGCGGGCACCTTGAGCGTTACCGCCTTGCTTTGTAAGAAGTCCAGTATTTGATAGCGCATCATCGGTACAGCATAGGTTGAAAACTGCCTCACACCAGAAAAGCGGACCGGATCAAAACGGTCGAATGCTTTTAGGAAGCCGATCCACGCCTCGCTAATCAAGTCGTCCATGTCGATTCCGCATTTCCCTACCGCCCAAGCAAAACCCCGAGCGGTAGAAATGACGAGCGGAGTGGAAGACTGGACAACATCCTCCTTGTAGCCAAGGTGCGGATTAAAATCGTGTAAGCGGACCGCGCACATCTCCAATTACTCTAAGGACTTTCTAGCTTCGGCCTGCAGCTTTTCGACCTGATCAGCAACTAGCTTAATGCAGCCGGAGCAGACGGGTTTGTCGGGGTAAAGCTGAACCAGTGACCTATCCACGTTGCCGCAAAGTGTGCAGCCCGGGGAATACTTGCGGAGAATGATTTCGGAGCTGGTGACAAAGATTTCAAGCGCATCTCCTTCGTTGATGTGGAACGTCTCACGGAGTTCCTTGGGTAACACAACCCGACCGAGATTGTCCACTCTTCTTGTTATTCCAGTTGCCTTTTTCATACGATCAGCTCCTTCACAAAAGTAGGTTGGTGCGATACAATGAATTCAAAGTGTATTTCAAAACCGCTTTCCATTAGACCACCCTGGCCGGTGGTCTTTTGGCGTGTGTCTCGGCTATTTCGCGGTCGATCTCGGCAATCTCCCGTTCGATCCACCAATCCCACGTGCCGTTAGGCGTTTGCATACGAGCCAACTTGTAGTAATCCGATAGCAATTTAGCACGCCAATTCTGTGCAGCTTCGAAGTTATACGGCATACTGATCCTCCATTCAGAGCTCTTGATAATAAGCGTCCAACCGCTCAGCAACGCTGCGGCATACTTCGACGGCGTTATCTTCTGTAGCCTCGTACAGTTCGTCCAGCATGATCGAAAGCTCAGAATCCAGCCGTACTAGAAAATCGTGCAGCTTGTTCATAGACTCGGCTTGATCCAAGATTTTCAGCGCCCTTTCCCGCAATAGCATCCCCTCACCTCCTTACTGGTAATGACGTACCTCTTCGATTTTGTAACTTAGCTGACTATAATCGATGTCATTGTGTCGAAGTATTTTCCGCAGTTTGGACCTTATGCTGCTTAGGTCCTTAAGGATTATTTCCCAAGAACGATAATAAGTAGGTTTAAGATACGTCTCCTCTTGGACAAGAATGGTAAGGTCCTCTTTAGACCTTCTAATCGAGACGTGCAATAAATCGACGTGCCCGCTGTATTCCACGAACGCGCAGTATTTCGTTTCTTGATTGATCAACATGCCCAGCACTTGAATATCAGCGACGAGATGCGCGAGATGGCGTTTAATGTCTTTTTCAGTTGGCAAAGTGTTCATCCCCTTTCAATCAGCCTTTCTTCATATTCCAGCAGCCATTCACGACGTATTCGATGTTCTTGCCCTTCGCGATAGGTTCGAATTTCACCAGCTTGGATACGCCTTCGGATCGTTCTTGTGGACCTCTGCAGGTAGGTAGCTGCATCTTTAATTGTTAGGACAAGGGGGAGTTGTTTGCTTGAGCTTTCCGTCATATTGCGTTATCAACTCCTTGTATTTCCGTCATTTTGAGCGAATTTAAATCAAGGTCAACACATACAGCTAATTTCACCAATGCATCCAAACTCGGAGCATACCTCCCATTCTCAATATCAGAAATATAGTTACGGGAGAGGCTTGTTTTTGTAGACAATTCAATCTGACGTAAATTCTTTTCTTTTCGGTGCTGTTTAATGATGGCCCCAAGCTTCTTTTTGTCAATCATCTTGTGATCACCTCCATGTGTATAAATGTACAGTATTCACGACATTTTGTAAAAGACTAAATACGCCCAAATACGAGCATTTTCGACGAATTTCGAGATATATACTTGTAATCCCGTCATTTCCCTATATTATACTTGTATTTCCGTCATTTTAAGACTTGTATGGCCGACATTTTCTTAGTATAATCGTTTTATAAGGTCGGATTGACCGACATTATGAAGGAGCAATCTATAATGTCTATTGGAAAAAACATCAAACTTTATCGGAAGAAAGCCAAATTAACACAGGTAGAATTAGCTGAAAAAGCCAAGATGTCCCGCTCTTACCTTGCCGACATCGAAGCTGACCGATACAACCCTAGCGTGGAGACTTTAAAAACAGTTGCCGACGCTTTAGAAATTGCAGTTCATATCCTTTTAGGTGAAGAATCCCAATCCCCCGTTGACCCCTATGATTTGACCCCCAAAGAAGAACGGGACATTGCCAAACGTCTGGAGCAGATTATGGCCGACCTCGAAAGCGACATGGCGCTTGCCTATCACGGCGAACCGCTGGATGACGAGGAGGATCGGGAAGCCCTTCGCGCGTCTTTAGAGAACACCTTACGACTTTCTAAATATATGGCGAAAAAAAAATTTACACCTAATAAGTACAGAAAATAGTCAACACGGGGGTCACTGAATGGATGTATTGCATCTTGTGAAGAAATTAATAAATCTTTATAGGACAAACGATCCTTTTGGAATAGCTAAGGCGAAAAATATTACAGTTGTATTCGAATATTTGGGACGCTCTACTTGGGGTTATTTCAGCAATGTAAACCGGATACCTATAATCCACCTTCACGAGAAATTGGACGATATGGACGCTCGCTTTACGTGCGCGCACGAGCTTGGGCACGTGCTCCTTCACCCCAAGGTGAATACGCCTTTCCTTCGTATGAACACCCTTCAATCAATTGACCGGATTGAGCGTGAAGCGAATCAATTCGCTGTTGAATTACTAATGCCGGACGAGCTGCTCTTAGAAGGCATGTCCATCTTTGAAGCCGCGGCAGCCAGCGGCATACCGCAGGAAGTAGCGCATTTAAAGAGTCTTCCAAGATTTTAACCGAGTTAACCCGCGGCGCTCGTTGTGGGTCAATTTTTCACACCCAAAAAACAGAACACGCATTCCCATTCAAGGAGGTGAGTGAAATGTAATTTACTTAAATAAAAAACTGGATATTCCAAGAAAGGAGTAAAGGACTATGTCAAAGAAGGAGCCTTCGAAAAAGAAAAAGCTCCCTCCGGGTGTACGGGAACGTAAAGGACGGTTTACATACCGATATAGCGTAGAGGTTATAGTAGACGGCAAGAAAAAACGCAAACAGAAGGAAACTCCGTCCTATCCTACAGCCAAAGAAGCATATGATGCTGGTATTCAGATTGAAGCGGATCGGCGGAACGGTAAACTGGTTGATGAGAAAACAATTACATTAAAAGCATGGGGAAACCGCTGGTTAGAAGACTGCGTGCTTGAGCGGGAAGTAAGGCCAACAACGCTTCGAAACAGACAGGTAGCGCTGAAAGCATTAGGAAAACACGTTGGTGAGCTTACCCGGTTAAAAGATATCACAGGGGATGATTACCAACAGTTTCTAAATAACCTGAAAAAATCCGGAAAGAAGCGCGGAACAATCAGGGAATATCACGTAAGCATGCGAATTATGTTCGCTGATGCTGTACGTAAAAATATCATCGCAGTCTCCCCTGTAGTTGGAGCGGTGTTGCCAGTTTTCAAGCAAACGGTCGAAGAGATTGAAATGGGCGAAGCAGAGATCCCCAAATTTTTGGAAAAAGAAGAACTGCGGCAGTTGCTTCAAGTCGTAAGATTTTGCGGAAAACCGCAAGAGTATGAAATTTTTTTGACATTAGCATACACTGGCCTACGTATAGGGGAGCTCTTAGCATTGAAAATTTCTGACTTCGACGAGCAATCACGTGTCATAAAAGTCACCAAAACGCTAACGGTAACGGGAAAATTAGAGAAGTTCCATCTTGGGCCACCAAAAAACAAATCGTCAATACGAAAGGTAACCATTGGCGATAGTGTTATCAAGGCCATAAAATCCCAACTTGCATGGCGTGAAAAAATGAAAAATGAAATCCTTATTGATCATGACGACGGTTTTATTTTTTGGAGTACCTATAAGCCTGGCTTCCCTGCAAGCGCTTCTTACCTAAGCCAACGTTTTGACAAACTCCTAAAAGCAGCAGGGTTATCCGACCAACTCACGCCACACAGTTTACGTCACACACATGTTTCTCTCCTTGCAGAAGCCGGAGAGCAGTTAGCGGTCATTCAGGAGCGCTTGGGACATAAAAACGATCAAATAACCAAACGAGTTTATCTGCATGTTACCAAGGGTCAACGCAAGGCAGTACCCGACCGCTTTGAAGTGATCATGAAAACACTGTAATTATGGTGGGTAACCTGTGGGTAATCACCTCCTCCTCAATTTTATTCAAAATCCCTCTAACCCTTACCAATCATAGCATTTCGGAATTCCGTCGGCGTCTGTCCGGTATGCTTTTTGAACTGCTGGCTGAAATATTTGATGTCCTCGTAGCCTACCCGGCCCGCCACTTCGCTGATTTTCGCCTGCGACTCCTGCAAAATTTCCGCGGCCCGCCGCATCCGCTCCTGCGTGACGAATTCGATATAGTTCAGCCCCGTCTCCCGCTTGAACACTTCGCTGAAGTGGTTTGGGTTCAAGTGAACGAATTTGGCCACCTGCTGCAGCGACAAGTTTTGGTCCAGATGCTCCTTGATGTAGGCGATCGATTTTTGAATATACGCAAAGGGCTTGTCGGCAATCGCCTCGTGAAACGCCGCCGTCACCGAGGATAGCAGCTTGAACACCTCGTCCTCGGCGCGCGAATCGACCTCGAACGTATGGAGGGCGGCCCGCGCCGCCTCCGGCTTCCCGCCGCCCTGCGAACGCTCCAGCCAGCGGTGGCCGGCAATGACCATCGATTGCAGAAACGCCTGCACCGAAGACGGCGTAGCCGCCGGATCTTCGAGCTGTTCCCGCACCTTCCGGTTCACCCAATGCCGCAGGTCGGCCCTGTTGTTGCTCATCAGAATAGTGGCCAGCTCCGACTCCTCCTTCTGGGAACAGACGGTTCGGCCGCCGCAGCGGTCCGCGATGTCCTCGGACGTGTGCAGCCCCTCGGCCCCGAGCAGTCCGCGGTACGCAAACACCGTCCCGGCTTCCCGATAAGAGGCCTGCAGCTCGCCGTACGAAGCCACGGAGCGGCCGAGTGACGCAAAAACCGTACACTTCAGTGTCTGCCGCACCCGGCCGAGCGCCCGCTCCAAGCCGCTGCGGTCCGACACGCGGGCTTCCTCTCGCACGACGAGTACGATTCGGTCGGCCTTCAGCATCGTTACCGCCGGAAGCAGCTCGTAGAGCATATTTTCGGCTGCGCCGAGCAAAAGACCGGCGAACGCTCCATCCCCCCAGCCTGTTGCCGCGAGCAGCAGCACCCGCATCGGCGCTAGCGCCGATTCGTCCGGCTGCACGCCGTTTTTACGGAACCAGGCCTGAACCGGCGCCAATGACGACTCGTCGCCCTGGATCAGCAGCCGATCGAGCAGTTGGTTGCGCAACGCCGCCGTTTGCATCGTTTCCTGCTTGGCGTTCTCCCATTTGTCCATGATGCGCTGCTTCGCTTTCATGGCCGCTTTAATAATTTCCTCGGGCCGGCTTGTCTTGAGCAAATAATCGGTCACTCCTTCGCGCAGCGCCTGCTGGGCATACGCAAAATCGTCGTAACCCGTGAGAATGACGGTTTCCGTATCCGGGAGCAGCCGCTTCACCTCGTGCGCGAGCTGGATGCCGTCCATTCCCTGCATGCGGATGTCCGTCAGCAAAATATTCGGCTTCTCCACCGGGATGCGCGCCAGCGCTTCCTCAGCTGACGAAGCCGGGGGGAGCAGCGTCAAGCCGAGCTCCTTCCAGTCGATGACGGTACACAGGCCGTTTCTTATGATCACTTCGTCGTCTACGATTAAAATTTTCATGCGGGCTCCTCCAATACCGGAATGCTAAAAGAAACGCGGGTGCCTTTGCCCGGCTCGCTGTCGATCGTCAGCCCCGCTTCGCTGCCGTAATGCAGCAGCAGGCGCTGATGCACGTTGCGCAAGCCGTAGCTGGTTTTGGCCGCCGGCGCGCCGTTCCCCGTCCTAGCGAGCTGCCGGCGAAGTTCGCGCAGCTTGTCCGCTTCGATGCCGACGCCCGTATCCTCTACGACAAACTTCATCCGATCGCCGCTCAGCTCACCGTGAACATACACGAAGCCGGGCTGCTGCTTTTTCTGAATGCCGTGAATCAGACTGTTCTCGATCAGCGGCTGAAGCAGCAGCTTAAGCATCGGCGTCTGGATCATGGCCGGGTCGATGTATACCTCCATCTCGAATTGACCGGGAAAGCGGATCGATTGCACGTACGCATAATTCTGCGCATGCGCGATCTCCTGCTGCACGGGACAAAACTCCTCGCCTTTGTTCAGGCTGAACCGGAGAAAATCGCTGAGCGCCCCGATCATCTCGGCGATCTGCCGATCCTGGTTCATCAAGGCCATCCAATGGATCGAGGATAGCGTATTGTACAAAAAGTGCGGATTGATCTGCGCCTGAAGCGCAAGGATGTCGGCTTCCTTTTTCTTCGCCTCGTTCAGCTGCACCTGCTCCTTCAGCCGCTGAATCCGGTCGCTGAGCTTGTTGTAGCTGTGCAGCAGCAGGCCGACCTCGTCGCTGCTTTTCACCTCGTACGTCGGGATCGGCTCGTCCGGGTTAATGTCCTTCATCGTCTGCGTCATCCGGGTCAGCGGCCGCGTCACCCACTGGATGAAATAAAGCACTAGTCCGGCGGCCAGCAGCAGGGAGATGCCGACCGCAACCGCGGTTACCGTCAGCACATAGACGTTCTGCGCCGTATAGATTTGGGTCGGGATAAAGCCGACCAGCTTCCAGTTCAGGCTCGGGATCGTATGGTACAAAATTGTTTTCTGCCCATCCCCTTGACCGTAATTGAGCACGCCGCTCGCCTCCGCCATCGGCCCGATATCCGGGAACGGCTCGCTGACCGGATGGTTCAGCCACGCGGACTCGCCGCCGGATAAAATCC
The DNA here is from genome assembly GCA_042219835.1 of Paenibacillus elgii. Classification (GTDB taxonomy): domain Bacteria; phylum Bacillota; class Bacilli; order Paenibacillales; family NBRC-103111; genus Paenibacillus_G; species Paenibacillus_G elgii_A. Next base: position 77,834 of record JBHJMN010000010.1, read on the forward strand.
GGTTGTTCGCATCCAGCAGCAGAACGAGGCCTTTGGCTTCCCAGCCGGACTCCTTCAAGTAGCGGGCAATCTCGGCTTCGTCTAGGCTGATGGACAGCTCGCCGAGCGGCTTGAAGTTGTTCACGTTGCGGATCGGACGGACAAGGGAGACGACCTTCTTCAGCCCTTCCGTCGTCTGATTTGCGTACAGCGGGGTCCACCATTTGGTGCTGTTCCGGTAAACCTCCTCATTTTTGCGGAGCACGTCCGGAAGGCCGGAATAAAGCACCGTCGTACTCGACAGCGGCGGATAGCCGTTGGCCGAATTGATCGTGATGTTGGAAATATATTTTTTGGAAAAGGCCAGATTGGTCAAAAAGCCGACGTTGAGCGTATAGCGAGCCACGTCCTCCCGGTCGTTGTCCAGATACGCCTGTACCTCCCGCTGGCCGATAATGAACAGGGACATGTTCTCGACGTCCTGTATAACGAACTCCAGCTTGCCCGCAATTTGACGCAGCGTATTCATGCCCGACTGCTTCGCCTTCTCCTCCGTGGCGGAGGTTGCTATTTTGTACGAAACCGCTCCCGTGGCGAGCAGCGGCAGGACAATCGCAATCAGCAGCAGCAGGGACAGCTTGTGTTTGAGCGACTTCGACAGCCACCGTTTCATTGTGTCGTTCCCCCGTTTAGCTTGGAAATGGAATTGTAAGCGTTGTGATGCTTTAATACTAGCATATTTTCAGGGGGAAGCTAACATACTTTTTTTCAACCAAAAAAACTTTTTGTTTGATTTCGAACTGGATTATGTTAGTATCTTTTTCAGAATGACCCGGGGACCATCCAGCCCCCCCGGAAACGACCGGTCTGAAGAGGGGAAATCGGCTCGAATCAGGGCGGCGCCCTTATTTTTATCAGAATATTCGAAATATTATGGGAGTGAGTGAGACGATGAACGACCGACTGGATACCCCCAGCGTAATCATCGACACGGACATCATGGAGCGTAACATCCGTTCCATGGCCGACTCGGCCACAAGGCTCGGCATCGCGCTGCGGCCTCATGCCAAAACGCACAAAATGCCATGGGTCGCGCAGAAGCAGTTAGACGCCGGCGCGGTAGGCATCACCGTCGCAAAAGTGTCCGAGGCGGAAGTGATGGCGGAGCACGGCATCAAGAACATTTTCGTCGCCTACCCGCTCGTCACCCCGGCCAAAATCGCACGGGCGATACGGCTCAGCGGGCAAATCGAGCTGATCGTCGGCGTCGACAGTCTGGACGGGGCCAAGCTGCTGTCCCAAGCCGCCCTTGAGGCCGGACGCGAGCTGCAGGTCCGCCTTGAGATCGATACCGGTTTGCGCCGGACAGGCGTGCCGTACGACCAAGCGGAAGCGCTGGCATCCGCCATCCATGCGATGGAAGGCCTGCGCCTGACGGGCATCTACACGTTCCGCGGCGCGCTGCTCGGCGGCAAGCCGACGCTCGATCTGCAAGCGGCCGGCGCTGAAGAAGGCCGGCTGATGGCCGAGCTCGCGGACCGCATTCGCGCGCAGGGCGTGCCGATCGCGGACGTCAGCGTCGGCTCCACGCCGACAGGTCTTCAGGCCGCGGCGGCCAAAGGCGTGACCGAAATCCGGCCGGGTACGTACGTGTTTCAGGACCGGATGCAGGCCCGTCTCGGCGTCTGCTCGCTCGGCGATTGCGCCGGCAGCGTCCGCGTGACGGTCGTCAGCCGGCCATCCGCCGATCTCGCCGTGGTCGACGGAGGAAGCAAGACGTTCGCCACCGACGTGCAGCCGAACACGGACCCGATGCAGCTGCAAGGCTTCGGGCACGTCGTCGGGCTGGAGGACGCGGTGCTGGAGCGGATGTCGGAGGAGCACGGCATGCTGCGCCTCGGTCCGGCTGCCCAAGCTTCGGGTCTGAAGGCCGGCGATGTGCTGCACATCATTCCAAATCATATTTGCAGCACGGTCAATCTACATGACAAAGTGTATTTCAAGAGCGGCGACAACTACGAGGAGCGGGCCGTTCTGGCGCGCGGCAAGCTGCAGTAAGCGGGGAGGACTCGTAATCATGCTGGATCTTATCATTTGTAACGGACGTATTGCGGACGGCACCGGAAACCCTTGGTATTTCGGCGACGTCGGGGTCAGGACGGGCGGATCGCCGCCGTCGGCCGGGTGGAGCAGGAAGCGCGAAGCGTCGTCGACGCGCACCGCCAAGTCATCGCCCCCGGTTTTATCGACGGTCATTGCCATTCCGACCTGATGATTTTCGATCATCCGCATAGCGAGATCAAAATCCGACAGGGCGTGACGACGGAAGTCGTCGGTAACTGCGGACTCGCGCCGGCTCCCTTCGTGAAGGAGCGCGCCGAGCTGCTGCAAAGCTATGTCCAGCCGGTGCTGGGCAAGCGCGGACTGATCGTTCCCGGCTATGCCGCCGATCTGACCGTATTCAACCCGGATACGATCCAGGATCTTGCCACGTTCGAAGAGCCGAGACAGTATCCGAACGGCATCTCGCACGTCATTGTGGCGGGCAAAACCACGCTCACCGGCGACCAACACACGCATGCCCGCGAAGGCGGACTTATTCGCGCATCGTCGTGCTGCGCCCATTAATTTAACGAAACTATCGGAGGTATTCTATTTATGTCCCAAATCGAACAACGCTTACAAGAGCTCGGCATTACTTTGCCCCCGTCCCCGGAGCCGCGCTTTACGTACATTCCATGCAACCGGACGGGCAACCTGCTCTACTTGTCCGGTCAAGATTGCCGCATTAACGGCGAGTTGATGTACGAAGGCAAGCTGGGCAAAGACGTTACGATCGAGCAAGGCCAAGAAGCAGCCCGCCAAACGATCATCAACTGCCTGGCCGTGCTGAAAGGCTACCTGGGCGACCTCGACCGCGTGGTCAAAATCGTCAAGCTGCTCGGCTTCGTCAACAGCACGCCGGGCTTCGGCGACCAGCCGTATGTCATGAACGGCGCATCCGACCTGCTCGTCGCCGTTTTCGGCGAGAACGGCAAGCACGCCCGCTCCGCGATCGGCACGAGCGACCTTCCGTTCCATACGCCAGTGGAAATCGAGCTGATTGTGGAAATCCGCGACTAAGCGCGAATCGAAGACGACGGTCGGCTTATATTAGAAGCACCTCCGGCATTGGAATCGCAGATTCTCGTGCTAGGGGTGCTTGTTTTATAGCTTCGGCTTACCGTTAAGCTTCCGGTCGACCAACGCGATGAGCTTGCCCCGCTCCTCCTCCGTTATGCTCTCCACAAGCCGACCCGCCACCCGCTCGTAGACGATTCCCTGTTTTCCCCCGGCCTTCTCGATTCCGTAAACCGCGGGCACCGGTAATCCAAGCCCGGCCACTTGGCGGCTGATCCGCCATTCGTATTCCATCAAGCCTGCGCTGTGGGGCCGGAACACTTTGATGATTTTACCACTCCCCCACTCGAATACTTCCGCCGTATATCCTTGCCCGATGCGCTTCCCCAGCTTCACGATGTCGACTTCCCCTTCTCTTGCCCGATTGTGGTTTTGCCGGGGGGACGATAGGACTAAACTTGAAATTCGGCCCCGGAACCGATATAACTGACTATAGACGTTTTTATCCGAAAGCTGCTTCAGCTTTACCCGAGGGAGACCCTGCTATGATCAAAAAAGTGTTGGCTGCTCTGCTGCTTGCCGTTGTCTTAATCGGCGCGCTTGACGCCTGGTCGTATAAAGACGCGCTGCGCTACCATAACCAAGTAGCCGTCCTGATGTACCATCATGTCCATGATACGGACCAAAGCTCAAGCACCGTCTCCACCGCTTTGTTTCGTGATCAGCTCAATTATTTGAAATCGAAAGGCTATCATTTTATTTCGCTCAGTGAATTTAAGCAATTTTACGATGGCGGAGCTGTACCGGACAACGCGGTGCTCGTAACCTTTGACGACGGCTACAAAAGCTTCTACGATTACGCGTATCCGATCTTGAAAGAGCTCGACGTGCCGGCCGTCAATTTTGTCATCACCAAAGATTTGGACGACCCGCTCGCCCCGTCGATTCCGATGCTGTCCCGCGACCAGATCCGGCAAATGCTAAGCGAGCGGCCCGGGCGTTACGATTTTCAATGCCACTCGAACAATCTGCATTTCAAGGAAGGCAAGACGGCAGCGATTACCGGACCGCTTACTCGGGACGATGGCGCGCTGGAAACGCCCGAGCAGGCTGTCGCCCGGGTGGCGGCGGACACCAAAGCCTGCGCGCAGCGGCTGAATGAGCTGTACGGCAGCGATCATGCGGCAGACAGCTTCGCTTACCCGTTCGGCATTCATTCCAAGACGGCGCAAGACCTGCTTACGCAAGCGGGCTTTCGTTACGCCTTTACCATTGTGAACGAGATGGCGACCCGCGCCAATCCGAAGCTGGAAATTCCGCGAGTCAACGCAGGCAATCCGGCGATCCGGCCCGAGCTGCTGGACAAGCAGATTATGCTGCGCGTCCAAAGCGTCAAGCCTTTTCCCTAAGAGCTCGCCATGACGCGATACGGGACTCCTTGAAGACCTGTCAGGTCCGAACGGAGTCCCGTTTTCGTGTTATCGGCCGAGCCCGAATACATCTGCAAGCAGTTCGTACGAGCGCAGCCGGGCTTGGAAGTCGTACATGTAGGTCAGCACGATCAGTTCTTCCACCCCGTAGCCCTCACTGAACTCGAGCATCTGCGTTCTCACTTTCTCCGGGCCGCCGACGATCATCCGTCTCCGGTTCGCCCGAATCCGCATGCGATCCCAGTCGGTATACGGGTAATTGGCCGCTTCCTCCGGCGTCGGGAAGGGCCAGCGGAACTGCCCCTGTTCCAGCAACAGCAGACGCAAATCGGTCGATGCCGCCAGCCGTTCCGCTTCCTCGTCCGTGTCGGCGCAGATGACGATCACGCATACGTTCGCCTGAGGAGACGCGCCGAGCGGGCCGGGCCGGTAATTGGCAAAATATCGCCGAACCGCTTCGTGCCCGCCGTCCCCGTTAATGAAATGCGCGAACGAGAACGCCCCGCCCAGCTCCGAGGCCCGATCCGCGCTGAAGCCGCTGGACCCGAGCAGCCAAAGCTCCGGCGCCGTATCGACGAGCGGCGTCGCTCGCACGCCTTCGAAGCGGTGTCCCGGCTCCATCCAGTCGGATAGAAAGCCTCCGAGATCGCGGAGCATCGCGGCGAAATGCTCTTCCCTGTCCTTCGGTCGGCCGTACCGCAGCGCCTCCGAAGCGATCGGCATGCCGCCGGGCGCCCTTCCGATGCCAAGGTCGATCCGTCCCGGATATAGGGCTTCGAGCACCCGGAAATTTTCCGCGACTTTATACGGGCTGTAGTGAGGCAGCAGCACGCCGGCCGAACCGACCCGAATCCGCGACGTATGCGCGGCAATGGCTGCGATCAGAACCTCCGGAGAAGAGCCGGCGAGACCGGGCGTGTCATGATGCTCCGATACCCAGTATCGCGTATAACCGAGCCGTTCAACCGTCTTGGCCAGCTCTAACGTGCGCCTCATCGCGTCTGCAGCCGTTTCCCCCGGAATGATCGGCGATTGATCCAATACGCCCAGCTTTAACATTCGAATCCTCCATTCCCCTCCTCTTATGACGTTCGGACGCGATCATGAAGCCGGAGGATGCCACTTGTTTCTCCGTTCATTATACGCCTAGAAGCCCGGTTGCGCACTTTTACCGTTCCGCGCCGCCCTCTTTCGATCTGGAATCCGCAACTTGTAGGAAAACGGACAAGGAAAATTCCCAAAAAGGGTTGAAATCCCAGCATGTTCTGTTATACAATTCAATTGATAAAGATTCTCATTATCATCGTTCTTGTCATTGTGCTTTTGCCGGCACTTGTTGAATAAGATCTCCTGCCTCGGAGTTCAGCTAAATTTTAAGGGAGTGGTTGGATTGGAACGGTTATATACGGAACGGTTGGATATTGCCTACGGGGAACGGTCTATTGTGCAAAATTTGAATATCAGCATTCCCTCGGGAAAAATTACGGCACTGGTCGGCGCGAACGGATCGGGTAAATCGACGATCCTGAAAGCGATGGCCCGCATGATGAAGCCGAAGCAGGGCAGCGTCTTCCTGGACGGCAAGTCGATCCATCAGCAATCGACCAAGGAAGTAGCCAAGCAGCTCGCCATTTTGCCGCAAAACCCGACGGCCCCGGACGGCTTGACCGTCTCCGAACTCGTCACCTACGGCCGCTTCCCCCATCAGAAAGGATTCGGCTCGCTGACCAAGGAGGATCGCGAGATCGTACGCTGGTCGATTGCCATGACCGGAATGGAGGAATTTCACGACCGTCCCGTCGATCAATTATCCGGCGGACAGCGTCAGCGCGCATGGATTGCCATGGCGCTTGCACAAGGAACCGACATTCTGTTTCTTGACGAGCCGACGACGTTCCTCGATATGGCTCACCAGCTTGAAGTGCTCAAGCTGCTGGAAAAGCTGAACCTCGAAGAGCGGCGCACCATCGTGATGGTCGTCCACGATTTAAACCATGCGACCCGCTATGCGCACCATATGGTGGCGATTAAACGCGGAACGGTAGCGGCGGTAGGCAGTCCGGCGGAAGTAATGACACCGGAGATGCTGCAAAACGTCTTCGGCATCGAAGCAGACATTGTGCCGGACCCCCGCACCGGCGTTCCGTTGTGCATTCCGTACGAGCTGGCGGGCCACAGTCGGCCGGTTCAGGTCGCTTCCGCCTCCCCTATCGCCAGACGTTCCGAAACGCGGGAGCTTGTTGCGGCTGCCAAGTAGAACGGAGAACCGCCGTTTGCCACATATAAGATTTTTCAGGACTCCTTCGTTTTAAAGGGGGTCCTTTTTGTTGCTGCTGTTACTGCTGTTGCTGCCCCTCCTTCGCGATCTAAGCCATGAATGGGTTGTGGGAAGAAACATTTTCCATAGATTTTTCGTCTAATTTAATATCAACATCGGTCGGAAGGTTTCAATGCTCGATCGAAGGAGGGAACACGAAATGAGCAGGCGCCAACGGTTTGCTATCGCTTTAATGCTCATCATAAGCACCATGATTTTAAATTGGTCCTATCCGGATGCCAAGACGCTCGGCGTGCGGCTTTTTCAATGGATAGGGCTGCCCGTGTGGTCACAAGGCACCAGCGGCTTGAACTACGTCAGCATCATCTCGATAATGCTGCTGTTTGCGGGTGCGTTCACGATCAGAACCTCGCTGCAGCGCCATGCAAGAAAGGCTGCCCTGCTTGCTTTAATTTTGCCCTTCTGGCTGCCCTCCCAACTGATCGTAGCCTATCAAAGCGTGTGGGCCAAAGGAATCTACGCCTTGGAATACGTCAAGGAAGAAAGCAGATGCAACTACAAAAAAGAAGAGGACCGGGTCACTGGGACGTGCTTGCTGACCTTCGTTAATCATAGCGGTCAAGACATCTTGTTCACCGCTTCTATCCGCAATCGCGACTTACACATCGGCTCGTTTCTGGAATCCCTTGACATCCTTGGGGATCAAACCTTGACCATGCCTCCCAGGCAGAAAAAGACACTCAACGTAGCTTTCACAAAAATGGCTGCTGACGCCCGCACTTCTGCCAGCGAAGCGTTCAACGGACTGGAATTGACGGTGAAGAGCGGCGAACAAGAACGAGATGTATAGGCGTTTCAACGCCGTCGGATGCAAAAAAGCCGCATCACCCTTGCTGGCAAGGGGTGCAGCTTCGTTTTTGCTGTTAGATGATGCCGGGTTTTTAGGCAGTCGGTTTAGCGATTGTCGACCTTCTCCGGATATAGATCATGATTCAGCAGCCGATGCTCGGCCATCTGTTCGTATTTGGTCCCCGGACGTCCGTAGTTGCAGTAGGGATCGATGGAAATGCCTCCGCGCGGGGTAAATTTCCCCCACACTTCAATGTACTTGGGGTCCATTAACTTTATCAAATCGTTCATGATGATGTTCATGCAATCCTCGTGGAAATCGCCATGATTGCGGAAACTGAACAAATACAGCTTAAGCGACTTGCTCTCGACCATTTTGAGGTCCGGGATGTAGCTGATATAAATCGTCGCGAAGTCCGGCTGGCCGGTAATCGGGCACAGGCTGGTAAATTCCGGGCAATTGAATTTGACAAAATAATCGCGGTACGGATGCTTGTTATCGAACGATTCGAGCATCTCCGGCGCATAGTTCATCGGATATTTGGTTTGCTGATTGCCGAGCAGCGTTAAGTCGAGCTCGCCTTCTTTTCTTCCTGCCATGATGTGCTTGGCTCCTTTCTTTTCCTAACCATTATTATAGCCGATCCAAGGGCAAAAGGTAAAATTTTGTAAGAAAAAGGAAGTATAATCACCGTTTTCGCAAGATAGAAATTACGACAAAAATTGCAAAACCTCTTGAAGGTTTCGGCATAAGATGGTAATATAACAACGAATGATGAGCGGAAGAACCGCCTTATCCATGCTTTAGTGGGTAGGGCGGTTTTTGTGTTTTCGCGGAAGAAAAATCTGTAAACAAAGTACAGTCATGGTACAATAGACCTAGTCCTTTTGGATCTGGAAATACATAACTTTGAATTCACTTGAAAGGAAGATTTTTGATGAAGCGAGTTATCCCTTTAGTCGTATCCATGATGTTAATGAGTGCCTGCAGCCCCAATGGCAATATGCTGGTTGCCGCAGAGCAGCCGAAAGCGGCTGCGGAGCCAAAAGCAGGTGTGTCTTTAAGCGATATTTCCGGGCATTGGGCGGAATCCGATATTAAGGCTATCGTGGCAGCAGGGTACGTCGACGGTTATCCCGACGGATCGTTCAAACCGAACCACACCATAACGAGAGCGGAATTTATCACCATGGTGGCAAAAGCAGCCGGTTTGAAGCCGGTACCGGGCAGCGATAACAAGGAGTGGTATGCTCCTTACGTCTTAGCGCTTGTGCAAGCAGGAATCCACCAATACAAGGAATTTTCTTCCGGTGACTGGAATACCCCGATTACCCGGTTGGAAATGGCCCGCCTCGCCGTCCGGGCAGCGGACAAATCGCTGCAATCGCCTGAGGATAGTACCGATGCGAAGAAGTTTATGTTTTTGGCCACGCAGAAGGGTTTGATTACGGGGCTGGCTGGCGGTGAGCTTGGTAAGGAAGAATCGGCCACGAGGGCGCAGTCGGTGAAGATTATTCAGCGGATTTTGGACGTGAGTCAAGGCAAGACGCTCGAAGTGGATAAGCGTGCGGCGAGCTATGCCGAAGTGGAGTTGACGGGGAGTAATGTTCAAACGATGTGGGGGAGCCGTGTGGTTGAGCTGCCGTATAAGATGCCGTTGCAGAATACGAAAGCAACGGTGAAAGTGCATCAGATTTTGATTTTGGATTTAAAGGAAAAGGATGGGGCCTTTAGGTCGATGTTCGATGGTGAAATGAAGAAAGTGAATGATAAACCAATTGGCGATGAATATTTGGTTGCACTTAAAGTAGACCTCAAGAATGAAACGGGAAGTCCCCTTGTATACGCAATGTTTGGTCAATTATCACCGTCTTTGGGAACGATGATTAACATTTATACTATGGGGAATAAAAAATTTATTCTTCCACGAATTGGTTCAAAAAATGATTATTCGGAGGGGTGGTACCTTTTCTCAATTTCAAAAGAAATCGTAATTAGTGCTCAAAAAGAATATGGATTCATTAATCTTTTAATCAGCGAAAATAATGGTGCGGAAATTAACCTTGGCAAAGTGAAGTAGCGGAAAAAAGGAGGCTGCTAATGTTCCGAAAAAAATGGACTAAAATTATTATAGCAGCCATGATTTTCGTTCTAGGCTTCTCAGTATTGATAGTTTTAAGACCTGAGTATATTATGGCTGCGGTCAACTTCAAAACATTTGAGTCGACTCCAACCTTAACCAACTATTCGGTACTTCTTAATTCGGGGACACAAGTTATTGATCACGTTAATGTATACTTAACGGATGCCAATGGTACGGAAAAAAAAGTAGATGCAACAGCCTATGAAGTAACCAATTATCAACTCATATTCAAAAATCTATCGAACGGCGTCCCTGTAAAATTGTATGGAAAACAATATACAAATCCCGGACATATTATCTGGCGAGATCCCAGTGGTAAGTATTGGGACACAGAAGGGGAAAGGACAAGACATTATCAATTTCCGGGGGGTTGTAATGGCTCACCAGACGCAACTCCATCCCCTTGTCCTGGACTTTTCCCAAGTGATGCGATGCTTTATCCTTCAGGTGAATATATTCTATTCAACGAGCCTGATTTAAGAAAGTGGGACGGTTCAGCAGTAACAACAGCCTATGAAGTCACACCTCCGAACAAATTTTATTTTGAGGAAAATCTTCAAGGTAGTCCTTTAAGCATGGACAGAATAGATCCTAAAAGCGTAACGATAACAAACGCTGATAGCGTGGCCAGAGGGGAGAAAATAGAAGGGTTTGGAAGAAAAGTAGATGGCTTCGGATTCCTACAAGTCTCAAAGCCTTTTACATCATCATATAATGAATTGGATACCGACTACATCCTTTGGCCGGATGTTGAAGATCCAGATTACATCAAACCCCACCAACAAGGTCGAAATTATGTTATGGATGCGGACACCTTCTGGAATGCAACGACCTACAAATTCGAAGGCCGCGTTGAAGTGTTCTACAAAGCGCCGACCTTTCCCGACCTGATCCCTATCGAACTCAAATCGAACGGGCCGGTCAAAATCGGCGAGCCGACGATGTTCACCTATACGTTCCGTAACGTCGGAGAGCCGATCAAGAACAAAACCTTCTCGATCCTGATCCAAAACCGCTCCAATGGCAAAACGATTCACAAGGCATCGTTTACAAACGCCGAGCAGAACGTGGATATTACGGGCACGTTTCAGTATACGGTGATGGACCCCGGGAAGCTATTGACCGGATTTTATGTCGATTCGGACAATACAATAGATGAAGGTACGACAGGCGGGGAAGACAACAACTATAAGCCGTTTGATTTTCCGGTCGATATCGGCATCGATGGCGATTTTCGAATTAGGCCTGGACCGATGATCAAAATCCGGGACAATTTCGAGCTGGAGCCTGTTGATTTTAAAATTCCGAAAGGCTGTACCTATTTCGGTCATCAATATCGGTTCAACTATAATGGCCAGACATGGTCGACGAATCGGGTGAAAGGGCAATCGCAGAACAGCGCATTCCCCTACCCGAACGGGAGACCGTTTTATTTTGGAGAAGGCAGCAACTACATAAGTCTGAAAATTCAAACTTCTTGTGGCGAAACGGACTGGATTAAGGAAAAACCGTTAACGGTTCTCCCCGATCCGAACAATAAACCGCCCTATTTTCAGGCAGGCTGGTTTTACGATCAGGATCGGAACGGAATCTATCCGCCGGAATACTTTTTGGTAGGCGACATGGTGAATGTCCGTGTTATTCATAATCAGTATACAGACCCGAAATCGCCTTCGGACCCGGACAATGATCCGATCCAATGGAAATGGGACTTCGATTCAGGTATACACCCTTGGGTTCAAAAGATAGCGAAGCAGCTGCACGAAGATTGGGGCAAGACGCTTGACGCGGAAGGCTATTACCATATCAAAGCGGATACGCCGGGAACCTTCTCCGTGAAAGTTACGGCGGATGACGGGCGCGGCGGGACGCGGACGGAAAACGTTTCCTTGACTGTGATGGAGCCAAACCCCATTGCGGTCTGCACAGCGCCCAAGGAGATTAAAGAAAATCGTCCCGTTCCTCCCGGAGCGATCCACGCAGATAAGAGCTGGAGTCCAGCAAGGAAGTCTATCGACCACTCAAAGGACTTATGGGTTAACAAGCTCGATAAGTACTATAACGGCACCCTGCAGGATGTTACAGCGACTGTTTCGCTCGCTAAAGTCGTAGATTACTCTGGCTTGGAATCGACCAGCCCCGGTACCTGCGACATTACCGTGCATCCGGACTTGCCTCCCGTCGGCAAAATCGTCGTACCGCCGCTCGGTATCCGGAATCAGCCGGTCACCATCCGGAACCAATCGTACTCGCCGGACGGCGATCAGATCGTCTCCGTCAAATGGCGGTTTAAGTACGACGCGGCAAACAACGGTTTTCAGGACGATCCTTGGCTGGATGTTCTTGGGACAGACGGCAGAGTCGTATCCCTCGATAACAACACGCTTGTATTTAAGGCCAACATGATCGGTAAGTATCTGTTCGATGTCCAAGTGACCGAGGACTACGGGAAAAGCGCCATGGCATCCGATACGCAGCCGGAAGCGCCGCGAACGCTGGATATCGTCAATAATGCGCCGCACGTTTCCTTCGCCATTGAAGGGCAGAACGATCAGCCGGGCATGAACCCGCCAATTATGTTTAACGCCAATTCGATCGTAAATTCGTGGGCTCTGTTCGATACGAACACGAATAACCGGCTCAACAACTATGTTTATCAGTGGGCGGCCCAAGGCAACGCTGTCCTGCGGGCTGGCTTGGGAAGAGAAATGGAACGGCAGGAAAGCATCATCAAGCGAGATAATCCAATGCAGGGACCCACCAACGTCTTCGGAACGTTCCTATGGCCGGATCTTGGGTTCGGAGCGAATTTTATCAGCTCGTACAAGGGGACCGTATACAAGTGGGTGAACGGCAGTTCCTCACTCACCAGTACGCCTATCTTAGTCCCTTCCAGCCTGTGGGATCCGGATAAGAGGACATATACAACTGGGTATGCTCCGGCGAAATTCAATTCGCTCGTCCGCACGAACAAAACGTATCTATATTTTGACGAGGGTTCCAAGCTGTATGCCTTGAATAAAAAGAAGCTGCCGCAGTACAGCAGAAAATGGAACAACGCATCTAACAACTTGACGCACGTTTGGGACCGGGACCCGTATGATTTTATCCTTACGCCAGACACGTATAGCGTTTCCGTCCCGTTCCGTGACTCGAAGAACGGCCTAACCTATACCAAAGAAGTTTACTTACCAAGCGAGTACCAAGGTTCTGTAAAGTATGAGGTTGCAGGCGGAATAATCTACAAAGTTTCCAACTACATGATGTACGATTACTTCACCAATTGCGAAGGCCAAACGACGTGCGGCGTCGGCAAGAGGAATAACTCCTTTGTGATCGAGGCATACGACGCCTATACCGGTAAGCTGATTTCAAGCAATAAGGACGATCCGGTCAAGACCGGCTGGGAAGAGCTCGGGATATCGGTTGATGAAAAGGAGTATGTAGGGCGGAAAACATTCTCGCTGTTAACCAAAGGCGAAAGCCTGGTTATTGTATACCAAAGAGACCCTAATCGGCCCCGTGAAATTGGATTCATCGAGATGAATCCGCAGCTTCAGGAAGTCAGAAGAGGCGGACAATCGTTCCCGGACAGCACGATTAAATATCAAAGAAAATATTATAATACGATGGAGGGGCGCGCGGTTCCGGAGCAGTATGTCGAAGATTACCAATGTAGATACAGCGATCTAAGCGGGTTATGGAAAGGGCCTGACGGGGAGTTTTACACCTACATCAAGCGTTCCTGCGACCGGGACGACAGGTACATTAAAATCGACAGAAGGTACAACGAAGATGCCCCGATCGGCGTTTATCTGCTGCGGATTAATAACGACTTGAGCATGGGGTGGACCGCCAGATTGGCGGGTATGGATTGGTGGTACCCTTCCAGCATGATGCTGGGTGGGGATATGCAATACAACAATTTTACGGCGCTGGTCGTGAATCCATACAACCGGACCTTGTTGACCCGGAGCCATACCAATAAGGATCTTATGAACGGCAATGGCGAGCATCATGAATATGGACAATACGTCAATATGGACACCGGCGCGGTATCGGAAGGACCTTATCCGTCCAACCATCCATACACCGTTGGCGTAACTCCTGGTGGCGGATTCGATGGGATGGGAGGCTGCTCCTGGTCAACGGATGGAAAATGCAGCAGCTTCAATGTGCATATGAACGAATTATTGATCGAATCGCCAGGAGAGCAAGAACGGGGAGATCATTACCTATCCGGATTTTATGTAGGGGACGGCCTGTTTTTAGGCATGTACAATACGGTGAAAAGACAATCCGGAAATGACTATTACTTCACGCAAACGGATATGTACATGTATCTCGAAAGCGGTCCTTTAGATCAAGATCCGGAGCTGCGGAAAGGGTTTGTTCTCGGCCAGTTCGTTTCTCCGGACCGCTATCGCGACACGGACATTACGTTCCGAATGAAGATGACAAGCCCGAACGAGGATACAAGCCTAAGCGGCTTTTCGTTCCGGATGCTCGACCCGACGAACCGGTACAGTCTGGAAACGGACGGCTCCACGCTCTATCTAAGCCGTTACGTCGGCGGCAGCCGAAACGTGCTGCGCAGCCAGGCGTGGCCGTTCGATAACACGGACAATTTGTTCAAGATCAGCCTGTCGGGCGATACGATTCAAGTATTCATGAACGGTGTTCCGGTCTTTGAAGTACAGGATACCACGTTCACCGATGGAAAAATGGGGCCGTTCACCGACAAATCGTTTGTCACGTTCACGGGCATTTCCGTCAAGCAGAACCAGGACAGCCGGGATTGGATGTCCGACTACGCGATTTGGGAAAATGGATCGGCATCGGCCAACGTCCGGTATAAAAATATTTTGTTCGAAGATCCGGAAAACGATCCGATGGGCGGCAACTTCCGCTGGGGAGTAACGCACACGCCGAAGTTCCTGAATAATCAGGGGCTGTCGGCGCTGAACGGGAAGACGTTCGATTCTCCGCAGCAAACCTTTGACGCGGTCGGCGTCTATATGCTCACGCTGCGGGCGCAGGACGATCCGAACCGGAACTATTTGTGGGCGAGCATGGTATTCGATCAGTACCGCAAATGGTCCAATACGTTCCAGAAAAAATTGACGGTTCACCGCAGGCCGATCGCGCAATTCACGCTCTCGGAGAACGGGGACGGTACGGTCGCCTGGAACGATACGTCCTACGATCCGGACCGTTTCGATCCGAACCGGGCGGCATGGGACCCGGCACGCTGCAGCACGCCCGATGTGACGGGCTACGATTATTGCAGCATGCGCGGGATCGTCTCCCGGGAGTACGGCTATGTAGATCCCGACGGTAATTTTGTCGCGGAGAAGCTGACGAGACCGAAAAAGCCGGGACTTTATACCGTGTATTTGCAGGTCATCGATGAGTACGGGGCGAGGTCTTACCCCGCCAACGCTTCGATCCAGCTCAAAGGCAACGTCCCTGAAATTCCAAAACCGACGATCCAGCTAACGTATCCAACCGGAACGCGGGATAATCCGACACTGGAACACGGAACGAGACCGACGATCCATTGGAGGCAGGATGACCCGGCGGGCCATACGTTTACGGGGTACGAGGTTCAAATCATGGATTCGCGCGGAAGTCTCGTCATCAGCAGCGGGGAAACAAACCAGAATGCGTCGCCCCATAGCACGGCTTCGTGGCAGATAACGACGGATTTGATCCGCGGTGAGCTGTATCAAGTACGGGTGCGCGCGCAAAATCCGTACTATTGGACGGAATGGTCCAATATCGGGTGGATGGTCATCAATTCGGCGCCAAGGGTTGTCATTACGAATCCGAACGAACCCGACGCCTATAATCCGACGCTTATTCTGGATAACAAGCGACCGTCGATTACTTGGGTTCAATCGGACAGCCAGAAGAACTACTATGCGAAAATGTACATCGAAATTTTGAACGAGACCGGCGGCATGGTCTACAATACCGGATGGAATGCGTATCAGAACACCGCGGCAACAACGAACAGCTTCCAGGTGCCGACAGACCTGCCGACAGGCGTTCCTTTGCAAGCGCGGATGAAGGTCACCGACGACGATCCAAACCTATGGTCCGCATGGAGCAACACCGTCTGGTTCTACATCAACATGACGCCGACCGTGACGATGAACGTTCCTTCCGGAACGCAAGCGAATCCGACGCCGATGAGCCCGACGCCGACCGTTTCGTTTACGCAAAGCGACCCAGACCCGAATACGACGTTCACAAAATATCAGGTCCAATTCATCAATGAAGCGGGAAATACCGTGCTCTATGATACGGGAGAACAAGGGCAGCACCTTCAAGGGCAGGTGTCCGTACAAAGCGTCTCCGTTCCTAAGGACCATCCGCTGCCTGCAGGAGCGAAAGTTCAGGTTCGGGCGCGTGCTTTTGACGGATTCGTATGGTCGGCATGGTCTGCTCCGACTTGGCTGCTAACCAACCGTCCTCCGACGGGAAATATTACGTTTGTCACGCCGATTTACGAGCATGACACGCCCGTATTCACCGTATCTGTCTCCGATCCGGATGGCGATGCGATCGACGTCATGGTGGAAAGCAGCTTGAACGGCGGCGCGTTCGGAATCATTCAGCAATGGAGCGGCGTTCCGTCCGGCCAAAGCAAGGCGTTCACCTACGGGCCGCTGCCTCAAGGAAATTACACCTTGCGGCTATCCCTCAGCGACGGCAAGGGCGGAACGTTTAACCAGATCTATTCGTTCGTCGTACTGCCTTTGTCGATCAAGGGCTATGTCACGCATACGCCGGAGTGGGAAAGCTACCGGCTGCTGTGGAACGAGAAGCACCCGGGCGCGCCTCGGGAAGCCGACGTCTTTTGGGCCGGGGAAGCGTTCGAGCTATCGGCGACGGTGACCGATACCGGCACCAGCGCAACCAAGCCTCAGTCGGTCGATGCGACTCTTCTGGAAACCGGAGAACAGGTCAAGCTTGACTCTTCCGACCGCATTCGATTCAGCGGGCAGCTGGTCAATCCGGATCATGCCCAATCGCTGCGCAGCGGCCAAACCTACACGTTCCGTTTCCGCGTGCATTGGAGCAACGGATTGGTTCAGACCGACGATGTGCCGGTCAAAATTCAAGGCAGTATGTACGATGTGATCGTCAATCAGATCCGGCATTAATAGCGCGAAAAACTCTTCCACTTGTCTCTGAAAATAAGCGTCAGCGCGAGAATAGCTGTACATTTTACCGCCCGGTTTGACGATATGAATCTAAACATTTACAATTTAAGGTAGGTATGTCAACCAGTCTGCTGGAGGCCCCCGATAGGGGGTCTTTCCTATTCGCATTCCATTCCATTCGGAGGTGCAACCACTTCATGAACGCAGTAATTGATCTGCTCCAAAGCCACCGCTCCATCCGCAAATTCAAGGACGTTCCGCTGCAGCCGGAGCACATCGACGCCATTGTCGCTTCCGCTCAAATGGCCTCGACTTCAAGCAACGTCCAAGCCTACAGCATCATAGCCGTGACCGACCCGGAGAAAAAGCAGGAGCTGGCCCGGCTCGCCGGAAATCAGGCCTATGTCGAGCATTCCGGTCTCTTCCTTGTATTCTGCGCAGATCTGTACCGGCTCCGCGAAGCAACCGAGCTGAACGGCGAAACGTTTCATCAAAATACGGAAAGCTTCATCGTCGCCACCGTCGATGCGACGCTTGCCGCACAAAATGCCGCTGTGGCCGCCGAATCGTTAGGATTCGGGATCGTGTACATTGGCGGAATCCGCAATGCGCCAGAGGACGTAAGCCGGCTGCTCCAGCTGCCCGAGCTCGTCTATCCGGTGTTCGGCATGTGTGTCGGTGTGCCCGATCAAGAGCCTTCGTCCCGGCCGCGGCTGCCACAGCAGGCCGTCCTGCACTATAACGGCTATCAAGCGGACGGTGTGCGGCAGCAGATCGAAGCGTACGATGAAACGATGCAAGAGTATTACCGGGAGAGAGTCGGAGGCAAAACGGTGACCACGTGGTCCAAAGGGATATCGGACAAATTCCGGCAGCCGGTGCGCACGCATATGCGCAGCTTCTTGGAAGCCCGGGGCTTTAAGCTGGAATAGCATTATTGCGGCTTCCGTCGATCCACATATTTGAGCGCTTCACGGATACTGAGCGGCGATAGCGCGGTTTCGGAGACGAACCTGCGGACCGCCGCTTCGTCCGTCTTGGAATATTCCCGGAGCGCCCAGCCGATCGCCTTCCGGATGAAAAGCTCCTTCGAGTCCGCGCATTGCCGGATCAGATCAAAAAGTAACCCCGCATCCGTTCTCTTCTTATAGCGAAGCTGGGATAATAAAGCCGTCCGCTGCAGCCACATCAAATCCGAAGCCATCCATCTTTGCGTACGGACCGGAACCTGCTCAGGAAACCGGGTGAACCATTCTCCTACCGCATGTCCCGCCGGTTCATCCACCGTATCCCACCACGATTTGGTCGTAATGAGCTCTTCCAGAAGCTCGATTCGGGAGACGTCCGCGGTCTTGCTCCTTTTCCCGAGCAGCGTTAGCGCCACATACTGGAATTCGCGTTCCGGCAGCGCCCACAATTCCCGGATTGCTTTTTCCAATTCCCCGTTTTCCGGTACGCCGTACTCTTGAAGAAACTGCCGGACAAGCGCCGTGCCTTCAGGCGATTTGATCCCCAGAAAAGCGAATTGATCCCGCATATATGCCTGCATCGGGCCTGCCAATTCCGGGTTCGCATGGGATCGCAGATGGGCTTGCAAACGTTCGGCATAATCAGGAGTCACGTATGCCAAGAAAACAACCTCCAGTATCGTTAATTATTTTTCTTCACTTTACAAAAAAGCGGACAGGCAAGCAACAATGGGCATGGTAAATTGTCGCAGCCGGATATACAATAAAACTAACCTGACTACGGGAGGAAAATCGTTTGGAAACTCAACAATACGCCAACCACCGTAAATTTGATCCGCTGTTCCATTTCGTGCTTCTTTGGCTGACTTTGATCGTTCTCGTCGGTGCCGTGGTTTATGCCGTCCGTTCCCTGATAGCTGGAGAAAGCGTGTCCACCGCACTGCTTCTGCTCGGGCTGAGCGTCATCGCCGCCATCTTGGTCATGCTGGTGCGGACGTACGCGCTTAAGGCTCAAAACCGGGCCATCCGGGCGGAAGAGCAGCTTCGGCACTTTATCCTGACCGGCAAGCCCATGGATTCCCGATTATCGCTGCGGCAAATCGTCGCTTTGCGGTTCGCGGGCGATCCGGAATATCCGGAGCTTTGCCATAAAGCGGCAGAAGAAAACATGCGGCCCGATGACATCAAGAAAGCGATCCGGACTTGGCGGGCGGATCACTATCGGCTGTAACAAGCCGCAGCATCCATAGGACTCGTCCCCATTCCCCGAAGGAGGCCGTAAACTTTCTGTTTATAGCGATCGACCAAAAGGCAAAATTTTTGCTTGCTCCCTGCCACAATCCGATGAATAAGCTCTCGTTCCGACTCCTGCCGGATCTCGCGTTCTTCCACCACTCGGTCCTCCTAGCGTTCTATACTGTATAGACGACGAACCGGAATCCAATCTCTCACCTTAGGGAGAAAAATACGGAACTTTTCGTATCCGTACGTCGTCTATGTAATAAGACCGCTAAAACGTGTGTGCATTTAAGTACAGAAAGGATTTGGCTCTATTGAACTCTCGTCGTACGACCGCCGCAGCGCTGCTGCTGGCTGCTATCATGCTCGTATCCGCCGCATGCGGAGACGGCGGCGGCAAAACGCAGGCCGACACCGGAGCCGGAACCTCGGCGTCTCCCGCCTCATCGAATACCGGCTCGACTGGCACTAGCGCAGATGCATCCAAGTCAAAACCGTCTGAGATCCCTGCTGCTTCGACGAACGGACAGGATCAAGCTGCCGGCGCCCCGGGCAGGGTAAAGCAGACAGCCCAATCGGGTACCAAATCCGGTACGAAAACAGATGATATTCAGGTTGTTGCAAGCCCGGCGGACATTGCGGTTCTTGTGAACAAAACGTTCAAGCTGCCGGACAATTACAAGCCGCAGGACTTGGTTGACCCGAATGTTTCTTTTACGTTCAAAGAAAAGCTTGAAAAGCGCAAAATGCGCAAGGAAGCGGCCGCGGCGCTCGAAAAGCTGTTTCAAGCGGCCAAAAAGGATAACCTGCCGCTGGCCGGCGTCTCTGCATACCGCTCCCATGAAACACAGAAAACGGTATATAACCGTTACGTGCAAAAAGACGGCGAAGCCGCGGCGAACAAATATAGCGCCAAACCCGGACACAGCGAGCATGAGACGGGGCTGGCCATCGACGTGGCCGGCAGCTCGGGCAAATGCGCGGCGCAGGATTGCTTCGGCGCGACCAAGGAAGCTAAGTGGCTTGCCGAGCATGCGGCTGACTACGGGTTCATCATCCGGTATCCGGAAGGTAAAGAAAGCATTACCGGCTACCAATACGAGCCTTGGCACCTCCGCTATGTCGGCGTAGACACCGCCAAAGCGATCGTCAAGCAAGGCGTGACGCTGGAAGAATACGTTAAGAACGCCGTACCTGTAACGAAGCCAAAATCCTGACCCGCTTCCTGAGAAACGACAAACGCCTGATTCTTTTTCCGCGAAGGATGAAGAATCAGGCGTTTTGTTTTTTTCTCTGGACTACGGTTTATATACTTCGATGGAATATAAGCTTTTCTCTCCCTCGGTTGTCACCTTTGCGCCCAATTGCTCGGCCACGAAGCGGACCGGAACGTAGAGCGCGCCGTGTTTCATTATAGCGGGTTCGCCCATGCTTTTGTCCGTGCCGTTCACCCGGGCCGTCGCGCTGTCCGCTTTCAATACGATCTCCGTCTGGGAGTTGGCGATGATCATCCTTTTCGTCTCCGCAGCCCATGTCACTTTATAGCCAAGCCCTTCCCCAAGCTCTTTCCCTTGCACATAGGCGGTATTATTGGACGAGATATAAGCGGCGTTGTAACCGTAGGCCGGATAAGCCTCTATACCCTCTGCCTCTGCCCCCGGTACGCCGTCCAAGTCGGAATCGGACCAAATGTAGAAGTACAAATATTTCTCCGTGATCCGAAGCTGTTCCTTGAGCAGCTTATAGAACGCCGAATCCGGCTGCACAACCTGTCTCAAGTTGTCCTCGTTCGATAAATCCTCGTAGAGGATCGCATCCTTCGTGGAAATGATGTCCGGCTTCACATCTCCATTGATGTTCCAGCGGTCCATCCGGACGGTAAGCTTGCCGCCGCGGATTTCGTCTTCCATACCCGCAGGACTTTGCACGGCAATCTCGGCGTTCCACCGGCGGATATGCTTGCTCTCATCGACGAATGCGTCTGCTTTGAACTTAGTTTGGCTCAACATCTCCTGCTCCCAAGCTCCGCCCGCTTCGGAGGTCAAATAAAGCGCAATCGCTTTCGCCCCCGTATAGACCGCTTCCGTACCGAGCTGCCGATCTTGGAACAGCTCCTCGGCGAAGCCCAGTTCTTTCAGCTCCGGATGGAACTTATCGTAGATGACGACAGCCAGCTCACGCAAGCCTTGGTCGTCCAAAGCCACGTTTTTAAACATCGATCGGAATAACGAGGCAAATTCCTTTTCCGACACATCAAACCGAAGCTGATGTCCGCTTTCCGTCTGCCCCTGAATCGTTTCCGTCTTCTTGTCTACGGCAAAGGAGGCGGCGTTTGGAAGATTCTTGGAAAGTAAGCCTATTGCTTTCTTGGTCACCTCTTGTTGATCTGCCCAATGCAGTTCCTTCATAAGCCTTTTCAGCCTATAGAACCAATAATCGTCGTACATCGTCAGCTCGTGAGACAGACCGGTCAGCTCGTTCGTACGCCAATCGGCAATAACAATCGGCTTGTTCGCGCCTTCCACGTTGAGCACCGCGCCGTTCTTATCTAAGGAAACGGCAAACGGAAGGTTCAGCTTGGCAGCAGAGAGCGATCCTTTAGCCGACATCGTCTGCTCTTTTCGGTTCACCTTCAAGCTGGACACGTTTAATTGAAATCCGTTCCACAAGGCCACTCGTTCCTTCTCGGATTCAGACAAGGCGCTCGTGTCTCCCACATCGTATTGCAGCCCCATCGACAGCGAAGCCTCGTAGGTATTCGTCTTCCATTCGTTTTCGATGGCCTGGTTCATATCCAAACCGCCAAGCGGCTGGCAGCCGGCCGTAAAAACAAGTGCTGCACCCATGACCCATGCGCCGATTTTTTTAAACAACAGACATCTCTCCTTCGATTGTCTTACGTACTTGGGTAAAGATTCGACGAGATGGAACGGGTTTCCTCCTGCCATGCCTTTGCAAAAGAAAAAAGACGTTCCCGCAAAGCGGAAACGTCACATTTGGCCGGTCAGCGTGCCGACCGCATATCCGCTGACGGAGACGACCAACCAGACGATCAAGCCGAGAATCATCGGCCTTACCCCGGTTGCGGTCATTTGCCGGAAGTCGGCGGATAAGCCGACCGCAGTCAGCGCTACCACGATCATAAACTGCGCCGCCACATGAATCCACTGCAAAAGCTGCTCCCCGAAGAGTCCGAGCGTATACAGCAGCGAAGCGGCGAGAAACCATAAAATAAACCAAGGAAATACCTGCTTGACCGAAAACGATCCTCCCGCCGTACCAGCGGCTTCCCGCTTCTTGTTCCAACCGACGACGACCGTCATAAGGATCGCGATCGGCACGATCATCGTGGTGCGCGTCAGCTTAACGATGGTCGCGTAATCCCCGGCGGCGGTGCTGAACGCATATCCTGCAGCGACGACAGAAGAAGTATCGTTCACCGCGGTGCCTGCCCATAAACCGAAGCCCGCATCGGATAGGCCCAGCGCATGCCCAAGCGCCGGAAAAACAAGGACCGCGACGATGTTGAACAAGAAGATCGTCGAGATCGAATACGCGATCTCCTCTTCCTTCGCTTCGATGACCGGCGAAATGGCCGCGATCGCCGAACCGCCGCAAATGCCGGTGCCCGCGCCGATTAACGTCGCCATGCGCTGCGGAATGCGGAGCAGACGTCCGAATCCGTAAGCCGCGGCGAACGAAAGCAGCAGCGTGACGATCATGACCGCGAACGTCTCCGTGCCGGTCTTCCATACCTCCGACAGGCTGAGACGGCAGCCGAGCAGGATAATTGCCCATTGCAGCACTTTTTTGGAACAAAAACGAATGCCTTGCCATGTATTTTGCGGCTTGCGCCATAGATTGTTCACCAGAATACCGATCACGATACCGAAAACCGAGCCGCCGATCAGCGGAAACAGCAGGCCGAGCCCATAAGATACGGCCGCAATGACTCCCGTGAACGCAAGACCCGGGCCGAGCGATTTCAATCCCTTCATCGATGTTCCCCCCGATTCCCCATGTACTTCCGACAGGTGTAATCGTAAGAGATTCAGGGGGAAAACACAAATACGAATCCTTGATGCTATAAATAAGCTTTTATTATGATTGACGGGATGGCTTCAAACTTTGATCGTGAAGAGGCGGTACAGAAGCGCGATGACGGCACCGGTCCAGAAAAGCGCGGGAAAATGCAGCCAAGCGGCCGCCCCGCCGGCGACGACAACGATCAGAAGAGCTATCAAAGAGGGATACAGACGGGAAGCGGCAGCCGTGCCGTCCCAATAAGTCAAAGCGTCCAGCAGCCGGTCTTGCGTCTTCGCCTCGGCTCCGCAGTGAGGGCAGATCGAAGCGTCCAAGGGCTGAACGCCGGAGCAGTGAGGACAACGTGCCGTCATCGGAATCACCCATTCCTTTCGGTTAATTCATAGTTATTTTATCGGATAAATAAAGATATTGCAATCCTCCTCGGGGCCTAACGAAAAAAAACTTGCCGCCTATGCGACAAGCTTTTTGCGACTCCCTTATTTTTTCGCTAAATACTTACGAATATCAAAAGCTACGGCGGCGACGATGATGAGCCCTTTAATAATGAGCTGCCAATACGGACTGACGCCGATAAAGGTCAAGCCGTAGTTGATGACGCCGAAGATGAGCACGCCGGCCAGCACGCCCGGCACGGTTCCGATCCCGCCTGCCGTCGATACGCCGCCAACCACGCACGCGGCAATCGCGTCAAGCTCGTACATGTTGCCGTAGTTGTTCGTCGCGCCGCCCGTACGGGCCGCTTCCAGCACGCCGCCCAAGCCGTATAGCGCGCCTGCGATCGCATAAATATAGATCAGGTTGCGCTTGACGTTAATTCCGGAGACGACCGCCGCTTGGATGTTGCCGCCGATGGCGTACATATTTTTGCCGAGCCGCGTCTTGTTGAAAATGACCCAGACGATAAAAGCGACGACGATTGCGATGATGACGATATACGGCAGCGAATACGGTCCGTTCGGACCGACGAAGCCGGTGCCGATGGTTGTGAAGTCCTGGCGCAAGCCGGCAATCGGCTGCGATTCGTTCGGCTTCAAGTCGAAGTAGATCGAGTTGGCCCCGTAGACGATGACCATCGTGCCCAGCGTCGCGATGAACGGCGGCACGCTCAGCCTGGATACGATCCAGCCGTTGATCAGGCCGACGAGCAGCCCTGCGGCAATCCCGATCAAAATCGGCGCCCAGACCGGCAGATCGGGCATATCCGGGAAAAACCGGCGCGGGTAGTCGGCCGTCTGCAGCATGGAAGCGGATAGTACCGCCGTCAACCCGACGACGCGTCCCGACGACAAGTCGGTTCCTCCCGTAATCAGCACGAACGCGGCTCCCAGCGCGATAATGGCGCGGGTCGAGTTTTGCAGCAAAATGTCCCGCAAAATATCGACCGACAGAAACCGCGGATCAGACGCCGCAATGCCCGCTACGAGAAGGATCAGAACGATATAAATCGCGTATTGTGTAAAAAAATGATTCAGCTTTCCCGTCCTCATAAGACCGGTTCTCCTCCTTCGATGTCCTCTTCTAGTTGGCGGCCAGCCGCATAATATCTTGTTCCGTCGCCTGCCGTCCGTCCAGAATACCCGTTAGCCGCCCCTCCGACATGACCATAATGCGGTCCGACATGCCGAGCAGCTCGGGCATTTCCGAGGAAATCATGATGATGCTTTTGCCCTGCTTGGCCAGATCGGCGATGATCGTATAAATCTCGAATTTGGCCCCGACGTCGATGCCCCGGGTAGGTTCGTCAAGCAGCAAAATGTCCGGTTCGGTCAGAAGCCACCGCGCCAGCAGCACCTTCTGCTGGTTACCTCCCGACAAATTTTTGATCAGCTCCTTAATCGAAGGCGTCTTGACGCGCAGCTTCTCGACGCTCCCGGCGGCCTCTGCCCGTCCCTTCCGCTCGTTCAGCAGAAAGAACGGATTGATATACCGGTCCAGATTGGCGATCATCGTATTTTCCAGAATCGACAGCACGGGAAAAATGCCCGTCACCCGCCGTTCTTCGGTCAGCAGCGCGATTTTATGCTTCTTGGCATCGATCGGCGATTTGATCTTGACCTTATGTCCGCGAAGACGGATTTCGCCGGAGGCGACCGAGCGCAGGCCGAACAGCGCTTCGATCAGCTCGGTCCGCTGTGCGCCGACAAGGCCGCCGACGCCCAGAATCTCGCCCTGCCGCAGCTCGAACGACACGTCCCGGAACGATTTCGGAACAGGCGAAGTCAGCTTCTCCACCTTCAGCAGCACGTCGCCCGGCGTGTTGTGGCGCTCCGGGAAACGCTCCTTGAGGTCGCGGCCGACCATGCGGGAGATGATGAGATCCGTCGTCAGCTCGGCCGCCGGCCACGTGCCGATTAATCTGCCATCCCGCATAATGGTCACGTCGTCGGAAATGCGGAGTATTTCCTCCATCTTGTGGGAAATGTAAATAATGGATACGCCGCGCCCGCGCAGCTCGTTAATGATCTTGAACAGCTGCTCCACTTCGTTGCCCGTCAACGAAGACGTCGGTTCGTCCATCACGATCACTTTGGAGCGGAAGGAGACGGCTTTGGCGATTTCGAGCGATTGAATCTTCGAGACGGACATTGAGCCTACCAAGGCGTTCGGATCGATATCCATATCCAAATCCCGAAGCAGCGTTACCGTATCCGTGCGCATTTTTTTGTCGTCGACGATGTTAAACGGTCCAAGCCCCTTCACCGGAAAACGTCCGAGCCAGATGTTCTCCATCACATTGCGGTGCGGCACCGGGTGCAGCTCCTGATGGATCATCGAGACGCCCAAGCTCAGCGCATCCTTCGAGTTGTTGATCTCCACCCGCTGGCCGTCCAAGACGATCTCGCCGCCGTCCGGCTTATAAATGCCGAACAAGCATTTCATCAGCGTAGACTTGCCCGCGCCGTTCTCCCCCATCAAGGCGTGCACCGTGCCCGGGCGCACCTTCAAGGTGACGCCGTCCAGCGCTTTGACGCCGGGAAATTCCTTCGAAATTCCGTTCATTTCAAGCAAATATCGGGTTTCCGTCATGCCAAGGCCCCCTAGCGTAAGGATGCGCGCATACAGCAAAGGGGCAACGTCTGCAGCCATTGCCCCTTGCCGCTCGGCCGGGTAGCCGATTATTTCGCGTCGTTCATGTTTTCTTTGGTGATTTTTTTGTAAGAGATCCAGACGTACTTGCCGTCGGTAATGTCATAGCCGGTGTTTTCTTTGGTCGGCGTCTGGCCTTGCGCGAGCACGTTCGCGATGCTGAAAGCCGCTTTCCCCTGATTCTTCGCGTCGTTCAGCACGGTGCCGAGCAGCGTGCCTTCTTCGAGCGCTTTGAGCGCAGGCGCCGTGGCGTCAACGCCGACGACCGGAATGAATTTGTTGTCTTTAAAATAGCCCTTTGCCTTCAATGCTTCGATCGCGCCAAGCGCCATGTCGTCGTTGTTCGCGAAGACGGCTTCGATTTTGTCGCCGTGGGAAGCGAGGAACGCGGCCATTTTCTCCTGCCCTTTGACGCGGTCCCACATCGCGGTGTCTTCCGCCAGCTTCTCCACCTTGATCCCGGCGTCCTCGACGGCTTTGATCGCGAACTTCGTGCGCAGCTCGGCGTCCTGATGCCCCGGCTCGCCCTTCAGCATGACGTATTGCAGCACGCCGTCCTTGTTTTTATCCGCTGCGGGGTTCGCTTTGAAGTAATCGACGATGAGCTGACCTTCCATCGTGCCGGACTGCTCCGCTTTCGCGCCGACGTAGTACACCTTATCCCATTTTTTCATGTCGTCGGCGAGCGGCTCGCGGTTCATGAAAACGACGGGGATGTTCGCGTTTTTCGCTTTGTCGATGATGACGCCGGCTGCGGTGCGGTCGACCGGATTGATGGCGAGCGCATTGACCTTTTTCGTAATGAACAGATCGACCTTATCGTTCTGGGTCGGCTGGGAGTTCTGGCTGTCGACGATGTCCGCCTTCGCTTTGCCTTCCGCCGCTTGGGAAATCGCGTTCCGTACGCCCGTCATAAACGTATCGTCAAATTTGTAAATGGCGACGCCGATGGTCGGATTTTTGCCATTGGCTTCAGACTTGGCAGCGCCTCCGCCGGTGTTCGCGCCGCCTGCGGGAGCATTGCCGGGACCGGAACAGCCGACGGCGGTTGCAAGCAGGGCTGCCGCGACGATCATGGATACAGCTTTCTTTTTCATAACATCTGACCTCCTGTTTTTTGCGTGACGTTACGTTGAGTTAGCTACGTTCCCATTATCTTGGATTTTCGAAAAAAAACCCATGCAAAATCCTCATGTGTTCTATCGAAATCCTCATGTGTTTTGGGAGGGAGGGGAATGCAAAAAAACGTCCTTCGGATTCACAAAGGACGTTCCTTTTATGGGGAGAGCCAACGATAGCTGTGATATTACGTTTACGATTTTACATTTTCATCCAATTCTTTGATCGTACAATTCCAAAATGTCAAAAGCGACCGCTCATGCGGCCACCCTCTCCATTTTTTTACTTCACAAAAGGAAACAGCAGCTTCTGGTTGTCCGACCAGAACATGTTGTCTTGATCGATTACCTTCGTTCCGGTATCGAAGCGGGCGGGCACCTTCTTGCCCTCCAAGGCTTCCACCGCATATTTGACGCCCAGGTAGCCCATGCTGAACGGATTTTGGATAATCGTCGCCTGAATGACGCCTTCCTGCAGCGATTCGATATTTTCGGCCGTGCTGTCGAACGTGACGGCCTTTACTTTTCCTTCCAGCCCCATCTCCCCAATCGCCCGGACAACCTCGATGGACGAAACGGCATGCAGCGCGACGATCCCGTCTACAGGCTCCTGCAGGAGCCGACGGATTTGCCGCGCGCACGGAGCGGGGTCCGAGGCGCACTCGACCTGCTCCACCACCTTCATCTGGCTGTGCTTGGCTAGTTCGTCCAGCACACCCCGCTCCCGCTGCTCGGTCGTCCTCACGCTTGGCTTGAAGCCGATCACCGCGATGCGCCCCCGGCTCCCGACCAGCGACGCCATTTTGAGCCCCGCCTTGCGTCCGGCCTCGAAGTTGTCGATGCCGATGAAGCTGCGCACCCGCGTCGAGTCGATCTCCGTATCGATGGCGATGACTGGCATGCCTCGCTCCGCCGCTTGTCCGGCCGCTTCCGCCAGCGCCTGATCGTCGTTGGCCGCCAGGACCAGCGCAGCCCGCTTATAGTTGACCGCTTCGTTCACGAGCTGAATTTGGCCCCGCACGTCCTCTTCCTGCTCGGGCGCCCCGACCGACAGCTCGACGCCGAACTCTTTTGCCGCAGCTTCGGCCCCCGTGCGCACCGTTTTCCAATAATCGCTGTTATGCGTCTTCAGAACAAGCGCAACTTGCTTCTTCGGCTCCGCGATGTGCGGCTCGGTGTTCTCGCTCCCGCAAGACGGAAGCAGCAGGAGGCAGAGCAAGGCTGCAAGCAGCACCGGAACCGCTCGAATCGCTGCGTTTCCGCTTGTCATCGCTCCTCCGCCCCTTCCGTTCGAATCACCGGAAGCCACATCGTCACCGTGGTGCCTTCCTCCAGCCGGCTCTCGATCTCCAGCCCGTAGGCTTCGCCGTAGCCAAGCCGGATACGCTCATGCACGTTGCGAAGGCCGACGGAAGAGCCTTCGCCGCTTGCCGCCTCGCCCGTCAGCAGCCGTTCCAGCTTGTCCGCCGGGATGCCGAGCCCGTTGTCGATGATCTGCAGCCGCACCTTTTCCCCGGCGAATTCGGCGGTGATCCGAATGAAGCCTTCATCCGCCATCATTTCGATACCGTGGTAGATCGCGTTCTCCACGATCGGCTGCAAAATCAGCTTCAGCGTCCGGCAGCCCAGGACCTCCGGCTCCGCTTCGATCGCGAACTCAAATTTGTTCTTGTACCGCATCTTCTGGATGATCAAATAATTGCGGACATGCTCCAGCTCGTCCTGCACAGAGATGATGGTCTGGCCTTTACTGAGGCTGATGCGGAAAAATTTCGACAGCGCCGTAATCATCGTAATGACCTCTTCGCTCTTGCCTCCGCCAGCCAGCCGCACGACGGAATTCAGCGTATTATACAGAAAATGCGGGTGAATCTGCGCATGCAGCACTTCAAGCTCGCCCTTACGCTTCGCTTCCTGCTCGCGGATGATTTGGCCCATCAGCTCGCGGATGCGGGCCACCATATAATTGAACCGGCGCGACAGCCGTCCTACCTCGTCGTCGCCCTGCACCTGGATGTGAATATCGAACACTCCCTGCTCCACCTTGCTCATTGAACGCTCCAGCCGGCGGATCGGCTGCGAAATTTTGGCCGACATGAACGCCGAGATCAGCAGCACGAAGACGACGACAAACAGCAGCAGCCAGGCGATGAAGCCGCCGATTTCCTTTTTGGCAGTCACAATTTCGTCCATATAAGAAACGCCGATGATTTTCCAGCCGATGTTGTTGACCGTTGCGATGGTGATCAGCCGCTTGTCGCCGCTGGAGGAATCGAGATAGTTGCCGTACGTGTATTTGAGCGCCTGTTCCACATTTTCGTATTTCAGGCCGATATAAATGAGCTGCTGCTGAGGGTGGTACACGATATTGCCTGCGGACTCGTCAATGATGTATACGTAGCCTTTCTTCCCCAGGCTGACCCGACGGCACAGGTCGTCGATCGTTTTGAAGTTGAAATCGACGAGCAGCACGGCGTTCCGCTTCTCGCCGCCGCGTTCGATCGTAATCTGCTTGCTCATGGACACGACCCACGTGTATTTGCCCTTATACAAATTCTGGATGTGCGGCAGCGAGAAGGTCAGATGGTTCGGGTTTTCCAGCGCCGTCTTGAACCAGCTCTGCTCGGTCAGCTTCGTGTTCTTGCGCATCTCCATGACCGGAAGCCCCGCCATCGGCTCGCCGTCTGCTGTAAACAGCGCCATCGATACGATATCCGTGCGGCTGTCCAGTATCGTGCCGAGCTGCTCGGTCAGCCGTCCTTCTCCCGATACGAAGGAATTCATCCGCACCTTTTGCTCCACGGTTTGAAACACCTGCGACATATTTTGCAAGTAGATTTCGAGGTTGTATTTGACCTGCGCGACGATCTGTTCATTGCTGAGAAACGTATTCTGCTCCGCCGTCTTCGTAAATTTGTTGTACAGCATCACGCTGACGAACGCCATCACAAGCAGCGTCAGCAGCGTAAACGACGCGGTGATGATCACCTGAATGCTCTTGACCTTCCACGTATAAACAACGGATGCAGCCATCCGCCGAAGCCCTCGGGCCACCCGCTTCATCCGCGCTGTCCCTCCATGGCGGCGCTCCGGTATTCCTTCGGCGAGACGCCGACATGCTTGCGGAAGCTGAAGCTGAAGTAGTTCGGCTCCGCATACCCGACCCGCCCGGCGATCTCGAACGCTTTAAGATCGGTCGTCCGCAGCAGCTCCTTCGCCGCTTCCATCCGAATGTGCATCAGGTAGTTCACGAACGTCATTTTCGCTTCTTTCTTGAAAATGCTGCTGAAATAACCGGCGCTGATATGCAGATGGCCGCATACTTTCTGGATCGAAATGTCGGTTTCGTGGTAATGGCGCTTCGTATAGTCGATCGCCTGCTCCACCAACGATTTGTACGTATACTGCCGCTGGCTCGCGATGCTGTTCATAATGCTTGTGCACAGCCCGAGAATGCGGTTCTTCGCTTCCTGCAAGCTTGTGAACTTGTGCAGCTCCGCGAAAGGTATGAAGTCCGGCCCGAGCACCGCTTCCAAGTCGACATTCGCGTCTTTGGCCGCTTTAAGTATGGCGGTTAGCATTTCCATCAAATAAATCTGGTAATCCTTGAACGACACCTGCGTTTCGCCGATGCCGTGAAACAAGCCATCCACCGTCTCCTGAATTTCCTGCGAGGTGCCGACCTTCAGACAGCGGATCAGCGCATGCTCCTTCAATTCGTCGAAACGCAGCTTCTCGACGAAACGCGTCTCCACATCGTCGATGCAAATGATCCGGTTGCCCCCGAGAATGCCGCGGTAATCGAGCGCCAATACCGCATCCTTATATGAATAGGACACATCCGTTAATTCGCCGCATACGGTGCCGACGCCGATCGTGACGGTAAATTTCAAATATTTCGCAATGCTCTGCCGGATATCCTCCAGTGCAGTAAGCGTTTTCTTAAGTGCGGAAGCTTCGCCCTCCGTCCCCTGACCGGTTACCGTCAAAAGCACCAAGTAATCGTTATGCAAAAACACCCGCCCCAAGCGGTGCTTCTCGACGATTTCTTCGGCAATGTTCAGCACGGCGAAGCGTTTCAGCTCCGTGTCCTTCGAGACTTTGAGCGAGGCTTCGGCTGCCCCCTCCGTGTCCTCGCTGTCGCCCGTATCCATGCTGATGACGGATACGACGTAGGCGTCCGCCGCCAGCCCCAGATTGTAGCTGCGGCACTTCTCCTCGATTTCGTGCCGCGGCAGCTTCCGCGCAACCAGCGAGGCGAGGAAAACCTCGCGCAGCACGGGCAGACTTCTACGGTAATGCTCCTGCAGCGTCTGGACGTTTTCCTTCTCCGCCGCTTCTTCGTCAATCCGGCGCTTGATCTTCACCAGCACGTCGATCAGCTCCTGCGCCGAATACGGCTTGAGCACATATTCGTCGATATGCAGCTTGACCGCTTTTTGCGCATATTCGAACTCGTCGAAGCCGGTCAGGATGACGATCTTCGTCGCTTCGTACCGCTGCCTGATCCACGCCGCGAGCTGCAGCCCGTCCATAAACGGCATTCGGATGTCGGTGACGACGACGTCCGGCGCCTGCCGTTCAAACAGCTCCGCCGCCTCCTGACCGTTTTCCGCGGTTTCGATCACTTCGAATCCATGGCGGGCCCAGTCAATCTCCCGCAGGATGCCTTCGCGCACATCTTCTTCGTCTTCCACAAGCATAAGCTTATACATCGGTCGCAGCCTCGCTTCGTTACGCCTCAAGCGGGAACCGGCGTTCCCGGCTTCGGCGGTACGGAATATTATGACAACAAATATACCAGTAGGGCGCCCCGTTTGAAAAGTGAAGGAGATAGGTGCTGCGCCAAGTCCCGCTACTTCCGGCACACCGCTACGCCGATAAAATACCGAATGCCGTCCCTCGGCTTCTCGAAGGTCACGCCCCGCTGGTAGTAAATGTCCACCTCGGCAAAGCCGGTGAACAACTCCTCGAACTGCTCCGGTGTGAGCTGGTGAACGTGAAACGGTTCGCTGGTCGGCATGCCCCGCCCCCGGCCGAACGGGCTGGACAGAACCAGAATTCCCCCGGGCTTCAGCATGCGGTAAAGGTTGTCTATGAACGTCCTGTCGTCCTTCAGGTGCTCAATCGTTTCAAAGCTCAAGATCGTATCGAACTGGCCGAGCCGCTCCGGAAGCTCCGGGTCGGTCGCGTCCCCTTGCACATACGTCACCTTCTGATGATGATACTCCCGACTTGCATATCGTAGCGTCTCTTCATCGTTGTCAACGGCGACGATTTCCGTCACTTCCCGTTTCCGCTCCTTGGCCGTCATATGGCTTCCGTATCCGGTTCCGCACGCAATATCCAGCACCCGTCCCTGCGCATAAGGAGCGGCAAAATAATATCTCGCGATATGCTCCAGCAGCATGCCGTTCGTCGGCTTCATCTGCTTGGGAATAATTCGTTCCCCCGTCCATTCGAGCATCTTCGTCACCTCACTCGAAACCTAAAAAGACCGCTCATCCAAGTTAACAACTTGAACGGCGGCTGTCAAATGCGTGCCTATTCCTCTTGGCCGGCGTTAGCCGGACGCTGATCCAGCGTCGAGTTTACGATCACCGGCAGCATTCTCGTATCGCTGACCATGGGGGACTGGCACAACGGACACGTCGGGTTATGCTCGAACATAAAATTGTCCCGCATCCACCCGTTGCAATCTTCTTTTGTACAGGACCAGATCTTGGTCTCTTCTTTGGGGATCTCCTCAAACATCTTTTTACGATAATTCATGGCCATTCCCCTTTCCGATCTCAATACTAAAAGAAAAACCGCCCCTAACTTGCGTTAAGAGCGGGCTTGCTGCTTAGTAAACTTTGACTACGTTCTCGGCTTGCGGTCCGCGGTTGCCTTGAACAACGTTGAATTCAACGCGTTGGCCTTCGTCCAGGGACTTGAAGCCTTCGCCTTGGATCGCGCTGAAATGCACGAATACGTCGTTGCCGCCTTCAACTTCGATAAAGCCGTAGCCTTTCTCTGCGTTAAACCATTTTACTGTACCTGTTTGCATGGGTGTGACCTCCACTAAATTAATATTAATATGCTCATTTTTAACCAAAATTAAAAAATTCACACATTGAAAAAAGTATCATGTAAAAAATGTCACCTTTTTCAATATGTGAATTTCGGTTTCATTTATAACATTGTTTTTATTTTACCACATTCCGTACTTAAAGGCAAATATCCCCGTGGAACAAAATAAAGTTGGAATTCTAAAGATTTTTTTAGAAAAGAACACTAACTTTTGGCGAGGTCCCTGCCGATAGACTGAAAGGAAAGTCAAATTTTACTGTTGTTAATGGAGGAATTGCTGTGGATTACAATGCACCACAAAATCAGGAAAAGAGTTCTAAAAGCTTTGTAGGCACGTTGCTTCTTGCCTTCTTCTTTGGGTCGCTTGGCATGCATCGCTTCTACGCAGGCAAGGTCGGAACCGCTATCCTCATGATTTTTACCTTGGGCGGCTTCGGTATCTGGACATTGATTGATTTTATCATGATCGCCGTTGGGCGTTTTACCGATTCTGAAGGAAAGCTGATCAAAAATTAATTCCCATTGCCTCAATTTTTGTACAGAAAACTGCTGCTGCGCGGCAGTTTTTTGCATTCGCGCTTGTCCGGGAATTAGAGGGTCGCCGCGATATGTTTTTACAAGTTTGCTTCCTATACCGTTACGCCGGCTTAGTGTGAATTATTCTGTTTGTTTCGTTTTGTAATCTAATTGAAATATAATTATCATCGTTCTTTAATGTTCGCAGGCTATAATAATCCTTGACCCCCTTTTTAATATATAAAACCTTTAGACCCACAGCCCGTTGCTTGTGGGTCTCTTTCTGTCTACGGTCAAATTTAACAAATATTGGAATAATAAAGAACCAAACCCATGGAAATGAAATTCCCAAATCCCGATGTGCATAACCTATTCTGTGAATATGTGAATAACAAAAGCCAATAGGCGGTTTTTTTCGTGCATAGGCTGTTTATTGTGTGTATAACTCCGTGGATAACTATGTACCCGCGCCGGAAATTCACCCAAAAGCAGGACACCTAATTGGTAATTGGCATAGCTTCAACCATGGCAAAAAAGACTTCTTCCCCCAGAACGCCTATGCGATACCTAAGGTCATGAAGTCTTTTCCACAATCGTATTATTGCTTCTTGTTGTGCATCGACCGCAGCACTGTGCGGAATTCGTCGTCCTTCATAGGAGCAGCTTCGCCGGCTTTCTCGGACGGCATCCCAGACTTTGCCGGTTGGACGAACCCGCGCAATGCCTGTCGATATTCCGGATCGGCTAGCTTGGCCGAAGTCCGCGCAGCTTCCGCATCGGCTTCGGGAGCAAGCGCCCGGCCGGATTGTGCTATGGGGTTATGTGAAGCACGAACCTCCGCTCCTTGTTCCGCCGCCGAAGTTCCTTGGACCGTTCTGGCCTTGACTCTCTCCTGATCCGCCGCGGACTCTTCCGCTCGTGGCCCCTGCTCCGGCGCCTCCTCCGCATGGCCGGGAAACTGCCGCTCGCTCCGGGGGACCGGCGCTGACATCATCGATCGCATATTATACATAATAAGAACAATAACCAGAATGACGGCTATGGCTATGCAAATGACAGGAACGGTCATCTCGCTTCCTCCTTCCGTCCGCTTGAGTCATCCGCTCAAGAACGCGCAAATCTCCGCGTAACCTCGGCAATCCGCTTCCCGAAAGCCCGGCCCAGCTCTTCACCCTGCCCGCTGAGCAGCTCATCGCTATCGATCGGGCACGTCACGCCTACGCCGTAATACGAGCCGTACGTGGCGTTTTCCGGCAGATTGCCGGGCAGACCGACCACGATCATGCCTTGATGCAGCATCGGCGTCATCAGGCTGACCATCGTCGATTCGAGGCCTCCGTGCTCCGTCGCCGTCGTGCAGAACACGCCGCCGATTTTATCAATCAGCTTGCCTTGCGCCCACAAATAGCCAAGCTTGTCGATCCACGCTTTAAGCCCGGCGCTGATCGTTCCGAAATGCCCGGGACAGCCCCAAACAATCGCATCCGCTTCCGGTAGATCTCGCACGTCCGCTTCCTGCACGCTGCGCACCTGCACCTCGGCGTTTTCAACGAGGGCGGCTCCCGCCGCGATGGCGTGCGCCAATGCCTCGGTATGTCCGCCTTCGCTATCGTATACGATATATAGTTTCACTATGATCCCCTCCTTGTCCAAACCGTTTCCTTTCAGGTTCATCCGTGTCTTATTGCGCCGTTTGTCCCGGCGACGGGAGCAGAATAACCTCTGTACGCGCATTCGTTTCCTCAGGGCGATGCAGGGTTTGCTTTGGCTTATCTTTTCTCACATCGCGCAAGAATACACTCAAGCCCAGCCCGACTACTGAAATGATCGTCGTCCAGAAAAAGGCGTCGTTAATCCCCATCACCGTCGCCTGCAGCTTCGCTTGCCCGGCTAACGCCGCTGCCGCTTGCGCTTTCGCTTCGGTCAGCGGCATATGCGCCGCCGCGGCGATCCGGTTAACGAGCCCACTGAACGAGTCCATAAAGGCCGGGTCCGTCGTATCCATCCGGTCCGTGAACGCGGCATAATGAACGGTCGAACGATTGGTAAAAATCGTCGTAATCAAGCTTGTCCCGATTGAACCGCTGATTTGGCGCAGCGTATTGGACATCGCCGTCCCGTGCTTGCTCAGCTCCCGCGGAAGCTGATTCATACCGGCCGTCATGATCGGCATCATCAACAAGGACATACCGAAATAACGCGCCATATAAATGGCAACAATATAACCGTAAGACGTATCCAGAGTCAGTGTCGTGAATTCGTACGTCGTCACCGTCGTAATGATCATTCCGACGACCGCCAGCGGGCGCGGACCGATCTTGTCGAACAGCGTTCCGGAGATCGGCGACATGATCATCATCACAATCGCCCCTGGCAGCATCATCAGCCCGGAATCGAGCGGCGTAAAGCCCCGCAGGTTCTGTAAATAAAGCGGCAGAAGAATCATGCCCGCAAACATGCTGGCCGTGACGAACACGTTGATCACGGTCGACAGCGAAAAGACGCCATAGCGGAACACCCGCATATCGAGCATCGGGTTTTCCGAGCGCGTTTGCTGGATAACAAACGCGATCAGCAGAACGAATCCGGCAACGATGCAGGACAAGACAATGGCATCCGTCCACCCTCTGGACCCGGCTTCGCTAAGCCCGTACAAGAGAAGCCCCACCCCCGAGATCGATGTGACCGTGCCGAAGGTGTCCAGCTTGATTTTTTTAGGCTCTTCGATATTTTTCAGCTTGAAAAAAGCAATAACGAGCACCAGCACGCCGAACGGGAGCATTCCCGTAAACAGCCAATGCCAGTCATAATTTTGTACAATCCACCCGGACAAAGTCGGTCCGACCGCCGGGGCGAACATCATCGCGAGCCCGAACAGCCCCATCCCTTTCCCCCGCATCTCTGGCGGAAATATAAACAAGATGACGCTCATCACCAGCGGAGTCAGAACGCCGCCACCGATCGCTTGGATCAAACGTCCGGTCAGCATGACCGGGAAGCTTGGAGCGATGCTGCAGATTAGCGCCCCTGCCGTAAAGGAAAACATCGCGATCAGAAACAACCGGCGGACCCCAAGCCGTTCAATCAAGTACGCAGACAAAGGGATCAGAACCCCGTTCACCAGCATATAGCCGGTAAGCAACCATTGCACCGTACTTGTGCTGACGCCGAAATCGGCCGTCAAATGAGGGAGTGCGACATTCAGCAGCGTCTGATTCAGAATCGCCAGGAACAAGCCCAGCATCAGCACCGTCAATAAACTCCCATAACCTGACAAGCCGCCCCGGTTATCCTTCGTTTCTTGCGAAGAAGCCATCATCGCAGCTCCTTTCTTGGTAAGATATTAGAAATCAACCATTATTTTTTCGTCAATTTAACTGTGGCGTTCATTCCCGGCAGGACAGAATCCGAATAGTTGGTCATCGAGATTTTGACCTGTACCTTTTGCGTCACTTTCGTATAATTCCCGCCCGTATTGGCGGAAGGCAGCAAAGAAAATACGGAGTTCGTCACATGTCCGATCTCTTCGACCTTTCCTTTCAGCGTCGTACCGGCATCGCCGTCCACCGTAATGTCCACCGCCGAGCCGACTTGAATGTCTTTCACGTCGGTTTCGTCCAGGTTGGCCGTCACGTACAGGTTCTTCATATCGACAAGCTGCGCCAGCGGCTGGCCGGGCTGCACCATTTGGCCTTCCTTGGCCTGATTTTTGACGATCGTACCATCAATCGGAGCAGCGACGTTCACCGTTTTCGAGCCTTCGGAGACTTGACCGACATTGCCGTTTTTGGCAACGCTCCCGCCTTCCTTCCCGCTCCAGGACGACAGTGTACCGGCTGCAGGTGCGGATACGGCGATCACATCGCCCGCAACCCGGGCATCTTCGGTCTTGATATATTTGGACGTCTGATCGTAATAATAAAATCCGCCGAAGGCTAACAATACAATAAGAACAACGCCAATAATATTGGCTGCAAACATGCGACCTTTCATTCCATTTCTCCTCCATAATATTTTAATATTTTAACTACTTTGTTATAAAGTAATTTTGCAATAAAACAACTTTAGCATGAAAAAAAACGGAACACAATTAGTAATAAAATCCTGTATACTTGATCAATCTGCCCGATTTCGGACAAATGTAAGGAGAAGCGCCATGTCCACAAACCAGCCCCCGGACACGTTTGCTCATGAATTCGACTCGATGAACAGACTGACGGAAACGTTCCTAAAATATAAAATGAAGCTCATCGAACAAAGGCTTAAAGAGCCGCATTGGCGGATAAACAATACGAAATATTACATTCTTAAGACCATCTACCATAACCAGAACTGCATGGTCGCCGATATCGCTAAGCGATTGCAGCTTTCCTCCGGTGCAACGACGATCGCGTTGAATCAGTTGGAGGAAGACGGCCTGATCGTCCGTCTGCGCAGCGACTCGGATCGGCGCGCCGTACGGATCGCGCTCACGGAGCAAGGCGCTGCCTTCGTGAAGAGCGCCATGGAAATCCGGCGGCAGCTGCTTTCCGATATGCTTGAACCGTTGAGCGACGAGGAGAAGACGCAGTTTTTCGCTATGATCGACAAAATTACCGAACAGCTCGCCATGAAGCTCTAAAAAATACAAAACGACCCGTAAGCGGGGCGCTTTTTGCACAGCGTCCGTCTACGGGTCGTTGAACTTGCCAAGTATAAAAACGGAGTTAGAGCCGAGCATCCGCTTTTCCTTCCAGATTGCGCGCCGTTTCGCTTTTTTCCACCTGCTGCTCGTCGCGGAACGTGCCCAGCATGACATCGAACAGCGGGTTGGTTACGCCATACCAATAATTTTTGCTTTTGTAATGATGCCAGAGATGGACTTTCTTCATCCATCGTCCCCAGGGCGTGATCGGCTTGATAGGCCGGTGGGCGACATAATGCGTCCATTCGTAGTAAAGCAGGAAGCTGATCAGTAGATCGGAAAGGACAAAAATCAGCCCGCCGAGAGCCGTCAGCCACCAGATTCCCCCTAGCATCATTGCCAGATCAAGAGCAAAGCAGGCCATTCCGCCGACCCACAGCCCGTATCCAAATGCTCCATAATTAAGGATGGCTTGCTTGCGGGGATTGCGAATATAGAACAGCCACCCGAAAACCAGCAGCAAACCGTAGCCTTGCGTTGTACGCGCCGTGTCGTTTCATTAGAAATCATAAAAAATAGGAATTTGCCATTTCTCAATGGAAAATTCCTATTTTAATATACTACGGGTTACCCAAAGTAGAGTATACGTCAGCAACCGAATCTCCCCAGTTTTTAGCTTCTATATAGTATTGTCCCACTCCAAGTTGAACTTGTAGGTAACGTATTTCCTTTCTTCCTAATAAGTCGATCCTAATATCGGGTTCGCCGTTAGTCGCTTTGAGTTTGAACGTTACATCTGGATCTCGATCAAATAGATTAACTTTTCTTAGCTCAATCCGCCAAGTTACTGTGTGTGGGTACGTTGATGTGTAATTCCGTGACTCTTCACGTGCATTGGGTTTCAGTAAAAGATCAATGGAAACAGTGCCAAGCGCAATAGAGCGACTTGGAGTAACAATCTTGTTTGTTTGTACTTTTTGTTCTTTTCCAGTAAATACTGCGGGACTGTTTGTTGCAAAAGCGGATTGTGACAATAAAGCCATGCTTCCGACAATAACTAAAACTGATACAACTTTTTTCAAATTCATTCAAATACCTCCTCATAGTGAATTTGAATGTAAAGCGTCTGCCAACTGAATGTACCACAAATTATTATATATGTAAATATAAAACATTTAGGAGAATATTTATAAGCGAAAACACAAGCAGCCAGCAGGCGATTAAACATCCGACCTTCAAACTGCCGACGATTGGTGCGAAAGCAGAATTCGTTCAAATAGGATTGCAGATGCTTGGAATCTAAACCGTGAAACGTACCGTCGATAAAGGCTTTCGCGTTGGAAATCATCGTATGCAGCCATTTCAAATGATCAGGATTGTCCTTTACATTGAACCTGATCGGTTGGTGGTTATAATCTTTAGCGATTGCATGGTACGAACGATACGCGTCACTATTGATCGTCGAGCCTGGTTCGATGTGCTGATTAGTTTATCGAACGAACGTTCGCGTGTGAAGGTTTTCCCGTCCAATGCTCGCTCTCGCCGGAGAATAGAAGGTTTTTATGATCATCTCGGACACATCCCTGCAAAAGCAGCAGTAAAAAGAGTAAAACGAAGGCTTTTTTCATAAAAGTCTGCTTATGGGAACCGGCAATTTCACATATCCATGTGCATAACCTGCTCTGTGAATATGTGAATAACAAAAGCCCATAGGTACGATTCCTCGTCTATAGGCTGATTATTATGTGTATAACGGTGTGGGTAACTATGGGTTTTGAACCGGGAACTTGCCTACGAAGTCGACTTCCGTACTACGACTAAGCCGCCGCTCTCAAGGCTAAGAAAAATTCATTCCGTAAAAACCAAGCAAAGCAGGAATAGTCACTGTCAATAAAATCACGATAATAATGAAGGTTAGTACGTGCGAAGGAATGCAAAACATGATTTTTGCTCCCTTTACCGTCATTTCTTCTTCTCAATCGGTTTAAAATTCTTGGTATCGTTCCACATCTTTTCGAATTCATCTGTAAATGTTTTTGCGGCACTCTCCTCGCGAATCACAACCAGAACATCATCGTTCTTTGTGCTCGAAGCCTTGTAGTTTAACGATCCGGAAGTCACTACCTTCTTATCTGCGATCGTTACCTTCAGGTGCATATGGCCGCTGTGGCTGTTGATCTTTATTGGAATCCCCGCGCCGCCTAAAATCTTCAAAGCCTTTCCCTGCGCTTTGCCTTCGGATTTGGTCTTGTCCGTAAGGACTCGAACTGCGACGCCACGCTTCTTTGCGTCTTGGATAGCCGTTACAATGTCCTGATGCGTAATGCTGTAGATCGCAATGTCCAGCGTCTCCTTAGCTGAGTTGATCACGTCAATAAGAACTTTTTCCGGGTGCTGCCCGGCTCTAGTAAAGGCAAATTCTACGTTCGTAGGCGTAGGCTGCTTCGCTGCTTCTTTTGGTGCATCTTGCGAGTTCGTAATCGGCGCGGACGCGGTATTCTGTTCCGAAGCTGCAACTGCTTGAGGCTCTGCTTGTGTGCAGCCAGCAGTCATGATCATTACTGCCAAGGCGAGGAGTCCGAGATACTTTTTCATAGCTTGTCTCCTTTACATTTTTACCCATAGTATCATGAACATGTCCGACTCCACAAATTCGACAAAAAGCAAAAAAATCCCCGCCATCCTTGAACCAGCGGGGGAAGAAAGATTTTCCCAAGTTAGTCTTTTGCGCCTGACGAGGCCCGAGCGGAACGGGCCTAAACCTACCGGCGCAAGCTGTCGCGATGGTCGCAGATATCCACCTTACAGCCATTAAAAAAGGCTGTCCAATAGAATAGCCTTTTGATCAACTCTTACATAGTATTTTCCTCTTTAACATATACATCGCCATTCTGAATGATCATCTTAGTTTTACCATTCGTATTAGAAGAATCGTTTACTGTTTCAACTTTGCTGTGGTCATTGTGACCCACTTGCTTTTTCACATAAAAACCATCTTCTGTGTAAAGAGCATTGGGGTGTTTATGGTTCTCCAAGAGCACAGGAGGTACAGGATCGAAAGTAACATCTTGCTCGTCGCGATTGGTTTGAACATTAGAAGTAATTACGCCTGTGACTGCAATGGCACTAATTGTTAGAGCACCTATTCCTAAAATCAATGATTTTTTAATCATAATGGCTCAATTCCTTTTCAATAAACTATTGTGTGTCCATTTACCGTTCATGAATTCCCCAAGGTACGTTCAAAACTTGGGAGTTGACGTGTAATGGTAGTGATAATTACAAGGTTTCAATTCCTCATAGGTACATTCAAAATATGACAATGACGATGAAGACGACGATGATGAAGACGGGTTTCAATTCCTCATAGGTACATTCAAAACACGCGGGCTAGGGTATTAGAGTCGATCCGTGGTAAGTAGTTTCAATTCCTCATAGGTACATTCAAAACCCATAAAAATCCCGCCTCTACGCCATTTCCACGTATCCCAAATATCGTCTCTCCCTCAGTTAACGCTACAACCCCTTCTGTCGCGTGGCTATCGTTGTCGTCGACCCCCAGGCTTTTTTGCAGCATTGGGGGGCGACGACAACATGCACAGTTATATTATAAAACTTTGTCCACCCTTTTCCAACCTCATTCGGCTTCCGTTCCAGTTTATCATTCGTGGACGAGGATTTTCCTCTCTTCTCATATCTCAAACCAATTGAAAACCTAGCTATCCTCCCCTGCTTCTGACTTCGGAAGCCTCACGGGAACGGTCAGACCAAAACAAAACTGAACGACCTTCGGATTTTCCGGTAAAACATTTCTCACCACCGTGCCAAAGTAAGGAGGCAGGCTTGACGAGTAAAAACAAGATCCTGGCTGAATCATGAGTAACGGACGTTTGAACGGGTGGCGGCCGCCGGGGGCGTTTTCTCCTACTTTCCCGTATTTCGTAGCAATTTTATAATATCCTCTCATCGAATCATGTCGGGAAGGCACACAGTTGGACAAAAGTGCATAACCATTGCTATCTTTACATTCATCCAAATAGGCAAGACTCTCATCAACTCGTTCTAAACGAAAAACTCCTTTGCCACTGCTCTTTTTCGCACCGAAGCCGACTTGTCCGATTGCTGTAAGAAGCTCTTCAAACCGTTCCTGATACGACGAATCCAAAAACCGTACGTACAAAGAATATACTTGAGTGTATTCTACCTCGATGTCAAAAAGCCCGTTTCGCTCCAGACTCGTTCCAGTTGACCGATCAATAATGACGTGAGGCTCCATACGAACGACAGTTGGATTCCCTGCCTCCTCCCAAACAACAGGACGTCCGCTTCGCATCGCGTCAAATTCATTTATTGTCAGCCATTTGCGGTCTTTTCGCTGTTTGTTTAACTTGACTTCCCGAATCATGTCTTGTTTGCTGTTCTTCCCATATGAGGCAACAGGCGAAGGCATAATTAATTTCGGCAGCAGGTCTCCGGGAAAACCGTTGGAAATAACAAAAGGCGGCTGCTCTTCACACTGTTGTATCCACCGGCTCAGTTCACCCTCCCCGTAATGCTGCAACATTGCCCATGCTAATGTCCCCATCAGCGTATCGCTCTGAAGCGGAGTTACTAATCCCGAACGAAAGTGCAGGCGGTAACGTATCAGTTTCATTTGTCGTTCCCGCCAGTATCGTGCCTAAACGAATCCTCAAGCTTGCCGTCAACTGTGACATTGCGGAATTCAATCTGCCCATACCCTCGCCCGCCGGAACTTCCGAGGTAATCCTGCTGCAACAATTTCATTCCCTCAAGCACAAAATCAACTAACGCTCGTTCGTCATCGAAATCGAATTTACGCAGACTGATCTCAAAATTAAATTCACTCCCCGCTGGGACCCTTTCTTGCTGGCGTGGCATTTTAGCTCTTCCAGTATTTCTTTCAATAGCGTTTTCCGTCTTAATTTCCGCAAAATGAATGCCTGTTTCAAAAAGCGCTTCTTGAAGAATCTCCAGAGATTCATTTGTCAGGGTAGCATCTCGTACCAATACCCTCGTCGGAGCTTTAGTCGGTCCGAATGAACCAAAAAATTCGCATACCTTACAAGTGCCGCAGCGGCAAGGATCTTTCGTAATTGGAGAATATTTATACTCAAGCAATGATCTCATCTTACCTTTCAGTGAAGAGCCAGGAATGTAAGGATGTTTGGTTAAGGGATGACGAATAATGTTATTGTCTATTCCCCCGATTTCCAACTGTTCCTTCGAACCACCAATACGCAAGCCGCTCAGGCAATGAATTACTCCGCGGATCAAAATATGCTTCTCCATCTTCATTTTAGTTACCTCCTCGTCGGTTTGTCCGGTCTACGGTTACCTGAATTTCCATGGGATCTTTGCCCCCCGC
Organism: Paenibacillus elgii; assembly: GCA_042219835.1. Classification (GTDB taxonomy): domain Bacteria; phylum Bacillota; class Bacilli; order Paenibacillales; family NBRC-103111; genus Paenibacillus_G; species Paenibacillus_G elgii_A. The sequence goes on from JBHJMN010000010.1 coordinate 121,863, forward strand.
CTTCCGTATTAGGAGAGAAAGCAACAACGCTCTGAAAATGCTGGAAAAACCCGAGCAGTCCTTTCTCTGACTCGGTGGCGAGGCGAACATTCTTCTGTATAAAGGCCTCAAAAGCTGACGGTACAACTCCTCTTTTCACTGCATAAGCGACGTCTGCCTCAAGCTTGTCGATTTGCGGACGCACCATATCAAAATTTCCCAATGTACGAAATTTATTTGTAACTCCGAGTACCTTGCTATAAAATCGACGCATTGAAGCGCTTGTCAAACCTCTCTCCGCCAGCATACCAGCCACTTGCTTTGCATGTTCGACGATAATTTCCCTGCGCAGGTACCCCTTTTCGTCATAATACCCGTCTACCAAATAACGTTCCGGCCACATTTACATCTCTCCCTTTCCGATGACGTCATTTAAACGATACAATCTGCTCATCTGGATTAAAGGTCTTAGCGTTAATAAAGGATGATCTTCCTGTATTGTGAGAAAACGCTGGGCCCAAATTCTAACCTCTTTATCCTTCTCGTCGGACAAATTGCGCGCAATATCATAGGCGAGCTTCGGGTAAAACCGCAGCCCTTGGGTGTCCCCAGCCTCATAAGTCCGATACATCTCCGCATAATCCAACAAACGGTAGAGAAACGCCGAGGTAACCTGCTTTTGCTCCCACATCGCAGCCAGACGTTTCGCCTCTTCGCAAAAATCAACAAACTGTTCCCAGTTCATGGCCTGCTGCAAGACAGACACTTGATTGCGGCCCTCCGGTCGGGTCCGGCTTGGGCTTTCCTTAGCCCGATCCAACTCTTCCTCCGCAACTACCGCCTGCCTGGCCACTGGTTGATGCGACTTGCAAAACGTGATCCCGGCGGATAGCGTTAAATTCGGGTTATCTCCGACAAACTCTCGGAATCGCAGATGAAGCTCTTGAGCCAAACGAACGATCTCATCCCAAGCCCCGATTAGAAGCAGATCGTCTCCGCCTGAAAAAACCGTGTATACCCTGTGGTATTTTTCGGAGATGATCCTGTGTACCCAACCTGAAAAAAATAAATCCAGCATTTTGCTAAGCACCGCAATTTGTTGAAGCTGGACTGCCTGACCATCCCTATTTAAGCCGAACACGAAAACACTGCCTAAATAATCGACATCCGCCTTGAGGTAAGCAAGCTGCTTGGCCCCGATTGCGGATTCCGCAATGCATTCAAACTGCAAAGGAGCGCCCGGTCTGACCGGATCTTGAGCATCGTCTTTAGCAAGACAGTGCGGGCAACCGTTCTCGTCTGCTACAGGAATATAGTTTGCGGCGTATTTCGTTACCATCGGTAGACGGTCATCCGTATCCACGGCCGGACTATTCAACCGGTATACCAAATAAATACTGTCCTCGTAGGCCGGAGGAGACTCCACGGCCTCTACGCTATATCCGTCTACAACGGGAAGGCCGCGCTGTGAAGGATAGCGATATACAAAATAACGCGCTCGAACCAGCTTCTGTCCCATTTCCTCATCGAACCGGCAGTGCTTACATAGCTCCCCCTCGTCTACCGCGAATTTCTTGCAAACCGAGCATCGGCGGCCCGTCTCCTGCTGCTGAACAAGCCAATTGTTCGTATCCCAATGTTCCCCAGTAGTCAACCCTTGGAGAAGCGGATTCATCTTGCGTTGGCGCAGCGTAAGGTTCAATCGTTCCATAATCTTGTCCATATGGGTCAAGTCATCCGCAACAATGACCTCGCCAGCCAGATTACAAGTGATTTCTCCGTGGTATTGTTCCAGAAACCAGCGGTCCAATTCTTTTTGGAGACGCTCCAGTTCTTGAAGCGTAGCTGTCCCGCCCGGAAGTAAGATATAAAACTTGCCTCCCGAAGACATCACAATATTCGAAAGCGGCAAACCGAAACGATGAACGATCCGATGGGAAATAATGTCTGATAGCGCGCTAAGAAAGAACGAACGGGCCCGCAGACGCTTCGCTACACTTCCTGCCCCTGTCTGGGCAATATCGAAAATATATTTTTGAATACCGGACAGATCACCGACAACTAGCGTCATCTGTCCCGAATCTTCCATTCTTTCGCTGATTAACGCCGCGGCCAAAGCCCCAAGCATACTGCATTGTTCCGAGACGGGCACGTATTGATGGGACGATTTAGATCCGGATGCTATGCACCAGGCATAATGCTCTACCGTATTCTTTAATTTCGTGAAAAACGCTTCAAACGATAAGTCCTCCCGTTTCCAAAGCCGGTTCAAGGAACCCACAAACTTCTGAATGTACGCCTGAGGATCGGCCGAAAGCTCCGCTTGCTCCTCCTTCGGAAAAATAGCGCGCTCGCTCAATTCCGCGAAGTCATAGACAGCTTGCCGCTCATAACGCCGCTCCAGTTCGATATAGCAAAAAACGGAAGATAATCTTCTCAGCGAGTCCGCATCGTTTTCGGGCATGATGTCTAGGATGGCAAGAGCTTTACGAATGGATGATAGGCTCGCCTGATCCTCGCGTCCCTGTTGTAACTGTTCAAGGATCTGAAGTACTTTTTCTCCTTGGACTGCCTTTTGCTGTTGACGAATGCACTCCATATGAGCTTCAAAATCAGAAGCGGGCAGAGAATGTCTTAATGTATGATATAGCAGATAATAATACGAAGCGACTATGGTTCCTTTCATTGTATTTTTTCACCTCCTTGTTCCCTATACATTTCACGAGACATTACGCGCTGGTGAAGCCGGTGACGGAGCCAATGAAGGAACCCGTCATGAATTTCAGTGAGCGGATTCTCTTTTAGCTGACAATGAAACTCCTTGTGCAGCAACCCCTTAAGCTCGTTTTTCCAGTTGGCCGGGCTGAATGTGTCCGTTATCATTTCTTTGGTCAAGCCCCCGAAACGGTGTATCAGCTTGTTACGTTCTTCATAAATATGATCCAGCTTGTGTGCGAGCGGACTATTCTCGCCAAGCAAGCTGTCCGGTTCCAGAGCGGAAACGATCTTCTCATAGGTGTGGCGTGTTGGATATCTTCTTTTTCCACATATAAAATCATCTGTTCGAAGTGAATCCACACCATGAATCGTCGCCCACGAACGAATGGCTTCCCTCAACTGATCGGAACTATGTTCATTTGGCGCTGTTCCAATCCCATCTATTGCTTTGAGACGAAGCATATTCTCGTATAAACTCATGAACATGGTAACCCAGTCGTTATATTGCTCAAGAGCATAATAGTTTTCAAGCTTCCAGTATTGCTCTTCGAGCAGCCTCCTGATCTCCGGTTTGCGAAGCTTTTCCTGCACCTGCTTCTCGTTGAGCTTGATTCCGTTCATCAAATTCTGCGTATCAACGAAGCATTTATTGAAAAATGCTTCTTTTTTAAAGTCAGCGTTCGTTATACGGTTCAACTTTTGTACAGCCTTATCGTACTGCAAATTTTTACGCAAGAGCAGCGCATCAAGAAAATGGACCTCGGTCACATCCTTTTCTTGAAGCAGCTTGAAGCTTTCCAGCAGCTTCTTGATTTGACCGTAATGATGCCCTTCGAACAATTCCCGGAAGTTATACAGAAGCTCGTCGACAGACAAATAAGTGTCTACCTCAATCTCCACCGCGGGCGGCTGCGGATCTCCATCTCTGGCTGGACGTGGAGAATAAATAAAATGTTTATTGTGACGAAGCTCTATCTCAGCATTAACAGCATGAAATAGCCCGAAATTACACGCCGGTGTTCCTCCCGTCACTGAAACATAAAACGGTTGGTTTGAATTCACATTTTGTTCGGTTAGTTGATGCAGAACTTGCTTCATCACCTGCCGGTAATACAGAAACATCTGGTCATAGGAATAGGGGGCTTTGTGAATGGGATACCCCAAAAGCATCGGATTATGGCTTTCGAACAACTTCTGTTGGGCTATCGATAAGCGAATACTTTCAAAATCCTTGTGGGTATCCGAGCTGCGGAAGTCTAAACCTTTCTGCTCTGTATAAAACAGAATTAGGCATTCCAGTTCTTCTTTTTTGGACCTGAGAAATTTATCGATCGACCACAAAATTGGAAATTTGGGCTGAAAGACATTCGTTTGATCCTGGAGATCTTCGTGCATAAGATTGATCGCATTCAGGCGTTCCGTCTCTTTTATTCGAGCACTGTCTTTTTGTATATCCGAAGTTCCGATATTGGCCAGTACGATCGCCATAGTTCCACCGCCCTATAAAAAAAGTGAAAATGAACCAATACTACTATATTTGACACACAAAATCGTTTTCCTTCCATTCATCCTGAAAATATTGCCACGTTTTCCTAATAAACGACAAAAATCGCTCATCCCTGTGGATGAACGACTTCTTGTTATTATCGTTTATTCACTTTTCGTTTCGTTCAATTTACGAACCATTGTAAACAAACCCATCCCATTCGAGCACTTAGCCCCGATGCCTACCTGATGAACGATACGAAGCAGTTCCGGATGACCCGTTAATCGAAAATCGCCCATCCACCCTTTGATAATCGTGCCTTTGAATATAACCGTTTTGGGTCTTAGGCTCCGGGAATCCAACGGTGTTAGCTCTAGGCTCGTTTCCGGAGCCGGATTACCGTAAATGGCCTCGTACTTTTTGCGGGCATTGTTGGCTATCAGTTCGGAAAATTTTTCTTCTGCCGGTGAGTAATAGTATGTTTTTTTACGATTATTTTCGATCAAGGTGCTGTACATCGTTACAGGCGTTATCATTCGGATATGCATGGCGGAGCTTATTTTTTCGTCAACCACTTCGATACCCGCCATGGTTACGCGATTTTGGCCGATATACAGTTCCTTTTTGGCAAACAACGTAGTTGCCAATTCGCTAATTAATCGATCATGAGAGCTCGAAAACAGAAACGATACCGGCGACGTAAAGACGATCCTGCCATTTTCGAATTTGATGGGCTCCCATTAATTTGGAGAAGCAGAACATGCGAAACTGCCTTTTTTCATATGGAAATCCAGTGTTATGGAGCCGATCCCGAAATTCGTCATCCCCGATACAATGATAAATCATACCGTGGAGCAGCTCTTGATGATGAACCGGAACATTTAACTTTTCTTTGAATTGGAATTTGATTCGTATACGCACTAAGCTTGCCTCCTTGAGCTTAACCAAACTTCCTATTCCTCGTAGGTAGGTTTAAAACGTTCTCGATGCTCTTGCTGGTGACCAGAACGAGTTTTTGTTTCAATTCCTCATAGGTATGTTCAAAACGACATGATCAACCAAACTCGCTGCTTGACAAATCCGGAGTTTCAATTCCTTATAGGTACGTTCAAAACGTTCTTGTTTCCGACTCTACTGACCCAGCTTGGTCGTTTCAATTCCTCATAGGTACGTTCAAAACTTACCGGACGATCCTTTTCTGTGGGTATTCAACCAGCGTTTCAATTCCACATAGGTACGGTCAAAACACAAGTGATGATTTACCCGGCATACGAGGCATAGGCCAGTTTCAATTCCTCATAGGTACGGTCAAAACTCTATATCCAGGTCGAAGGTTTCTTTTACGATCCACTGTTTCAATTCCTCATAGGTACGGTCAAAACAGGCTCTTGAGCAGATGCGGAATGTTAAGTCTGTTGAGTTTCAATTCCTCATAGGTACGGTCAAAACTTCATTAGATGCGTTTGTTTCTTTAGTAGCATCTGGTTTCAATTCCTCATAGGTACGGTCAAAACGGAGGTGGTTTGTTTGCAACTTTCAGCTTTTGGAGCGTTTCAATTCCTCATAGGTACGGTCAAAACTCCGGAGCGTTCAAAGAGTCTATTTCATCGCTGACCAGGTTTCAATTCCTCATAGGTACGGTCAAAACGCAAGGAAATATATTTTTCCAACATCATCAGCGGAAGTTTCAATTCCTCATAGGTACGGTCAAAACTTAATACGATTTTTGTCTTGTTGACTTTCTTTTTCTGAGTTTCAATTCCTCATAGGTACGGTCAAAACCGGATTAGGTGTTTCTTTGAAAAACGTACACTGATGGTTTCAATTCCTCATAGGTACGGTCAAAACCCGTAAAAACGCCTTCGTTACACCATTCTCGCATATTCACAAAACAATCTCACCCACACCAACAGCCAAAATCCCTTTTCCCACGTGGTTATCGTTGTCGTCGACCCCCCGGCTTTTTTGCAGCATTGGAGGTCGACGACACAAATGCACGGTTACAATTATAAAGCCTTGTCCACCTTTTTCCAACCCAATTCACTTACATTCGCTTGTAGTCGTTCCCACCAAGCGCCCATTCGTCTCCCAAACCCTCACCTAACCCTATGCTTCAGCAACAGCTACCCAATGCCCCTTCTTCACTTCAACGAAGCTTGAGTGCTCCAAGCCGTACGGTTCCGCCTTCGAGGACTCCTCCCCCGCGGTGAACGTCTTCTGCGATTCCACCTTCGGGTCGGGAACCGGGATCGCGGCCAGCAGCGACTTCGTGTAAGCATGCTGCGGGTTCTCGTACAGCTCCTCGCTTTCAGCCAGCTCCACGATCTTGCCCTTGTACATTACCGCCACGCGGTCGCTGATATGCTTGACCATCGACAGATCGTGCGCGATAAACAGATAGGTAAGTCCCAGTCGCTGCTGCAGTTCCTCCAGGAGCTTGACGATCTGCGACTGGATCGAGACGTCCAGAGCCGACAACGGCTCGTCGCACACGATAAATTCCGGCTCGATGGCAAGGGTGCGGGCGATGCCGATCCGCTGGCGTTGACCCCCCGAGAATTCGTGAGGATACCGCATGGCATGCGCAGGGCTTAGCCCGACCATATCGAGCAGCTCTTCGACCCGCTTCTGCCGCTCCTGCTTCCCTCTTGCGATTCCGTGCACGTCTAACGCTTCGCCAATGATGTCGACGATGCGAAGACGCGGGTTCAGCGAGGCGTACGGATCTTGGAAAATCATTTGCATATAGCGCCGCATCGTCTTCATTTCACCGCGGTTCAGCCGGTTCAGCGCGATCCCTTTGAACAGCACCTCGCCCCCGGTAGGCTCGTTCAGACGCAGAATCGCCCGCCCCGTCGTCGACTTGCCGCTCCCGGATTCGCCCACGACGCCGAGCGTCTCGCCGGCCCGGATATCGAAGCTGATATCGTTCACCGCCTTGACGATCTGCCCCTTCCCGAGATCAAAATATTGCTTTAACGACCGGACCTCAAGCAGCGGACGATCCTCGGTCGACCTCGCGATAAGCGGCGCGGGCTTCGGCTTCTTCTTCTCGTCCAACCGGGGCAGCGCGTTCAGCAGCCGTATCGTATAAGGATGCTTCGGCGAGTAAAAAATCTCTTCCGTCGTACCGGTCTCGACGATCTCGCCTTCCTTCATAACGACGACGCGGTCGCACATGCCGGCAACGACGCCCAGATCATGCGTGATGAGGATGATCGAGGTGCCGAGCTTTAGCTGGAGCTCCTTCATCTGATGCAGAATCTGCGCCTGTATCGTAACATCCAGCGACGTTGTCGGTTCGTCGGCGATCAGTAGCGAAGGACGGCAAGCGAGCGCGATGGCAATCATCACCCTCTGACGCATGCCGCCGGAAAATTCATGCGGATATTGCATATAGCGAGCCTCGCTATACGGGATGCCAACCATCCGGAGCATCTCGATCGCTTCCCTGCGCGCCTCCGTTTTGGAAAGCTTCCGGTGCTTGATTAGGCTCTCCTCAATCTGCTTGCCGATCCGCATCGTCGGGTTAAGCGAGGACATCGGGTCCTGAAAAATCATTCCGATCTCCCGCCCCCGGATCTGCTCCATTTCCTGTTCGGTTTTATAGGCCAGATTCTGGCCTTGGAATAAAATCTCTCCGCCCTTCACCATCGAGGGTGGCGAAGGCAGCAGACGCATGATCGTGCGCGCCGTGACGCTCTTGCCGCTGCCGGATTCTCCGACGATCCCGAGCGTCTCGCCCTTACGTACCTCGAAGCTTACATTCCGGACGGCTTCGACTTCCCTGTCACGAGAATAAAATGAAACGGATAATTGGTTCACCTGCAGTAGTGTATCCATGAAGTCACCTGCGTTAAATCGTAAATTTTGAAAGACCTGATTTCGTCGTATTAATTGTTGACATTTTTCAAGCGTTATCTTAAAATCTACTATATTAATCGGAATAATGCAAATTTTTCAACCTAATTTACTTGAAGGGGAGCGCACAAGCTTGACAGGGCAAACGGTCATGACAGGTTCCCGTCTCGTTGACCGAATCGGGAACATCTACTCTAAAATGTTTCTACATCCGGCTTATCGTTTCCTGCTGCTGCTCGCTGGGGCGCCTATAAATGTTTTTGTCGGCATCGTCTACCTATATGGACGCAAGCGGAAGGCGCATCAGGAACTGCGTCAAAGTTTGGAATGCAAGCTGCTGGAGTCTGGCTACCGGGACCGGATTTTATCGGAAACGAAGGAGCAGTTGACCCGGAAGCATCATTTTTTCAACCAACAGGTCGATCAGAAGCAGCTGGAGCACGAAGCGGAGCGCATAACCACGGAGAAGTTCAAGGAAGCTCTGCAGCGGCAGGTCGAGGCTCAGCTAGAGCAGCGCCACGAGACACAGGTCACGTTTGCGGAGACGTTCCGGATGCTGATTCATCACCCGGCGTTTCTGGCTGTGACCTTCCTGCCGGGGATTCTGATGTATGCGCTGATCGGGATCTACGGTAATGCTTTTCTGAAACACATCGTGGAACGGCTGGTCATGACGGTGTTGGTCATTTTCGGCGTCGCCTTTCTGGTCTTTACCATTCTGTATATATCGCCGATGGACCCGGCCGCCAATATTCTCGGGGAAACCGCAACCGCCGAGCAGATCGCCGCATTCAATAAGCTGTATGGACTGGATCAGCCTTATCTGATTCAACTCTGGAATACGCTGAAGGGCATCCTGACTTTCGACCTCGGCAAGTCGTTTGCCGGCAACGAGGAAGTGGTGACAGCCATCGCCAACAAATTTCCCGTGACGATGACACTAACTGTCATATCCACCATCGTCTCGGTGCTCATCGCTCTGCCGATCGGCATTATATCGGCGACACGGCCGAATTCGTTTTTCGATTATACGTTTATGTTCATTGCTTTGCTCGGCTTGTCGATCCCGAGCTTCTGGCAAGGCTTGATCTTCATCCTGAACTTTTCGATCAAGCTGCAATGGCTTCCCGCCACCTATACCCCGGAGAACTGGCTGTCGATGATCATGCCGGTTATCGTTCTGGGTACGGGGTTAACGGCGGCGGTCGCGCGGATGACCCGTTCTTCTACGCTTGAGGTTATCCATGAGGATTACATTACGACCGCCAAAGCCAAGGGGTTGTCCCGCAGGCATGTCCTGTGGAAACACGCGGTAGGCAACGCGCTGATCCCGATCATTACGATCATCGGACTTCAGTTCGGCGGGATGCTCGGTGGTGCGGCCGTTACCGAGAAGGTATTCAATATTAACGGCATCGGGAGCTACATCGTGGACAAACAGTTCATCCCGGACATCCCCGCCATTATGGGCGGCGTCGTCTACACCGCGATCGCAATCTCTATCGTCAATGTCGTTATCGATATTCTGTATGCGTTTTTCGATCCAAGAATCCGTTCAAAAATGAAACAATACTAGCAGGTGTCAGCCGTGAAAACAAACCAACTAAACAAACATGAAGCCCACTTCCGGCTGGCCTCTTGCCCGGAATACAGTCAAGCCGGATTCTCCGGCATCGCTTCTCTCGGAATCGCTTTGGCACTGCTGTTGAACAGCTACGACTGGTCCGGCGTGGTGTGGAAGCCGGCCGTCCTGGCCGCATTCGCCGCCTATCTGGTTTTTGGGCTGCTGCAGTTAGCCGTAAGATTCCTTATTAAAAGAGACCTGCTTCGCAGCGGCGAGCTACGGCAGGCCACCCGCCGATTAGGTTATGTGCTGCTGCTCAGCTTGCTGACAGCGAATATCTTCGTCGGGACCGCGGCTTTCCAACTGATCAAACGCAAGAAAAGCGTCGCCTACACGTTGGCCTTTTATGCGTTGCTTACGACCTTGTCCGTATTCGCCGTCTCCGCCTTGAACGTATTCAAGCCTTACGTCGCCAATACGTTCCTGCCAGGCATGGCGCTGATCATCGTGGCAGCCGTGCTCCAACTGGTCGCCTTGCTGCTGGTGGCTCGCTACGCGGAAGACAAGATTTTGCCAAAATCGATGTGGATCGTCGCCATCGCGCTATTGGCAACCTCCGCAACAGGCAATCTGTTCGCCCTGTTCCTCGGCCTCCTGTTGATCGCCAAGCTGCGCGACAAGGAGCATACGTCGGACTCGAAGCTTAACCAGGCCGTCGAGCGCCTGTCCAGAAGCTCCGCCTCGATGCTCGGCCTGTTTTTTATCTGCTTCCTGCTTACCATCGCTGTGTGCAGCTACCTGACGTTCGATTACGGAATGGCGATCGACAACAACTATGGAGCGATTTTGCAATCTCCAAGCTTGGCTTACCCGCTCGGCACCGATAATTTCGGACGCGACCTGTTCTCCCGGATCGTATTCGGCGCGCGGATCTCGCTGTTCGTCGGCTTCTTGTCCACGCTGATTCCCGTCGTGGTCGGGGGCTTGCTAGGCGCGATCTCCGGTTATTTCGGCCGGCAGACGGATAACGTGATCATGCGGGTGCTCGACGTCCTGTACGCCATTCCCGGCATCCTGCTCGCGATTGCGATCATCGCGGCATTCGGCGCCAATACGACGAACTTAATTCTCGCGCTGAGCGTCGGAGCGATCCCCGCTTATGCCCGGACGATGAGGGCGAACGTCATGCTCGTCTCGACGCTTGAATACGTGCAGGCGGCACGAGCATTCGGCTCCAGCGATCTGTTGATTCTGTTCAAGCATATCATTCCCAACTCCATCTCCCCGATGATCGTCAAATCGACGTTAACCATCGGCACCGCAATCATCTCGACCAGCAGTTTGAGCTTTCTCGGACTCGGCGTCGAGCCGCATATCCCGGAGTGGGGCAATATTTTGAAAGTCGGCAGCACGTACTTGGAATCGCATGCGTTTACGGCCATCTACCCGGGTCTGGCGATCATCGCGCTGGTTCTCTCCTTCAATTTCTTGGGAGACGGTGTCCGCGACGCGCTCGATCCGAAGCTCAAGTAAATCCGCCGTTTCGGGCAGGCCATACATGCGGAATCCTCATCCATACTCTATCTCCTTTTCAGGCGCTCGAATCCTGCGGGGACGATAACTGAATGTATGTGAGTTCATATTTCATAATTTTTTTCATCAGGAGGGACTTGCATTGAAGAAAAAGAGGAAATTGCTCATCCCGGCGATTCTCGGCGTATCGCTTATGCTGAGCGGGTGCACGTTAGCAACCAAGGACGAACAGGCGCAGTCCAAACCATCGGGCGATGGCAATCGAGTCGATATCGAGCTGCTCGCTCTGAGCTCCCAAGAGACGGACGCCAACATCACCCGCGATCAACTGACCAAGAACGGCTTCAACGTCAAGCTGAACCTTCAGCCGGACTTTGGCTCGTACAAGGCGCAGCAGGACGCAGGCAACTTCGACGTCGTTCTGTCGGGCTGGACCACCGTAACCGGCAACCCCGATTACGCCGTACGCTCGCTGTTCAAAACAGGCGGCGACTACAGCATCATGGCCGACAAGGAAATCGACGAGCTGATTGAAAAAGCTTCGACGCAGACGCCAGAGCAGTATACAGATACGTATAAACAGCTTGAGCAGAAGCTCGTATTCGACAAGGCCTATATCGCGCCTCTGTTTACATCCATCAAATCGCAAGCTTTTAATCAGGAGGTTCTCAAGAAGGATTCCGTACGGCTGTCGAAATCCCGCTCCCTTCCATGGGAAGAGCTCGATTTCAATGATGCCGGGAAGCGCGCGAAAGATCCGATTATCCTGCAATCGCCGATACCGACCTTGACGTCGCTCGACCCGATCAAAGGAAACGACGGCTCGATCAACATCATCAACACCAATATGTACGTGCGTTTGCTCAACCTGACGGATGACGACAAACTGACCGCCGAAGGCTCCCTGTCGTATAACTTCGCCATCGCCGAAGGCAATACCGACTATTATTTCATCCTGCGGGACGATATCAACTTCGCTCAAATCAAGGATAAGCTGGCCGTCGATACGGGCGAGCGCGTAGGCGCAGACGACGTGCTCTTCTCCCTGCAGCGCGCGAAGGACAAAAACTCGGTGCCGAACCATCGAACATACACTTTGCATGAGCACATCAAGAACGTAGAGCTCGTGACCGACCCGGCTGTTCTGGATTCAATCAAGCAATCCGGTAGCTCCGAAACGGTGAAAAGCGGTCTGGAGAAAGGCCTTGGCGCCAAAATCTCCGCTCTCGTCCCGGATAAGAAACAAGCCAACAGCAAAGAAGGCAAATACCAGGTCGTGAAGCTGACAACGATTAATCCGTTCCCGCAAGTGCTGAACTACCTGGCTCACCAATCGGCCGGTATCGTGTCCAAGAAGCAAGTTGAGAGTATCAACAAGTATGACGTTGCCAAATTCGACGTAAACAAAGACATCCCGTACGGCGATCAGAACACGGTAACCGAGGGCGCTAAATACAACAACACCCTGTTCACGAGCGGTCCGTACATCCTGTCTTACAAAAACGATTACGAAGCGATCTTCCTGAAAAACCCGGCTTACATGGCGGGCACGAAGCACGAACCAAAGGTGAACAACATCAAAGTCCGCTTCATCAAAGACACCGACAGCGCGCTGTCCGCGCTGCGCAGCGGCGAGATTCACCTGTTCTACAGCGTGCCGGAGACGAAGTTCGATATCGTCAAAAACGACAGCAAGCTTTCGTTGCAGACAACCCCAAGCAACGCCGTCTCGTACCTGCTGTTCAATACGAAAAACCGCGAAGTGGCGAAAAGCGCCGATCTAAGAAAAGCGGTGCTTTACTCGATCAATCAAGACGAGTTCCTCGCTTACTACAAAAACAATAAATTCAAAGCCGTATCGACGCTCAGCCCGATGGTCCAAACCGGCCTTGAGGTCAAAGCCGATGCCGGCAAAGCCAAGGAGTTCCTGAACGCTTATAAAGCTGGCAAAAAATAAGGAATTCAGCGATAATGAAAAGAGACTGCCTCAACCGGGCGGTCTCTTTCTTCACAAAGCCAACACCTATAACATAAGGAGCGATCATCCGTGTCTTCTTCTTCTGATAAAAGTAAAGCCAAGCTGCCGCAATGGGACGCCCTCATGCTGGAATCGTTAAAAGCCTGCGGTTGGTCCAAGGAGGAGCTGCTCCGCCGCATCCATGCAGGCGAGCTGCCTCAGGACGAGAGCGAGTTCCAGTTCGACTACAAGCTATTGACCGCCACGGCCGCTAGCGATCCGGCCATCTTCCAAGAGGCCGTCTTCAACGGTTACCAGATCAAGTACAGCACGCTGCGGGGCATCTCCAGTTGGATTCTGCTCGCCTTAGGCGAGGAACCCGAGCTCAGCCTGGAGCCCGGACAAGAGTCGGTCTCCGCCAAGCTGAGTGTAGAAGAGCGTGACCGGCTGGCATCGACGCTGTCGTACGGCTGGGTCATCCACGGCGAGCACCAAGGATCGGCCGGTGAGAAGTCGGTCTACCGCATCGAGCCGCTGCACCGATTGTAACGAAATATGCACGGCGGAGCGCTAAAGCAATGAGGCCGCCGATTGTTTTGGAATGGAAATATGGTATGAACCATGTTCCTTGAACAATGAAAATGGACAAAAAGCCGCGGTCAGGGTTGCAGAAGAAACGATGAGCATTTGTAATCCGGACCGCAAGCTGTAGTTGTAACATTAGTGACAAGGGGGTAATTCGGCTTGTATATCATCGAAGCTCATAATAACATAATGGCATGGATTTCAGGCATTTTTCAAGACGAAGAAGCCGCAATGCAATATTCCGACTCAATCCCGGACGAGCTTAAGGATTATCAGCGTATCATTTCGATCAGTACGCTCAACTACCCGTTCTACATCGTTGAGGAAGGAAAAACCTTCAGATACCTGAACCACGTAGATGTCGAAGGTTTGCTTGACAACATCAACAAATTGGACGATGAAGATTATGTTTATTTCAACCTGTATTTTATCACCGAAGATTACCGTCCTCGGAAGCCAGGAACAGACTATATGGGGATTTTGAATCACCTTCATATCAATAACGGTTTTCTGGAGCATTATCAAGCTTACGGTAATGACTTATTGGTAAGGAATAGAATGGTGTAAGCTACTCAACATCAAGAGTTCTCCGGTCTTCAGCCGCTTCTCTAACTTCTTCATTTGTTGAATTTACTCCTTGCTCAATTCCCCAATTTCATAGTATTGGAACTGCTTCTGACATAAGTTCCAACAATCTACGATACTCCCAATCGTCTTCAAAACATTAAGTTCATTTCGAAATCTCATGCTGTTAAGACTTTCTTAACCTTATCACCACAATATTCCCTGAGTTACCAAAACAAGATGCATGATATAACCCATCATAAATATTCTCTACTCGGTAATCACCTACAAAAATATGATCAGCCGCCTTTTCATCATAAGCATACCGGACAAGTATTATTGTAAGTTGATCAATGAATTTTCTTTCTATAAGTTCCTTAATATTTTGACCAAACTGTTTGATTGGTTGAGGTATCTCATCAAATTCAAACCATTCGTCAAATTCACCTATAAATTCTTGATTTACAAGTTCGATCGTATGTCTATTTAGAAATTCATTCAGATGGGACATCCTTCTTTCGGAAATCCCTCTTTCTTGAAGCACCTTAAAATCGTTACTTTGTTCAAACAATGGTAGTAAGAATGATAAAACATCTCCGCACTCATTCGCTTCGAACGTCAGAAATTGAGTACAATCGAAAAGAACATCAACCATAACTTCACCTCTAAAGGAGGGATGACATAAAGACTGCCATCCCAAAATAATATTATGGGTATAACCCTGCTCGGTTTGCTGGTACAAACGATTCTACAGAAAAGGCGATCTTTTTTCTACCATTCTTGATTGATACAAAGTTGAAATGTGCAATTGGGTGTGCTACAATACTTGTAATTAATCTAGGGGAGATGATGAGAATAATGTAATATTTCTTGCTTATTTTACGAATGATAAAACAAAAACTGTTTTATTCTTTGTTAAGCAAGAAAGTTACTTATTCTCTTCACTCAAATAAAATAACAATATCTAATCCATTCGTTGGGTTAGACTTTCGTATTTTGTTTATTTGAGCTACAAGAAAGGTAACTTTCTTGTAGCTCTTTATTTTTTTATGGAGGATTTTATCAATGTCTTTAATCAATGTGACCAACCTAACTTTTGCTTATGACGGTAGCTACGACAACATCTTCGAAAACGTTAGCTTTCAAATTAACACGGATTGGAAATTGGGTTTCACTGGAAGGAACGGTCGGGGCAAAACAACATTTCTGAACCTGCTGCTTGGTAAATATGATTACAGCGGAACCATTTCAGCAAATGTCAGCTTTGAATATTTCCCCTTTCATGTTGAACACAAGGAATTTAATACCCTGGACGTTATCAACGAAATTTATCCTGACTATGAGTATTGGCGGATCGTACGCGAGCTTTCGTTGCTAAAGGTATCAGAGGATGTGTTGTATCGGCCGTTTGAAACCATGTCAAACGGGGAACAAACGAAAGTATTACTGGCAACCTTGTTTTTGAAGGAAAACAGTTTCCTGCTTATCGACGAACCAACTAATCATTTGGACATTCACGCACGGAAGCTGGTCAGCGATTATCTAAAAACCAAGAATGGATTTATTTTGGTTTCACATGATCGCGCATTTCTGGATAATTGCGTGGACCACATTCTTTCGATAAACAAAACTCATATTGAGGTCCAGAAAGGTAATTTCTCGGACTGGTGGGAGAATAAACAAAGGCAGGATAACTATGAACTAGCCGAGAACGACAAGTTGCGAAAAGACATTAAACGGCTATCCGAAGCCTCCAAGAGAACGGGTAACTGGTCGCACGAAGTGGAGAAAACCAAAAACGGCACTCGCAATTCCGGTTCGAAAGTCGATAAAGGCTATATCGGACACAAGGCCGCCAAAATGATGAAACGTTCCAAATCGATTGAGCAGAGACAGCACTCCGCGATTGAGGAGAGTTCCAAACTCCTGAAAAATATCGAAAGCTCGGAAAGTCTAAAAATCACTCAACTTGCTTATAACAAAAAGCAAATGGTGGAATTAGAGCATGTTTCGATCCGTTACGGAGAACACACAGTATGCAACGACGTAACCTTTACCGTTGAACAAGGAGAACGCGTTACACTTGCGGGTCCAAACGGTTCGGGAAAATCAAGTATTCTCAAGCTAATTCTTGGTGAGGAGATCCCTTTTACAGGAACATTTCGCAAAGGTAGTCAACTAAAAATTTCATACGTATCACAAGATACCTCACATCTGCAGGGCAACTTATCAGATTATGCGAGACAGAACGAGATCGACGAGAGCTTGTTCAAAGCGATTTTAAGAAAACTCGATTTTTCGCGCATACAATTTGAAAAAGATATGTCTTCATTCAGCGGAGGACAGAAGAAGAAGGTACTGATCGCAAAGAGCTTATGCGAGAAGGCACATCTCCATATATGGGACGAACCGTTAAACTTTATTGACGTCATTTCCCGTATGCAGATTGAAGAACTATTGCTGGAACATTCTCCGACAATACTTTTTGTAGAGCACGATAGCGAATTTTGCAAAAATATCGCTACCAAAATCGTCGAACTGTAATGTAACTTTATGCTTATTTTAGATTAGGAGGTTGAAATAAATGTTTGAAGTTGTACATGTTCATGTGAACCGTTCATTGTCCGTTAGTACGGTTCACGATCAAACGAAACGGATGCCGGAGCATTATCCATCTATAGATAGATGCACGTAGCGACTGGAACTGCAAGCATCGTTGGTTTTATTTTAGTTGGTTAATGTAGATGTTAAGCACCCTTTATTGATGCTTAAGGCATTTTCTCCGGCTCAAGAGGAGAAAAAACATGAAATCAACTTCGAAATACGAAAGGATTCAACATATATTGACAGCATTGAAACAACCCGCATATCGGTTTCAACAAATTGCGGATGCAATCTTCAAACAAAAAATTGGTGAATATGACAGAATGACCATGCTGCCCAAGGGTATAAGAAACGAATTAATTAAGAACCTTGGCGAACATGTTTTGAACTTAACCCCTGTCATGCAAAAGACATCCAAGCAAGTGAATAAAGTGCTTTTTTCCATTGAGGGCGGTGAACGCATAGAAGCAGTTCAACTAAGCTATGAGCGCGGCTGGAAATCATACTGCATTTCCAGCCAGTGCGGATGCGGATATGGTTGTCGCTTCTGTGCTACAGGTACAATCGGACTGAAACGAAATCTGACCGCTGATGAAATTACCGATCAACTGTTATACTTTCATTTAAATGGCCAAGCCTTGGATAGTGTTTCGTTTATGGGTATGGGAGAGGCGCTAGCCAATCCTAATATCTTCGACGCGCTCATGATTCTAACAGATCCACGAACCTTTGGCTTGGGGCATCGACGAATTACCGTTTCCACCATCGGAATTTTGCCGGGCATCGATCGTCTGACAAAGGAATTTCCACAGGTTAACCTGACCTTTTCACTGCACTCTCCGTTCGACGAACAGCGGAGCGAGCTAATGCCCATTAACAATCGGTTTCCGCTTAATGATGTGTTGAACAAGTTGGATCAGCATATTCGTGATACAGGTAGAAAAGTCTACATTGCGTATATATTACTTCGAGGAGAAAACGATTCAAATGAGCATGCGGAGGCTATCGCTGTTTTGTTAAAGCACAGAGGTCCTTGGGAACATTTATATCACGTCAATTTGATCCCCTACAATTCAACTGACGTGACGCCTGAAAGCTATCATCAATCAAACAAAGATCGGGTTCAAAAGTTTGTCAGTATCTTAAAGTCAAAGGGAATCAAAGTCACTGTGCGAACTCAATTCGGAACGGACATTGATGCAGCATGCGGTCAGCTATACGGACATAACAAATAAAAAACGCAGAACTGTGATCCTTATTGTGGACGAATTAAAAACACTACGCTGTCAGAAGATGATCCCTGTACTCACACGGGATCATCTTTATTAATGTCCCCTGATGCAGAAAGAAAAAGAGATATGAGGTTATCACAACACGATGGCGATTTTTAGATTGACATTGGGCTGTTCCGAGTTGACACGTTATATCACGGATAATTGGCGAATCTTCCTCGATTTGACGACGCAAAGCACAAACCATTCTACAGAAAAGGCAAGAAACACATTTGCTATAACGTCACCTCTAATTGAATGTCGCTAATTTCTTGTTTATAAATAAACTCATTTATCTCTACCGCTAGGACGTGTATGCAAACTATCAAAACATCCAAAAATCTGGTAAACTTCTCCTATGGGAAGACGATACGAGATACGAGACGACCAATGGGAACGACTTAAAGACCTCTTGCCGCCAGAACGAAAACCACAGGGTGGACATCCGGCTATCGACAACCGAAAAATGTTCAATGCCATGCTCTGGGTAATTCGCTCTGGTGCGCCGTAGCGAGATTTGCCCGAATATTATGGCTTATGGAGTAATGTCTACAACCGCTTCCGCCGCCGGGAGAAAGCGGGCATATTCGATAAAATACTAGACGCTCTGGCTGCCGAGCCCGATGAAGAAAGTGTCATGCTGGATGCCTCCATCGTCCGTGTTCATCAACACGGCGCCGGGGCAAAAGGGGGCAGCAATCTCAGGCTATCGGGCGATCACGCGGAGGTTAAACCAGCAAGATCCATGCCGTTGTGGACGGCCTAGGCAATCCCTTGCGCTTTGAAGTGACCGCAGGCAACATTAACGATTGTGTGGCGGGATATGAGATCTTGCAAACTCGAGACATCCAAGGCAAAAATGTCTTGGCCGACCGCGGATACGATACCGATAAAATCATCAAGCTTTTGGAAGAGAAACAGGCTAATTCGGTCATTCCCAGTAAGAAGAATCGCACGATCCAACGTACAACGGACTGGTGGTTGTTTAAAGAGCGTCATCTGGTCGAATGCCTGTTCAATAAACTTAAACATAACCGTCGACTAGCAACTCGGTACGATAAATTATGCCGTACGTTTGTTGCCTTCTTAAAGCTGGCCTCTTCATGATTTGGTTGGCTTAAGGTTTGCATACACCCCTAGGGAGGGACTAATAAAAACAATTATGGAATACGCTATTGAATATTTGAAAAAAGAACGTGAAACCCTACTTGCTTTGATAAAGTCAGGAGAACGAGATAAAGTCGATAAAAAAGTTGAGATTGAACATGCTATTTTATGGCTTCAAAAGTTACAGGAGCTGCAGTTCCCGGATGCAAAAAGGTGTGAATTTATCCAACTTCCTTATGCGGAGACAGCATTTTTTTCTTATCGAATTATGAATGACTGTGAGTCCGAGGATAGAGATGATTGGATTGAGCTGAAAGATGATAATGGCCGGTCCATAAGCCTGCTTTTCGATGATTTTTTAATCAAGATTACATCTAAAGGACAGAAACGATATTAGGGAGAACCAAAGTAGCCACTCCCTCATTTTTTTGCGCTACGAAGCGGCTTTTCCAGACGGCGTGAAATCTATGCTTTGTGGAATGATGGAGTGCCACGTCGCCCAGTTATAAAGATCTCAGCCGAGTACAGAGCGGCAAAGAAAAAAGAGCCGCTCTAGCACCCCGCCGCCCTGACATAGAGCCTCTGCCCCCCTCCACGTAAAGGGCGGTTTCGCTCGCTCCGTGCAATACTGGTTAGTTTGCGTTCTCCCCAAGAGCCATTTGTTTGACGATCTCTTCTGCATTCTCCACTTATCGAAGCCCACATTAGCAAAGATTGCCCCGATTTTTGGGAAGAAGAGTCTTTAATGCGGTATTCATTTCATTTGGATCATCCATAATATCCATCCCAGTCTGGGGCAGGAGTCATCCGGCCATATACATTCGTCAGCGTACCAATGCCAGTCTAATCTTCGGGAATCCGGCAGAAACAAGCGCTATCCCCGCGACCTTGGCTATTGTACCAGAATCATATCGGGAAAGGGGTATTCCCGACAGGTTTCGTAATATTCAATCCAACAGAAGAAGTTGTTTCAATTCCTCATAGGTACGTTCAAAATTTGGACTTTAATAAGATAGCTCAGAAGGTGGATTGGGAGTTTCAATTCCTCATAGGTACGTTCAAAACTTCTTTCGTAATCAATCCAATCGCAACAGTTAAAACGAGTTTCAATTCCTCATAGGTACGTTCAAAACCCGTAAAACTCCCGCTTCTAAGCCATTTCTATGTATTCCAAAATTATATATCAAACTAAACAAACGCCGTAATTCCTTTTACCGCCCAGTTCTCCTTGCCGTCGATCCCCCGGCTTTTTTGCAGCATTGGGGGTCGACGACAAAACAGCATAGTTAAATTATAAGCCTTTGTCCGCTTTTTTCCAACCCCGGGGTTCCCCGGGTTATAACCTCAGATAAATATTTTAGACCTTCTACCTTACCTTAACCTCTTCGCCACGACGGAGTGGGCTCTCTGATCGCTACGCTCTCGTATGCACCAAGAGCGCCCGATGTTTGTCGGGCGCTCTTCTGCATGCTATAGCATCGCCAGGATGCTTGGATCTTTAATTTTGCTATCTTCTGCCAGCAGCAGCAGCTTGGACATAATTTCCGCTGTGCGCGGATCGCTATCGGCGAACGGCAGGAACAGGCGGCCGCGGCTTTGCGAATGAACAGGCAGAATGTTAAGCGCTCCTGTCCCTTTTTTATGCACGATGCCAGAACCCATATGGATGCTGTATTCGCCAAGCTTGCCTGCAACATGCGCATGAGAGCCTTCCAGCCGCACATTGTCGACCTTCAGCAGCATGAGCAGCTCTTGGGCAATCGCGATGCGCATTTCCACGGTCGAATGGCTGGCCTCCGGATCGACGCCGCCGGCATGAGCTACGCTGACGACGAGGTCAATGTCGCGCATCACTTCCGAGAAAATAACCGGCGGCACTTCCGTCAGTTTGACCGGTTCCATTGTCTCGCGATTGAAGAACTGCACCGTCTCCAAGGTTGGCGGCTCAATATCGGCCGGCGTAAACCAGTCGGCCATCGCATACATGCGGGCAATCAGGTTTTCCTTGTAGTACACCTTTTGCAGCCCTTCCTCGTAATCGACGGTCCACGTGCGGCCGCGCAATAAGGCTACCGTCCGCTGAGGCTGTACCTGATGGCCAGCGTAACGGCGGGATACCGTAACCGCAGCAATCTCATCGGCATTCAGACGGTAATATTCGCGAAATACCTGCTTGAACGGCTGCTTGATCTGCCGCACAAACAAGTCCTTTTGAAATTCGCTCCAGCGCCCGGACGCATAGAGATGAACCGGATGGGCAAGGAGCAGTTCGGCATCCGATTGCAGTGTCAGCAGGCCGCCGTCCGGCTGGCGCAGCATGAATGCGTCCATCCCTTGGTCCGGCTCCTGCAAATATCCGATACCGCCTTCCCCTGTCTCCGATCCTGCCGCATCCATCCAGACGAGATGGCGCACGAGCGGCGCAATGATCGGATTGCGAATGATCGCACCAAGCTCTTGCGCGGTGAAGCGCGTGCCATTTTCCATCGCCTGCTCGAAGCTGAGCTTCGCACGGGTATACTGATCCTTGAGCTCCTTTTGCGCCTCTTTCATGGCCAAGACCAGCTCATTCTTGCGCAAGGCAGCCGGTATGCTCTTCTGGGCTTTACCGCCCTTCTCCACCTTCAGCTCCACTTGGCCTTCATCATCAATTTCTAGCCAAAGCTTCGTGCCATTCATATCTTGCGGGGAAAAATAAGCCGCGATTTCTCCGATTTTTTCAGCTTCAAGATCCCAGGTCATCCGATTGACATCGCCGTAGCCTGCATTGCGCGCCAAATTTTCGAGGGCTATGGCACTGGCCTTTCCTTCGCTTTCGCGACGCTGAGCGCCGAATTGCCTGCTTTCTTTCAGGAACTGCTGGATTAACTCATACCGCTCCAGCACTTCCCGCTTGTCTCCGGCCGCAACGGGCAGCAAAGCATAGCTGAGCAGCTTGTCCTTATTTCGGGCAGAGCGGATGCCCTCCACCAGCTCCTGCTTGTCCAGTTTCCCTAAGGTGGCATCGGCGAACAGTTGCGCGCGGCGGTGCGAGTTGCCGCCATCGGTAATATATTTGGCGCAGCTATACAGCAAGTCAAAACGCTCTGCGCCGAGCGTTTCATAAGCGCTTCTGAACCAATCCCCGTCGAAGGCGCCGTCATTGAAGCTTTGCGGACTGATCGGCGAGAAGATTGCCACTTCCGTTTCCTTTTGCGCGGAAAAGGTTTCGTTAATATGAGCGTGGAAATACCATGCCGCACTCTTTAATCCCGACCAGCCGAGGTGCTGCTGCACGATATCAACCCATTGCGGCGCATACATGGCCGCTTCCAGCAAGCGCTGCTCGGTCAGATCCGTCTTTTCCAGCAATGCGGCGAGCTGTGCCGCGTCTTCACCTTTGGCGGGATAACAGCATTTCAGCAGCGAGCTGAGTACGGCCTTCTTCGTCAGGTCGCTACTGTAGACGTAACCGCGCCGGAACGTTTCCTTCCCCAGTCCCGTCAAAATAGCGACAAAGAAGCGCATGCCTTCAAATCGGTGAATCGCTAACGATAGCTCCGATACTTCTGTCGGCAAATCACCGCGGCGCGACTCGATTTCGACAATACGGCACACCGCCTGCTCCAATAGGGGCCTTACGCCCGGATAGCTTTCCAGCAGCGGCTTGTTCCAATTCGGATGCGTTAATGTGCGGATGAAATCTTTGGATAGGTTCCCTGCCATCATTTCACGCAAAAGGACACTGTCGGTGATCAGCCCTAGATGATGCGCACGCATAAAAGAATCAACGGATAAAGTAACGTCGTCGTCGCTCTTTAACAGCTTGTAGCTGGCATAAGCGGTGAAGAAATATTCCGCAAACTGCTCGTCGCTTTGCGCACACGGCTCTGCGCACGTCAGCCACTGCTCCAGCAGGTCCGATCCCAGAGCCGGAAAGCGGTCTCCATCCCGATGCCAATACATGTTGGCTTCTTCATCCAGCTCCGCTTGCGGCATGACACACTGCTCAACCGTCAGCCGTGCCCGCAATGAACGGTAGATAGACATACAAGCCGTAAAGCTTTCAGTCGAGTCGGCTTCATGAAACAGCAGGCGAATCAACTGATCGGTTTTTCTCCTATGCTTGAGCATTTCCAGCGCCTTGTCCAACTGCTGCGCTTTTTGCTTATCCTGCACATCCGCATAGAGCTCTGTGAACCATTGCTTTTCCGCGGCATCGCTGATCGTGTGGTCCTCCCCTCCGAACATGAAGACCAGCATGCGCATCGGCGTCAACTGCAAATCCCGCGCAGCCTGCCGCCATACCTCCGGCAACGGGTAGCTGTCCAGCGAATCCTCGGCAGTCTCTTCGCCATCGGCTTTTTTTACCTTGGCCAGCCTGTACGTCTGATTGCCGAGCAGCATCTTTTCGGAATAGTTGCTGTAATACTGCCCTTCATACTCATAATTGTAATGCTCCTCCATGAGCGCTTCAAAATGCAGATATATCGCCGCAACATCCTCCGGCCGCCACGCCGCATACTGCCTCACATATTCCGCTTCCCGCTCGGCTTGCTGCCGATCCGATGCGTCGACCAGCTCCGGATGATCGAATTTGGGCGGTATCGCCACGTTCTCATTCACATCATATAAACCGAAGCCATTCTCGGCGCCATCCTCCGCATCTGCAGCATGAAGCAGCTTATCGATCAGCACCTGCTCCTGTGCTGTAGCCCGCCCCTTCTCATGCAGCGCTTGAACATGGGCCCGCACTTGCGGATAAAGCGCTTGCCGCTGCTTATCCTGCTGCAAAGATTCGACAATCGCAAGCCCGGCCAGCCGCTGCTGTTCATTTGAGGCAGACAAGAGCTTATCCGCCGCGCGCAGCAGCTCCTCATCGGTCTGCTGCATGAGCAGCGAAATGCAGGCTTGACGCAGGGTGCCTGTCTTCAGCTTCAATAACTCAACAATTTTGTCCAGTTCGGCAGCGGCAAGCTCCAATTGTCCGAGCAGCCTAATTACCGTCTCGCGGTTGCTTGTGCTTTTATCATTCAACGCTTGCAGCAAATACTCGCGCTGTTTTCCGGAGGCGGCGGCTCCGATGAAATTAACCAGCAAACCCTTCCGCAGGCTTGAGCTCATCCGGTCGCTGCAATCTATCAACTGCTCAATCATTACAGCATCGCGGTCATAGACCGCCAACGTCATCATGCGCCGCAATAGCTCATCGGCATCTAGCGTTGCCACCGCCCAAGGGAATACGCTCTCCTTAAAGGTTTTCGTCCCTTTGAGCTGCCTCAGCGACTGCAATAAAGCATTGAACTGTTCGCGCCGCTCTACAAGGTCCTCGCTGATCGGAGAATTGCTCAAATCGACAGCCCTGTCCCCATAATGGTAGGAGACGCGATAGTCGGCATAGATACTGTTCATCAGCCAAGCCATCTGCTCCGGGTCATCGACTGCTGCGGGCAGATGTCCGCTTGCAATCCGATGCTGCATCTCCGGCTGGTTCAGCTGGGCCAGGAAGTATAGCGAAGCCAGCTTCTTATATCTGGCACCGTCCTTGAGCACGCGTTGGATGCGCATTGTGGCTTCGCCAATATCATAAGTTGCCGTCGCCCACAGCGAGAAATAGTAGACCAGCGTATCTTCGCTATGTTCCGCTTCTTCCCGGTAGCTCTCATCCGTCAGAGCGCGCAGGGCAAGCTCCAGACATTTGCGGATGACCGCCGGCTTCTGATCGGTAAAGGCAAGCCCTGTCCACGTATCGAGCGCCCGGATCACCGCGCTGAAGCGCTCCAAATTATGCTCCAGCACGATGCGAATCAAGTAGACGGCGACCTCAACGGTTCCTTCGTCCAGACTTTCCATAATATGCTGGCGCAGGCCTTCCTGCAACCTGGCCGCAATCAGGAGACGCCCCAGCATGTCGTAGGCTGCCACGTTATGGCTCTGCACAATGCCGCGAATCATCGGCCTGGTCAGCAGCGCCGTCTGATTTTCGCCAAACATGATGTCTCTAAGCGCCTCAAAGACGGTCTCGTTGCCCATGTCGAGCTCGCGGGCGATGCGTTCGCCCATAATAGAGTCTTCCGACAGAATAATGTCATGCCTCGTCAAATAATCCTGCAAGGTGCACTCATAAGCAAGAGCATTATAGTAATATGTAATTGTCTTCAGTATGGCTTCCATATAATGAGCCAGATTGCGGGAACGATAGCCTTTGCGATAATAGTAGGTTGAAGTTGAATAGGAACGCAAAATGCGGCGCCGCAGCAAATCAAGCAGTTCTGCCCCGTTCTCCTCTCCAAACAGCAGCGTCAGCGCCGATGACAGCGGTCCCGCCCACAGCTGCTCGGCATCGGTCATTTCACTCATCGGACATGGATAGGCGCGGTTCAGTTCGGTAATAAACAGCTGCTTGCGCACCGCCTCGTTCTCGTATGTGGCCGTCAAATAGTCCAGCAGGCTGGAGGCTAACGGATAATGCTCATGATCCTTCTTCGTCTGCAATTGCTCAGACAAGGCATCCAGCAGCTCATGCTTATACTCAAGATCAATACGTTCTGTCATGTCAAACTCCTCTCCTAGTTAGCGCATCATTCCCGACAGCATGGTCAGTCGTATAAAGGTGAAAACCGATCCGGGCGCAATCGTCAGCGGTGCCTGCAGCTCCTCCACGACTGTATCATTGATCAGCACTTTGTAAATGCCGTCCTCAAATGCCTGCAGAGCCGTCTCGACCGCAGCCGCAGCACTTGCCTTCCGGTCGTCATAAGCCGCTTGGAAGCCTACCTTGCCGGCTTCAGCCTGCTCCTCCAGTTGCCCGGGACTTAGATAAGGAAAAATAGATTGCTCGATGCTGCGCTCGTTAAAATGCTGCACTTGATCCGCTACAATCGCCCGAATCGCATCCCCCAGACATTGCACATCGTCGGGTAGTGACGCCTCAATGAGCTCCAGCACCGGACGCCTCTTGCCAGCCGCTTTGACTCTGAAATAGATTTGCACCCCTTCGCCTCCTGTCAGCAAAACGTTGTCACCCTTCGGGTGCGGCAAATTATGGTATTACAAGTGTTATTATATCATGTAGTTCCCTTTTGTTCCCCTTTTTTTATAAAAATGCGAACAAACAACGAACTATTCTACCCAATCGAATACGTATGTCCCGGTTTCGCTTCTACATATGCTAGGACTCAGGACTCGTAGCAGTAAAAAAAGCCGCCAATTGGCGGCAATACGCACTTGTTGCATCTTAGGATTTCCGCATGGTCTATTTGCCTAAATCCTTCAGCACTTCGCTAAATGTTCTTTCAAACGCGTTGGAACCATGTACACTGCTTTTGCGCATGATGGATTTTGTCGGACCTCCATGATGCTACTCGAATGAAATCGAGATTCTATAAGTGAAATCCATGCGCGTTTTTGAGAGGTAAGTCAAGTCCTCACGCAGACTTCCAGTTAGCGGGCTTCTATGTTCGTTCGTTAGTAGTGAAGGGGAAGCTTTGTTTCCGAAGTTCTGAATGATTCGGAATTGAATGAACGGATGGTTTCAATTCCTCATAGGTACGTTCAAAACATGTCAGCATTCTGGCTGTACGACTCGTACAGCAGCTGTTTCGATTCCTTACTAGGTACGTTCAAAACTGATTGTATCGAGAATAAGGACACTATTCGTTCGGCTATGTTTCAATTCCTCATAGGTACGTTCAAAACTTACAAACGAGCGTTGATAGCCGCGATGCGAAAACTAGGTTTCAATTCCTCATAGGTACGTTCAAAACATATGGGGGCAGAGTGGGATGCATTTGAAGAACGAGGTTTCAATTCCTCATAGGTACGTTCAAAACGTCATCCGGCCCATACATTTTGAAACGGACCTTACCAGTTTCAATTCCTCATAGGTACGTTCAAAACAGAAACAATTACGTTGAGATCATTAGGCTTCATATCCGGTTTCAATTCCTCATAGGTACGTTCAAAACTACAGAGTTTCCACGTTTAATCAGTTCGATTGCCATTGTTTCAATTCCTCATAGGTACGTTCAAAACAAAGTGTTGTAATCCGTTTGCTTTGGCAAGTAGGGCAAGTTTCAATTCCTCATAGGTACGTTCAAAACGTTATAGTTCACGTGCTCCGATTTACCGCCGTTGTGTTGTTTCAATTCCTCATAGGTACGTTCAAAACGTAGCGCCATTTAACGGGGCAGACCACGCCTTCAACGTGTTTCAATTCCTCATAGGTACGTTCAAAACGCAGCTCTTCCGGTGTGAACCGCGTTCTTGTTATCTAAGTTTCAATTCCTCATAGGTACGTTCAAAACTCATGCAGCGATACGGTAGGTACCTTCGGCTCGAAAGTGTTTCAATTCCTCATAGGTACGTTCAAAACTGCATTCACTGAAGAAAATGGACATTTAAAAATTAATACGTTTCAATTCCTCATAGGTACGTTCAAAACCCATAAAAATCCCGCCACTAAGCCATTTCTTCATATTCCAAAATTACATATTGAGCACAGCAAACTCCATAATCCCTTTTGCCGCCTAGTTCTACTTGTCGTCGATCCCCCGGCTTTTTTGCAGCATTGGGGGTCGACGACAAAACAACACAGTTAAATTATAAACCTTTGTCCACCTTTTTCCAACCCCATGATTCCCCCGGATTTTTAATACTTGACA
>JBHJMN010000100.1:0-3572 GCA_042219835.1 Paenibacillus elgii
AGAGGAGGCCACGTCGACCAAGCTTGCGGCAAAGGCGTTGCTTTCCCGTTCGTCGGGAAAATGGAGACGCACTTCGTCACCGGCTTCCGGTATGCAATACCAGCCGCTTCCGTCCGGGGAAGAATAGACGGAGTCTGTAAAATAAATGGTGGAACCTTTGAAATCGAGAAAAGTTGGACCTGTGCTACTAAATCCAAATGCTGCGCACGGTCTAACAACTTCTGAATCTCTTCTCTAACCTGAAAATCGGTACGCCCTGACTGCTGTAGCACTGCCGCCTGTTCGCGTAATTCCCTTACTTGCTGACAGTAACCACGAATTTCATCCATAAGCTGCTCGTACTCTGCTTGTGCCTGTGCAATCAATCCTACCTGTTTTACTTCCCGCTCTCGTTTTGCCATGTCATTGCAGCTCCTTGGTTTATTTTCTGCACGCAAAAAAAGCTCATTCCTACTCATAAAAGAAGTTGGAAAGAGCTTTAAAAGTTTATCAAGTGTTTAAATGGTTTAGTGTTTGGTTTGTTGTTTGTTGGTTGTTGGTTGTTGGTTGTTGGTTGTATTGTACGATCTTGTTGTTTGTGTTGTAAATAAGTTTTACACTCCCCCTGCGAATCGAGTTTGTTCTACTTTCTTGGACATTTAATTTTCTTCTTCAAATTCTTTCATTTTTTCAATTTTAATTCTGTCATTCTCATCTTGTGGAATATGATTCAGATATTTACTTTCCCAATACTCTAACCTGTCTGAAGGACCAAAATTGGATTTTTCCCATTTTGTGTAATCATACTCTATATTAAGTTTCCCTTCGAATGTAAGTTTCATAGTTATTGAAAACCATGGCTCTTGCCCATTCTCCAAAAACAGATTCTTCAAATCATTTGTAACTTCAAACAATTTAGTCTCAAATTGATTGTATTCATCTGTATTAACATTGTATCTATTTGGAATATCAAGAGAATAAACATATTCGCTCTCATTCTCAGGCTTAAAGAAAAAGAAGACTCCTCCTTCCCCATTTTCCACTTCACCATTAAAATAAAATTCATCCCATTTAACAGGTATCATTTGATCTATGATTTCTGCAATTGTTCTATACAATTCGTTCATCTTTTGTTCCATTAATTAACCTCCGAATTGATTTGATATTCGTTTAGTAACTGGCCTTTTGTTACCAATTTGATAGGTAATTTTGAATGAATCTGGTCTCATTGTATTGCCCGAATAAATGGGTTCAATTTTTACTGTACATTTTTAGGCGGTACTTCATTAAGGGCATTGGCCCATTCAGTCTCCATCTCAAACCATTTCCCGCCACTTCGATTAATCTGGCTATTTTGTGGGACTAGGTTATCAATATCCTTTGGTCCTTTAAACTGTGCTTCTATTAAGTGTCCACCGTCGTCATCTGGCAATCTGCCTTGTCCTTTTCCTACCGTCCTCTGTGCGTATTCACTCCGGTCTCCTGTACCAAGTGCAAGGGTTCCTTCACATTCAATAATACGCCCTTGACTATCCGTACGATAAGTATAACCATCTGCTGATGAGTATTCCACATTTGGTTTTAAAGCCTTTTTTCTATTTTTCCTTGTAAAATGGTCACCATAGTTTACTTTTTGATAAACTGGTGGTTTACTACCACTGCCAGCATCACCCATCCCCTAAGTTTAATTTTAATCATTTATTGTGGAATAAAAAGATGATAGTCGGTTTCACCAACTATCATCCTACTATTCAATCATTATGATGTTTTATGAGAGTAGACACGTAGTGATATTTGTTCAGCATAAATATCTAAAGTTTACTTTTGACTATTTCCATGACTCCTTCATCAAATATAGCCCCATCTATTAAAGCACCAGTCCAAACTACACCATCAAGAATGGTATTTCTAAAATCTGCTTCTTCGAAATTCCCCTCTGTGAGGGTTGCACCTGTAAGATCTGCATTAGAAAAACTAGCTTGTTGAGCATTTATTCTGGATAAATTCGCGTTTTTAAATGATGAGTTACTAAACGATGATCCAATTACTTCCCCACCAGAAAAGTCAACTTCATCAAAGCAAGTTCCTCTGCACATACTTATATTAATCTTGGCTCCTTTTAAAATAGCTTTATAAAGGTTCGCTCCATTTAGAACACAATCTCCCATCTCTATCTTCTCTAAGTTACTGTTGCTGAAATCAGTTTGTTCAAAATCACAATCAAGAAAGGAAGCTCTTATTAATGATGATGCTCTAAGATTTACTCTTACCGCCTGAATACAGTCTCCCATTACCTCAGATAAGTCAGTATAAGCTAAATCTACACCGCTCATCTCTAGTCCATAAATAACTTCCTTGTTTATTTTATAACTATTCAATATTTTCAAGACATTACTTCGATCCTGTTGCCCTGTCATTTTAACCACATCCCATCTGCACTTTATCTATTGAGATAGTTTTGCCAAGCGGCGCTAGGACTAAACGTTGCGCCCATCCGATTATTTAAAAATTTCGGAATAGCTATTGCATCAGAGGATTCTAAATACTTCATTACTTGCAACCACTTGTTAAGTAACTCACTAGAATTAGCTTCCCATGGCTTCTCAATTACGTCAATACAAATACCTTCCCAATCAAACTCACATACATGACCAGGTGAATTTTTCAAATACTTTCTTCCAAACAGCCCAAGAACATCATTACTGAAATAAGTTCGCGCTCCTACTCCTAAAGGACCGTTCTGTAGAAACTCCACTGGTACTGGTTGCGAACATAAATCCATCCATATTTGATTGCGTTCATTCTCAGTATTCCAAGGATATGCTGTTGGCCAAAATATATTTGCAATTCCGTAACGAGGTTTCGCAATATTTGATATTTTGTCAGATATCTCAAAAAACATCGACCAATATTTTTTAGAAAGGGATTTATGGAAATTAAAATATAAAAATGATCGATTACTGCGATTTACATGAAAATAACCAGAATATTTGATAGTCTTATCTCGATGAAGATGAATTTCTGTTATTTTTCGTTCTGCAACCATCTCAATAATCTCATTTCGATTATACTCGACCTTAATCCGTTCATCATTTCCCCAGTGGGGAGGAACCAGTTTTTCATCTGACTCAAAAATATCTAAAATACGACCTAGCACCTCTTCATTACTAAATGGTACTGTTGGATACATTTCAATTAAAAATAAATTTGGTGTCATTTCTATCCTCCGCTCTAAGAAAAATCACATGAATCAGGGATCTACCCAGTAGCCCCCACCTTGAATACTTTCATTCGCTTTCCAAATTCGAACAATCTTACCACTTTCAGGATCGACATAATAAACCGTGCTCTCTTTTCCCAATGGCGCACTAGGTCTCGGTCTAGCAGGAATTGCATCTAAATTAGGGCTATCACTTGAAATAGTCACAATATGCTTACCATTGCCCGCCTCAAGCATTTCTCTTTCAGCCCGCATTTGACTATCATTATAAACAACTTGATCATCGGAACTGGATTTGTGTTTATGGTCATGGATAAGATCAATTTCACCTTTTTCGTTTCGTGCAATACTATCTGGACGAGTAAGATGTCCT
>JBHJMN010000101.1:0-3515 GCA_042219835.1 Paenibacillus elgii
GCCCACGCCCTTGTTCCGTAGCACTCGGGCCAGACGGTTTGCCCTCGCGTTCAGCTCCCGGTAGGTCAGACGCTGCCCTTCAAAGATCGCCGCCGGATGATCCGGCGTCCGCTCCACCTGCTCCTCGAACAATTGATGAACCGTCTTTTCTTTCGGATACGGCGCTTTCGTTCCGTTAAACCCGCTCAGGATTGCCTGCTTCTCTTCCGCCGTCACCATGTCGACTTCGTGCAGAGCCGCGTCCGGACGCGAAACAACGGTGCGAGCAATTTGCAGCAGGTGCCGCCCCAAACGCTGAATATGCTCCGCGCCGTAAAGCAAGCCGTTGTAGCTGAATTTCACCCGCAGCGATTCACCGGGGACCACACTGACATTGAACGGATAACTGGTTTGTTCAAACCCTTCCATGTCCGAAACCGCGATACGCCGGAGTTCGTCATCGTCGGAAACGTCCTGCGTACCCGGAAAATTTTCAAAAGCAAGGATATGATGAATCAAATCGTTCTTCAACGGACTAACGGACTGGATATCAGCAAGGGGAACATAATGGTGCTGAATCGCCTTCATCACCGATTGCTGAACCTGCTGCACGAGCCCGGAGAACGTCTGGGCGCCCTCTCCATAAATCCGTACGGGAACCGTATTGATAAAAAGGCCCACCATATGTTCCGCACCGGGGAGATCCTCAGGGCGGCCGGATACGACAGAACCGAACACCACGTCGTCCGTATCGTTGTATTTCATCAGCAGCAGGCCCCAAATGGCGTGAAACAATGTACTTAGCGTGACCTTGCTCGCTTTGGCGAGCGATACCAATTGTCCGGTCAACGCCGGATCGAAGGTGATGATCCGCTGCTGCGGATCGTAGCCTTGGACAACGCCCGACTTGCCGTCAGCCGGCAGAAGACTTTGCTGCTCGTAGCTGTCCAAATATTGCTTCCAGAACGCAAGCGCCCCCGCTTTATCCTGCTTATCCAGCCATTTCAGATACGTTTCGTAGGCCGGAACCTGTTCAAGCCGAACCTCCTCCTTCCTTTGCAGCGACATGTAAACCTGAAACCATTCCTTGAGAACGATTTCCAGACACCAACCGTCCATAATGATGTGGTGGAAGCTTACGATCAGCTTGTAAGCATCCCGGGCGCATTGCAGTATGGATACGCGCAGCAGTTCGTCCCGAGTCAGCTCGAAGCCGGCTTCCTTGTCTTTCCGGATCCATTGTTCGACGAAGGTTGTTTTACCCGGTTCATCCATTCGGGAAATGTCCTCGAAACGAATAGTCGGCGTCTTTTGCCGAAACACAATCAATTTGGGCTCTTCGATCGCTGCATGAAAAATATTGCTTCGCAAAATTTCGTGGCGATCAAATAGCATACGAAGACTTTGCTCCAGAAGTCCGACATCCAGAAACCCGTTCAGGGTAAAACTCACTTGTTCGAAATAGGCATGTGAATTCCGGTCCAGCAAGCTGTGGAACAAAATGCCTTGCTGCATCGGAGTTAATCTGAATATACTTTGGATTTGCAATTCTTTGCTCATAACTCATCACCCGCAAAAATCATTATTTTTTATAGTACGCCAAAATTTCGTCAAACTCCTCAATGGAAAGCTCTTCGCTGCCCACATCGGCTGGCGTCCATTCTTTCTCCTCTTTTTTCACGCAATGCGCAATCGTTTCGAGCAAACGTTCTTGCAGCAAAGCGCCCAACCGTTGTATTCTCGCGGCCTCGAACTCGCGCCTGCTGTATTCGATCGTCAAAGTCAACACGCCTTTTTCAATGCTACCGTTAATATCCAATGCAAAAGGGGCTTCCGCCTTCTCGCCGACCGTGCGACCCGCAGACAACTCCGATTCGACGAACAACGAAGAAACCGAGCTCGAATCGATCTGCCCGTGGTAATTGAAACGGATTTCCGGCTGCAGCTTAAACAACAGATCGTCTTTCAGCTCCGACGAAGTGATGTAGTTCAAAATTCCGTAATCGATGCCCTTATTCGGAATGCGTCTCAGGCTTTCTTTCACCGATTTGATCTGAAACGGCAAATCGTCTCTGTGCTGCATATCCAGGAGGATCGGATACATCGTGGTAAACCAGCCTACGGTTCTCGTCATGTCCACGTCGTCAAAAATCGGCTCCCGCCCGTGTCCTTCAAGCATGATAAAAAATTGCTCGTCTCCCGTCCAGTCCCGCAACGCCATGCCGAACGCCGTTAGCAGCAGATCGTTCATATCGGTGCCATAAGCTTGATGGACATCCGTAAGCAGACTATCGGTTTGCTGCCCGGTGAGCCGGACGCTGACGGTGTCCAGATCTTCACTCTTACGATCGGCGGCGGAGCGGTCTTTGCGAAGCGGCTTGTTGGTTTGGCCGACAAGTTCCGCCCAATAACGCTTGTGCCGGACAATCCGGCTGCTATCCGCATCGTCGTGAAGACGGCGCGTCCATTCTTGCCACGAATGGGTTTTAGACTGGAATCGGATCTCCTCGTTGCGCAAAGCCTGCAAATAGCCTTGCTCCAGATCTTCGGCCATAATTCTCCATGAAATTCCGTCAACCACCAAATGATGAATCGCGATAAGCAAATGATCACCCTGCAAGGTCTGAAACAAACCAACCTGTACGAGGGGGCCTTGCTCCAAATTCATACGACGCTGGAGGTTATCGGCAAGGGCACGGATCGTTTCCTCCGGACGCGATTTATTTCTTACATCCGCGACTGTGAACGAGTAGGCGTCTTTATCCATGCCGTAAATGACGGGCACGATGCCTCCCCGCTCCGCTTTATAGGTCATTCTCAGCGCATCGTGATGCTCCGTCAGTTTCCTCAGCACCCGATCCAAAATATCCTTCCGGAACCCGTTTTGGCTGTAAAGCATGATGGCCTGATTCCAGTGGTGCATATCGGTAAATCGGCGTTCAAAAAACCATTGCTGGATTGGCGATAGCTTTGCTTCCCCTTCGACGATGCCTTGATCGGCCCGAATGCCGGCAGTCTTCAGACGCGGAGCCAGACTGCCAATCGTTTGGTGGCGGAAAAGTTCTTTGATTTCCATATGCAATCCATGTTTGCTTAATCTCGATGAAATCCGGATCGCTTTTATGGAATCCCCGCCAAGCTCAAAGAAGTTATGGTTCGTTCCGATCGGACGATATCCGAGCACCTCCTGCCAAATTTCGGCCATTAAGGTTTCCGTCTCGCTGCAGGGGGCAGCATAATCTTCGTCATTTAACTGGCTATCGTCGTCCGACACGGGTAGCGCCTCCCGGTCAATCTTGCCGCTTGACAAGCGAGGCATTTCGTCCAGCCGCACGATATGCGCCGGCACCATGTAATCCGGCAGGGCGGCTTTCAAATGCGTCTTTAACGCTTGCGCGCCCAGCTCCTTCCCGCATTCGACATACGCGCATAAATACTTGTCGCCGGATCGGTGCTCGCGGGCCAGAACAACCGCCGACCGGACCTCCTCGTGCATCAACAGCGCCGCTTCGATCTCCCCCAGCTCGATCCGGTAG
>JBHJMN010000102.1:0-3086 GCA_042219835.1 Paenibacillus elgii
GTGCAAAATGGATCGGAGAAGATTTACGAAGAATTCTAAACAATAACCCCGCCTGACGAGGCCCGCGCGGAACGGGCCTAAACCTACCGGCACAAGCTGCCGGGATGGTCGCGGATATCCGCTAAAATAATCAATTTGGGGGACGACCAAGGCCGTGTCATCGGGTGTCGGGCACTCGGGCGGATTTAACAAACTTGTGAATTCTTACCCGAAGGGACGAGCAGAACGGCCCACCATATAGTATAATAGTACTATCAAATCCAAATTTTGAAAGGTTTGGTAAAATGAGCTAAAAAACAATCTGGTTTGGAGATTACGGCTACATTCAGTACGAAGACAGAACGAGGGTCGATGAAATTGAATTTGTGAAGTCACTGTTTTTTGAACGACTGCTCGGTAAAGTTACCCGTGCCGAAGCCGCTGCTGAGTATTTTGATCTATCCGAGGAAGAAATCAGGCAGGCAAAAGAGGCGGCAGAAATCGAGTATAGTGCATAAAATAGTTTAAAAGAAAAATCCTCTGTTAGCTTAGTAGCCGACGGAGGATTTTCGCTTTTTATTTATGCTGCCGCAACTCGTCCATAACCTCTACCATATGCCGGCCTATCTTCCCAGCAATAAACGATTTGGCTTCCTCGCGGTTAATATCGATCTTTTCCGCCCGTATCCCGCGCTGCCGCATCTCCTTCCGAATGGCGGCCAGCTCATTCGTCAGCCGGGCGTGGATCACCTTCGCGGCCGAGATATACAGCCGGCGGATCGGGTCCTTTGAATTGGAAAGCTTCCGTGCCTCCTCTTCGATCAGGGCTAGCGCATGTGGTAGCAGAACGGAATCGCGAAGCAGTTCTTCATTTGTCGCCGTTTGAATCATCGAGTACACCCCTTGGAGAGTATGCGAATATACATTCTCATTATACGTATAGTTGGGAAGAATCTCAAAGAAGATTTTCGCGAGTTGAGGAAAGGGCGTTGACGATATTTAACGCAAATAACCTTCGCAGGGAATATGCGAAGGTTATTTGTGTACATCATTCGTAGAAGAAAATAAAACCAAGAAAAATAAAGATCGTCCCTTGCCGCAAGAATGCGAACAAGAGTCGGTTTTTTGCATTGTTCCACGAAATCAAAATCGCCACTTAAAGCAGAAAATCATCTCTTATAGTTCATTACTAGTTTCGGCGAGTTTTACCGAGACTGTACCAGACATGTCTTCAACTGATGTAAGCGAAACTGAATGCTTACCAGTTCCCCAAGCAGAACTACCTTTCTGATCAAAAACTCCACCATGCGCGTCTGCTTTTCCACTCATTTTCACACTGCCACTTGAATCTGTAACTACGACATTTATAGAAGCCTTTCCTGTGTTATGTACATACACTTTGACCATTCCGAATCCAGCAGGAATATCAAAATTCATAGTATGTTGAGTATTATTGGCAATGTTCTCGTTATTAATCACCTTCCTAGTTTCAAAAGGAGTGATGACGCCGCCTTTGTCGCTAGGCGGAGGTATTACAACATCATTTGCAAAAACAGAAGAAGCAGAAATGGAACAAACCAAAGCAATAGCTGCAACAGTGGACGCAAGTTTCTTTTTCAAAAAAAATCCCTCCCGTGGTAATATTTGTAATACAATTAAATAATACTTGCTATGTGGTCTTTTGTCAATGACCAAGTCAGCCTACTTAACAGGGGAAGGAAAACTTTCCTGAGCTTTGTCTGACGACGGGCCGCTGCGAAACAAGGAGCCGGTCGTGCATGGCTGCCTTTACTGCAGTTTCCGATTCTAAACTTATATACATATACTGCATTTAATGTTAATATAGAACATGTATATTTTACATTTTTGTAAAGGAGAGTTGGGAATGAGTAGATTTAGGTCAGTAATTATTTCAGCTGTTTTATTGATTATGGTTGCATTTTTTTCAACAACCTCCGCAAATGCAGCAGCAGTTAATGGTCCTGGTGGTTCTGCGACATTAGATGTCATGTCAAAAGGAAGCACTTTGTATTGGTCAGCAACGCCCAAAACAAAATGGCCATACCATTTTTCAGGACAAATTGTAATTAAAGGATTAGATAATAGCACTTACAAATCAATTCCAGTAAGTGGAGTTGGTGCATTGGGTTCATCCGTTGGAGACAGTGTTGGTGTTAGTCTAAAAAAAGGGGAGTATGTGGCAACCCTAACTGGAAGTGCCACAGATCTTAATAGCCATCTTTTTGTTGTACTTCCTGGTGTAAGTGTTCCTATTAATATAACCCGCTAAAGTTCCCGGATATTTAATATAATTTCATTCAATAGTAGAAGAATCCCCGCCGTAAGTCAGCGGGGATTCTCTGTCATTTCTTCGCTATCTTTTTCTCTATCGGTTTAAATCTCTTCGTATCATTCCACATCTTTTCGAATTCATCTGAAAATGTTTTTGCTGCTCCTTCTTCCCGGATCACAACCA
Source organism: Paenibacillus elgii (assembly GCA_042219835.1). Classification (GTDB taxonomy): domain Bacteria; phylum Bacillota; class Bacilli; order Paenibacillales; family NBRC-103111; genus Paenibacillus_G; species Paenibacillus_G elgii_A. Next base: position 2,456 of record JBHJMN010000102.1, read on the forward strand.
GCACTTCGTCGTTCTTGTGCTTGCTGCTTTCGAATAGTTAAATGAGCCGATTGTGACAACCTTCTTATGCAGTCATGATCATCGAAATTAGTGCGAGGAGTCCGAGATACTTTTTCATAGCATGTCTCCTTTACATTTTATCACTGATTACATGATTGAAAACAACTCCACAAATTCGACTTTAATCAAAGGAATTAGACGGATTAAATTCCACGTATCGCCAAAACGGGACTTTTGTAGTAAAATTATGTCGAACGATAGGACTTACGTTAATAATTACCATCGGGGGTTGATTGTTATGTCGTGGGAAATGAAAGCACATACAAGGGCAAAGCATGTTGTACTCGAAAATTATTTAAAAGCTTGGTTTCCTATTATGGCTTTTTCGAACGAAAGAATACTTTATATTGATGGTTTTGCTGGTCCAGGTATTTATAGTACGGGAGAAGACGGATCACCAATTAAGGCTTTGAAAATAGCAAATGAAATATTCCAAGATCATTTCAGTAAACTGCAAAAAAAAGACTTTGTTTTTGTATTTATTGAACAAGACGAGGATTCGTTTGAATCTTTAAGTTATGAAATAAATAGACTAGATCTACCTAAAGAATTTAGGATTGTTAAAATTAAT
>JBHJMN010000103.1:0-3035 GCA_042219835.1 Paenibacillus elgii
AAAAAGGATAATAGTAGAGCTATTGTTTATAGGGCGCTTAATTCTGAAGATAGGGGAACTGTTGCATCTGGAGCAGGTGTAATTGCTAAAAACCCAATTGGGGATTGGGGGATCGAGGACCACATATTATTTGGTTCAGACCCTGATGCATGGGATAATGACCCATGGATTTCAACAACGACTGATCTTCATATTGCCTTAGAACGCTTTAATGGGCGACAAAATGGTGCAATAATTATTGATATCGTCAAGATTAATAGCACCAAACTTTCATTCCCTACGCTCGAACTAACGTCAGGTACAACCGCTCATCGGCTCGCAGAAGCAGATAAAGAAGTGCTAATAAAGTATTCTATTCCACAGGATGCTATTATTGGAGTCACATTCGGTCAATAGGAGGAATTATATTGAATAATGAATCTGGTATTGAAAGTGATATACAAGAGTTAATGAAACGTATAGTAGTCTCTTTAAGACAAAAGGTAGTGGATGAACAGGCATTTAAAGAGCTTCAAGAAATCTTGGACAAATTCGCACTTGATATTCAGAATGAAAGTTTATTAAACAGAAAAATTGCAGGATTCTTATTTTATATTTATACACAGTTGGAAACACAACTATCTTACTCCAGAGATTCACAAAAAGAACCTATCTTTAGAAAGAAAGTCGTAATGTTAGGTTATCTGAGGAAAATCTTTGGTGATATCAGAGAAAATTAGTTTAATTATTAAATCTAACCCCGGGCAGAGCTAAAATTTCTCTCGGGGATTCTTTTGTCTGCCGCGTAAATGACAACAAGAAAAATCTCACAAAAAGTGAGCTGTGGTGGGTGGGACATTTAAAAGAGGAGCAAATGGGGAATTTTTAACTACTGAGAATAGTGGACACTACGGTAAAAACTGGACTCCAGAAGTAAGAAAACAGTTTTCAGAGGTTATGGAAGGTTATGGACTGCCAGTAAAACATGAAACGTGGGGTGATTAGCCTATGAAGAATACATTAAAAGCTTTAATTGACTCCAAAGTTTCATCAAATAAAATTAGGGTTACTCAACTAGTTGATTCGGAAGAAACGGTTAAATGGATTCCACTTCTCTTATGCAAGGAACATGGCACAATTATTGGAGTATCGACGGATGCTAGATGGGCAATTGAGGAAAAAAAAGGTTTGAGGATACTCGATGAGCCTTGGAAGTTTCTTCGTGTAATGGTTTTATTAGAGCAGCCTATGGTAGAAATTCACAACTCATTGACTGAAGCATTTAAGGAATACCAAATTTTTATTGATGTACATGATGTCTTCCCGTTTGTTGAAATTGTTGAGGTTGGTTTTGAACAAAAATCTGATTATTGGGCTGATCTAGCGTTGAATTGGTTTACTCATTTATCTCGTATGGAGCAAGAAGAACTACTAGATTCTTTAAAGACTATTTTAGAGGCGCGATGGGCTTCACAAGACTTTCGACATAGAGTAAAAAAAGAGTTACGAAAAATTGAAAAGAATTGATCAATATAAGCTTTAACCTTGATGGGCTTCATGCCTTTCAAGGTTTCTTTTTGTTCTGGTATATTTTTGGCATGAAAAATCACCCAAAACGTGTGCGCGGCAGAAAGTGGAAAATTATTTCACCAAACTATTGACTAATTGATTAGCCATATGATATCTTAATATCACAGGTTGGCTAATTGATTAGTCTTGATGGGGTGTGAAAGAAATGATAGGACTTCAATACATAGTAAAAGTGTACAACGGCACGTATAAGAAATTGGCTGAAAAACTGGACATTGCTCCACCCACCATCATGGCGTGGTTAAGCAAGAAGAGGCCCATTCCCAAAGCGAAGCTTGAAGCTCTTTCTAAATTATTTCAAATTGAAGAAGAACTATTTACAAAGGAATTAAATGAAGTTGAAAAAATTCAAATTCAATTGGAATATTTCAGGAGATTATCGAAGCGGGATTCTTTTGAAGTGCCAGATTTCTTTACGGACGATGACGGAGTTCAGCATGAATACATGGTTTGGGTCGATCCTTATGAAGATACACGCAGAATGCTCGCCAAGGACCTACAAATTGAAACCGTCATTCTTAATTTGCGTTCTGCCCTGTATGATGAGCTTTATGAGGATGATTTTTATAAAGGAAGCCCACTACTGGATACGCTGGAGCGTGTATCCGAACTATTTGATGAGAACGTACCGGAGAGCTTAGACGCGGATGAGCAGGTGAAATGGACACAGCGGCAAGACAAAAGGATGTCTGCGCTTCGATTCTTGGTTTACTATTTGGTGGTACCAATGTTTGGGTCTGGTCAATTCCAAAGAGGGAGTGATGCGACTGACGACGATATTTATGATCTGTGTGTGAAACATGATCTGCTTAGCAAGAAGGAACGAAGAAATAAAGCCGAGGAAGGTGACCTATCATGACCAGTTCATGAATCATGTTCTTATAACATGCCGAATCTTACCCAAAATTTTGGGGATTGAACATAATCAACTCATCACGAAAAGGAGAGATTGCCTATTGTTTGATACGATCATCATGAAAACATGCCCTGTTTATCCTAATCTTGAATCTGTAGCCGCTGAAAAAGTTGCTTATCTGGACAAGGGTACAATTTACAAAATTAAAGACAGCAAAATACCGTATATCAAATACCATGACAATAGCAGAACCCTCGTTTTGCAGGTATCCATCCCCAAGTTTCTCTACGGTAATAATGTAGCGCTTCTTCAAGAAAAGGACATTCCCCTCTTCTTCCAAAGGTTACATGAACGCTTGTACGAGTTATTTCAAATTGAAATGAAAACGGAGGATTGGTCTAGAACGGAACGATTGGACGTATGTTGGAATTTTCAGGTTAGACATTTAGTGAGCGACCAGTAAAAACAAAGCGTTGGCGATACAAACAGCCATCATACATAAAAAGGGAGAAATTTAAAGAAGCAAAGAGTAATCCATACATAGCGCAAGAAAACTTGATATTATTCCGATTAAAACGCTATGAAATAACGATTTTATTTTCTAATGGTA
>JBHJMN010000104.1:0-3010 GCA_042219835.1 Paenibacillus elgii
TGGCGCGTATGTGCCGATGGATCCGTCGTATCCGCAGCAGCGCCTGACTTACATGGCCCACGATGCAGGAATTGAGTTTCTGGTGACCCGGAGCGAGGCAAGCGGATGGGTGCCGGAGCCTATCACGCGCATCTGTCTGGACAGCGCTGCCGATCAGGAGATGCTGTCACAGGAGAGCGACCGGAATCCGCCGGTCATGACGACACCGCAAAACGCAGCTTATGTAATGTATACGTCAGGATCTACCGGAAACCCGAAAGGCGTCGTTGTGGAGCAGCGCAACGTGGTTCGTCTGGTGAAACAAGCGGGCTACATCCCTTTCAGCGCCGAAGATAGAATGGCTCAAACCGGTGCGATCGGGTTCGATGCCAGCACGTTTGAAGTGTTCGGCGCGCTGCTAAACGGAGGATCGCTGTATCCTATGCCAAGGGAAACGTTGCTGGATGCGCCTGCGCTGGCGGCGTTTGTACATCGTCATCAGTTGACGACGATGTGGTTGACATCTCCATTGTTCAACCAGCTCGTTCAAAAAGACGCTGCCATGTTCACGGGTCTTCAGCATCTCATCATCGGCGGGGATGCGTTGTCGCCGGTTCATGTCAATCAGGTGCTGCGTTCTTCTCCTGAATTGTCGCTGTGGAACGGGTACGGTCCGACCGAGAATACGACGTTCTCAACGTGTTTCTTGATTGACCGTGCGTATGAGGAACAGATACCTATCGGTAAACCGATAGGCAACTCGACGGCGTATGTGGTCAATAAGCAAAATCACTTAAATCCTGTCGGCGTGCCGGGGGAGCTTTGTCTGGGCGGAGACGGCGTGGCGCGCGGGTATTTGAACCAGCCTGACATGACAGCGGACAAATTCGTGTCCAATCCGTTCGTTGCGGGAGAGCGCATGTACCGGACAGGGGATTGGGTGAAGTGGATGCCCGATGGGAATCTGGCTTATTTAGGGCGGATGGACAAACAGGTGAAAATCAGAGGATTCCGGATCGAAGTCGGTGAGATTGAGGCGATGCTCAGCCAGCATCCGACTCTGCGACAGGCGTCCGTCGTCGTGCGGGAAGATAGGCCCGGGGAAAAGCAACTGGCGGCGTATCTGGTCGGAGAAGGCAGCGCGCAGGAATGGCGGACATACTTGAGCGAGCGATTGCCAAGCTATATGGTGCCGACGTATTTTGTGCAACTGGACAGTTTACCGTTAACGCCGAACGGGAAAATCGATACGAGGGCACTGCCGATTCCGACAGTGTCGTCGTGGAGTCAAGAGAGCTATGCGGCGCCGCAAACGCCAGCGGAGGAACTCGTTTCGGCGGTATGGAGCCAGCTGCTTGGCGTGGAGAGGATCGGTATCTATGATTCCTTCTTTGATTTGGGAGGCCACTCGCTGCTGGCGACGCAAGCGGTTTCGCGTCTGCGTGAGGTGTTCGGCGTGGAGGTGGCGGTGCGCGACCTGTTCCAACACCCGACGATCGAAAGCTTATCCCGCCGATTAACGCTGTTAGCTCAAGGTGGAGAAGGGGAGAAACGTCCGCCGATTCAAGCGGTGGAACGAGGCGTGCATATGCCGGTATCGTATGCCCAGCAGCGGCTCTGGTTCCTCGATCAACTGGAACCGAACAGTCCGCTGTACAATATTCCATGCGCATGGCGGCTGCAGGGAGCCTGGAGGCTGGATGTGTTGGAACAGGCCTACGATGCGCTGATCCAGCGTCATGAAGCGCTGCGCACCGTCATTGGCGAGGCGAACGGCGAGCCGGTGCAGATCATTCGCGAACACCAGCCTGAGCGTCTGCCTGTGACGGACCTTCGCCATCTGGCAAGCGAGGACAGGGAGCGCGAGATGAAGTCGCTCATGCAAGCGGAGGCAGACAAGCCGTTCCAACTGGCCGAGGGACCGTTAATCCGGTCGCAGGCCATCGCGATGGGGGAGAACGATTGGGTGCTGCTTTGCACGCTGCACCATATCATATTTGACGGATGGTCGCTGGACATTTTCGTCCGGGAATGGCTCGCGCTGTATGAGGCGTTTGCGGGAGGGCAACCAGCGTCATTAGCACCGCTATCCTTGCAATATGCCGACTACGCTCATTGGCAGCGGAACTGGATGAGCGAAGACGTGATGAACCGTCAGTTGGCGTACTGGGAGGAAGAACTGGGCGGGGAACTGCCTGTGCTGCAACTGCCGACGGATCGTCCGCGTCCGGCGCATCAAAGCTACCGGGGAGAGCGGTATGAAGCGGATTTTCCGGCCGCTTTGCTCGTCAAGCTAAAAGCGCTCAGTCGTCAAGAGGGAGCGACGTTATTCATGACGCTGCTCGCCGCCTACCAAGGTTTCCTCTCCCGTTATACGGGACAGACGGATATCTCCGTCGGCAGTCCGATTGCGAACCGGCATTACGGGGAAATCGAGGGGCTGATCGGATTTTTTGTCAACACCCTTGTGTACCGTGCGGATGTGTCAGCCAATCCAAGCTTCCGGGAGTTGGTGTCGCAAGTGCGCGGGAAAGCATGGAAAGCGCAGGAGCATCAGGACATCCCGTTTGAGAAGATCGTGGCGGCGCTGCAGCCGGAGCGGTCGGCGAGCTATGCGCCATTGTTTCAGACGATGTTTACGCTGCAAAGCCGTCCGAGCGAGCTGCCGGTGGACTCGGAACGCCGGATGGACACGATAAGCAGCTTTATGTCGGTCGCGAAGTTCGACTTGACGGTAGGAGTGCAAGAAGCCGAAGAGGGTATGCGCATCAGCTTCGAATACAGCACGGACTTGTTCGACGCGTCAACAATCGAGCGGATGGCGGTACACTTCGAGCGATGGCTGCATGAAGTGGCGGAGCATCCGGAGCGATCGATAGGCCAAATGCAGTTGATTAGTGAAGCAGAAACGAAGCAGCAACTGGAGATATGGAACCGGACGGAGACGGCGTATCCACGGGATCAGGTGATTCAGGAGCTGTTCGAGGAGCAAGCGGCGGCACGGCCGGAAGCGGTGGCTGTCGTTGTCGTT
>JBHJMN010000105.1:0-2866 GCA_042219835.1 Paenibacillus elgii
TGTATAATGTGAAACTAAATATAACAAAACTTTATGAAAAATACCTTTCTTTAGATATTCCAAATCCCTTTTTGTTAAATGATATCGACAACAGATTAAAAACTGCTTACCATGCAGAGGAAGCAGATCTCCGTTACCATGAGGGGTTGCGAAGTGATCCGCATGCTGATTTTGAAACTGCAATCAAGGCTTACTCTTTTACAGATGAACGAGGAATACAAGAATTGTTAAAACTTAACCCAGAAGAATATCTCGAAAGTTATAAACCAAATGGATTTCACTATATCCTTAATTCAAAGGATGGCATCCATTTGTGTGGAGCTACGGATCAAGGCCTGTCTTTTGTATTGACACTTGAAACTGGTATTTTTTTTGGGATTGAGAAAGATAAAATGATGCTTGGAAATGAAGAATTTGAAGAATATTTAATAGCACTGTATCTAGCAGGATATATTCAATTTGAAAATGATCTGTTACTGGAGCAGGCCTATAAGCGTTATCGAGCGGGATACACGCTGCGATGGTATGGATTTACGGATAGAGAACGTTTTCTTTATAAGTAACTACTCAGAGGTAGCCTGAGAGCAGAACCAAATAGGGGTATGGAGTACCCCTAAATGAGATGGCTAAACGCATCTTAGACGGTTCGAAACGAGGGCATGAAAGGCTCGCCTTCCAGAGCGCGCCTAATATATTCGAGAATCGGCAACTTCTGTCTTTGAAGGGTGGCAATATAACTTCGAATTCGGCAAAACACGCCCGCCCCTTTCTCGCTGCGAAAGGTGCCGGACATTTTCTGCTGCGCTTCACCATCCGGATGATCCGTTCGGCTTCGTTATTCGTGAACGGGATTCGGAGGTTGTACATGAACGCCAGTACAGCATTCCGGTTCTTCATCCGATCCAGCAGATTTTTCGCTTTACTCTGCTTGACCCGCCCTTTTTTCTTCGGCGCATCTGGCGGAGGTGGAGACGGATTTTCCGAGTGGCCCAACTGGATAACCTGTTCATACCGGTTTTCGAAGTACGCGATGTACTCTGGCATCAAAGAGTTCCATCCATCGGCCTTGGCTTGCTCCACGGCTCCCTTGATCTCATACAGGAGCCCGATCATCTTTTCAGGCCATTGTTGCTGGTCGTTCTCGATGATGCCGTTCAATTCCCGGTGATGATGGGTGTTACAAAGTGCATGTCCCTCACATTCCGCACCTTTTGTGGAAATTCGAAATACATTAATTTTTAAGCATTTTTTTCATCTAAAATCAATCCAATTATGGGGTTTAATAACAGGGAGTGTATTGTTTAAAGCCTATCTAAAGTAAAAATTCTGCATAAAAATAAAAACCCTTTGAATAAATAAACAAGGGTGCGGAATGTGAGATGTCCGCACTCCGCATACGAGAAGTAGGACATCCAGCCGTCATGGACGAGATTTCCGCGATATCCCGGCAAAATACCCACAGCATCCATGCCTTCCTTACCGCGCTTCACATGCACGGCATAATGAACCGTTTGACCGTCGGTACATCCGTGAAGATGCGCAATTGGAAAGAGGAAATCGTGAACTACCATCCATGCCGATGGACAAACGCAACTGTAGAAGGTCGCCATAATCGCATTAAAGCCTTTCAGCGCCGCCATGACTTCACTCGAAATCGCAGTCGCTATAAAGCTGGCATTCTCATTGAATGCAACCGCCAGCGGATATCCAGTTAACAATCAAGCACTGATTTTGAGTTTATTCCTATCCACTTTATAGTTATATTCTATAAAATGTATCATAAAGCCTATACTACCGGAATCCAAACTTCCATTTCATACAGGTTATTGCCTCTGTCGTAGGTCATTTCAAACTCGGGACCATTTGCAGATTCGTAGTTGCAGGTCGGAAACCACTCTCCCCAAATGCGTTTCCACAATGCATGAATGCCGCTTTGTCCATCGGGATACAAACCTGTCGAGAAGATCGCGTAGGTTTGCGGAGGAATGGATAGTTTTTCAAACCCTTCCGGCAGACCGGTCTGAGGCAAGGAATACCCGATCAGATAGGAAAATACGTTACCTCTCCTGTTGTATAACACTGCATGAAGCTGTCCATTTTCACCTAAACCTGCGGCGGTACGGATTCGGTCAACGGTTCCGTCAGAAATACATTGGCTCCAAAAAGCAGGGATTTCAATAAATGGGTTTTCGCCGTCAGCATTGATTTCAGTCGATACACCGAACATGTCAAAAGCTTGTTTTTCCTCGATTTTGTAGTTCATCTCCGCATCTCCTTTAATCGAAATATGAAAGGACATCCGAGGATAGGCTTTCAGTAACATGCCCTTATCGCGCGCTGACGTAGGCATTATACCGTGCATTTTTTTGAACGCTCTGGAGAATGCTTCGGGCGACTCGTAACCGTACTTCAAAGCGATATCAATGACCTTGACATCCCTGTTTTGAAGTTCGAACGCGGCAAGAGTCAGCCGCCTGCGCCGAATATACTCTGACAGCGGCACGTCCGTTATGAATGAAAACATCCGTTGAAAATGATAAGTCGAACAACAGGCAATCTTGGCCGCCTGGTCGTAATCAATAGTCTCAGCCAGATGTGTTTCTATATATTCCATCGCGCTATTCATGCGATCCAGCCAATCCATGCGGCTCCTCCTTTCAAGATAAATTATAGGATGCGAAGATCAATGAATCCTTGCAATCTATGTACGGAAATATCATGCTTTGTTTATCGGCAAACGTGTCTGATCATTTGACTTTTGGATAAGCGTATGTTTCAATGAAACTGATTTGCGGGGGGGGGGGGGACTGACTGTTCGCAGTTGAGAAGGGTGAACTACCCGCCACCCACGCTTCGCTTAGAGGTG
>JBHJMN010000106.1:0-2740 GCA_042219835.1 Paenibacillus elgii
CCGGAGCTTCATAGTCCGCGCTTGGCCCGCTTCCCGGGTCCGGCAACGCTTTCCGGTCCACTTTCCCGTTCCGGGTCAAAGGCAGCTTCTCCAGCACGACCACATATTCCGGAATCATGTACTCCGGCAAGCTCTTCCTCAGCCGCTCCTTGATCGCCGTCCCTTCCGTCTCTCCCGGGCCTGTCACATATGCGCATATATACGCCTCCCTCCCTTCCCGGCTCCGCGCGATCACCGCGCTGTCCTTCACCCCTTCCAGCTCCGCCAGCCGATTCTCCACTTCCCCCAGCTCGATCCGGTACCCTCGGATTTTGACCTGGTCATCCTTCCTCCCCAAAAACTCGATGTTTCCGTCCTCCAGCCATCTTCCCACATCTCCCGTCTTGTACAGCCTCACTCCACGCTCCGGCGCAAACGGGTCTTCCCCAAACGCCTGCCGCGTTTTCTCCTCCTGATGCAAATACCCTCTTCCTACTCCGACGCCTGCGACCCAGATTTCTCCCTTTACCCCGACCGGGCACAGGTGTCCTCCCTCGTCAACGATATAAATCGTCATATTCTGCACCGGCCTCCCGACCGGGATGCTGCTTCGACCTTCATCTCTGTCCATCACATAATGCGTGATATCGTCCGAGGCTTCCGTCGGACCGTACGCATTCGCCAGCCGGATCCCCGGATACCTCGCAAACCATTGGCTTACCACCGCTGGCTTCACCGCTTCCCCTGTGACCACCAGCAGCTCCAGCCTCTCCAGACCGTTCCCCGTCCCAGGCTCCAGCAGCACCGACAAATAGGACGGCACCACCTCCAGAACGGTTATCCCGTCCCGAAGGACCTGCTCCATAAACGACTCGGCGTCCAGCGTCGACTCCGTCGGGTAGATCACCACACGCCCTCCGGTCACCAGCGCGCTGAACATTTGCCATACCGAAATATCGAAGCAATGCGACGCGTTTTGGGCGATGACGCTGGCTTCCGTAATTCCGAAGTCGTGAATTTTAGCGTACAGGTGATTCAGCATCCCCCGCTGCTCGACCATCGCTCCTTTCGGCTTTCCCGTCGAGCCCGAGGTATAGATCACATAACTCAGATCCTCCGGTTTGCCGGTGCCGGGCGGATTGGACCCGGGCATCGCCAGAATCGCCGCCAAGTCGCTCACGCTTCCCGCACCCGCTTGACCGGCTGCTTCGCCGCTCTCCTCCGCCGCTTCCGGCTCCCGCAACGCTTCCCCGGCGGGCGCACACATCCCCCATGCGTCCTGCCACGTGTACCGTCCCTTTTGGCTATGGCCCGAATGATTCCGATGTCCAAGCCGGGCATGCGGCCGGCTTCGCTTCTTGTCTACCTTCAGTACGACGTCGTACCGGTACTTGGTCAGCTCGTTATCGAGCACGCCCAGCTTCCGGCTGCTTTCCCATTCAATAATTTCCGGAAAGCGCCGCTGCAGCTCGTCGAAGAACCGTTCGTCCACAAAGAGATCTTCATCCCAGGACGTTTTCACCGGCACGCCCGGATTGGCTTGCCGGTACGCCAGCGTTTCCTCGGCCAGCTCCTGCTTTTTGCTCCGGTCCAGCAGGTCGTCCAAATAAATGATGCCTTCTTCTTTCAGCAGCCCGACCGCACAACGGATCACTTCTTCCAAATACAGCGTATTCGGGAAATAATGCACGACACTGCTGAGCACAACGACGTCGAAATCCGGCTCCGCCAAACCGCCGACCTCCACTGCCGACGCTTGCCTGATCTCGACATGAGTCAGTCCGCCTCGCTCGGCTCGCTCCCGGTTCCGCTTGACGATCGTGCCGGACAAGTCGGTTGCAAAATAAGACTGCACCTCCGGGGCCAATCGAAACAAAACGAGCCCATGACCGCAACCAATCTCAAACACCTTCGTCGTCTTCGTCAAATACGGCGCCAGCTTCGTGTGGAAATTATCGATGTATTCCTGCATCTCCGCCGGACTGAACGGCCTTCCCCCGAAGCTGCTGGTCCAGCCGTAATCATTAATCGCATCCGTAGTTTGTTCCGCGACCGCTTCCCAAATATGCTTCACCTGCGTCTGCTTCTCGCTGACCCTTACATCGTAATCGTCCAGCAAAACATAACCGTGAAGCGCCTCTGTCTCCCATAAAAGTCGGTCCGCCACGTCCAAATAGGCGCTGGTCGTCACGATTAGACTCATTGTACCGCTTTTGGCAATCGCTGAAGCGCTTTTCCCATCTGCAACGACGGAAAAACTGGCGCCGACGCGCTTCAGCGCCGACAGCGCAATCAGCTTGTCCATCGGTTCGGTCAGCAGCACGCCGACGCTTGAACCGTCAGGCAGGGGCAGGAAGCGTCGCTGCAAAAATTGAACCAATCGGCCGGTACGCTCGCTGTACTCCGCATAAGGAAACGGGCCTCGCTCCGTGCCGAATACCGTATCAGGCCCAAGCTCCACGCGCTGTCCCTGCTCCAGCAGCCAGGCCGCCCTTTCCGTGCGGAAAACGGTGTTCCAATGCCCGCATTGCTCCAACCGGTCCAGGTACACGATATGTTCTACCGATGTTCCGGGAACCAGATTGCGGTACAGCTCTCCCGTATCGGGAAAAGCCCCCGACACCGTCAGCACGACGGTCGCTTCCGAATCCGCCAAAATCGCGCGAATGCGCTCCATCGGGGAATTCGTCTCAATCGGAACGTACGCGCCTCCCGCCTTGAACACGCCCAATATGCCTGTCAGCAGTTCAACCGACCGCTC
>JBHJMN010000107.1:0-2580 GCA_042219835.1 Paenibacillus elgii
CCTGAAAACTTTGAAGTTCTAGATTTTTTACTTCTTTTAATTTTTCAGAAGTGCGGTCATGCTCAATTTGTATAGCCTTTTGTCCTTTAATATCAAAAATGAGTTGAAATAAACGATTTGCGTCTAAACCTACCACATTTTGAACATCTTCGGGCTTCATCAGCATTAATTTTCTGAATGCGAAAGTTAATCCAACTGTTTCTAGTCTCTGTAAGTACTCTCCATATTTAACTCGGTTTAGTTGATACGCTTTTGGGTTTTGCCCTAGATTAGCTATGTCTTGAAAAGAACCGTCAAACATATAATACTCACGTTTGCACTCTCCGGAAGAGCGATCAAGTCTTACGCAAACAGTAACTACAGGTTCAATGAAACCTAATGCTAAAAATGGCTTCCCCTCATTTTCACTATTCCAAAACGCTACTTGTACGACAGACCAATTGGAAATCTTATTTATGTAGTGATCCATAGCTCGATTATATTCAAATTTGGCATCACCCAATGCAATTCGAAGAGCATCCATCAAAGTCGTTTTTCCACTACCTGAAGCGCCAACAAATGCATTGACTTTATTACTAAATTGATAAGGCGTAGCAGCTGTACCGATACGTCCCCAATATGCCGTATTGAACTCTTTTATTCTAATCAAAGACACCTCTCCTTGCTCTTTAGAATTTTTTACTCCGTATGGTTTTCTTTAAAATTTCCAAAACCGAACAATGTTTCTAAACTAGCTTTGGCCAGATCGGTCAATAAATCCTCATGCAGCATATACATTGACGGCCCTGCTAGGTAGATGTTTTCGGCGCGTTTTTTTATTATGAAACCTTGAGTTATTAATACTCCTAAAAAACTTTCCATTCTTTTTTTGGAAGTAGGAATTTTAGGGGAACGTGCAAACTTATGACCATACTTTTCATAAATTTCTTCAAATGATATGCTGAGTGTTTGATTATGATTCACTTGCCCGACTCTCTTTGGAAGTAATAACTTAGCATATAGTATAAGTATTAAAGCTAGATGTGCTCCCTTTAAAGATTGATTTCTTTTCCTGAATTGCGTAAAGCTATCATGTTCTTGTTTTACTCTAACAACATACCAAGGACATTCTGGCCGATCTATAAGCTCAAGTCCGATCCAATTCAGCCTGTCTTGAACAGTTCTATACAGTAGCATATCCTTTGCTAAGTTTGATAACTCTTCTCTTTCAACCCAACCGTAATATAGACGTGTACAAATGGTTTTCGCCTCTTCTTCAATATCAATAATGCTCATGTTATTTTACTCCTTCTACATTACTTGTATTAACTAAAGTAATCTCCCCTTCAGTAATATTTTTTACAAAACCTTGCCTTAGTTCCAAAACATTGTCTTTTAAATATAATTCAAAAGTTTTTTCATCCGTATCCTCTAATTCATGACTTAATGTAGTTAATAGACCTGTGCGAAATACTGTTTCCCCAAAGTTATTTTTAATAACCATCCCATGTAACGGAACAGGAGAATTCTGGCTCAATTTATTCATAATTTCTTTATAAAATATATCACTCGCACCATCAGAATTTATATCTTCAAAATGCCGTTCAATGATTTCAGTTATAGGAGGAGGCGGAGTTAGTTCTTGTATTTCAGGTTTATTCTCCAAATAGTTAAAACCTCTTCTGCATAATTCATCACGGCCTAAAAAATGAGGCTTACGCGGCGATGAAAAATTTTTTTGAACTAAACCTGATAAAAGATCCATAGATGCCAAATGCAAAAATTCTTCTACCTGTTCGGGAGTCAAGTATTGTCCAAAGGAACGAGCATTCGCTTGTATATCTTGTTGAACAAATTCATGTAAATCCTGGCTCAACCGCATAATTTCAGCCAAAAGCCCCCGTACCTCTGTAGTTTGTGTGTAATGGTAGGAATTCCGATTAATTTTATTCAGTCTATCTTCTATCTTTTCTATCGTTACATGAAAATCTTTTCCTTTTAATAACAAGTTTCTTGCTTCCACTGGTGATTTTTGTTCCAAGCAACTTAGGAGTTCAGCTTTAATCCTTCTTAGTGTGCCAAATGCCATCTGGAGGCTTTGCGCTGATGTTTCTTCATCAACGCCTACAACTTCATCTAAATCGCTTACCGCCAAAGAAACAGCAATTTCTCTATTGAAACTTTCCATTTCTCCAACAAATACATTAAATAAAAACATCATCATATGGCGCATTCTCTCAGGAAAAAAGTACCTTATTCCATTGCTAACAATCCATTTATACTTTACAATTGTCTTAATGACGTCGACTCTGGTCTCTGTATCTAAATAACTTAAAACCTGATCCATCTCTTCTCTGGAAAATATCCCATCTGTTTCCCTAGCCAGCGTTCGTACAGCAGCTAAGCATAATGTTATTTTCTCCTTATCACGTATCATAAAAAGACGGAATAAATCATGATATTTTTCTATTTCTTTCGCTTTCGTAATATCAGAATGAGGCAAATCATAATCTTTTTTTATACTGGATGTAAATACTCCTGCATCGACCACGCTTATCGCTCCTCAGACAAATAGTTTATGACATAGAGCTTAATGTCAAA
>JBHJMN010000108.1:0-2494 GCA_042219835.1 Paenibacillus elgii
TGAAAATAGATCTCCAGAAGTTCGTCAGCAATATGTAAGCTATATTCCTTCCCTAGTTCCCCTAAATATTTCCGAAGCATGGGTATTGCTACATCATATTCTTTTTTTCTCGCTTTTGTTAAGGCCCGAGTAGCCTTGGCAGGTATGACAACAAAATCATTCCTCATCTTTTCAAATATGTTTAGATGTCTTTCAACTGTTTCATAGTCTCCTAGCTGAGAAAATGAATTTATCATAGCCAGATATGCTCTCGTTTTCAGATCTGTATCTTCTGTCTCTAAAGGGAGACCCAACTCACAAAGTTGAATGCATTCATTGTATTTGTTTATGTTTTTTGCATGCAAAGCCATTCTAAAGTAAAACGTAATTTTCTCCTCACGTGATAAAAACTTTGTGTAGTATAACACTTCTTGCCCCATCCGAAACGATTCTTCCAGTTGTTTCAAATCGTTCCTTTTAATCAAATACTTTTGTAGTAGCCCTTTGGCTACATAATACGGCACTCCGCGTTCTCTGGAAAACTTAATAATCAACGTATAGAGTGTAACTTTCAGTGAATCATCAGTTACTGTTTGGGTAAAATTGAACAATCGTTGAAGCGATTCCTCCGTTTCTACACTATGCGATTCCAGTATGCGTATTGCCACTTTCGGAACTAGCAAAAAGCACTCTTTACAGATTGTTACCTCTTCGAGCACTTCAAACAAAGTGTTGATGCGGTTTTCTTCTTCAAGGTAACATTCCATAATTTCCATATAGTGTGTTGGTAATGCAGCGACTATTGCCCTTAAGTTTTTTAATTCTAACCGCTTCGTTTCCCCACGTTCTATTCGATGAAGTACGCTTCTACTTACCCCCGTTAATTCTTCAAGATTCGCGTATGTCAAGTTATTCGCTTTTCTAAACTGGAAGATGAAATCTGCGATGGTGTTATTCCGATGCTTAATATCCACCATAATACGTACCTTCCTTTTATTCAAAATTATACTATGGTTGATTATAGCAGGGGGATTTTTGTTTTACAATTAATTAATTTTTTATGATATTCCCCTAATTTCTTCCGAAATACAACGATTCGCTAAATTTCTACAAAGTATAAGTGATTATTTGGTAATCACTGTAATTACTCGGATAGTTTTCAAGTAATCGCTGTAGTAAAAATAGATATCAATTCCTATCCCATATTTTATGAAATTATGATAAATTATGTTTGAATGATGAGGTCGCGACGAATTGTTCTAAAAATAAGTGGAAAAAAGCTCGTTTTCCGACAAGGAGGTGGTGAAGCTCAGCCAGCGTTTAGATCGGTATATTCTCATGGCTCAAAAATCTTCTTCTAAGTCGAAGGTGTGCGGATGATGCAGTACGAAAATTTTAATTGAGGGAGAGGAAAAATGTGAAAAAAATTCTGTATGTCGGTGTAATTGCAATGTCTCTATTGGCTGTACCTGTCGCAAATGCCGCACCGGAAACATCGCAACAAGTCTCAGATTCCTTCATGTCACAAACACAACAGCTAGAAATCCAGAAAAAAATTGATAAAATTAATCAAAAGTATGGAATCGGAGAGGTCTTCTCTCCAGAAGATGCTCGATTTATTCAAACATATGGTATTAAGGTTAATAAGAATAGGAGCGAGATCATTCCTTATTCTTTGGTCGATGTAAAGAATGATAAGTGGTATTTTAAAGGTACGGCGATAAGTAATCAAAAAAATTCTTTTCTTAAAATGGAAGGATACGCTTATGTTGATTTAGGGTTGATTAACCATAAAGTTTCGACAAATTTCTATGTAAAGGATTCCAGAGAAAATTATCATCAAAAACTTTCTAATAACTTGCATTTTACTGCTTACGGGGTGGTTGGAAAGGATGGATTTATAAAAATTGCCGATTTTAACCTCTATAATGAGTGTGCTAACGCAAATTTCTGCCAACAGAATAAGAGTCAGGATTTTTCGGGTGTCCCTGTATATTATACCTTAACTCCGAAAAGTACCTTCACCGATTCTTTTGCTGAAGTAGATGTTCCTTATAGTGAGATGTTCAAGTTTTAGAATAAAAAGAAGAAGTTTTCAGGATTCCTTACACTGGGGAACAACTGAATTACTTCTTCTTTTTTGTTAGAAGTTAGGGTACATTTTTTGAGTTTGAAAATATTGTGAATATATTATAAAATTAAACTAATATCTTAAAAAGATGGGAAGTGATACAAATAGGCGCTATATACTGGCCGGGAGTTTTGATAACAATTGTAATAATTTCTGTCATATTTTTCTTGATAAAATATTTATTTAAAAGATAGTTTTCTCGTTTTAAACCACGATTTTGATTTCGCTGAACAATGCAAAAAAACGGCTCTTGTTCGCATTATTGCGGCAAGGGCCTATTTTTGTTGGCGCTGCAAATAGCATCAAAGCTTTGCTATTCCCTGTAAGCTACAAAATCAATGATCAAAAAAGCGAAACACAGTTTGTCGTTGTTAACCTAAGCTT
>JBHJMN010000109.1:0-2318 GCA_042219835.1 Paenibacillus elgii
TTTAAAGCTTTGTTCAGTTGTGCCAGCATATTCATGACGTTGCCTCCCCTCGTTAATCAAAGGATAGCAGAGAAGGTTTTTACCTTCCCGACTTTTTCTGCACGATTCTGTAGGGTTTTTCATGTTTCGATGAACTCGATACGAGGCTGCCAGTTAGTTCAACAAAAAGGACGCTCCCAAGCCTTCGCTTGGGTTACGTCCTCCTCATTATATTCCATTTCCAATTACAAATTAAAGAACGTACGTAGGTAGCATGTAATGCTTAAGAAGGAGCCCTTGCTTAATCTATGCACTAAGAAAATACTTTATTTTCTTTGAACATCATTTGCCTTCCTCGTCGGCCGAAGGACCGTAAAGGCCCGGCACCGGAATATCGAGAAGCCGCAAATAAACCCCAAGCTGCGCCCGGTGGTGGACCATGTGGCTTAATCCGAAGGTGCGAAGCGCAATCGCCCGCGGTTGGAGCAGGATGATATGGTCGCCGTTTCGCAAGGTCCATTCCTCGCTGAGCGTTTTCTCGTCGCATTCGGCTAACAGCTTTTCAAGCTTGACGACGTTCGCGTCGAATTCCTCCAACACGTCTTCGCGTCTTTCCAAAGCTTCCCGACGAAGCGGCACGGTCGAAAGATCGAATTCTGGGTAAAGAAAAATCGCGATTTGCCAGTTCAGCAGGTTGATCAGGTGCGTAGCAAGCCCGCCCAACGTCATCGATTTCACATGCGGCTTCCACGTCATATGCTCCTCGGGCAAGCGCTCCAGAATGCGGCGTGTATTGGCCAGCTCGTGCATGGCGTCTCCGACGATCAGTTGTTTCACCATTAGATTCCCTCTCCTCCCTTATATGGTTAGCATACTATAAACCCGGTCGAGTGGAAAGGCTTTCTCGGTTGTTTGACATTTGATGTTGCCAGTTGGTAGCGGACAATTCCTGTTCTACGATATCCTTGCGGACCGCAAGCGCAATGCGAAGCTTCTCCATATGCTGCTGCAGCCGCTTGGAGAAAAAATAATGCAGAAAAATTTTTCGATTCACCAAAGGCGTCCCGCTGTCGGACAACAATTTGGCTTTGATCAGGTAGTTCATGATGGAAGGGCGGCACGCAACGATGCCGAGGCCGAGGCCGAGGCCGGGAGCGATGTATTTGCTGAAGCTGCGAAGATAAATGACCCAGCCTGCCGTCCGGTCTTACATAATAGCCGGATTTGTCCTTCTATGCTGGGTCGTTTATACGGTGGGTGGCAATCAATTTGCAGGCTGGTCGCCACTTTGCTACACCGCTTTGACAACATGCCTCGGGTCCTTGATGAATATTTTAATCGTGCTGTCCGCAATGGTTTTCGGAGCCTTGACGATGCCAAGCGCGGAGAGGATCGGAATGGTGATGAATAATTTGATTCAAAGACAGAGGAAAGAAGCAGGTGAATTTGCAAAATGACCATTCTTGAACATTAAACGGCGGCATCATCGGCATTCTTGCCGACATGGCCGTGGGCATTGCCTACGGCTCTATCTTGCAAAAAGATGAGACCTTCACCACGATCGAGATGAAAATAAACTTTTTTAGACCTGTTGGAACGCCAAAATAAAGGCCCATGCTACGTTGTACAAGCGAGGGCAAACCATCGGGTTCGTCCAATGCCCCGCAGGACATGCCCATGAACGAACATTAAATCGCATTGGCAATGTGCAGGAAAAAGCTAAATAAAGGAAGAATATTATTGGGAAATATATGATTCGAGAGGATGTTTAAAATGATAATTGAAGAAACTTTACATGCTGCCTGTTACGACCAAAATAAAGATTTGGTTCAAAAACTTTTGATTAATGTTAAGCCAAGTAAGCTCAATAAAAAACTTACTGACTATTCAAATCCAATCCAAGGGACTCCGTTGCAAATTTGCTGCAAAAACGGGAATCTGGATATTGTGAAACTTTTAATTGAAGCAGGAGCAGACAAGGAAATTAAAGATGTTGGAAGAAAATCGCCATTATCGATTGCTATCACTAGCAACCACTACGAAATTACCAAATACTTAATAGAAATTGGAGCAGACATCCATTCTAAAGGTCCTAACAATCTTCAACCAATTCATTTTGCATGTGCTCACGGAAGTAAGAAGATAATTGAATTGCTATTATCCCGGGGCGTAGATATAAATCAAGTCGACAGTCTAAAAAGCTCTCTGCTTGATTTCACAACGAATCCGAATGGAGGGAATTTAGAAGCGACTAAAACACTAGTAGAAAACGGAATCGATACAAAGTATTTTTCAACAGCGTTTAAGTGGGCTTGTTGGAGAAACAATCTCAAAATTGC
>JBHJMN010000011.1:0-128261 GCA_042219835.1 Paenibacillus elgii
GATTCCCGGCATAACATAACGAGGATTCAATAAGCCCTAGGAGTCTGTCCGACGAAACATCTTTTTTGAATATTTATCCATTTGACTAAATAAATCGTAATACGTACTGCATGATACAATCAATTTTGTATAAATATTCACGAAATTTTATCCGTCGGATTAGACTCCTAGTAAAATCAATGGATTTCAGACTTCATGAAGTTTCAAATTCATCGTTATGCAAAAAGTCATAACGAGCGAGCTTTCCTATATTTATGCGGGTTTTAACCTTCCTCGTTATGTGTTTTCGGGAATGGAGGATAATAATGAATGATTTGATTTTTCGAATTAGTAATCTTAGCTTACAGATAGGGGGTATAAACAAGATAAAAGCCTGAAAATGTGACAACATTCGATATTATAGTTCTATTCTAATGAAGGTATGGTATAATTATCCTACATATAGTCACCAAAAATTTCAAGTTTTTGATTACAAGTTAATCATAATGCTCATTACGGTCTTCTAATGATGGTTCAAGAGTTAGGATTAGGAGGATTTATTGATGGGATATGTAATAACCTTTCTTAATATGAAAGGCGGCGTAGGTAAAACAACCCTTTGTAAAGAGATTGGATACTACCTAGCCTCTCGTGGTGATCGAGTGCTTTTAATTGATGTAGACCCCCAAGCAAACCTTACTCAGTCAATATTTAAAAAATACAGATTTAAACATACATATGAACGTGAAAACGAAGAGAATAGGAACTTTAAGGTTTGCACCTCTAGCATAAATATGGTATTTAATCACTCATATATTGAAAAGGCCGATAAAGAAAATGTGATTCTTAATTTAAGTGATAACTTATCAATTATTCCAGGAGATTTAAACACTGTCTTTCTAGAAAGAACCTTAGGTGGTTCGGACAAAGAACAAGCCCTTAAAAATTTTATTGAGGACTACAATCTAACCGATGATTTTAAATATATTTTTTTAGATTGCCCTCCCACATATTCTTTCTATACAACTGCTGCATTATTGGCAAGCGATTTTTATGTTTCCCCTATATATCCTGATTCATATTCAGTATTAGGATTAGATTTATTGTTTAAAGCAATAGAGAAATTAAAATCAGTACATCGAGAACGATTTAAATATCGACCTATCTCTCAAATAGGAGTTATTTTTTCAAACATCGCGAGAACTCCATCAACTGGAGTACAAAATTTTATTGACGAAATTCTTACTAGTGAAGAACTTAAGGGAAAAGAAATATTTTTCTTTACGAATTATTTTGTGAAAAATACTCAAATTCCTAAAGACGTAGGATATTTCATTGTAGATGGTGAAAGCAGCAACTCAAAAATGAATATAGAAGTTATTGTCGAAGAATTTGATGAAAGGATAATAAAATTATGTCTTCAAAATACAGCAAATCAAGTCTAAGTAAGTTAAATGGCAATATGAATATAGATTTGATACGATTAGAGCTTTATTCCATTGTTACTGATGTTTTTTTAAGTAGAGAGTACTTTAATAGAAACAGCGATATTGTTTCTTTTATTGATGCAATTAACTATCAATATGCTGATTATTTATTTAAAAGTCGCACGTTACTACTAGCTAGAATATTAAGAGATATTAATAAAGCAGAAAAAAATGAATTACTATTGATCATGCGTAATCTTCAATTCTTACTTTTTACCAATATTGAATCAGATACTAAAACAAAAGACAAAAAAACAAAGAACTATGTTGATTCTATAATGGAACAATTTAAACGAGGTTCAGAAGATGAATAATCAAACGGAATATCAAACTTATATATCATTTATTCGTGAAAACTTCCCTCAAAGTGCTTTTTTAAAATCTGAAGAAGGACTTGTAAGAAAACTTTTTACAAGCATTCATAACTCGCTTATTATTTCTGAAATATTCTCAAGTATAAGAAGTTTAAACTCTGTATGCACTCACTTACTAGCAGATCAAAAGTTAATTTATTTGAAGACATTATATGTTTTACCAATTAATGATGATTTTCAATTCTATTCTATTATGAGATCTAATGTTGAAAATCTATTAAGAATACTTTTAAGCGCATTTAAACCTGAAATCACTTACCAAGAAATCAAAGAAACAAGCTTTTCGAAACTTAATGAATTATTAGATATGACCTATCTTAACCAAAAATATAAAGTTGAATTGTCAGATTTATATAGCTATTTTGGTACTTTTTCAAAAAATATTCACAGAATTTCCAGCGATCAAAATACAATATTATTTCTCAAAGAAATGATGACAAAAACTTTAGAGGCTAAATCTTTAGAAACAAAAATTACATCTCTAGAAAAAATAAAAAACATTCTTATTTATGTATTCATAGATATTTATAAGCTTAAAAGTGGTTCTTTTGATACTTCTCAACTATCTAGGCTTCATTCTGTTTTAGGAGAAGCCGACTATGCAAAGCTTCCTTTATTCAAAGTGTAAAGTTGACATATGGTGTAGACTAACCATAACTCATTAAATTAAGAAAAAAGAAGCGGAACAGTTTTCCGAATTATTAGTAAACGCGCGTTCTCATGAAAGGCCCTCCCGTTTTAGCAGGGAGGTTAATATGTTTACTTCTGACGTTATTGAAACCAATGCTCATTCTTTTCAATAAAAGACAAACATTCCGTCATATTGCCAGTAAATAAATTTATCCACTGTCCCGTATGACGTTGCCAACTGGCTTCACATTTATCTCCCGCAGCATCATAAAGGATAATACGCGCCATCGGAAACTCCGCATATTTCCCATCAATTAAGGGCTTGATGAATTGTACGTCAGGTTTATCCCAGCCGAATTGTTCATGCAGCCGATACATATAAATTCGCCCTGCTTTGATATCAACACGGTATACAATTTCACTGAGACGCGAAGACCCCGATATGAATTGGTTAACGACAGCTTCAAGTCTTGTTTTATCCGAGGCGCTCAGTTTGGCAGGCTTGGGGGTGCTTACCCAGCGTTTATTCATGGCTTTTTACCTTCCGCAAGATTTCTTATATTTTTGACTGCTTCCACAAGTAACAGGGGGTGTTGCGATCAATTTTTTTCAACTTTGACTGTTGGTAGTAATCATTGTGAATATACACTCATTTTTCAATAACTCTGGCTACCTGATGTCCACAATTGGAGCAAGTTCCTTGAAGAATAATTCCATACTTATCTAGTTGCACCGTGAAATCTTTGATGGTTGTTGCTCCTAAGCATTTTCCACACCAGACAGTGCTGATGTATTTTTGACGAATATCCTCGGGTATTTTAAGCCATTTGCTCATCGCTGCATAGGAAATGACACCAGAAGCATTGACAGTATCGTCTCGTTCCTTGTCATGATCTATCCATTTGAGATCAGAATACGAGCCGTTCAATGAATCATGAATTCCCCAGCATTCACAACCGGGTGTATTGACAATAGCCTGCACGCGATCTTTATACTGCTCAAACAAGTCAGGCGTTTTCTCATTATTGAGAATTTGAACTACTTCTTCGTAAGCATCGGTAAAACAATCTCCCATATCTTCAAAGATATCACCTTGCTCATGAATATACTGAACTGCCACTTCACAAAAGTAAACCAGCAATTCAAAAGGCAAAATCGTTCCCTTGCCAATCGTTTTTATGTCAGAAAGGACCTGCTTGACTTTAGTCACCCTTAGCTTTGGGAAACCACGTGTTGGATAGAATTCCTTATAAATTTGTTCTTTGGATGCGTTTAAAATTTCGAGTAAGGCCGGTTCTCCTTGTAATTTCACAGAAATATATGCCTGAGCTTCTTTGTTAGCCTTCACTACTTCGTACAGTAATATAATAAGCTCATCTTTCGAGCATTCTTTTAACTTGCGTTTGATTTGAGTAGGGGTCAACATTAAAATCATCTCCGCATTGCCACGAACGGGCATTCAATTTACATTCTCAAACAATAGCGGAAGTCCATCCGACCGATTTAAATGAAAGAACACTATAAATCTGTCTGTCATAAATACAATTATTCAATATTTTTGAGTGCAATCCAACTTGTACTTGTCTATATTGTTTGTACCATTCTATGTTGGTCAGTGGTAACCCTCCATATCAATCGTTTTCCCGATATATCCTTACCACGCACTCCACATGCGCCGTCTGCGGGAACATGTCCACCGGCTGGATCCAGTCCAGCCGGTAGCCTTGCTCGAGCAACACCTGGCAGTCCTTTGCCAGGGTGGACGGATTGCACGACACGTAGACGAGTCGCGCCGGCTTCGCCTCGGCGAGCGCGAGCAGCAGCGGGCGCTCGCAGCCGGTGCGCGGCGGGTCGACGACGACGACGTTGGGGCGGATGCCGCGCTGCACCCATTCGGGCAGCAACTGCTCGGCACGCCCGACAAAGAAGCGGGCGTTCGCCGCGCCGCTCGCCCGGGCATTGTCCCGGGCGTCGTCGACCGCCTCGGGAATGAGCTCGATGCCGCGCACCTCACGGGCGTGCGGGGCGAGCCAGAGCCCGATCGTGCCGGTACCGCAGTAGGCGTCGACGACAAGCTCTTCGCCAGTCAGCGCGGCGGCTTCGCGGACCGCGTCATACAGCTTGACCGTTTGCTCCGGGTTCAGCTGGAAAAAAGCGCGGGGGGAGAGGGAGAAGCGGACGTCGCCGAGCGTCTCGTCCAGCCGTTCCTTGCCCCACAGCACGGTCGTTTTCGCGCCGAAAATGAGTGGAGAAGCTTCTCGATTCAAATTTTGCGCGATGGTCGTCACCTGCGGCAGCTCGTCGCGGATGCGGCGGACGAGCCGTTCGCGGTCCGGAATACGGTCCGCCGCGGTGATCAGCGTAAGCTGAACCTCGCCGGTTTGCCGGCCTACCCGGGCTACGACGGTGCGGACGGCGCCTTGGCGGGTCCGTTCGTTGTAGACGGGGATGTCCAGCTCGCCAAGCAGCTTGGCAACCGTCTCCGTAACCCGGTTGATCGCCGGATCGTGTATCGCGCAGCCGGTAATGTCGACGAGCTTATGCGTGCCGGGGGAGTACAAGCCCGCGACGACTTGCTCGCCTGCCCCTGCGCGGCCGAGTTGCAGCTGCGCCTTGTTTCGGTAGCTCCAAGGGTTGTCCATGCCGAGAATCGGCCGGATCGGGGCCGACTCCATGCCCGCGTACCGCCGGAACGCTTCCCGTACCAGCTCCTCCTTAGCACGCAGCTGAGCCTCATACGTCATATGCTGAAGCTGACAGCCGCCGCAGCTGTCGTAGACGGGACAGGGCGGCTTTTGACGGTGCGGCGAAGCCTTTTCCACCTCATCCAGCTTGGCCGTAATATAGCTCGGCTCGACCTTCGTCACCGTCGCTTTCACGACTTCCTCCGGCAGCGTACCGTCGATGAACACCGCCTTGCGCTTGTAGTAGCCGACGCCCTCGCCGTTAATGCCGATCCGCTTGATCGTGACTACGATCCGATCGCCGGCTCTCAGATCCTCTGCCGTCGAGGGCCGATTTGCCACAGGCTTCTTCCCGCCAGGCTTGCGCGCGGCTTCCGATCTTTTTCCCTGCGGATGCGAAGAATCGCGGTGCTTTTTCCATTCCGTGCTCATGTCATTCTCTCCGTTTCTTGTCGAATCGCTGTTCTTACTATACCATGACCGGGCCGGATTGGTGAAACGGGCTTCATGCTTAAAATTAGGCATCCCCGTCGGCCGGATGGTATACTCTAGCTGAAGCTTTTTCCAAAAACGCCCCCAAAGGAGCTGAAGATATTGCCGATGGCGGAAACGATAATTAAGGCGGACGGCTTAGTTAAACGGTACGGGGATTTTACGGCCGTAAAAGGCGTCCATTTCGAAGTATATCAAAGCGAGGTGTTCGGGCTGCTCGGACCGAACGGCGCGGGCAAGACGACTACGATGGAAATGATCGAAGGGCTCAGGCAGCCGGATGAAGGGCATGCGGTTGTAGCAGGCTTTGACACTCGAACGCAGCTGAACCAAGTCAAGCAGGTGATCGGCGTCCAGCTGCAATCCACCTCGCTGTTTGATCTGTTGAAAGTGCACGAGATCATCCGCATGTATGCCAGCTTTTACCCGAACTCCATCCCGATCGAGCCGCTGCTGGAAGATATGATTCTGCAGGAAAAACGCAACGACCGCGTTAAAAACCTCTCCGGCGGGCAAAAACAACGTCTGGCGATTGCACTGGCGCTTGTAAACGATCCGCAGGTGGTCTTTTTGGACGAACCGACGACAGGTCTGGACCCGCAGGCCAGGCGGATGCTGTGGGATATCGTGCTAAGGCTCAAGGAACGCGGCAAAACGATCGTGCTCAGCACGCATTACATGGAAGAAGCCCATGCTTTGTGCGACCGCATCTGCTTGATGGACAGCGGACAGGTGATCGCGCTCGATACGCCCCGGAATCTGGTCCGCAACCTGCAATCCGACAGCGCCATCGAATTCCGGCTGGAAGGCGCCGACGCTTGGAGCGAGGAGCGGCAAACGGCTGTAACGGAAGCGCTGCGGGAAGTGAGCGAGGTGAAACAGGTGGATCAGCGCAAAGACATTTTCGTGCTGTATACCGACCATTTGCAAACCTCACTCGTCGATTTGATCGGCCGGGCGGAAGCGCAGGGGTGGCGCGTGCAGGAGCTGCAGACCCGGACGGCCACGCTGGAGGACGTCTTCATCCATATGACGGGAAGGAGCTTGAGAGAAGCATGAACGCTTACATTCATCTGACGCTTGCCCAGCTGCGGCTGTTTGCCCGCAACCGGCAAGTGCTGTTCTGGACGCTGCTTTTTCCGATCTTCTTCATGGTCATGCTGGGCTCGTTCCTCGGCAAAGGCAATCCGGTCTCCGTCACGGGCGCCATCGTCGATGAGGACCGGACGGCCGCTTCCGCAGCGCTGGTGAAGGCGCTGCAGGATAACCCGATCCTGCGGCTGAGCGGGGCATCCGAATTAAATCCCGAGTTGGAGACGCTGAAACGCGGCGATTACCAGCTTGTGCTCGTCATTCCAAAGGGCTACGAGGAACAGACGAAGCCGGGGAGTACAGGGACGGCCGCGGCGATCAAAGTGTATTACGACGAAACGAATGCCGCAACCTCGCAAATTGGGCTGCAGGTGCTGGCTCCGGTCATTGACGGGATCGATAAGAAGCTGTCGGGCTATACGCCGAAAATTACGATCCGGCCGGAAGGCGTGCAGTCGCTGAAGCTCAGCTATATCGACTTCCTGGTGCCGGGCATCGTCGCCATGATGATAATGTCCAACAACCTGAACGGGGTGGCGGGGCAGATTGCTTCGTGGCGGGAGCGGGGCATCCTGCGGCGGATGCAGAGCACAACGCTGAAAGCATCGACGTTTATCGCCTCGCAGATTACGGCGCGGCTGTTGTTAAACGGCTTGCAAGCCGTCATCGTGCTGGTCGTCGGCTCGCTCTTTTTTGGCACGCAGGTGAACGGCTCCTGGCTGCTGCTGCTCAGCTTTATCGTGCTCGGGACGCTGGCATTCATGTCGATCGGTTTTATCATTGCCGGTCTGGCCAAAACGCCGGAGAGCGCCGGGCCAATCGCCGGCTTCATCTCGTTCCCGATGCTTTTCCTGGGCGGCGTCTTCTTCCCGATCAAGAACATGCCGGAGTTCCTTCAGCCGATCGTTAAGCTGCTGCCGATCTCCCATTTGACGACGGCGCTGCGCCAGGTGATGAACGTAGGAGCAGGATTTTCCGTCGTCTGGACCGAAGCGGCGCTGCTCGGCGGGTGGCTTCTCGTCGCGTTTATCGTGGCCAGCTTTACGTTTCGCTGGGAGTAAGACGGGGCTTCGGTCCAGTTTGCAACATGAACAGACGGCGCCGGCCCTTCCGCTCGAAAATTCCACATTTTTTTTCTTAAAAATGGGAAATACTATGCTCATCATGCTGCATATATAGAGAAAAGGAGAATTTTAACGTTTTGTTTATATTCTCCTAATGTTGTCTTAATGTTTACCCGGTAACATGAAGACAATAATATTCGATGCGAAGGGACGATTTTTAGATCATGATACTGTACCAATTGGCCAAGAGACTGGCGGAGCGCAATCGACTGCAGCATAACATCGAGCGTTCCGAGGGCAATATCGAAGCATTGGTGACGCAAAAGGAGCAGGTGGAGGAGCAGCTGTTGACCCAGGCCAACATGTGGAAGGAAGAGGGGCAGGACGAATTTATGCTTGCTGCGCTGGCCCCCGAGCCGGACAGCGTGCCAGTCAACGAATCTTTGTATTAGTTTTGGGAAAATGGGACGTTACGTTCCATTTTCTTTTTTTGTGTTCGGTTCCGTTTCGCGGTAGAATAGGGATACTGTTAACACGAAAAAGGATGAGTAAAGAGGTACAGACTTCCCATGAAAAATATTGTCTTATCGACGTTAAACGCCAAATATATTCACACTTCACTCGCGCTCCGGTATTTGAAGGCGTTCAGCCAGCACGATTTTCCCGGCATCCAGATTGCCGAATACACGATCAAGGACCCGGCGATGAACATCGTGTCCGACATTTACCAGCGCAAGCCCGAGGTCGTCGGCTTCTCCTGTTATATCTGGAACATCGAAGAAACGATCGTCGTGGTCAGCATGCTCAAGAAGATCATGCCCGAGCTGATCGTCGTTTTGGGCGGTCCGGAAGTTTCTTACGATACGGAGTATTGGATGAACCGGCTGCCGGAAGTCAACTTCATCGCCGTCGGAGAAGGGGAGGAGACGCTCCATCACCTGCTGACCGAGCTTGAAGGAGACCGCGCCTTGTACAGCGTCTTCGGCCTCGCCTACCGCAACAAAGAGGGGCGGGTCGTCATCAACCCGCCTCGGCCGAAGCTGGCCTTGGACGATATTCCGACGCCGCATCGCTTTGCAGAAGATGTCCCGAGCCTGGCGAATCGGGTCGTGTATTTCGAGACGAGCCGCGGCTGTCCGTTCAGCTGTCAATTTTGTCTGTCTTCCATCGAAGTCGGTGTGCGTTATTTCGATATGGAACGGACCAAGAGCGACCTGCTTTATTTGATCCGCTCCGGCGCGAAGCTGATCAAGTTCGTGGACCGGACGTTCAACATTAAGCGCGATTACGCCATGGAAATGTTCGAATTTCTGATCAAAAACCATAATGGCTGTGTGTTCCAGTTTGAGATTACGGCGGACATTATGCGGCCGGAAGTGCTCGATTATTTGGCAGAGAACGCGCCGCCCGGCATATTTCGCTTCGAGATCGGGGTTCAGTCGACGAACGATTTGACCAACAGCCTCGTCAAGCGCCGTCAAAACTTCGCCAAGCTGACCCGTACAGTGACGAAGGTGAAGGAAAGCGGCAAAATCGACCAGCATCTTGACCTCATTGCCGGGCTGCCAGAGGAAGATTACAATTCGTTCCGCAAAACGTTCAACGACGTCTTCGCCCTCGGTCCCGAAGAATTGCAGCTTGGGTTTCTGAAAATGCTCCGCGGCACCGGGATGCGTCATGACGCCGATAAATACGGCTACCTCTACATGGACTACGCGCCATATGAAATTCTCGGCAACAACATTTTGCCGTTCTCGGACTTGGTGCGGATCAAGCGGGTAGAGGATGTGCTGGAAAAATACTGGAACGCCCACCGGATGGACCATACGGTCCGGTATTTGATCGGGCGCGAATTTACATCGGCCTTTGATTTCTTCCAAGAGTTCGGCGATTATTGGGAGGAGCGGGGCTGGCAAAAGATCGGGCACCAGCTTGAGGATTTGTTCACCCGGCTGCATGCGTTCCTGAAGCATCGCGGCACGGCCAAGCTCGACGTCATCGAAGGCTTGATGAAGCTCGATTATTTCCTGAACCACAAGTACAAGCCGCGCAAAATTTGGTGGGACTTCACCTTGGACAAGCCCCGCCAGTCCGATTATTTGCGGCTGCTTGCCGAGCAGCCTGAAACGGTATCCGGTTCATTCGCCGCGCTAAACATCGGAGAGAAGGAACTGCATAAGCATGTCATGATCGAAAAGCTGCCGTTCCGGCTGGACCGTTACTTGCAGAACGGAGAGCTGGACCGGACAAGCGAGCAGCTGCTCATCGTGTACTTCCCGCCTGACGCTTCGGCCAAGCCGCAGCCGTTTACGCTGGCGCTTGAGCCGACGAGCGTCTGAATACGCAGGCTATAATGAAAGAACACCCCGTCTTGACGAACAAGACGAGGTGTTCTTTGCTTTTATATCCGCTAAGGTCTAAGGTCTACGGCAGGTAGCTGCGCAGAACCGTCATGCTGCCCTCAAGCGAATAGCTGCCAAGGCTGGCCGGCAGCAGGTAGCATTCGCCCGGTTTCACGTTTAGCTCGCCGTCGGCCCAACGGATCGATCCCGTGCCTTCGCAGATAATGTGGATCACGAAGCTTTCCGGCGACGTTTGCAGCGGCCACTGACCTTCGACGCGGCCTTTTTCCGTCACGAAGAACGGGGAGCGGACCAGAGTCAGCCATTCGCCGGAGGCGTTCAGGTTCGTTTTCATATACGTAGCGCCCGAGTTCTCGTAGGCGATGACGTTCAAGGAATCTTCAATGTGCAGCTCTCGCGGCTTACCGTCCAGACCGAGACGGTCGTAATCGTACAGCCGATAAGTGCTGTCCGAATTTTGCTGAATTTCGGCAACCAGCACGCCGGCTCCGAGCGCATGTACGGTACCTGCAGGGATATAGAAGGAATCGCCCGCTTCCGCGGTAACTTCGTTCAGGCAGTCCAAGATGCGGTTCTGCTCAATAGCTTCAGCCAACTGCTCGCGGGTAACGCCGTCTTTCAGCCCGTAAATGATTTTGGCGTCCGGCTTGGCGTCCAGAATGTACCACATTTCCGTTTTGCCCAGCTCGCCTTGCGGCAGACGCTCGTAATGATCGTTCGGGTGCACCTGCACGGACAGGTCGTCCTGGCAATCCAGCAGCTTGATGAGCAGCGGGAACCGGCCGTTTTTCTCCGAGAAGCCCTTGCTGCCGAAAAACTCGCTCCCGTATTGCTCACGGATTTGATCGAGTCCCATGCCGGCCAATTCGCCGTTTGCGACGGTCGTCGTTCCATTCGGATGATCGCCGATCATCCAGCCTTCGCCAATCTTGCCCTCCGGTAGCTCGAGTCCGAACTGTTCGAGCGCACGTCCACCCCATACTCTTTCTTTAAATTCGGGCTTGCATTGCAACGGATACGGCTTCATTACTCTCCACTTCCTTATCCTAGTTGGCCTGGTTTACCGGAGCAAACCGGCCTTTCTTTTTTTATATTTTGCATTATATCAATCCGCCCCGCGTTTTGCTATAGCTAAAAGCACTGAAAGCGGGGAAGGCATCGGTCTGGAATTACCGCGCCGCACTATCTCTTCTCGATGGCGATAAGATAGGGCGGATGATTAATCTGATTCATAAAACGGTACTGCAGCGTCTGAAAATGCTTTTGCGGCAAGGTGGCAGCCCAGCGCCCGACCTCGGCTGCTTCCTCCTGGCCTCCCTGATGGCCGGTGTACAGCACGATCGTAATAATGCCGCCGCGTCGAATAAGCTGAACGGAAGCTTCCAAGGCGGCCAGCGTTGATTCCGGTGCGGTCACCGTTTCATGATCGGCTCCGGGTAAGTAGCCAAGGTTAAACATGACAGCCCCGACGCACCCAAGGTTTTCTTCGGGGATGACCTCCAGCATCGCTTCATGGCTGCGCAGGTGAAGACGGACGTCACCGCGGCCGGGGCATTCCTGTTCGAGACGCGACGCTGTGCGGTCCAGCGCCTGCTGCTGGATGTCGAAGGCGTGTACGGTCCCGGCAGGCCCAACTAGGTGAGCCAAAAACGCCGTATCGACTCCGCCGCCGGCCGTAGCGTCGACAACGGCTTCTCCCGGCTGCACCCGTTCTTCTATTAACTTATGCGCAAAGCTGAGTATGGAAACAAAGCCCAAAGGAGCGACTCCTCCTGTTATTGATAATTAAATGCTTAAGCTGCCTGTTGTTCTTCACGAGTATGAAGATACGAATAAGGATGCATAACTTCGGATAATGTTCAATAGAGGGAAAGCAGTGCGTTATAAGCTGTAGTTTCAAATGAAATTGCGTAAATAAAGGAACCATGGCGCCTTAATACGACAAAAATAGGATGCGAAACCCAAATTCGACACGAGTAACACATTTGAGTTCCTCTATTAGTTTAGGCCGCCTCAACATAGTCCTATAACGCACTGGAAAATGTCTTATTCGTTCAGGACAAAGGTTTGAGGCTGAGCTATGTAGCCTTTGAAGCATGTCCGAACCCGGCTTCGCCGTGTTCCTAATTGCTTGCCCGTCCCGGCGGCGCCAGATCCCCAGCGCCTGCCGGGCTCGGCGGCGTCTGAAACCCCGGCTTCGCCACAGCCGGGCCTGACGACTCCGGCTCCGAGCTCGCCTTCGGCGGCTCGATCGGCCCCGTCGGCGCCGTTACCGCCTTGCCGCCTTCCGGCTCCGCTCTCCCCGGCTTCGCGAGGCTCGGCAGCTTCGCCGGCGGCAGCGCGGGCGCGCTCGGCGCCTTTGGCGCCCCCGGCTGCTTCGCCGCGGGGTGCTCCGCGCCCGCCTTCGGCGCCGTGCCGGCCGCCGGCGGCGTCGGCGCTTCGCTGCCGCCCTCGGCTTCGCCGCTGCCTGCGCCGCCCGGGACGGCGGAGCCGACCGCCCCGTCGGGGGCGTTCGCCTCCGCCGGGGCGGGGGCCACCTTGACTGGCGGCGCCGGCGCCGCCGGATCGTCCGTGCAGCCGGCCGCGAGACAAGCCGCGGCCCCGAGCATGAAGCAAACGACTTTCCGTTTGCCGTTCATCGTTCCTCACTCCTCCCACGGGCCGCCGGGTGCCGGGCGATCTTACCGGTCCCCGAGCCTGACGCCTCCCCCGTTCAGGCCAATCCCGAACCGGAACCAGGTGCGCCGTGCGGCCACTTTTTTCCTTGCCACGTATCGCGTTTGCGCAGCTCTTCGTCGAAGGCGTTAAGCACCTCCCACTTTTTCAAGCTCCACATCGGTCCGATCAGCAAATCCCGGGGCGCGTCCCCGGTCAGCCGGTGAATGATCATCTCCGGCGGAAGAAATTCCAGCGTATCGACGACGAGCGACACGTACTCATCTTTTTCCAAAAACCGCAGCAGACCGGCCTCATACTGCTTGACCATCGGCGTTTTGCGCATCAAGTGGAGCAGATGGATCTTGATGCCCTGCACGTCCATCCGTGCGACGGCGCGGCCGGTTTCCAGCATCATCTCGTGCGTTTCCTGGGGCAGACCGTAAATGATATGCGCGCACACCCGGATGCCTCTGGCCCGTAGCTTTGCGACCGCATCCAAGTAGCACTGCGTATCGTGCGCCCGGTTGATCAGCTCCGACGTCCGTTCGTGGATCGTCTGGAGGCCCATTTCGATCCACAAGTACGTACGTTCGTTCAGCTCGGCCAAATAATCGACGACATCGTCCGGCAGACAATCCGGCCTTGTGGCGATCGACAAGCCGACCACGCCGGGCTGCTGCAAAATCGCTTCAAAATATTCGCGCAGCTCCTCCACCGGAGCGTACGTATTGGTATAGGCCTGGAAATAGCCGATATACTGCGCTTCCGGCCATTTTTGATGCTGCAAATCGCGGATTTTGTTGAACTGAGTCACCAGATCGTCCCGGCGGCTCCCGGCAAAATCGCCCGAGCCCCGCGCGCTGCAAAACGTGCAGCCTCCGGCGGCTATCGTTCCGTCGCGGTTCGGACATGTGAATCCGGCATCGAGCATAACCTTGAATACCTTGCCTCCGAACTGCTGCCGCATTTCGTAGTTCCATGTATGAAAACGTTTATCGCCCCATAATGGCGGTCGGATCATTTCAGCTTGCTTCATAAGGCGAAACTCCTTTTGTAAAAATCAATAAGGCTCGAAACTCGAATCGGCTCTTTCACTGAGCATTACAATATATATTGTACCGAAAATCGGCTTCAAAAGCGAACTTAGTCCTTGACAAAACCCTCCTGCCCGAGAACCGGATAAGAAAACAGCACGTGGCCTATGCTAAGGTTGCAAGGCGTTAAAAACCAATCCAGCTTGAGAAGGGAGATATTATCATACCATGAACAAGTTCGGGAAAACGGTGCTTGCGCTCGCTCTAACGGCTGCTATTGGTACGGGGGGGCAAGCCTATGCAGAAACGATGGCTACGGGAACCGGGACTTCGTCTACGTATGGGACCACTTCGACCTATGGAACAGGAACGACCACGGGCACAACCGCCGGTACCACGACCACTACGCCGACAGGAACGACAACAGGTACAACTGCCGGCACTACAGGCACTACAGGCACAACAGGCACAACGACAGGCACAACCGGTACAACTACCGGTGCTGCAACAGGTACGACAACAGGAACTAATTATAACTACAACATGCTGGACCGCATGAATACGTACACCGGTACGACCGATCGTACGGGCTACGGATACGGCGGCAATTACAACACCAATACGTACCGTACGACTGCTGCTGCCAACAACACTGGCTCCAACTGGGGTTGGCTTGGTTTGATCGGTTTGCTGGGCTTGGCCGGCCTTCGCACCCGGAATCGCGACGAGGGCGATTTCCGCAAATAACGGCGGAATGAGTTTTTTCACTTGCCACAAACTTGACCGGTCCTTCCGCCCTTACGGCACGGGCCGGTCTTTTCATTCCCGGTCTTCTGGAGTATAATCGATCAAGACGAAAACGCGCGGAACGATGCGCAAGCGGTTGGAGGAAGATTGATCTATGCGGTTAAGAGGACGTAAAGGAATCAGAGAAGCGCTGGAGGCGCAGCCGGAGCTGGTCGTGCTGGAGCCGGAACCGTTCAAGGGCCGGTGGGCCGAGCTGTTCGGCAACGACCGTCCCATCCATGTGGAGCTTGGGATGGGCAAGGGGCGGTTTATTAGCGAGCTGAGCGCCCTCAATCCGCACATCAATTACATAGGTGTCGACATGTACGACGAGCTTGTCCGCCGGGCTGGCGAGAAGGCGCATGCTTCCCGCGAGGAGCATGGCGGCGACTTGTCCAATCTGCGGCTCGCGCGTTTTAACATCGAGCTGATCGAAAATATTTTCGCCGCGGGCGAGCTGGAGCGCATTTATTTGAACTTCAGCGATCCTTGGCCGAAAAAAAGACATGCCCGCCGCAGGCTGACCCATGCGAATTTTGTTCATAAATATCAGTCGATCCTGAATGAACGGGGAGAAATTCATTTCAAAACGGATTCCCGTTCACTGTTTGAGTTTTCGCTTAACTCGTTTGCCGATTTAGGTCTTCGCATGCGCAATATTTCACTTGATCTTCATGCGGAAGAAGCGCGGACCGATTTGATCATGACGGAATACGAAACGAAGTTCTACAAGCAGGGGATGCCGATCTACCGATTGGAGGCCGTGATCGGGCAAGAAGCGCTGGCGGCGCATCAGAAGCAGCTGTCCGAACGACAGGAGCCCGAAGCGGACACAGAAGCCTCGGCGGAAGAATAGAATCGTCAAAAAAGCCTTGTGCGCTTATGCTGAGCCACAAGGCTCTTGCCTTTTAGCGGGTCAGTATTTCCATGATCGCTTGCGAGCACTGGGCGGGATTGTATGCGCCCTCTTTTCGCGCCAGTCCGGCGCGGGCTTTGCGCATCTCAAGCACCTTGTCGGTTAAAAGCCGGAACCAATGATCCACCGTCTCCGCCGATTTGATCGGCTCTCCCAAGCCGTGCTGCGTGAAGTACTGCAGGTTTTTCTCTTCCTGTCCCGGGATCGGCTTGTAGAACAGCATCGGAATTCCTTTGGCAAGCCCCTCCGTACAGGTCATGCCTCCCGGTTTCGTGATGAGCAAGTCGGAGACGTCCATCCATTTGTCGATTTCTTTGGTGAACCCGAGCAGACGGACGTTCGGATGCCGGAAACGCTCGTCCTTGCCCAGCTCCGCCAGTGCTTTCTCGTTGTTTCCGAGACAGGCGACAAGCTGAATCCGGTCGCGCCAACTGGTCAAATGCTGCAGGAACCCTTCGTCCTTCACCAGTCCCCAGCCCCCGCCCATAACGAGCACCGTAGGCAGAGGCAACAAGCCGAAGCGGCTGCGAAGCTCTTCCCGGTTGTGCTGCTCCCAGAAGTTCGGATGAATCGGAATGCCCGTCACCTTTACCGTTTCGGACGGAACCCCGCGGCTGAGCAGCTTTTCTTTGACGTTCGGGGTTGACACCAGGTACATGTTCACTTCGGGGCTAACCCAGGTGCCGTGGGCGTCGTAATCGGTGATCACGGTGCACAGCGGCACGTTCAAGCCGGAGCACTTCAAGCGGGAGATCACCGCACTTGGGAACGGATGCGTGCATACGATCGTATCCGGACGCAGCTGACGGATCACCTCGGCAGCCTGCGCGTAAAAGATACGATGAAGCGCAAGCCGGGTAAAACGGTTTAACGATTTTTTGTATTGAGAACGATACATCAGCCCGTAAAGCTTGGGTTGAGTTGACAAGGTTTTGCGGTAAGCGGTGAGAATCCATGGAGCCAGCGTCGGATGCAGAAATGTGCCGAGCTCAAGCACGCGAGTCTGGACTTCGGGCGTGAGCAGGCGAAGACTGTCGGACAGAGCGTGAGCCGCTTGCGTGTGCCCGGCGCCGAAGCCTTCGGATAATAATAAGACTCTCTTTTTACGCATAGGCGCTTCACCCAACCTTGTAGCAAATGGAATTTACACAAAGTTAAAATTATTGCTTTCAGCCCCACATTGTAACGGCCGACAGGGCCGTTACGGTTCCGATCAGCAGCCCGGCCAAACAGTCGGACGGGTAGTGGAGTCCTAAATAAATACGCGACAAACCGACGAGAAAAGCGATAGGAAGCAAAATAATAGCGATCGTCGAATGAACGAGCATGAGCGGCACAGTTACGGAGAATACGGCCGTCGTATGGCCGGACGGGAAGGAATGGTCCGTTAACGGTTTTTTGCATGTGTGCGTGCCTTTCAGCACAAGATAGGGCCGAAGCCGCGGATATTTCTTCTTCATGATAGCGACGGGCACATGGCTGACCGCCAGGGCGATACAGCTCTGAATCCCGGCTATTCTCCATACCCCCTCCGTAAACAGAGCGATGCAGAGCGCAATGATAATCATAGCCGTAGCGCCTCCCAAATGAGTGATCGCATTAAAAAAGTAATCCAGCGCAGCGTGCTGAATACGTCGATTCACGAAGAAAAACATCCGGTGCTCATGCTTTTGCAGCCACGAAACGACACGGCTCAAGGGAACAACGCCTCCTTGCAGTGTGGGATAAGCTGTCTGGCCAGCTCATATATAAGTGTAGGGGGCAAATGTTATAGGAATATAAAAAGAATTATAAAAAGGTAAATTTAATCTTCCGCATAATCAATCGGCAGCCGAACCCGATCCATGGAGAATAGAAAGACTTGGCAGCGTCTCCTGCTTATTGTATCCGGAGTGTCGTATGGCTATCCCTAATCCGACCAACCTGGGTCGCCGCCTCGTACCATACCCTGTTCAATCAATATCCGGGAAGCAGTACTGCGGACATGCAACCTTTCCCCGTTCACATTCGTTATATTATATGTCGGAAGGTTGGCGTCGGAGAAAAGACACTGCGGAAGCAGGAGGCTGTCTTTTCCCAATGACCGCTTTTCCGTTTGTGGTTTCAGAAAGTTTTTTCCAACTGGCGCTTATAAAAAGTTTGAAAATCGATGAAAATAAGACATAAAAAGATGGATAGCAAAGAGTCTTGCCGGAATTCCAGACGTTTTTCCCGTAAAAACAAAGATCCGGGCTCAGGAAGCGACTTGGCGGTTTTGACAAATCGGATCAAAGAGAGGAAAATCATATTCGGCGACCCTCGTAATCTAATCCACATCATCGAAAAAATTTTTGAAGGCGCTAAGAGAAACAGAAACAGACAAAGGGGTACATACAAAAAAAGGGGGATGTTTCATGTTGGACAGTATTCTGTTAGGCCTCCAGATTGCTTTGGCTTTGATTGGAGCCTACCAGTTGGTTCTGACGTTTTTCGGTTGGTACCGTCGCAAAAATCAAATTGAGCATGCGCCTCAAAAAACGTTTGCCGTTCTCGTAGCGGCCCACAATGAGGAGCAGGTTGTCGGTGCGCTTATCGAGAACTTGAAAAATTTGGACTATCCGAAAGAACTATATGATATATTCGTGATTTGCGATAACTGCACCGATAATACGGCTCAAATCACCCAAGACATGGGCGTGCTCGCATGCGTGCGCAGCAATCCGAAGCTGAGAGGCAAAGGCTACGCGATCGAGTGGATGCTCAAAGAGCTGTGGAAAATGCCGCGCCAGTACGATGCCGTCGTCATGTTTGACGCCGACAACCTCGTCAGCAAGGATTACCTGATGCATATGAACAACGACTTGTGTAACGGCTCCAAGGTTATTCAGGCTTATCTGGATACGAAGAATCCGCACGATTCCTGGATTACCGCCTCCTACGCGGTGACCTATTGGTACATTAACCGGCTGTGGCAGCTGCCGCGGGCCAACCTTGGTTTGGGCAACTATTTGGGCGGCACAGGAATGTGCTTCGAATCGAACCTGCTGAAGGAAATCGGCTGGGGGGCGACAAGTCTCGTCGAGGATCTGGAGTTTACGATGCGCTGCGTGACTCGCGGCGTCAAACCGACGTTCAACTATTACGCGAAAGTGTACGACGAAAAGCCGCTCACGTTCAAAGCTTCGGCGCGCCAGCGGCTTCGCTGGATGCAGGGCCATTTCAACGTGGCCAGACGCTACTTCTTTCCGCTGCTCTGGAAAGGGATCAAGGAAGGCAGCTGGACGAAGATCGATAACGCCATTTACGCGGCCAATGTTTATAACGTGTTCATCGCTTCGATCGTTACCGTGGTGCTGTGGATCGATATGACGCTTCCGGGCGTCCCGACATTTAGTTCCTTGTTCAAGATTGCGCCAAGCTTCTTTGCGGTCTTCACGGTGTTAACCTACGTCCTGTTTATGATCGCACTGATTATGGAGAAAGCGCCTTTGAAATCGTATAAGTACTTGATTACGTTCCCGCTCTTCCTGTTGTCCTGGTGGCCGATCACGATCTACGCGTTCTTCACGCAAAACAACAAGCAGTGGAGCCATACCGAGCATACCCGGGTTATCCGGCTCGAGGATATGAAGAGCAAGCAGGCCAGCTAGCGCAAGCCGCGTAAAAAATCGGATTTCGCTGTTGACTATAGTCAATGGGAATGGTATATTTGTTTAGTGCGAAAGAAGAAGCGCCCGCTTCTCACCTGCCCGACCCCGGTTGGCTGGTTATGACTGAGAGTGACTTTGTTTGATTGATCTGTTCTTGAACTGATCAATCAATCCATTGGACCTAAAACCAAACGTGGGCGTTTATCGCCCGCGTATTTTTTTTGCAAAATCTTTTGGAGGTGGCAGGTTATCAGTACAGAGCACATGATTAACGATGAAATTCGGGCAAGAGAAGTTCGTTTGATTGATGCGAACGGAGAACAGCTCGGCATCAAGCCGATTCGCGAAGCGCTGCAAATTGCGCACGATCAGAATCTGGACTTGGTGAACGTGGCGCCTACGGCGAAACCGCCGGTTTGCCGGATCATGGACTACGGCAAATTCCGCTACGAAACGCAGAAGAAAGAGAAAGAAGCCCGTAAGAATCAGAAGATCGTCGAGCTGAAAGAAATTCGTTTGAGCGCGACGATTGACGAGCACGATTTCCAAACGAAACTGCGCAACGTTGTGAAATTCCTGAACGATGGCGATAAAGTGAAGCTGTCTGTCCGTTTTCGCGGCCGTGAGATCGCTCATGCGGACATCGGTCAACGCGTTCTGGAGCGCATGGCAGCCGAAGTGGAAGAGCTGTGCATCGTTGAGCGCAAGCCGAAGCTGGAAGGCCGGAGCATGATCATGATCTTGGCGTCGAAGCAGCAATAGTAAAATCTCATTCTTTAAGGAGGAACACCCCATGCCAAAAATGAAAACTCACAGCAGCTTGAAAGACCGCTTCAAAATTACAGGTACAGGCAAAGTAAAACGCTACAAAGCGTATAAAAACCACCTGCTGTCCGGCAAATCCGCTCGCCAAAAACGCGTTTTGGGCACGAATCCGGTTATGCATCCGGGCGATGTAAGACGCCTGAAGCAGCAGCTCGCTAACATTAAGTAATCCCGTTCGTCTCGAATTCGCATACTTACAACATTTCTGGAGGTAGATTGTCATGGCAAGAGTGAAAGGCGGATTTATCCGTACACGTCGTCGTAAAAAAATATTGAAACTTGCTAAAGGTTACTTTGGCTCGAAACATAGACTGTTTAAAACGGCAAAAGAGCAAGTCATGAAATCCTTGCTTTATGCATACCGCGACCGTCGTCAGAAAAAACGCGATTTCCGCAAGCTGTGGATCGTGCGGATCAATGCGGCAGCGCGTCAAAACGGCTTGTCCTACAGCAAGCTGATGCACGGCCTGAAACTGGCTGGCGTAGAAGTGAACCGCAAAATGTTGGCGGATCTCGCCGTTAACGATATCAATGCATTCAACTCTTTGGCAGAAACTGCCAAGCAAAAGGTGAACGCATAAGGCACGGTTATCAACCGGGCCTGCCTTAAACACCCCTTGCAAGGATACGGTTATACGTATCGTTGCAAGGGGTGTTTGTTTTGCGTGCCGGATATTTATTGGACCGGCTGAATACGATGGGGCTTCCTGAAGCGTATGAGGAGCTGCTTCGGTCGTATGATCGGATCGAAAGCCGAAGCTTCGACTATGCCGTCGTGAAACGGGAGGAGCGAATTGTCGCTGGAAGCCGCTTGCCCAATATACGGACGTTTCGCGAAAAAAGGTCCGGTGAATAAGAAGCCGCGCCGAGCAGCCTGCTCTTATTCACTGGACCTTAGAAATAATATCCTGCCGACTACCGTTTACTTCTTCTGAGCTACCGGTACGGTAAACTGCGCTTCCGGAATCCACTGCTTCCGGTAAAAATCCCTGCCCTTGATCCGGACCCGGTCCGGGTACACCTCGATGTACAGCCCTTGGCTTTCCTTTTTGCCCTTCAGCTTTTCCGCGCCTTTGCCGTCGCTCGTCAGTGCTTCGAACACCGAGGCGGTGTTAACCATCGTGAAGCCGTCCCGCACCAGCGTATCCGGCTGATTCAGCTCCCAGTGCGAATGGCTGCTGAAGTAGATGACCTGCGGATACTGCGACAAGATCGCTTTCAGTTCCTCGTGCTGAATGACGGCCCGGCTATTCGTGCAGCAAAAATGCGTTCCCGATACCGAGGCAGGCAGCGGCTGGTGCAGGAAGACGAAGACCGGTTTGTTCGAGCGGGCGTCTTTTTCCAGCGTCTGCTTCAGCCATTCCAACTGCTCGGGCGACAAATAAGCGTCCTCAGCATGATCCGGGTCAGACTGCCGGTATTGCTCCGAGCCAAGGAAGATAAAATGATAGCCCTTGATGGTCTTCTCGTAGTAGACCTTGTTCTCTCCGGAGAACGAGAGAAACCGGGAAATTGACTCTTGGTCCGTTTCCCCGTTAGGAAAGCCGTTCGGGTTCCAACGGCTACCGCTGCTGTACCAAGCTTTGTAAAACTCGTGGTTGCCGATATTGTACAAGACGCTCTCCGGATGCGGCGCGCTTTGCATGAGCTCTTTGAGCTTGGCGTAGTCCTCGGGCCTGCCTTCGGTTAAATCCCCGTTGATCACGAGCGTGTCGGCCGACGGATTGATTTCGTTCAGGTCGTTCAATACGCGAACGAGCTTCTCGTGCGACGTGTTCTCCCACGATTGAACGTGGATATCGCTGATGACGGGAAAGGTCAGCACCGGATTCCCTTCGGTTTGGGGCAGAGCGCTTCCGGCGTCCCCGTCAAGCGGCGGCTTCGATTGCAGAGCGGGGCCGGAGAGGA
This sequence comes from Paenibacillus elgii, assembly GCA_042219835.1. Taxonomy (GTDB): domain Bacteria; phylum Bacillota; class Bacilli; order Paenibacillales; family NBRC-103111; genus Paenibacillus_G; species Paenibacillus_G elgii_A. The sequence goes on from JBHJMN010000011.1 coordinate 21,922, forward strand.
CCGTCGGCAGGGCCGGCAGCACGACTTCGCCACTCAGGAGCGGGCCGGATGCGGTGGAAGCTTGCCTTATGTTTTGTCCCATGCCGGATGCCATCGGCTCGGAACCCATGGCAAAAGGAGCGGCTGCGGCGGTTGCAAGGGCGCCGGAGATCAAGGTGATGGACAGGACGGCGGATTGCAGCATGTCTCGCATGAAATCACTCCTTTTTCTTCGTTGTGTGTTTTTTGCCTTTTTTTTCGGTCTTAATATACTTCGGCGTACGGCTTCTCCGTTTTGACCCAATACGGTAAACTTTTTTCCATCATGGCTATTATTGGCCCCAAGCCGCAAGATTGAAGACGAGTTCCCGCTGGTAAAAGTTGCGGTGTATCCAATTTTCGATCGGCCGTTTTCCGTTCCTTTGTCGCGGGGCTCCTTTTTCAACATAACCAAAGATTGTTAGCGGGCCGTCAAGCGGGCAAAAATTATTTTTGAAACTAACTTGGGGCATTCACAAAATCTTCATTCGATGCGACGGCAATCGGCAGCCGCGGGGAAGGAACGCTTGCAAACGGGCTTTCCGAAAGAGTCTCCGGTCCGACTTCGTGTAAAGAAACCGTAAACGCCGTCTCCGACTTGAGCGGAAGGTCCCGGATCAGAGGCGTTTTCGCTTCTTTTTTTCCTCGGGAATGATGCTTGACTAAAAAATCGATTCGGCATATAATACAAAAAAACACATCAGATATATCGGCTATGAAGAGGACGAAGTTATAAGGGCTCTTATGTTCAGAGAGCAGTGGAGATGCTGAAACCAATGCCTTAACCCCTTATGTACGAGCTCACCTCGGAGCTGTTTTCCTGAAAGCTTTATCGCATATCATCAGGCTTTACTGCTTGAAAGCGATAATGTTACTAGGGAAAATCGGATTTGGCACACGTTACCGTGCCGAAGGTAAGAGTCGCGAATTCACGGGTCGTCATCGTGCTAGCCGATGAGGATTGCTGCGGCGCGCATTACCTGCTAAGGTTATTTGCCGCGAGGCATCTAACAAATTCTGGGTGGTACCACGGAAGATTAACCCCTTTCGTCCCGTCAGACGCACATGCTGCGTTTGGGGATGAGAGGGGTTTTTTAGTCGTTTGTCGGATTATCTGAGAGGAGGCCAATATTCATGATCGTCCAAACCACACAAAAGTCAAAGGAACAGCTTCGCGAAGAGCTGCTGAAGCCGGACGTCATTACCGGTTCGGAAATGCTGCTTCGCAGCCTGCTGCTGGAGGACGTGGATTGCGTCTTCGGTTATCCCGGCGGAGCGGTCTTATATATTTACGATGCCATGCACGGTAATCCGGATTTCAACCATTTGCTGACGCGGCATGAGCAAGGCGCGATTCACGCAGCCGACGGGTACGCCCGTTCAACAGGCAAAGTAGGCGTCTGTATCGCCACCTCGGGTCCGGGAGCAACGAACCTCGTTACCGGAATTGCGACGGCTTACATGGACTCGGTGCCGCTCGTGGTCATCACGGGTAACGTTGCGACATCGGTGATCGGTACGGACGCTTTCCAAGAGGCGGACATTACCGGCATCACGATGCCGATTACGAAGCACAGCTACTTGGTGCGCGACGTGCAAGACTTGCCGCGCATTATCAAAGAAGCGTTCCATATCGCTTCGACCGGCCGCAGAGGCCCGGTTCTGATCGATATTCCGAAGGACGTCTCGAACGATACGGCGCCGTTCTACTATCCGGAGAAGGTGGACATCCGCGGCTACAATCCGACGGTGCAGCCGAACAAGCTCCAAGTCGACAAGATGCTGGAGGCGATCGCCGAGAGTGAGCGTCCGATGATCATCGCAGGCGGCGGCGTTGTCTACGCCGATGCGGCGGAGCAGCTGCTTGAGTTCGTCAACAAAACGCGGATTCCGGTCACCACGACGCTGCTTGGCTTGGGCGGGTTCCCAAGCGCGCACGAGCTGTGGCTCGGCATGCCGGGGATGCACGGAACGTATACCGCTAACCACGCGCTGCAAAACTGCGATCTGTTGATCGGCATCGGCGCCCGGTTCGACGACCGCGTCACGATGAAGGTGGACGGCTTTGCGCCGCAGGCGAAAAAAATCATCCACATCGACGTGGACCCGGCAGAAATCGGCAAAATAATCGAAACGGCCATCCCGGTCGTCGGCGATGTGAAGGCCGTGCTGCAGCTTGCCAACCTGAAGGCGAAGCCGTCCCGATCCGAGAAATGGATCGAATGGGTGCAGGAGACGAAACAGAATTTCCCGCTGCGCTATAAAGATTCCGATACGGAGCTGAAGCCGCAGTACGTCATCGAGATGATCCACGAGACGACCAAGGGCGAAGCGATCGTAACGACGGACGTCGGTCAGCATCAGATGTGGGCGGCGCAGTATTACAAATTCAATCATCCGCGTTCCTGGATCACCTCGGGTGGCCTCGGCACGATGGGCTTCGGATTCCCGTCGGCGATCGGCGCGCAGAAGGCGCACCCGGACCGGCTGGTCGTCTCGATCAACGGTGACGGCGGCATGCAGATGTGTTCCCAGGAGCTTGCGGTTTGTGCGATTCACCAAATTCCGGTCAAAATCGTCGTCATCAACAACCGGGTGCTCGGCATGGTGCGTCAGTGGCAGGAGATCATTTACGACAACCGGTACAGCCACATCGACTTGGCCGGTAGCCCGGATTTCGTGAAGCTGGCGGAAGCTTACGGCGTGAAGGGGCTGCGTGCAACGAACAAAGACGAAGCCCGCCGCGCTTGGCAGGAAGCGCTCGATACCCCGGGTCCCGTGCTCGTCGAATTCGTCGTCCGGAAGCACGAGAACGTGTTCCCGATGGTAACGCAAGGCTCGACGATAGACCAAATGTTAATGGGGGATTCGGAATGACACGCAAACACACCATATCCGTTCTAGTGAACAACCAGCCCGGTGTGCTGCAGCGCGTATCCGGCCTGTTCGGCCGCCGGGGCTTCAATATCGAGAGCATTACGGTGGGCGAGTCCGAGGAAAAAGGGCTCTCCCGCATGGTTATCGTCACGACGGGAGACGACAAGACGCTGGAGCAGATTTCCAAGCAGCTCTATAAGTTGATCGACGTGATCAAGGTCGTCGACCTGAGCGCCCATCCGATGGTGGCGCGCGAGCTGGCGCTGATCAAAGTCAACGCCGAACCAAGCATGCGGCCGGAAATTCTCGGCGTTGTCGAGACGTTCCGCGCAGCCATCGTCGATATCGGTCCAAGCTCGCTGATCGTGCAGGTCGTCGGGGATTCCGAGAAAATCGAAGCCATGACCGAGCTGCTCAAGCCTTACGGCATCAAGGAGCTGTCCCGCACCGGCGTAACGGCGATGATCCGCGGTATGATTAAATAATTCATTTTTCGTTTTGCTACTAATATCAAGATGTTCCTGTGAGCGGGGGCTCATGCGGATGACAGGGCCAACCCGGCTGCGGTCCGAGCTTCCTGTTCCCGTCGTCCGTTCGAGCACCCGTTCACAGGGTTTTAATTCAAAGGAGGAGCTATTATCCATGGCAGTTACGATGTACTATGAAAAAGACGCTGATTTGAACGTATTGAAAGGGAAAACGATCGCTATCATCGGCTATGGCAGCCAAGGCCATGCCCAAGCGCAAAACCTGCGCGACAGCGGCTTGAAGGTCATCATCGGACTTCGTCAAGGCCGTTCCTTCGAGCAAGCGAAAAACGACGGCTTCGAAGTTTACTCCGTAGCGGAAGCGACCAAGCTTGCCGACGTGGTACAGCTTCTGATGCCGGACGAAACCCAGGCGAGCGTATACAAAAGCGAAATCGAACCGAACCTGAAGCATGGCGCAGCGATCATGTTCTCCCACGGCTTCAACGTTCATTTCGGCCAAATTCAACCGTCTGCGGATAAAGACGTGTTCCTCGTCGCTCCGAAATCGCCGGGCCATATGGTTCGCCGCGTTTATGTCGAAGGCTTCGGGGTTCCCGGCCTGATTGCGGTCGAACAAGATGCAAGCGGTCAAGCGAAAGCCATCGGCTTGGCGTACGCTAAAGGGATCGGCTGCACCCGCGCGGGCGTCATCGAAACGTCGTTCCGCGAAGAAACCGAAACCGACCTGTTCGGCGAGCAAGCCGTTCTTTGCGGCGGCGCTTCCGCGCTTGTCAAAGCAGGCTTCGAAACGCTGGTGGAAGCAGGCTACGCGCCGGAAATGGCTTACTTCGAGTGCTTGCACGAGCTGAAGCTGATCGTTGACCTGATGTACGAAGGCGGTCTCGCGTCGATGAGACATTCCATCTCCAATACGGCGGAGTATGGCGACTATGTCACAGGTCCTCGCATCATTACGGAAGAAACGAAGAAAGAAATGAAACGCGTCCTCTCGGACATCCAACAAGGCAAATTCGCCCGCGACTTTATTTTGGAGAACCAATCGGGCCGTGCATTCCTGACAGCTACCCGCCGTTTGGAAGCCGAGCATCCGCTCGAGCAAGTCGGTTCCCAGCTGCGCGAATTGATGCACTGGATCAAGAAGTAATTCGGCAGACGATAGCAACGTATAACGGACAAGCGGCATAAGGTCGGCTTGAAAGCGGCGCAGGGAATGGACGGTAGGCAGGTCCGTTGCCTGCCCGTTTCGGGTCGCACCTTTTTCTGCTTTAATGCAAGTCAATTCCAAAGGAGGCGCAGCCAAGAGCCATGAGAAAAATATATATTTTCGATACGACGCTTCGTGATGGCGAGCAGTCGCCGGGCGTCAACCTGAACATGCAGGAAAAAGTTGAGATTGCGCTGCAGCTTGAGAAGCTCGGCGTCGACCGAATGGAAGCCGGCTTCCCGGCGGCCTCTCCCGGAGACTTGGCGGGCGTCAGCGCCGTGGCCCGCGCCGTAAAGAATGCCTCGGTTATCGCCCTGTCGCGTTCCCGCGAGCAGGACATCGAGGCGGCTCGCGAAGCGCTGAAGGATGCGCAGGACCCGTGTCTGCATTTGTTCCTTGCTACCTCGCCGATTCACCGCCAGCACAAGCTGCGGATGGAAAAGCACCAGGTGCTCGAAACGGCGGAGGCGGCGATCCGTTACGCGAAGAAATATTTCAGCAAAATCGAGTTTTCGCCGGAGGATGCCGGCCGCACCGAGCTTGATTTTCTATGCGAAGTAACGGAGATGGCGATCCGCGCTGGCGCGACGGTCGTGAACATCCCGGATACGGTCGGCTATATGACGCCTTATGAATACGGTAACATTTTCAAGACGTTGAAAGAGAACGTGCCGGGCATCGAGAAAATTCAGCTCAGCGCGCACTGTCACGACGACTTGGGGATGGCGACGGCGAATGCGCTGGCGGCGATTCTGAACGGAGCGGACCAGATCGAAGGGACGATCAACGGCATCGGCGAACGCGCCGGCAATACGTCGATCGAGGAAGTGGCAATGGCGCTTGAGACGCGTCAGGAGTTTTTCCAAGCGAAGACGTCGCTTACGCTGTCCGAGATTGCTCGTACGAGCCGTTTGGTCAGCAAGCTGACCGGTATGGTCGTGCCGGGCAACAAGGCCATTGTCGGAGCTAATGCGTTCGCGCACGAATCCGGTATCCATCAGGACGGCATGCTGAAGGAAAAGACGACGTACGAGATTATTTCGCCGGAAACGATCGGGCTCAAGGAAAGCAAGCTGGTGCTCGGCAAGCACTCCGGACGTCATGCGTTCCGCGAGAAGCTGGTCGACCTCGGCTACAATCTCGACGACGAGCAGATGAATGCCGCGTTCGCCAAGTTCAAAGACTTGGCCGACAAGAAGAAGAACGTTACGGATGAAGATATCGTCGCTCTGCTCGAAGAGAAGCTGATCGAGACGCCTGAAGTGTTCTCGCTGGAGACGATTCAAGTATCGTATGGCAATCAATCCACCCCGACCGCAACCGTGCGGATCAAGCTGCTGGAAGGCGGGTACCTGGACGAAGCGGCGGTCGGCAACGGCTCCGTCGATGCGATCTACAATGCGATCGACAAGGCGACCAAGGAAGAAGTCGAGCTCGACGACTATTCGATCCAATCGGTGACGCACGGCAAGGATGCGCTTGGCGAAGTGCATGTGGTGCTGAAGCAGGGCGATTATGCCGTGCTCGGCCGCGGCGTTAGCACGGACATCCTCGAAGCGAGCGCCCGCGCGTATGTGGACGCGATCAACCGCTTGATCGAGAAGCGCAAAAACCCGGCCCGCAGCCGCGATAATGTGACGTTGATTTAGCGCTTGCTGCAAGGTTAGGAAGTGAAATAGGCGATAGCAGGATGCTATCGCCTATATTTATTTAACGGGTTTATGCTTAACGCGCCGCAGTTCTATCCGGGGAATATGACAACTATCGCCAAATCGACAAAAACCGTGTTGCCAGCAGCGTTCACTGTTGCCAAGGCGTCCGGGCGACCGGTGTGGTAAACTATTCGTATCAGCACGGAGTTGGAAGGGGCCGGACAATGTGGAATCTTATCTGATGTTCGAACCGACGCAGGGGACGCGCACCCCGGGTCATTACACGGAATTCAAGCCATGCCCCGCGCTTAAGGCGTATGTATCGTGCTATTGGAGCTCCCGGACGGATGGAACGGGATTGCGGAATGAACCTGCGGTCACTGTCGTTCCGGACGGCTGTACGGATCTGATTTTCGAATGGGAAGCCGCAGGTGGGGAAGACGTTTCGATCCGCTTCTGCGGAACGTTTGAGCTGCCTTTTAGCCCGGAATCGAAGCGCAAGGACGCGTCGGAAACGTTTGCGGTGCGGTTTTTTCCGGGAGGAGCCTACCCCTTTATTGGAGTGCCGCTTGGCAAGTTTAAAAATACGCTGTTTCGGGGGACGGACGTATGGGGAAAAGCGGCGGCGGAGCTCGGGGAGCAGTTGAGGCTTGCCGCAGGGACGGCGGAACGGCTAGTCCGTGTTGAAACGGCGCTGCTCCGCTTGCTGGCGGCTGCGGAGAGCGGCAGGGTGGAAGCGCCGGCGGCATTGCATGAGGCGATGGTGCGTATTTTTGCAGCGAGGGGAGCGGTTAGCGTCCAGCAGTTGGCTCGGTCGGGGAATATTAGTGCAAGGCAGCTGCAGCGGCTGTTCGACGGCCGGATCGGGCTGGGGCCGAAAACGTTTTGCGGCATTGTCCGGTTTCAAAATATACTGCGCGATGCGGAAAGGCATCCCAAGCTTTCCTGGCAGGAAATCGCCGGGGCTTACGGATACTGCGATCAGGCGCATTTCATTCGCGACTTCAAGCGCTTTTACGGCGAGCTTCCTTCTTCGTTGATGATGTCCTAGCAGGTGGTCCGGCCGCCATGTATGCAAGGGGTTCCGTTCGGAGCCAGCATGTCCGATTTGTTCAATACAAGCCGCCTAAGGCCAGTTATACTGGTATACGGAAATCGAGCATCGAGGAGGCGTGTGGGCGATGGAATTCAATAGAGCCGCTGCGGCGGCGGAAGATCGGGCCAAGCATTACCTGCAAACGAAAGCGCGGCCGCTGGAGAAGGCGATGTATGAGTATGAGTTCGAGAGGGGACGTGCGGAGGACGTAGTCAGGGCACTGGAGCCCTACCAGAACGAGGACGGCGGCTTCGGGCATGGACTGGAGCCGGATATTCGCTGCGAGGCGTCCTCGGCAATCGCCACGACTGTAGCGCTGCAAACGTTGTCCCTGCTTCCCCGGGAGGCAGGCGGGGAGATGACGAGAAAGGCGCTGCGTTACTTTACGCAGACGTACGACCCTGCGATTGCAGGCTGGGACAAGGTGCCGCCGGAGGTCGAGTCGTTCCCTCGGGCCCCGTGGTGGAATTACGAAAAGGCGAATCCGTACTGGGGCAACCCGAACGCGGAAGTCGCGGGCTATTTTATGGAGTTCCGCGAATGGCCGGAGGCGGAAGGCTGGGCGGACAAGCTGACGGAGCTCGCGATCCAAAAGCTTTCTTCGGAATCGTCGCTGGACGAATTCCATGAGCTGTTGTGTTACCTGCGTCTATCCGAGTGGCTCACCGACGAGCAGCGGGCGCGGATCGCCGACCGGCTCGATACAATGATCGGGCGCTGTGTTACGGTCAATCCGTCCCAGTGGGGCGGGTACGGGCTTCATCCGGTTCAAGTGGCGACAACACGGCAGTCCCCGTACTACGAGCGGTATAAGGATATCATACCGGCCAATCTGGAGTTCATTGTCCAAGGGCAGACGGAGGAGGGAGCATGGGAGCCGGCGTGGGCTTGGGGGCAGTACGAGGACGTATGGCCGATTGCCAAAGAAGCGTGGAAAGGCGCGCTGACACTGGGGAACTTGCGACTGCTGCGGGATTTGCGATAAAGTCGGATACCCGCCGGAAGTAAGACAGCCACCACCCGCCTCTTCCGGTACGCTTCGTTGCGGTTGCGGCGCCGCACGGCGGGTGGCGGACCCCGTAGTGGGCTTTTTTCGACCCCACCCTCTCGCATACCTCTATTACCTCATTTGGCCACTTTCGGGCTCGTCGATATATTCCATTAAATCACCGGGCTGGCAGTTTAAAGCTTTGCACAATGCATCAAGCGGCGTAAAGCGAATGGCTTTTCCGTTTTCGTTCTTTAATAATCTACCATACTGTTTCATTGATTAAGAAGATGAAAGCTGTTAAGGTTAAAATCAGAAACATGAACATGGCAGCTTGGAGCTTCAGGGGTGAATCTATGTTTTCTCCAATTGGCACGCCTCAAAGACGATTGTCCAAGGATGCGGTCAAAGTATGGATGATCAGTGAAACGATTTCGAATGTGATCGGCTTTGTTCTGCTTGGGGTTTTGCTTTATTTGGACCATCGGTACGCGTGGAAAGAGTGGATCGGCTGGATTCTTATCGGCATTGCCGTTATTTCCGTGCCGTTCGCGATCTGGTCTTTTATCAAGCCGTTTTTGCTCTATAAAAACTGGCGCTACGACATGAATGAAGAGTTTTTGCAGCTGAAATCGGGCGCGTTAAACGAAGAGCACCAGCTCGTCCCGATGACCAAAATCCAGTCGGTCGCCACGAAGCAAGGACCGCTTCTGCGAAAGTACGGCCTCTGCTCGGTCTCGATTAAAACGATGGGATCAACGCATGTCATACCTGCTCTATCCAAAGAGGTCGCGATCGAGTTAAGAGATCAGATCGCCCATTTCGCCAAAATAAAGGAAGTGGAGTCATGACCGAAGCGAAACGGTATCATCCGCTGACGATAGTTTTGAAATTATGGAAGCTGGTCAAGTTCTCGTTTGTCATCGCCATGTACTTATTCGTGATCAAATTCGGTTTGGATTCGACTTTCCTTAAGTATGGGAGGATCGCTTTTTTTGTATTGATCGGGATTTCCGTTCTTGTCATTCTATTGAAGTGGCTGACGCATAAATACAAGCTCGACGATGCTTCGTTTCATCTCTACGAAGGGGTGTTCACCAAGTCCGGACGAACGATTCCTTTCGCCAAAATCCAAAACGTCAACTGTCACACGACCTTATTCCATCGGCTGTTTAACGTGACTTCCATCCGGTTCGAAACAGGGCTCACCGGTGAAGAGGCCGCCGTCGAATTCGAGGTCATTTCTTTAGCGGAAGCAAGCAATATGGAAAAGCATGTGGCAAGCCCGATGCCGGGCGAAGCGACGGCGTATGACGGCGAAGCTGCCGTGGAATCGTACGCAGAAGCGGTGAATCCGCGGCGGACTGTTCATTTTAAGCCGACAAAAAAGGATGTTGTGCTGGCTTCCTTTACATCCTTAAGCTTTCTGGTCCTGATTCCTTTGCTGGCCTCTTTTTATTCCAAAATCGATGAAATCTTTCCTATGAAGCAAGAGGCGAAAGGTTTATTCTCCATCCTTAAGGAATCCTGGTGGATTGCCGCGATCCTGCTCGTTGTGCTCATCGTGGCCTCTGTCGCTTTCGGAATGGTTAGAACCTTTGTAAAGTATGGAAAATACGAAATTTCTTCCGATTCCGACCGCATCTACATTACAAAAGGCCTGATCGACCAAACGGTATTTTCCATTGCCAAGCAAAGGGTGCAGGCGGTTGAAATTACGCAGTCCGTGCTGAAACGCTTGCTCGGACTCGCCGAAGTGAAGCTGACCAGCGCAGGAGGCCTTGGCGGCGGGGAAGACAAGCTGGAAATCAGCTCACTGTATCCTTTTTTGCCGGTCCAGCGCGCCTATGAGATGATCTCGGAAATACTGCCGGCTTATGAAGTTACCCGCGAGATGAAGCGGCTTCCCGGGAAATCGTTATGGGTCCGCATGCTCAGGCCAAGCTGGCTTTGGATCTTATCGACGGCCGCTCTATTTTATTTCAAGCCGCGGTTGCTGGGATTCGAACAGACCTGGTGGGTTTTATCCGGCGTTTTGCTGATTTGGATCATCGTATCCAGATGGCTTGATTACAACAATACACGATACGTCTTGAAGGATAACTTTATTCAATTCCAAACGGGAAGTCTGACAACGGCTCTATTCGTTTCGAAGCGGGAGAAGGTCATTGAAGTGAAAGTCACCCGCAGCGTAGTTCAAAAATGGCTGGGGCTCGCCTCCATCGGGACAATAAACCGGGCCAAGCCGGTACGTCACGCCGGGATCGACGATGCGCCGGTTGAGCTGACCGAGTCGTTTGTCAAGTGGTATATGGGACGCCGCAAGGAGATCAAAGTGGAATAGAAGCGCGCTGACGTACCGGAGTTGGCGCTTGTTCCATTTTCCGGCTTTGGGGATACACCGGAAGGGCGATTGGCAATACGGCGTTGGTTATAGGTTTTGTCTATCAAATTTATTCGATTTATGTCTTGGCGTAAAGACAGGAAAATGTGCTACAAAAGAGGTAATGAACTTAATTTAGGAGTGAAACCAATGGCAGACGTAAAGAAAATTGCCGTTATCGCCGGGGACGGCATCGGTCCCGAGGTTGTAGCGGAAGCGATTAAAGTCATGAAAAAAACCGAGGACGTGTTCGGGTACCGTTTTGAGTTCGAGCACGGCTTGTTCGGCGGAATCGCGATTGACGAAAAAGGAACCCCGCTGCCGGAGGATACGCTGGCAATTTGTAAGAAAGCCGACGCCGTGCTGCTCGGAGCCGTTGGCGGCCCGAAATGGGACAACAACTCGAAGGATTTACGTCCGGAAACGGGGCTGCTCGGCATCCGCAAGGCGCTCGGTTTGTTCTCTAACATTCGTCCGGCTAACGTATTCGATTGCTTGAAGGAAGCTTCCACGCTGAAGCCGGAAGTGCTTGAAGGCACGGACCTGATCGTCGTCCGCGAGCTGACCGGGGGGATTTATTTCGGAGAGAAATTCCGCCGCGAGGGTGCGAACGGAGAAGAGGCGGTCGATACGTGCGTATATAACGTCACGGAAGTGGAGCGCATCGTGCGCCAAGCGTTCGAGATCGCCCGTACCCGCCGCAAGAAGCTGGCGTCCGTCGATAAAGCGAACGTGCTGGAAACGTCCCGCCTGTGGAGAGAAACGGTCAACCGGATCGCGCCGGATTATCCGGATGTCGAGCTGGAGCACGTGCTCGTGGACAACTGCGCGATGCAGCTTCTGCGCCGTCCGTCCAGCTTCGACGTCATCGTGACGGAGAACATGTTCGGCGACATTCTGAGCGACGAAGCGGCGATGCTGACGGGGTCGATCGGCATGCTGTCCTCCGCCTCCCTGGGCGAAGGGGCTTTCGGCCTCTACGAGCCGGTGCACGGCTCCGCGCCGGATATTGCGGGCCAAGGCATTGCGAATCCGATCGCAACGATCTTGTCCGTAGCGCTGATGTACCGCCTGACGTTCGGCTACCACGACGCCGCCGAAGCGATCGAGCGCGCCGTGAAGGAAGTGCTGGACGCGGGTCACCGCACCGGAGACATTGCCGTCGACAAGAGCAAGGCGCTCGGTACGACCGCGATGGGCGAGCTGATCGTTGGCGCCATCCGCAAATAAGAATCGAACCGAATAGCAAAACTGGATAGCAGAAAAACTCTTGAGAAATTCCGATTTCTTAAGAGTTTTTCTGTTTTCTACCGTTATGTGTCTGGATTTTCTTAAATTAGAATTATTCTAAAAAGATAATTAGTTTAATCTTGACTTGGGCGGACCCCAAATGATACGATTTATATCGTGAATACCGTGACCAATTACCAAATTTAAGGGAGGATTTTTGGAACATGGCAGAACGTTTGGTAGGTAAACAAGCACCTGATTTTACAATGGATACCGCCCTTGGGAACGGACAAGAGTTCGGCAAAGTATCTTTGTCCGATTATAAAGGCAAGTGGCTCGTATTGTTCTTCTATCCGCTGGACTTCACTTTCGTATGCCCGACGGAAATTTCGGCAATCAGCGAAGCCGTTTCGCAATTTAAAGCGATCAATACCGAAATCCTCGGCGTTTCCATCGATAGCATTCATTCCCACCGCGCTTGGATCAACACGCCGGTAGATCAAAACGGCCTTGGCCAATTGAATTTCCCGCTGGGCTCCGATATTACGAAACAAGTATCGCGCGACTACGGCGTACTGATTGAAGAAGAAGGCATCGCGCTGCGCGGCCTGTTCATCATCAGCCCGGAAGGCGAACTGCAATACCAAGTCGTTCATCACAACAATGTCGGCCGCAGCGTCGAAGAAACGCTCCGCGTTCTCGAAGCTCTGCAGTCCGGCGGTCTGTGCCCGATCGGCTGGAAAAAAGGCGACAAGCATCTGGTGACGAAATAATCGTCTTCGTACGCTTCGCATATCCCCCTCGGCGGGTCTTGCGGCTGGCTTGGGGGTTTTTCACTACTTGGAGTAAAGGGGCTCGGGACCGACGTTATGGAAGTAATCAAAGGGCTCAAATACAGTGAAAATCATGAATGGGTGCGAGTGGAGAACGGGAGAGCCGTAATCGGCCTCACCGACTTTGCCCAGGAAGAATTCGGGATCATCGTCTTTGTAGAGCTTCCCGAAGAGGAGACGTCCTTCAGGCTGGCGAGCCGTTCGGCAGCATGGAATCCGTCAAGACGGTAACGGAGTTATATGCTCCGGTATCCGGCAAGGTCGTCAGCGTCAATCCGAAGCTCACGGAAAACCCGGGCGTCATCAACCTGTCCCCGTATGGCCAAGGCTGGATGATCGTCGTCGAAATGAGCGATCCCGCCGAGCTTGACCGGCTGTGGGAAGCGGACAAATACGAACAAACCTACGCGCATGAATAGGTACGGCAGCCTGGCCTAGGTCAGGCTTTTTTGCGTCTCCCGCTTGTAGGGTTTATCGCCCCGATAAGAAAACGGAAATGTACTTTCCGATTCCGTTCTCGTAAGATGGTGTTATACTCAATCCGTGGAAAGGGAGGAACATGATGAACCAATCGTTTCAACTTGGCGATGAATTTTTGAAAGAATCGATTTCGGCTTTTGCAGGCATGAAGAAGCTGGCCGATCGAACGATGAGCCAACTGGAGGAAGCGCACTTTTACGAAATGATCGATCCGGAATCCAATTCGCTGGAAATACTGATCCGCCATATGCACGGAAATATGATGTCGCGCTGGACTGATTTTTTGACGACGGACGGCGAGAAGCCGGACCGCAACCGGGACGGCGAATTCGAAGTCAGCCGGCTTCCCCGCGCCGAGCTGCTGCGCCTGTGGGAGGAAGGCTGGGAACTGGTGTTTCAGACACTGCGCTCGCTGACGCCGGATGATCTGCTGCGTACCGTCTATATCCGCGGCGAAGCGCACACGGTGCTGAAGGCGATTCAGCGCCAAGTTTCCCATTACGGGTACCATGTCGGGCAGATGGTCTTTTTGGGCAAGCATCTGACAAGCGACCATTGGCAGACGCTCAGCATTCCCCGCAAGCGGTAGCGGGCGTTCGGGGGATGCAGGAGGTGCGGCGCAGAACAAAAAACATGCCGGGAGGACGGACGATCCGTCTTGCCGGCATGTTTTTTGCTATTACGAAAACGGCCGGGTTTACGCTTTGCTGGCGGCCAGCAGCTTTTTATATTTCTCCGTGTACTTGACAACAGTCAGTACATAAGTGGAATGCGACCATGTGAGCGGGGCGACCGATACCGGCCCGCCGTCAAACGGGTCGAGCTGCTCCGGCAAAATGCCGCTTTCCATCGCATGGCTGACGACCCATTCCAGCGTACGCCGCGGCGATTCGAGGTCTTCCGGCGTCTTGGCGCACTCGATCTCCCATTCCGCAATCCACAGCGTGCAGATGATCCACGGATTGCCCGGAACGTTATTGATGTCCGACGAGCGTTGGAAGTAATAGTCGTGATGGTAACGAGCCACGCCGCCGATGTCCGTTTTGATCGTGAGTCCGGCCCGGTTGGCCTTCATCGTGCTGACGACGCGTGGGTCGTCGGCCGGGAGAACGCCGAATTCGAAAATGCCGTAAACGCTGCTCTCCAGCGTCTTGTCCTTTACCCAGACTCCGCCGTCCAGCACAAGTCCCCGCACGAAACGCTGCTCCTCTTCGTCCCACAGATGCTTGAGGATGCCGGACTTGATTTTTTCCGCCGTATGCCGGTAGCGGCTGGACCGCTCTTCGTCCCCGAACAGGCTGCAGAAGTTGGCGGCCGCAATAAGCCCGCCGTAGACGGCTGACGCGGTGAACGTGAAGATGCCGTACCGCTCCTCCCACAGGTCGTAGCTCGGCTTCGGCAGGCTCAGCTCCTGCTCGATATAGCCGGCCATAAAGCGCGCCGCGCGGCGGATCAGCGTCCGGTACAGCGATTGCGGCAGTTCGATGATGCCGTGGCGGACGTAGTCCTGCCACAGCGCGAACAGGACGAGCCCGGTCTCGTCCTCTTGAATCGGCAGCTGCATGTTGCCGCCGTTGAGGTACGGGTGCCAGCTGGAGCCGACCGTTCCGTCGGGATTGTATTTGTGATGTAGGTAACCGTCCGGCGAGAGCGCCTCCGAGCAAAAGTTGAAAAACGGCGTAATCATGCCCTGATAGCCGGCCATGGTCATCGCGTAAGCGATCAGCGCGCCGTCCCGGGGCCACATATAGCTGTAATGGTCGCGGTTGGACTGCATGATGTCGGAGTCGTTCGCCGCGATGATCGCGCCGTTCACGTCGGTCTGCGTCCGGACGATCAACAGGCTGTGCTTGTACAGCCGTACACAGGCCTCGCTCAGATTGCCGTAATCGCGTTTCTCCGGCTTGTTGACCCATCGCTGCCAATAGATTTCCACCCGGTCCAGCAGCTTGCCCGGATGGCTTTCTTTGACGTAGTTGTCGAGCTTCTTCACTTCTTCGAGATTTTTGCCCGCGCTCATCCAGTAATAGAGCGTCTCGTCGCTGTTCGGCGGCACATGGAGCCGGAAGCTAACGGTGCTGTCGACCGAGCCCTGCGCGATCGCGTTGCCCATCAAATGGCCGTCCTCTGCATCGCGCCACGTGCCCTCGGCGTTGTAAAACCGTTTGACGCCCGTCGTGTACTGATATATGCCGTCGGTGCCGGCGAGCCCGTTGAACATGAAGTAGCGGTCTTTTTTATAATGAAAGACGGTATTGTTTTGGGGGTAATAAGCGGCGGTATCGCCCACCTCGGTCTCGTTAATGACGAGGTCCTGATTGAAGAACATGCGCACATCGCGCACGGTATCCCAATGATTGTGGACGCGTACGCGTTTCAGATACACGTCCTCGCGCTGGTGCACGCCGTCATTGATAAGCAAAGTAATCCCGAGATGGTAATGGGAGGCGCGAACTTCGGTTACCAGAGAGTCTTTGATATACGAAAGCTCGAACTTCCATTCCGGATCGGCCAGCCAAGTAAAAGCCCCGTCCACCCAAAGGCCGATGCGGCATTGATAGCCGCCGACATGGTTAAGCTGCCCGACGTAAGGATAATACAAATCGCGCATATACGTATTACGGTCCAGGTTGATCAAAAACTTGCCGTTTCCGATGACTAAGTGCCTAGGCAATCTACCCACACCCTTCTCGTTCCAGTATGCTTGCTTTCTCTTAAGATACATTTTTGTACCATGCCGGTCAATCCGTGAAAAGGAATGAAAACGGCTGCCGGCGGCATGTTTTCTTCAAAATGTCGGCTTCAGGGCGGGGAAGAGGCAAAGCCCGGCGGCCTCAGGCTTGCGGAGGGCACCAGGCTTTGTCGGATGTCATTTGCATGAGCAAATCGTATGGATTGGGAGATTGGAGCAGCCGCTGGTAATGCTCGGGCAGGACATCGCAGCACGTGTGGGTATGACCCGTATGGTATTGAATGTGCATCTGCGAAGCTTGGTCGTCATACCGGACAAAAGCAATCTGCTTCGAGCCGATCGGAATGAGCTTCATACGATCATCCTTCCTTTGGGAAGTCCGGTAAAACGGACTTTTCAATTGGGCATTACTTTATGCTTATGCTCACTGCATCAGGTTTAGAATCTGTTCGCGGTATTCGTGAACGAGCGACAGCGCATGCTCGTCGTGCAGCCCTTGGGCGACGACGCTGAAGGCCGGATCGTCCGAATCGGGAAGCAGCAGCACCCATCCGCCGTCGTGGTGCACTTTGATGCCGTCGATAAGCTCGACCGGCCGTCCCTTTGTTTCCTGCAGCATCCGGCGCATGATTTCGCCTTTGCGGTCCCACGGGCAGTCGATCCGCTCGCGCCGGACGTACACGCTCGGCAGGAGCCGCAGCAGCTCGTCAAGCGGCAAGCCGCTGCGGTGCATATTGCGCACGATGAGCCCGGTTGCGAACAGGCCGTCAAACAGCGGATGCAGCGCAAGGTTTGCCGAAACCTCCATGATGCTGCGAATCTGCTGCTTCGTGCGCACGATCCGGGCGCCGAGCCCTTCCGCCAAGCTTTCGAGCAGGTGAGGCGCGCTCACGGGGGCGCCGATGACGGCGGATTTGAAGCTGTGAAAAAACGAAACGTATTGCAGCAGCATCAGATGGTCGCCGGTCACCGTCTCGCCCCCGGACGTGACGAGCGACATGCCGCGGGCGTCGTCGTCGAGCCACAAGCCCAGGTCGGCCGACAGCGCGCGGACATGGTCCGCCAGCTGTCCGCGCTGCGCTTCGGCCGGCAAATGCACGGCCTCGCAGCCGAGCGCATCGAGCATCGGCCGCAGCAGCGCGAAGACAGCCGGGCGCGTGCAGACGACGGCGCGCAGCGGCAGGGCGCTTTCGCCTGCCATCGCCGTGAAGGCGAGCAGGGCCCCGAGATACGACGCCGTCATCGTCTCGTCCGTCCGATAGCTTCCGGGCGATTCCGCCGGGGCCCGGCCATAATCCTCCTGCCGGAAGCCGTTCTCGACCTTGCGCTCCGCCGCTTTGTCGATGGGCAGGCCCTGCCCGTCGTAGCATTCGAGGCAGCCGAGCCTGTCGGCGCCGAGCTGCACGTGGATGCCCCCGGCGCTTTGCAGCTCGCGGACGGCGAAGCGGGCCACCGGCGGCAGCACGTCGCCGAGATCGACCACGTCGACGCCGACCGATTGCAGGCCGGCGGCCACGGTGCGCTTGATCAGCCGCGCGAATTCGTGCGGCGCAGAGCTGACGGCGAGCCGCTTCCCGGCAGCGAGCGCGGAGCCGTAGGCGGTGGCGAAGCGGGCGGCGAACTCCGGCGTCAGATCGAGGTTGGGCGCGCCGCTGACGCCGTAGGCGCTGTACAGCGGTCTGCCCAAGTGCTCGCCCCAAATGAACGAGGAGGTCAGCCGCGTATTTTCGCGGATTTGCTTCTTCGGCCATATCTTCACGTGAGGCTCGACAACGGCTTTCGGGCCGATGACGCAGTGGCTCCCGACGACGCTACCGTCGGCGAAGCGCGCGCTTTCCTTGCAGAAGATCCGGCTTCCCAGCGTCGAGCCGAGCAGCTCGTTCCGTTCGGCGATATGGTTATGATCCCATAGGATCGTCCGGCCCAGCACGCTGCCTGCGGACAGCACGTTGCCCTGCCCGACGATGCTGTACTCACCGATCTCCACGCCTTTCCCGATCCGGCAGCCGTCGCCGATAAACGCCGGCCCGATCCATTTGACGTCCGGAGCGGCAGTGATGTTCTCGCCGACGTAAATGCCGGGCCGCAGCTCGGTGCCGCGGATGCGCACGTTCGCCTTGCGGTCGAGCATGTCGAACTGCGTCTGCCGGTACTGCTCCAGCGTGCCGATATCCGACCAGTAGCCGTCTGCGACATAGCCGTACAGCGGTTTTCCGTCGGAGAGGAGGCCCGGGAACAACTGCTGGCTGAAATCGTACGCGATGCCGGAATCGAAGCGGTCCAGCACCTCGGGCTCGAGAATATAGATGCCCGTATTGACCGTGTCGCTGAACACCTCGCTCCAGCTCGGCTTTTCGAGGAAGCGAACGATGCGCCCGCCGTCGTCGGTCATCACGACGCCGTATTCGAGCGGATGCTTGGCCCGGGTGAGCACAAGCGTGGCGAGCGAACGCTTCTCTTGATGAAAACGGATCGCCTGGGTCAGATCAAAATCGGTCAGCGCATCGCCGCTGATGACAACGAACGGCTCGTCCAGAAACGGGGCGGCATGCTTGACGCTGCCGGCGGTGCCGAGCGGCACTGTTTCTTCAAAATAATGCAAGCGAACGCCGTGTCGGCTTCCGTCCCCGAAATAATCGCGTATAACGTCGGGCAAATATTGGATCGTAACGCCAATGTCTGTGATCCCGTGCGCCGCCAGCAGCTCGATGATGTATTCCATGCAGGGGCGACCGGCAAGCGGAACCATCGGCTTCGGGAGATGACATGTTAACGGGCGAAGCCTCGTCCCCTTGCCTCCGGCCATAATGACGGCTTTCATACACATCCCTCCTTGCGACGATCTATCGTGCTGCGAATCTCCGGAGGGCCGCCTCTGTCACGAGCCGATGCCGGATGCCGGAGGCTTGCGCGAGCGAATCCGCTCCTGATACTGCTCCGCTACGGCGCCTGCAATGCGTTCCAGAGCATACTGCCACTCCAGCTTAAGCCGCGCCCGCTCCGCCATGCTTCGCCCGAGCTCCGGCTGCCGCAGCAGGTCGCCGACATGCCAGGCGAGCGACTCGACATGGCCGGGCAGCGCTTTGTACCCGTCGACGCCGTGCTCCGCCAGCTCGGCGAGTCCGCCGGTATCGGACAAGACGACGGGGCATCCGTGCTTCATCGCCTCCAGAGCGACGATGCCGAACGGCTCATACAGGCTCGGGATGACGCACACGTCGGCCGCGCGGTAGAGCCCCGCCTTCGTCCTGTCGTCAATGAACCCGGTGAAGCGCACGTGGTCCCCGAGGTGGGCGGACTGCCGCTTCAGCTCGTCCTCCATCGGCCCGGAGCCGCCGATGAACAGCACGGTGTCCGGTGCGCCCGACAGAATGCTTGGCATCGCGTGGAGCAGCGTCTGCACGCCCTTCTCGAAGACGAGCCTGCCGACGAAAACAAGCACCCGCCGCCCTTGAACATTGAACCAGCGCTTGGCGTCTTCCTGCGAATTGGCCGGGCCTCGGGCCGGCTTCTCCAGCTTTACGCCATTCGGGAACACGAGTATTTTGTCGTCCGCTTGCTGGAACAAGTCCTGCACTTCCCGTTTCATCGCATGGCTGCAGACGAATACGCATTCCGAATCGTAGGTGAGCCGCCATTCGAGCCGATGAATCCGGTTCGAC
Organism: Paenibacillus elgii; assembly: GCA_042219835.1. Taxonomy (GTDB): domain Bacteria; phylum Bacillota; class Bacilli; order Paenibacillales; family NBRC-103111; genus Paenibacillus_G; species Paenibacillus_G elgii_A. The sequence goes on from JBHJMN010000011.1 coordinate 41,528, forward strand.
AGGTCGGTATTCATCCGTCCGTGATTCCGCCCCCATTCGGTGGCATGAATCGTGCAGACGAGCGGAAGGCCGTAGCTCATCTTCAGCTCGCGCGCCGTATGGTACACCATCCAATCATGAGCATGCAGCAGATCAATGCGCCCGCCGTTTTCCTTATAACGGACAAGATGATCCGTGAAGGCCAGATTCATCTCGAAGGTCCAATCGTAAAAGTCCGTGTCGCCGGAATGCTGCACCGGAACGCGGTGCACGTACACGCCGTCGCGCTTCTCGAAGAACGGCGCGCCGTCGTGCGCGCTCGTCACCACATGAACGATCTCTCCTTGCGCGGCGAGCGCCTCGGACAGGTCGGCCACGGCGCGGGACAGCCCGCCGACCGTTTTGGGCGGATACTCCCAAGCGAGCATGAACACGTTCGGGCCATGCTTTGTTTCCTCCACAATTTGCTGGAAATGCTCCGCATCCGGCAGCAGCGGAACCGGCGACGCCCGGTGAATGGAAACGTAATCCCGGTAATCGATCCCGGGAAAGCAGTTGTCTTTCGCTTCCAGCTCCGCAACGAACGATTCGTTGACCGCCTGCGCCTCGATTTGTTCGCACAGCAGCCGGAAGCAGCCGAGATGGTCCTTCGTTCGGCGGCAGGCGTAATCAACGACCGTCTGCGAATCCATAATGAACGCCCAGTCGCTGCTTTGCGCCAGCATCAGCTCGCGGGCTGCCTGATTCAGCGCGCGTTTCAGGAGTCTTTCACCTTCCTCCAAATGCTCGTGCTTCGTGGCAAGCCGGATCATCCGCAGCTCCGCTTCGTGCAGGTGGCGGTAAATCCAATCGTTGTTCCCCTGCAGCCATACCTCTGCCGAAGCCCCTCGGCCCCAGCTGGACTCGTTCACTTTGCCCGTATCGGCGACGGGGTACTCCCGCAAATATTCCGAAGGCGTCATCATCCGCAGCTCGAACGGATCGTAAAACAGCTTGCGGCACAGCATCTCGATCCACAGCGGCCCTTCGTACCACCAATGGCCGAACAGCTCGGCGTCGTAGGGCGAGACGATGATCGGCTTGCGGTCCAAATGATGGCGCCAATGCTCCGCCTGCTTTTGCCGGTTGAACAGAAAATTCCCCGCATGCTCGGCGGCCTTGCTCCTTGCCCATTCCGGGTTGTACGGCTCGCGGTGTCCGTCTTTGCCGGTGATCCGGTAATATTTGATGCCCGTATTGACCCGCTCGTGCGTCGGCAGTACGTACGGACGAATATGCTCCCACTCCGCCAAATCGTGCCAGCCCAGGTCCCAGCCGATATCCCGGTAATATTCCCGGTAGTCGTAGTCGCCCGGATATCCGTTCTCGGCGCTCCATACCTGCTGCGACGATTCGGGATCGCGCGGGAACGCCGTGACGCCGTAGGGCGTCATGAGCGGTGCGTACAGCTCGCGGTTCGGGCGCGGCGTAGCATAGGCGACCGCCGTTGAATCGACAAAAAAATAATCGATTCCGCACGATTTCAGCACCCGGTCCACCCCGGGGGTAAAGCCGCATTCGGGCAGCCAAATGCCGCGCGGCGGACGGCCGAAATGCCGTTCGTAATCGCGGACGGCCGTGAGAATCTGGGTGCGGATCGCCTCTTCGGTTCGCATCAGCGGCAAGAAGCCGTGGGTCGCGGCGCAGGTGACGATTTCGAGCATGCCGAGATCCTGGTAATGCTTAAAGCGGGTCACGATGTCACGGCCGCAAGCCTCGTAAAGCCGGCTCAGCTCGCGGAACCGCTTGGCATACATGCGGGCCAGCGGCTCGAAGCGCTCGTCGCCCCGAAGCCGGACGATTTCCTGATCGGCCAGCCGGATCAGCTTGGCCAGATGTGTCGCGTAGCGCTCCTGCATCAGCGGGTCCGTACACAGCGCCAGCAGCGTGGGTGTCATCGAGAAGGTGAGCCTGAACTCGATCCCTTCCGCTGCCAATCGGTCAAACAGGTCGATGAAGGGAAGGTAGGTTTCCGTCATCGCCTCGTAAAACCAGCGCTCCTCCATATAGTCGTCGCGATCGTAATGCCGGATATAGGGCAAATGGGCGTGAAGAACCAAAGCCAGGTAGCCCTTCGGGTCCGGCTTCGGCTTGCCTCGGTTGAGCATAAACGAAGAACCTCATTTCAACCAGCTGTGGTAAGCGCTGAAATTCTCAAAATCATACGGTCGTATACGCGCGGGAGTCTTGCCGGACTCCTGTGCCTCCGGTACGGTAGGCTGCAGCGGAGCGCCCCACGGAGCGGCGCTGTCCCGCGGCGTCCGGACGGCGCCGGACCGCAGCAGCGGCACGAACTGCCGCCGGATCGTATAAACGCCGAAATCGACGGTCCATACGGTATCGGCCGAAACCCCGTAAATGTACCAGCGGTCGGCCTCCGGCGTCGTCTCGATATCGAAGTGGCGGTGCGCGTTGTTTCCGTTAAAGTACACGCCGGTGACGTCGTATACTCGCAGCACCTTCGGCAGCACGCCCCAGTCGCACTCAAAATGCTGGGAGCACAGCCAGCGCTTGCGGTTGCCGACTTCCCAATAAACGAACAGCGTGTGGGCATCTCTGACCATCAGATGCAGCAGATCCTTCTCGTAGCGATCCGGCAGCTCGAAGCCGGACGTCGGAATAGACCGCACGGCAAAGTCCTCCTTGGAAACGAACTTTATCTTTAACATAATTTGCAAAGCGCAGCTAATTTATGCACGCAGGAAGCGAGGGTCGACCTGCCGTTTCCAGGAAGGAAACATTTAACTAAGCATCCGCAGGGCGAAAAAAGAGGATTTTTGGCGCTCTTGGTCGAATAGTTAAGGGATAGCGGTACGGGTCTTTTTTTCGTTGATAAGAATGGATAAGCTTTTTGCAGCCTACAGCTACGCATGAACGATCGACAATTCGCTTACGTCAATATAAAGCAAGAAGATTATGCGGCTTGGGACGCGCAAGCATCGAGAAACCTTTTACAGGAAAATAACGTCAATATAGTTGGAATCGTTCCGGGAGACCTCTTGAGCCGATTCGACTAACGGTTTTTCCTGCGTGAAACGCTTTTCGATCTAGTTTGCAGTCATAGCCGTCATAGATTCATAGTGGAAACAGGGGGACGAGGACGATGAGTTTTTGCTGCGGCGCCAGCATGTTGGGGACCAAAGGGACGCTAAGACATATCCGGACGCAAATTCATAACGTGCCGTTATTGTTCTGCCCGGTATGCCACCGTGTGGAAGTGCACCATCTGGTGGAAAGCGAGTACGAGATCCTTGCCGAGTATGCGCATGGAGACGGCGCGCCGGAAGTGGACTTCCAAGAGTATGTCGAGCATCGGGATGTTCAGGAGATGTTCGAGAACTGCGTAAATCACGAGAACGAAGAGCCGCTGGAGGTCGTGCGAAGCCAGATTGATATGGCGCTCGACCTGTTGATGGTGGCCAAAGAAATCGGCGACGCCGAATGGGAGCAGCAGCTCAAAAAAAGGCTGAACGTGCTCAGCCAGCGCCGACACAAGCTGAAGAATAAAAAGACCATGCGTGGCCTGTCTTAACAGAACCAACCTTTTGCAAAAACGTCCCTTCTTCGCCAAGCTTCTTTGCAGGCAAAGACAGCGCCGGCATCGGCGCCGTATGCCCATGTGAGTATGGCGCCGATGCCGCATGGCGGTGCGGTCCGGCGCCCGGGCAAGCCTGCCGCGGCTGCGGCTTGGATAGGGACGTTTTTTGCGGCTGGCCCGGTTGGAAAGGCTGCCCTGACCGACATAAAAATTTCTTAGAAAATATAGGCGTACAGCCCTCGAAATGACCCCCGTAATCGTATAAGCGAGAGCGAAATTTTTAAGCAGAGAGGTGGAACGATTGCTGCTGGTTTTATTTAAGAAATTTCTCGGAAAACGCCAGGCACACCACTCGGATTCCGCGGATGCGCAAACGCCGGAACAAATCGTCATTTTGATTCAAGAAGGTGATCTACGCCTTCGCAATCAATTCATCACCGATTACCAACCTTATGTTGCGAAGGTAACGAGCAGATTTTGCAAAAGATATGTGGACCCGGCCCGGGACGATGAGTTCAGCATCGCACTCGGCGCCTTCAATGAAGCGATCAATCAGTTTTCGCCGCAAGCCGGAAGGTCGTTTCTCGGATTTTCCGAACAGGTCATCCGCCGGCGGCTCATCGACTATGTCCGCAAGGAACAACGCTTCTCGCAGCAAATTCCGTACAGCACATTTGAGGTGGAGGACGAGGAGGACAACATTGTCAATCCGGTCGAAATCCATCAGGCTGTCGAACAGTACGAGAAGCAGAAGGGAATGGAGGAACGGCGCAGCGAGATTATCGATCTGAACCGCTGTCTGTCCGAATTCGGTATCCGCTTCGGAGATTTGGTCGATGCTTCCCCTAAGCACGACGACTCGCGTCAGGCGCTCTTCGGTATTGCCAAGACGCTTTCGAAGGACGGCGAGCTGATGCGGCTTATGGTATCCAAGCGGATGCTTCCGATTAAGGAGCTGCTGGCTCAAGTGAAGGTTTCGCGCAAGACGCTGGAACGAAACCGCAAATTTATTATTACTGTTGCTCTGATATATCAAGGACCTTATCCGTATCTCAGAGATTACCTACATATTAGAGAGGATCATGAAAAAGGGGAAGATGTCCGTGAATAAAGGGGTCGTGATGGAAATCACGGAAAAAAGCATCGTTGTGATGCGTCCGGACGGCAAGTTCGAGCGGGTGCCCCGCAAGAAGCGGACTTGCGAAATCGGCGAAGAGATCGTTTATGCGGATAGCGGCATCATTTGGAGAAGTCCTTCCGTCGCCGGCCGTTCGGCGATTGCGGCAGCCGTCGTCTTCGGTCTGGTCTTGTTTGCCAGCTTCAACGGGAAGTTGGGCAGTCCCGAGGTGGTAGCTTACATCTCGATGGACATTAACCCGAGCATCGAGATGGGCATCGACGGCAAAGAGAACGTTCTTGAGCTGCGGGGGCTTAACGACGATGGAGCGGTACTGGCGCAGGAGGTCGACTACAAAGGGAAAACGCTGGAGGCCGTCACCTCGAGGCTGTTGGACAAGGCCGAGCAGGGCCCGCTTGCCAAGCAAGAGGCGGAGATCGTCATTGCCAGCACCGTCGTCGGGTCTAAGGGCCAGGTGAGCGATGTTGGCATTGCCGAGAAGCTGCGCAAGCAGGTAACCAAGCATATTCAAGAGGCGCACCCGACTAAAGTCGAAGCTTACCAGATCGCTTCGTTCGCCGCGCCGCAGGAGGTGCGGGAGGCCGCCTCCCAGAATGGTATCTCCATGGGCAAGTACACCGTATATTTGAATGCCAAAAGCAACGGAGAGAGCGTAACCCTCGACGAATTGAAGAGAGAATCGGTCTTGCAGATCTCCAAGCAGAAGCCGGAAGTGGCCAAGCTCATTCAACCGGATAAGCTTCCGACAAAAGCGGACATCAAGAAGATGGTGGAGGAAGAAAAGAACGGAGAGCTGGACAAGAAGCTGGAGGAGCAACTGAAAGACCGCAAGCAAGACAACGGCAAGAATGGAAAAAACGGCAAAAATGATTCGAAAAACGACTCGAAAAACGACCCCAAGAATAACAACTCCAAGAACGACTCGAGAAGCGATTCGAAGAACGATCCAAAAAAGCCCGGTAGCACAACCGGGAACGGCGGAAAAGACAAAAACAAAGACGACGATAAATACGACGATAGAAGCAACGATAGAAACAGCAATAAGCGGGGCAGCGATAGAGACGACAAATCCGCAGACCAAGGAAAGACGACGCCGGTCAATACAAGGTCCGGCAGTACGCCTCCTGCGGGCACGAAGCCGGGAGCGACGAATCCCGGCACGTCGCGTCCTGGCAATAAAAACGACGACAAGAAGGAAGACGACCGGAAAAAAGAGGACGATCGTCAAAAGAACGACCGTTCCGGTTCGAATTCGAAAGACCGGGAGGACGACCGGAAGAAGGAAGAGTCCGCCAATTCGAACGATGAGCGCCGGCGCGACGATGCAGACAAGAGCGTTGACGAATCTAAAAAGAAAGAGCAAAGCCAACAGAAGGAACAGGATAAAAAGAAGGAATCCGACAGCAGGAAAACGGACGACGCCAACAATAAAAAGCCAGCCGGAGATGCGAAGAAGAAAGACGATAACAAGTCGGACAATTCCCGAAAGAAAGAGGACGATCAGGGGGAGGATGAGCAGTAGAAGGATTAAATCATTAGGTGCCGGTATATCGCTCTCTATCCCAAAAAACCGTTACCGAAGCGGTCATGCCGCTCGGGTAACGGTTTTTTTGGAGCTGATTTCACATATTCACATAAAAAAAACCAAATGGCCCACCGATAAAATGGAAGAGAGGCGCTCGGCAATAAGGGAGGGGGCGCGCACAAGTCAGCAGCATAGTTTACCACAGAAGCCAAGGAAGGTGTACAGATGCTAAGGAAAGCCATCGCAGCGGTATCCATCGCAAGTCTTGTATTCGGCGCTTCACTTTCCAGTATCGCAGCGGCGGACAATCAAGTTCCTGCCTTTGACGATCTGAGAGATCACTGGTCGAAGAACGAAGTGGAGTATCTTGTACAGAAGGGGATCGTCGACGGAGTCATCCAAAACGGACAGCCCGTGATCCTGCCGGAGCAAAGCATTACAAGAGCGGAGTACATCAAGCTGCTTGTCTCCGCACGGGTGGCGAAGCTGAACGAACCGGCAGAGAGCTCGTTTCAAGACGTCGCTTCCTCCCATTGGGCGCTGAAGTATATCGAAGCGGCCAAAGCGAACGGATGGACCGACGGGTATGAGGACGGGACGTTTAAGCCCGATAGCAAAATAAGCCGAGCGGAAATTGCCGTCTTGATGGTCCGCAGCTACAATCTCAGGATGCAGGAAGGCAATCCGGTCATATTCGAGGATACGGCGGGCCACTGGGCGAACCATTACGTGAACATTGCCGCTTCGAATAAAATCGTCGAAGGTGATACGGTAAATGGAAAGCGCTTTTTTTATCCGGAAAAAGCGGCAACTCGCGCCGAAGGAATGGCGATGCTGAGCCGGTACTTGAAAACAACGGAAACTGGCGCCAAAGATCCAAAGAAAGAGACGCCGGCTCCTGCGCCGTCGCCGGCACCGGCTCCAGGCACGACCGGTACGACCAGTGGAGGAAGCTCCGGCTCCGATTCGAGCTCGGGGTCCGACTCGGATTCCACGCCGAGCCCGAATCCGAATCCGGGTCCGGACGATAAGCAGAAGATTTCGCTCGGCCCGGAGGATATTAAACATACGATCGGCAAAGGACAGCCGATTGAAGGAACCGACGAGTTGAACAACAAGATCGCTTTGGTTGGTCTGGATTTGAGCTCTTTCAGCGGCAGCCTCAGCGACATTTTGGTCGATCTGGTGAAACCGAACACGGTATTCGGCCAGCTGTCGGTTCCCGGCTTGACGGGGCCCGTGATCGAATTTTCGACCAGCGGGAAGACGTTCGTTTCCGGGACGCTGACATTTAACGTGGCCGGGCTGTCCAATAAACAGAACTTGGCGGCGGCCTATTACAACGAAACAACGAAGCGCTTCGAATTTTTGCCTGCGGCGTACAATGCGGATCAAGGAACGCTGAGCTTTACAACGACCCACAACAGCAAATACGTGCTGATCGATAAAAAATCCTGGGAGCAGACGTTCCGGGCGCATCTCTCAACTGTCGTCGACGGTACCTACAAGCCGTATATCGATTTTGCCTTCATCATCGACAGCTCCGCCAGCATGAGAGACACGGACCCTAAAAATTTGCGCAAAACGGCGGTAACAAGCCTGGTCTATGGCTTGAAGTATGATGCGGCGAGCGCGCTTAAGATGGAGACCGTCACGGTGGCCCAATCGGTATACGGGGAAGAAAAAGGATACTACTTTGAATATCCGACCGTAACGAATCAGGTCTATTCCTTGAGCGACCGGTTTGCTATTATCGACTTTGATACCAAAGCGCGAACATACGCGACGTTCTCGGCCCACAGCCCGACTGTGACCGGTGCGGTGTACCACATCGACAGCGACGGCGGAACGAATATTTTTGCAGGGGTACGGGAAGCGGTGAGGCTGTACGATACGTACGGAGACAACGGCCAGCGTAAAATCGCTCTGCTGCTGACTGACGGACAAAACAATTTTGCAACGACCCCAGACGATCTGAACATGCTGAAAGAGGCATTCGAGAAAGGCATCACGATCATCACGATGGGACTGAGCAGAGATGCGGACATCAGCCTGCTGAAACAAATTGCCGAGTATACCGGCGGGATGTATTTCCAAGTGCAGACAGCCGAGGATCTTGAGGCGTACTTCAAGTCGGCGCTGGAGAACAGCTATCATGAAGATAAAGATAAGGACGGCTTGGACGACTTCTACGAGAAAACGGCCGGGATGATGCTGGAGAACGGCATGCTCATCCGGACGAGCACCGACCCGCTCACCGGCAAAGATACGGACGGGGATGGCTTCACGGATCTGGAAGAAATGGGCGAGCCGGTGGATATGGTCATTACGGCGGATATGATGCCGGAAGGCAGCGCGCTGGTAGGTCAAACGGTGAAGGTGTTCAAAAACTTTAAAAGCTTGCCGACCGACAAAAACGACGTACCGAAACCTTAAGGCGCGCATGGCGAGTTATGGGATACAAAAAGCGGGTCTTGCCTTTCGGGGCGGCCCGTTTTTTGCCGTTTTTGGACAGAGAAGTGACGGGGGTTTGCGAGGCGAGGCGTGTTCCGCGACTGTTATTTTGGCGCCGGTTGCTCTATAATTGATCCAGAGGAGAACATGTAATTTTTCCATGAGGGAGCGACTTGGACATGCGTTACACGACATTTGGAAGCATGGGATACCGCGTGTCTTCGCTCGGTTTCGGGGCGATGAACCTGCCCGGCGTACCGCTCGAACAGGCCCGGGCGGCTCTGAATTACGCGCTTGACGAAGGGATCAATTACATCGATACGGCCGCAGCCTACCGCAACAGCGAAGAAATTATCGGCGAATGCATTTCGGACCGCCGCTCGGAATATTTTCTGGCGACGAAGACGGGAAAACGGGATTATAAGTCGGCCATGGAAGAAATGGAGCGCAGCCTGGACCGGATGAAAACGGACGTCATCGATCTGCTGCAGATTCATTATGTCAACACAGTTCAAGAGTTTAAAGCGGCAATGGAAGAGGACGGCGCATATCAGGCGGCGCTAGAGATGAAGCGCAAGGGGCATGTCCGGTTTATCGGTCTTACCGGGCATCGGCCGGAGCTGCTGGCCAAATGGATCGGCAAAGGACAGTTCGATCAGGTGCTGTTTCACTTGAACTTGGCGCAGCCGTTCGCTTTGGACGAGCTGATTCCCGAGGCGACCCGGCAGCAGATGGGGAAGACGGCGATGAAACCGCTCTCGGGCGGGTTTATCCAGCCGGTATCCCAAGCGATCCGTTACCCCTACAGCCAGGATGTGCATGTGACGATTTCGGGCATGGTCAGCGTGGACGAGGTGAAGGAAAATATCGCCGCGATGCGGGAAAAAGTCGGAGACGACGAACGGCGTGAGCTGGAGGCGCTGGCGGTGGAGCTCGGAGCGCATAACTGCCGCCGGTGCAATTACTGCTCCTGTCCGATCGGCGTAACGATCCCCGACATTATGATTTCAAGCCAGGTGCGCCGGACGTTCGGCTTGCTGCCGAAGGGCGACGGATTTTACCAGAAGCAAAAGGACAACATATTGTCCTGTGCCGACTACGAGCCCTGTCAGGAGAAGCCGCTCTGCCAGCAGCAGTGTCCGTACCATCTGCCGATGCGGCAGGTGGTGATGGAGGCTGCCGGGTATTTCGGCTGAGGTCAAGAAGAAACTTTGCGGGGATCAGCGCCCGCTCAAACCGATAAGGAGTGACGAGAGTGGAGACGTTGGATCGTTATATTACGCAGGAGCTGAAGCTGCGCATCGTATTGGAGAATGAAGAGCGCTTTGGCGGGGCTGGAGCCGGTGAAGCCGGAAGCGAAGCGCCGGCGGGAGCGGAGGGAGACGCGGCGGAGGCCGTCGCGCTCGCGGTGTTCGTCACGCCGGAGGCGCTGGCGGCGGACGCGTGGACGGAGGCGGCCGGTACGGAGGTGCCGGAGCCGCTCGTCCAAGCGGTCCGCTCGCTCGCCGCGCGCGGGCGGTTCAAGGGCCGCCTCGGGGACGCCGAGGTGCTGCCCACGCTCGGCCTGATGCCGCGCTATCAGGCCCTGCTGTTCTGCGGCCTGGGCGACGCCGCCCGCGCCGAAGACACCGACGCCTGGCGCAGCGCAGGCGTCTACGCGGCCCGCGCCGCGCACGAGCACGGGCTCGTGCGCCTCGCGGCGCCGCTGCCGCGCGCCGGGCGCGCGGCCTCCCGCGAGCTGGCGCAAGCGCTCGCGGAAGGGCTTTGGCTCGGCGCGTACCGCATGCCGAGCTATGCCGCCGCTGGCGGAGCGCAGCCGCCCGCGCTGCGCGAAGTCGCCCTGCTGCACGGCAGGGCGGAGGCTCCGGACACGCTCGCGGGACTCGAGCGTGCGATCCTCGCCGCGGAGGCGCTGGCGCTGGCGACAAATGTTGCCCGCGACCTCACGAACTTGCCCGGCAACTATTTGGTGCCGGAGACGCTTGCGCGGGAAGCGCAGGCCTTGGCCGCCCGGTACGGGCTGGAATGCACGGTGCTCGACGAGCACGGCATTCGCGAGCAGGGTATGGGCGGCCTAGAGGCTGTCGGCAAGGGCAGCGCGAACCCGCCGCGCATGATTGCTGTCCGCTACCGGGGGACGGCGGAGGAGAACGCCGATGTGATCGGCCTGGTCGGCAAAGGCATCACCTTCGATACCGGCGGTATCTCGCTCAAGAAGCCGGAAGGAATGGAAGAGATGATCAGCGACATGGGCGGAGCCGCCGTGCTGCTCGGATTGATCCATGCGCTCGGCCGGCTCAAGCCGCCGGTCAATGCGGTGATCGTCATTCCGGCGGCCGAGAACATGCCTTCCGGCTCGGCTTTCAAGCCGGGCGACGTCATTACGGCGATGAACGGACAGACGATCGAAGTGCTCAACACGGACGCCGAAGGGCGGATCGTGCTGGCGGACGGTGTGCTGTATGCGAAAGCGCTCGGGGCGACGCGCCTGATCGATGTCGCGACGCTGACCGGCGCGGTGCTGGTTTGCTTCGGCGACGTGGCGACCGGGGCCGTGGCGAACAACGAGCCGATGCTGCAGGAGCTGCTGTCCGCTGCCAAGCGGGCGGGAGAGAAGGTGTGGCCTCTGCCGAACTATCCGGAATATCACGACATGCTGAAGAGTCAAGTGGCCGATATCCGGAACGCCACCTCGCGCAGTTGGGCCGGCAGCATCACGGCCGGGCTGTTCATCGGCTTTTTCGCCGGGGAGACGCCGTGGGCGCATTTGGATACGGGCGGCACGGCATGGCTGTGGAGCGAACGGGGGACGGAGCCGCTGGGCGGCACGGGGGCGATGGTGCGCACGTTAAGCTGCTATCTGTGCCATTCCGTATTGAACGGGTAGAGGCTGGCGAGACGCAAAAAAGCGGATTTCGCAGCGGCGCTGTTGCGTACGCTTTGAAATCCGCTTTTTTTGCATCCGAAAAGGCTGGGATGCGATCGGTCCGGCAATTAAACCTGAAGCTGCTTGCCATCGTTTGCCGTTACCGCGCCGGGCGTAATCATCACCTTCATCGCCGCTTTCTCCAAATCGGCCATCCGAATGAGCAGCCGCGACACTTCGTCGGTTGTATAAGACAAGCTGCGGGTCCGCTCGGCCAATTGCGGAAGGTCGATGCCGATCCACCCCTGCTTGCGGGGATGGAGGGACAAGTCAAAGGGAAGTACGGCCAGCGCCGCTTCGGTGCTTTCGGAGCCGCCCGCAGCCTTGGCTTCCGGCGTTCCGGAAGATTCACTATTCTCCATACTGTTTAAGTGAAAATACAGCTTTCGGCTTCGATCCCAACGAATAAATCCGGGCTTGAACGCGATAGTCAGCACCGGGTCGCCGCCGATGGTTTGTTTTATGAACCGGACTCCGGCTTTCGGCTTCGAGCGAATATATTGATGCCGACCCAGGTCGGGCAAAAATACGACGATCGCGATCGGCAGCGCGCTGGCCGCATGCAAGTAGACGATGGATTCATAGTAAACCGAGAGCCCAAGCAAACCGATAAATAAAATAACGGATAATACAAGCAGCCACTTATTTGATTTGAACATGAATGTAAATCCCCCAGATGATCCGGCATTTTGAAAAACAGCCAATACTCTTATTCTACCATAACCTTCACAGCCTTTGAAAGCGGTCAGTCTGATTGCGTATTGTCAATTTTTTGTAAGGCTTGTGTCAACATGAACCAATCCTAAATCGGGGGGACATCCGAATGAAACGCAAAATTGGCATCATCGGGCTGGGAGATATCGCCCAAAAAGTGTATTTGCCGCTGTTATCCGCCAGCGAGAAAGTCGATATCATAGGGCTGTCCAGCCGTTCGATGTCAACTGTAGACCGAATCGGCGCGCAGTACCGGATCGCCGGACGGTATGCTTCCCTCACGGACCTGCTGCGTCAGGCCAAGCCGGAGGCGGTATTTGTCCATAGTCCGACGGAGACGCACGAAACGATCGTAACGACATGCTTAAAGGAGGGAATTCACGTTTACGTCGATAAGCCTCTGGCTTACGATATCGAAGCTTCGGAACGGATGGCGGCCTATGCGGCCGAGCGCGGGCTGCTGCTTGCCGTCGGATTCAACCGACGCTTTGCGCCAATGTATGTACAAGCCAAGCGATGGATGGAGGAAGGGGGCGGCTTCGATCTGGTCACCGCGGCGAAGCACCGGACGAAGCTGCAAAGCCTGCGCGCCAAGCACACGCTGTACGACGATTTGATTCACATGCTCGATTTATTGCTGTGGCTTGGCGGAGATGCCTTCGACGTGGAGTCGTACCGGCAGCGCATCGATTACGAAGGAAGGCTTTTGTTCGGAGCCGGAACCTTGACGTTCGGCCATGTCGCATCCGCAGCTTCCTCACAGGATGCGGCAGTTGCGCAATTCAGCATGGTACGCCAAGCGGGAGCGGATCTGGAACAGTTGGAGCTGCACGGAAGCGGCCGGTCCGCCGAAGTGCTGAACATGGATACCGCCGTATGGAGAAAAGCGGGCGCTTTCCCCCGAGAGCAAACGTTCGGAAGCTGGGATTCGATCTTGTACCGCCGAGGGTTTGCCGATGCGGTGGATCATTTCCTGGAATGCATAGCGGACCCTTCGCGCTGTACGATCCGCGCCGATCGGACCTTGCCGGCTCACCGCCTGGTGGAAAAGCTTCTCCCAGAATAAAATCGAGCCGGACCGCGTCAGATTGACATGTCGAAGGAGGTGTCTGCTTTTCATGGAGCAGGATTCCCTGATCAAGTACAGCTTCACCAATGCCCCCGGCGGTATCGCGTTCCTTTCGACGGAAGGATACTTTATCAGAGTCAACCCGGCGTTCGCCCGCCTGCTGGGCTATACCGAAGGCGAGTTGGCGAACCGGCAGGAGAAGCAGCTTACTTATCCGAATGACCCGGACGTCATGGAGATGGCTGCCCCGCTGTTTGAACCTGGCGCCGCACCCGGGATGACGGTGGTCAAGCGCTATCTGCACAAAGATGGCGGCACGGTCCGGGTAAAGCTCGACGTCATCCTCATCCGCGATGAGGATGGGACGCACGCCGGCTTCTGCGCCTACGCATCGGAATGGCCGGACGCCGATAAGGTACCCCAAGCGGCGGAGCTGTACGAGATGGTTTCGGAGCATACCCGGGATGTTATCTCTTACGGGATTGACGGCGTGCTGCAGTTCGTTTCCCCGGCTTCGCTCAAGCATCAGCTTGGCTTCGAGCCGGAGGAGTTAATCGGAAAGCACGCCTCCGAATTCATCCATCCGGACGATCTTGCGTCCTTGGCGGAACAAACCTTTCGGGAATCCGATTCCTTTATCTGCCGGATTCGCCACAAACAGGGGTATTATGTCTGGTTTGAAGTGTCCGTGAAGCGGGTCGTCGATTCCGTAGGAGCCCAGCTCAAGGAGATCTATATCGGCCGGGACGTCACGGAACGGGAGCGGGCGCAGGCTGCGCTTCGTCATAGCGAACAGAATCTGGCGCAATCGCAGCGCATCGCCCGTTTGGGTAGCTTTGAATGGGACATGCTAACCGGCAAAATGGTGTGGTCGGACGAACTGCGCCGCATTCTTAAAACCGATCTGCATCCAGACGTGACGTGCGAGGAACTGATGGCCCGCATTCACCCGAATGACCGCGAGGCGGCGCGGGAATCCATGCGGGATGCGCTGGCCGGACGCGAAATTCAAGTGGAATGCAGGATCGTTCTGGGCGACGGGACGGTCAAGTTCATCCGGATTCAAAGTATTACGACATTGACCTCGAAAGGAAGACCGTCTCGGATCAACGGGACGGTTCAGGATATTACAGGCCAGAAGCTGATGCTGCAAATGCTTGAAGAAAGTGTAGACCGGTATACGTCGCTCAAAAAATATAATTTGGATGCGATCGTCTCGCTTAACAAGAGCGGGATGATCACGTCGGCCAATCCTGCAACCGAAACCATTACCGGCTATTCCGCGCAGGAACTGATCGGCATGCCTTTTGCCGATTTGCTGGCGCCCGAAGAAGAAGGGGCGCAAACGCAGCTTCATAAAATTATGCACGAAGGCGCTTTGTCCGGTATGGAAATGAAGCTCGTCCGCAAGTCGGGACAATCGGCCTATCTGCTCGCGACGCCGGCCCCGATCTACGTCAACCGCAAGCAGGTCGGCTGCTACATAATCGCCAAGGACATTACAGAGCAGAAGCGAAAGGACGAGCTGCTGCTCAAGTCTGAAAAGCTGACGATCGCCGGGCAGCTTGCCGCAGGGGTCGCTCATGAAATCCGCAATCCGCTGACGGCGCTCAAGGGCTTCGTTCAGCTGATGGGCCGGTCAGAGCATAGCTATTCGCAATATTTGCCGATTATGAAGGAAGAGCTGGAGCGGATCGAGGTGATTATCAGCGAGCTGCTGATGCTGGCCAAGCCGCAAGCCGTTCAAATGAAAATCGCCGACCTCGCCGTGCTCGTTCAAGAGGTCGTGATGCTGACCAGCGCGCAGGCAATGCTGCTTAACATTGAGATCCGCTTTTTCCCAACGGGCGAGCCGCTGCCGATCCGCTGCGACCCGAATCAAATCAAGCAGGTGTTCGTCAATTTTTTGAAAAATGCATTTGAGGCGATGCCACGAGGAGGGACGATTGACGTAAGTATGGAGGCCACGGAGCAGGGACTTGCCTTGGTCCGCGTCGCCGATGAAGGCTGCGGCATTTCGCAGGAGCAGCTGCGGCAGATCGGCGAGCCGTTCTATTCGACCAAAGAAGCGGGAACAGGACTCGGCCTGCTCGTCAGCCACAAAATTATCGAACATCATAAGGGCCGGATTCATATCGCCAGCGAGGTGGGCGTCGGTACAACGATCCAGGTCAAGCTGCCCATCCATCATTAGTCGGCGGGGAAGCGCTCAAAGAAAAGCCGGATGTACGACAAATCATGTCCGGTCCCTTTTTATCTCTGGCGTCCGTAATCGACTTGTTAATCGGGCATGTACCCCTGTTGGGACAAAATGATTATCCTTTAAAATAATTGTAAAAAGTGTTGATCAAGGGATAGGTCCTTCAGGGGAGACATTTTACGATTGGCGGTGGACGGGAAAGTATGAGGAAAAAATCAATTCTGTATAAACCGATCATTGCGGTCACCGGCAGCTCCGGTAAAACGACAACAAAAGAAATGATTGCCGCGGTATTGAAAAAACGTTGGAAAATCTTCAAATCCCCCCAAAATCGAAATGCCGTGTCAGCCACCAAAAGGCATGCAAAATTGCTCCGGTCTGTTCACCGGGCTGCTGTTTTGGAATATGGCATGCAGTATTACGGGAACATCAAACGTCACTGCCACTATATTCGTCCCAATATAGGGGTTATCACCCATATTGGAAGGGCCCATATCGGCAATTTTGGCGGCCGAATTCAAGGTGTAGCCAAGGCGAAGTCGGAATTAATCCGTCACATGAAATCGACAGGGACCTTATGGCTGAACGCCGACGACCGTCATTCCAAACTGCTGCGAACGAAGGGATTCAAGGGCCGCATCGTACGAATCGGAATCCGCAACAAAGCCGTTTACCGGGCATCCAAAATCCATCACGCCAATCGTGGAATGACATTCCAGGTGAAGCTTAACGGGAAAGAACACCGTTTTTATATCCCTATTTTAGGAAGGCATAATATTTACAACGCGTTGTTTGCAATTGGTATTTCACATCGTTTGGGCTTTACACCGAAGCAGATCCAGAATGGCCTCAAAACCTATGAAAAGCCAAAAAGACGGCTGTACGTATACAACGCGAGGAGAGGCATAAGAATAATCGATGATTCTTACAGCGCAAATCCGGATGCAGTAAAAGCCGCCCTTGATGTATTAGCCGCTACTGGCCAAAAGAAAAAAATTGCCGTACTGGGTTCCATGTTGGAATTAGGCGCATATTCAGCCAAAGGCCATAAAGAAATAGGGAGTTATGCGGCACGAAAAAACATCACCCATGTATACGCAATTGGAAAACATGCCCCACAGATTATCGCTGGCGCCAGAGCAGCAGGCTTTCCCGCCCGAAACTTGCATAGCTTTGTCTCCAGGGCACAGCTTCACAAGGCATTAACTCGAGTTATACAACCGGGCACGACTATTCTTGTCAAAGGGTCAAATCAGATGGGATTGAACAAAACCGTAGCGTATTTGAGGCAAACTTATTACAAAAGCAGAGAAAATGCATGATTCGAAAGAAGTATGCCAGGTTTGCCAAATCAGCCATCGTGGCTAACGCGAATACGGGTAAAATTTTGTTTAAAAAGCATCCCTTCAAGAAGCTGCCCCCCGCCAGCATGACAAAGATCATGACATTACTCCTTGCTATGGAAAAATTACAACACGGTAAAATTAAAGTAACCGATCGTGTTACCGTGTCCAGACGCGCAACATTAACAATAGGCTCAAGTCTGTTCTTAAGACCGGGGGAAGTTTTGAAGCTCTGGGATTTACTCAAGGGAATTGCTCTTGTCTCGGGTAACGATGCGACGGTCGCGTTGGCAGAACATATTGCAGGTACCGAAGCCCAATTCGTTAAGCTTATGAACAACAAAGCGAAAGTTCTCGGATTGGTTAATACCCATTTTGTAAATTCGCATGGATTGGATCGGAAAAATCATTTTTCCTGTGCGTATGACATGCTTATCATGTCAAAAAAGCTTCTTAGACATAAGAAGATTTTAAAGTTAACTGCATTGAAATACGCAAGGATACGAAGGAATCATCGACGCCGGATGAAGCTGAAAAATACGAACACCTTGCTAGGAAATTATAGAGGTGTTGACGGGTTAAAAACCGGAACTACACCAAAAGCCAAATACTGTCTTACCGCAACAGTGAAAAGACGAGGTACCCGAGTGATCGCCATCGTCATGGGCGAACCTACGGCGCGGAAAAGGAATCGGGAAGTAGTCGAGCTGTTGGATTTTTCTCTATCTTAATGCAATTTAATAAGGGAAATGACCGGCGTTCGTATCGGACGCCGGTTTTTGTATGGTCACATTTGACGCTCCTTATTTCCATTTTTATTGTATGGTTGTGTTTACATTTGTATTTTTCAGCCTCGCAACAACAATGTGAGCAATGTCATTCCGATCGGGGAGGAAGAACGGTAACATAAATAATAGTAGATTTCAGGGAAAGGGATGTTTGTCATGCCATATCAAAACATATTAGCCGCATTTGATGGCTCGGCATTATCGGTAAAAGCGCTGGAAAAGGCCATAAAATTTTCTCAAGAGCATGCTGCCAGACTTGAAGTGATTCATGTCTGCCATATTCCCATTCCCGTGTTCGGAGGGCCGCTGTATGCAGCGCCGTTCAACGAGGATAAAGATTACTTGCTTGCCGCCCAAGGTATGATGGACGAGGCCAAACGATTAACCTCTGAGCTGCCTGACGTCAAGGTGAGCCTGAAGCAGGGACAGCCGGCTCTTGCCATTCTGGAATACGCCGAGGAAAGCGGATGCGACCTGATCATTATGGGAAGCAGAGGACTAGGCGGCCTGCGCGAGTTTGTTCTTGGCAGCGTCAGCCATCATGTTGTTCAGCACTCGAAAGTTCCGGTGCTGATTGTCAAGTAAGCCGATTCAACGCACCTTTACGGTGCTTTTTTTATCTCTAAAAGTAGGGGCGCAGTCTCCCCCAAAAAGTTTACTCTTCCGCGTCCATTTCCGGGTATAATGGGGATAACTAGCCAAGGAACGGGGGATGCGGATGCAGCACTTAACCTTGCTGCTCATGGAGCGGATGGGACTGCTATTGTTGATTACGTTCATCCTTACCCGAATCCCGCAGTTTCGGTCCCTGCTCGACCGGAGGCCGGATTGGAGAACCGGATTGACTTTTTCGCTGGTTTTCGGCCTGGTCAGCATCGGAGGCACGTACGCCGGGGTGACGATTACCGGGGAGAGGGTCGACTCTTCTTTTCTCGTTGCTTCCCTTCAGCCGGAGGACGCGATGGCGGATTCGGCGCTGATCGGGGTAATGGTGGCCGGTCTGCTCGGCGGGGTGGCCGTAGGCACGGGGGCAGGCCTCATCTCCGGCATTCACGCTTACAGTCTGGGCGGGATTACCGGCATGGCTGACGCGGTGTCTACGCCAATTCTGGGTCTTTTGGCCGGATTGGTCGCCCGCTTCTTTGCCGAAGAAAGAGTCATCGCGCCGGTGAAGGCGCTGTTTATTAGCGTGTTCGCGCCCATCCTGCAGATGGGCGTCGTACTGATCGTGAACGAGTCTTCGCCAGCCGCGATCCGCACGGTGGACCTCATCGGGATACCGATGGTCGCGGCCAACAGCGTGGGAGTCGGCATTTTGGTCGCGATGATTCAGGCAGCCATGAAGGAAGAGGAGCGGGCGGCTGCCTCCGAGACGCAGCGGTCGCTGCATATCGCGGAGATGGCGCTTCCGTTTCTTAAGCAGGGGCTGACCTTCGAGACCGCCGAAGCGGCGGCCCATGTGCTGCGCCGCGAGCTTCGCGCCAGTGCGGTCGCCGTCACGGATACGAAGCAAATCTTGGCGCATGTCGGCACCGGAATGATGCCGGGCATACAAGGAATGCCGATCGCTTCGGAATTGTCGAGGAAGGCAGTCCAAACCGGGGAGATTCAGATTGCCAGAACGAAGGAGCAGATTCAGCCGCACCATCCGGCCGTTGGCGCGGCGATTATCGTTCCGTTCCGAAGCGGGGGACAAGTCGCGGGATTAATCAAATTGTATTATCCCAGCGTCCGGCAGATCCGTCCGGTGGAGGAGGCTTTTGCCCAGGGGCTCAGCAAGCTGATCTCGATCCAGCTCGATATCGCGATGGCGGAGCAGCTGAGAAGCTTGATGAAGGATGCGGAATTGAAAGCGCTTCAAGCGCAAATTAACCCGCACTTTTTGTTCAATACGCTTAATGCGATCGTCACGCTGATTCGGATTAAGCCCGAAGCGGCCAGACGGGTTACCGTGCAGCTCGGGCATTACATGCGCATGAACCTGACGATGACCCAGGCGCCGCTTGTCCCGCTGTATAAGGAATTGGAGCATCTTCATACGTACCTCGGGATCGTGAATATCCGGTTCGAGGACCAGCTCTCCGTCGATTGTCAATGCGATCCCGGCCTGGAATCCGTATCCATCCCGCCTTCCACGCTCCAGCCGCTGGTGGAAAACAGCATTCATCACGGCTTTAAAGGGCGGACGGACAGGGGCGACATTCATGTCGAGCTCCGCCGCGGAGCGGACGGAGTTCACATTGTGGTCAAGGACAACGGCAACGGTTTTCCGGCGGACGTATTGGAGACGCTGGGGGCTTCTCCGGTCACAGGCGGCGGGAGCGGGAGCACGGGCATTGGAATTTATAACGTGAACCGGCGGCTGATCCACCTGTTCGGCTTGGAGGCGAGGCTGAAATTTTCCAACCTGCCCGAGGGAGGAGCGCGCATCGAATGTACGATACCTTATCAAGCGGAGGAAAGGCGTGAAACGATAAATGAAAGTGATGATCGCAGAGGATGAGCGGTTGGCGAGGGAGGAGCTGACTTATTTATTGTCCCGGGAACAGGATGTCGAGCTGCTGCCTTTTGCTACAAGTGGCGTTCAACTGCTGGAGCTGGTAACCGTTCACATGCCGGACGTCGTCTTTCTCGATATTCATATGCCCGGCCTGGACGGGGTGCAGACTGCATATAAGCTGATGGATGTCGATCCGCGGCCGTATATTGTTTTTGCGACGGCTTACGAACAGTATGCTGTGGAAGCGTTCCGCCTGGAAGCGGCCGATTATTTGTTAAAGCCTTACGACGAGGAACGTTTTCGTCAGACGCTGCAAAAAATACGCAAAATGCAGACTTCCTCCGAAGGGACGCTGGTCCCGCCCGCTGCCGCGACGGCTTCGCTGGCTGCGGATGGGGCGATCCGCTCCCGGAACGCATTCAAGCCGAAGCTGCTGGTCGATGACGGCAGCCGTATGGTGGTGGTCGAGCCTGCGAAAATCAGCTATGCGGTTAAGGAAGAGAAGCTGACGCAAATTCACATGGCGGACGGGCAGGTGCATGCGACTCGGCAAACGCTACAGGAGCTGGAGGAGAAACTGATCGGGTATGCTTTTTTCCGGACACACCGCAGCTATTTGGTCAATGTGGACCGCATTGATGAAATCGAGCCGTGGTTTAACGGGGCTTACAACGTCGTCTTGAAGGATACTAGTCGGAGTAAAGTGCCTTTGTCCAGAGTTGCGGCCAAGGAATTAATCAAGCGGCTGCAGGGAGAGTAGCAGGCCGGGAGAGGACGCCGTTCAGGACGGCTTTTGACCGTTTGGGGGACGGTTTTTGACATTTCGCGACGAAGTTCAAGTGATTCGTACATTCCTATGTTACAATTATAAAGCGCTTACAAGTAAAAACTTGGGATCTGAAAACTTTGCAGGAGGGAATACCAATGAAAGCACAAACCCGAAGGAATGCTTACAGCGAAATCGTACGCTCCGATACGTTTCGCAGGCTGATGGTCCAAAAGAAACGTTTTATCCTGCCGATGTCGATCTTTTTCCTCGTGTTCTACTTCATTCTTCCGGTCCTGACCTCGTATTCTCAAGTGCTGAACACCAAAGCGTTCGGTTCGATCACGTGGGCATGGATTTTCGCTTTTGCGCAATTTATGATGACCTGGGTGCTATGTTCGCTGTATTCCCGCAAGGCGGTCCAGTTCGACGCCTTGGCCGAACAAATCAAAGACGAGTCCAAAACAAGCCTGCGGAAGGTGGGGTAGCCGATGATGAATACGGCCTTTCTCTTGTTTCTGATCATCGTGGCGGGAACGATGGTCATTACGTATTATGCGGCCAAAAAAACGAAGACCGCCAGCGAGTTTTATACCGCCGGGGGCGGGTTGACCGGCTGGCAGAACGGTCTGGCCATAGCGGGCGACTACATGTCTGCGGCTTCCTTCCTGGGGATCGCCGGGATGGTGGCGCTGTTCGGCTTCGACGGCTTCTTTTACAGCATCGGCTTTCTTGTCGCGTACCTCGTGGTGTTGTATTTGGTTGCGGAGCCGCTGCGCAATTTGGGCAAATATACGATGGCGGATATGATCGCGGCCCGTTTTGACAACAAGAAAGTACGGGGCGTGGCGGCGCTGAACTCGATCACGATCACGATCTTCTACATGATTGCCCAATTAGTAGGCGCCGGAGCCTTGATCAAGCTGCTGCTCGGTCTCGATTATTCGACCTCGGTCTTGATCGTCGGAGCGCTGATGACCGTCTATGTCGTCTTCGGCGGGATGACGGCCACGAGCTGGGTGCAGATCATCAAATGCGTGCTGCTGATGGCGGGAACGTTCATCATTTCGTTGATTGTGTTCGCCAAATTCGACTTCAATCTCCTTCATATGTTCGACGAGATGGCGAAGGCTACGCCGTTGAAAGAAGCCTTCTTGAATCCGGGCAACAAGTTTACGAACGGGCTCGACACGATCTCGCTCAATTTGGCGCTCGTGCTCGGTACCGCGGGTCTGCCGCATATTTTGATCCGCTTTTTTACGGTAAAAGACGCTCCGACCGCCAGAAAGTCCGTGGTTGTCGCGACTTGGGTTATCGGGCTGTTCTATGTCATGACGATTTTCCTCGGCTTCGGCGCGGCTGCTTTTGTCGGAAAGGATGTCATTGTGCAGGCGAACGCGGCGGGCAACATGGCGGCCCCGCTGCTGGCGAAGGCGCTTGGCGGCGATTTCCTGTTCGCTTTCGTCTCGGCTGTGGCGTTCGCTACGATTCTGGCGGTCGTCGCCGGACTCGTGCTCTCGGCAGCATCGGCCTTCGCGCACGACTTTTACAGCCACATTTTACGCAAGGGGAAGGCGACGGAGAAGGAGCAGGTAAGGTCTGCGAAGCTGGCCTCCGTTGGGGTTGCGATCATTTCGATTATCCTGGCGCTATTTGCCCAGAAGCTGAACGTTGCTTTCCTGGTCTCGTTGGCTTTCGCCGTCGCCGCAAGCGCTAACCTGCCGGTCCTCGTATTCACCGTGTTCTGGCGCAGATTCAACACCGCGGGCGCCGTGACGGGAATGCTCGTAGGCTTGATCAGCTCGCTGATCCTGGTTATTGTCAGCCCCAACGTATGGGATCCGGTCGCAGGGAAGGCTATTTTCGTCGGAGAGCCGCTGATTTCGCTGACGAATCCGGGCATCATCTCGATCCCGATCGGATTTTTGGGCGCCATCGCCGGAACCTTGCTCTCATCCAAACGCAACGACGAGAAGTACGATGAGATTCTGGTAAAAGCGAATACGGGCATGCAAGAGGTCCTATGAGTTGGATCGAATAAGCGGGAATTGTTCGGGGAGTCGTGCAGGCGCACGGCTCTTTTTCTCGTTTTCCGGTTGACTTTAATACCCCCGAGGGTATATTATATACCCTATAGGGTATTAATTATTTCATAGAAAAGGACTGATTGCCGTGCCTAAAAATATTGTCATTGTTGGCGGAGTAGCAGGCGGCGCTACGGCGGCTGCCCGATTAAGACGTTTGAACGAGCACGATTCGATCACGATGTTCGAGCGCGGAGAGCATATTTCGTTTGCCAATTGCGGGCTCCCTTATTATATCGGGGGGACGATTGCCTCCCGCGACAAGCTGCTGCTTCAATCGCCGAAAGGAATGAAGGACCGGTTCGGCATTGATGTCAAGGTGCGAACGGAAGTGACGGCGATCGACCGGGCGAGCAAAAAAGTACGGGTCAAGCAACTGGATACCGGCGAAGAAGCGGAATATCCGTACGATGTTCTCGTATTATCGCCGGGGGCGAAGCCTATCGTGCCGGAAATTCCGGGCTTAGCCGAGGCGGAAGCGGTGTTTACGCTGCGCAATATCCCCGATACGGACCGGATTCACGCATGGATCAACGAGCATAAACCGAAACATGCCGCTATTATCGGCGGAGGCTTTATCGGCGTCGAAATGGCCGAAACCTTGCGTGATCGCGGTCTTGAAGTGACAATGGTGGAGCGGAACGGACAGGTGCTGGGACCGCTTGACCCCGAGATGGCCAAGCCGGTAGAACGGCACATGCGCCTCAAAGGCGTAGATCTTATGCTCGGCACGTCCGTCGTCGCCATCGAAGATCGCGGTAAAACGCTGCGCCTGTCCTCGGGACAAGTCCTCCGGACGGATATGCTGCTGCTGGCGATCGGCGTGACGCCGGAGAGCGGATTGGCCCGCGAGGCGGGGCTTGAGCTTGGCGTGAGGGGAGCCATCCGTGTAAACGAGCGGCTGCAAACGAGCGATCCGTCCATCTACGCGGTCGGCGATGCGATCGAGGTCAAAGACCGGACGCTTGGCTTCGAAACAGTCGTGCCGCTCGCTTGGGGGGCCAACCGTCAAGGGCGGCTGGTTGCGGACGTCATTCAAGGGCGGAAAGCTTCCTATTCCGGGGCTTACGGAACGGCGATTGTCAAAGCGTTCGACCTGACCGCGGCCGTCACCGGGGTGAATGAGAAGACGCTGAACAAACTGGGGGTTCCATACGAGGCTATCCATATCCATCCGGCCTCTCACGCCGGGTATTATCCCGGCGCTGCGCCGCTGTCGCTCAAGCTGCTGTTCGACAAAGCAAGCGGCGCCATTTATGGCGCGCAAGCCGTCGGGCAGGACGGGGCCGACAAGCGGATCGACGTAATTTCCACGGCGATGCGCGGTGGGATGACGGCAGCCGAGCTGGCCGATCTGGAGCTGGCGTACGCGCCGCCGTATTCGTCGGCCAAGGACCCGGTTAATATGGCGGGATACGTTGCATCCAATGTGATGGAAGGCTTGGTCGAGACGATGCAGTGGCACGAGGCGGATGCGTATGTCGAGGGCGGCGGACTGCTCATTGACGTTCGGGATGAAGTTGAACGGATGGCGGGCTACATTCCGGGTTCGGTTTGTATTCCGCTGAACGATTTGCGCAACCGGCTGCACGAGCTGCCGGTCCAGCATCCGGTTGTCGTCTCGTGCCAGGTCGGCTTGCGGGGCTATGTCGCGGCCCGGCTTCTTCAGCAGCACGGGTACCGGGTGCGCAATTTGGACGGGGGCTACAAGACGTATGCCGCGATGGCTGACGAGCCGTCCCTTTCGGCCCTCGGGACGGGCGGCGGTCCGTCGGTGCCGGCCGATTCCCCGGCCCCGGCTTCTGCGGTTCAAGTTCAGGTCCAGGTCGACGCTTGCGGATTGCAGTGTCCGGGCCCTATTATGAAAGTATACGAAGCGGTCCGGCAAATGGCGCCGGGAGAACGGCTCGAAGTGAAGGCCACCGATTTCGGATTTGCCGCGGATATTGCCAAATGGTGCGAAAAAACAGGCAATCCGCTGGAGACGGTCGAATCATCGCCCGAAGGCGTGCGGGCGGTACTCGTTAAAGGAGCGGAAGCCGCACCGCAGCAATCCGTCCCGGCTGCGTCCAAAAACGGCGCGACCATGGTCGTGTTCAGCGGTGATCTGGACAAGACGATTGCCGCCTTCATCATCGCTTCGGGGGCCGCGGCGATGGGCAAGCCGGTCACGATGTTTTTCACCTTTTGGGGCTTGAACGTGCTGCGCAAGGCCGGAGCCCCGGCCGTTAAGAAGGACGGCTTGGAGGCGATGTTCGGGATGATGATGCCCAAAGGCACGGCCGAACTTCCTTTGTCCAAAATGAACATGGGAGGTCTTGGCGCCAAAATGATTCGCCGCGTCATGCAGGACAAAAATGTCGATTCGCTGGAAGCCTTGATGGGCAATGCGATCCAGTCCGGCGTCAAGCTGGTCGCATGCACGATGAGCATGGATATTATGGGCATCCGCAAGGAAGAGTTAATTGACGGTATCGATTATGCCGGCGTAGCGACCTATTTGGGCGATGCCGAGGATTCGGGCTTGAACTTGTTTATTTAGAAGAGGTGAGTTGGTGTGGAATACGATAATGCGGTCAAAAACCGGTTGAAGCGGATCGAAGGCCAGATCCGCGGAGTGCTCGGCATGATGGAAGAAGGAAAAGATTGCAGAGATATCGTAACGCAGCTGTCGGCGATAAGAACGGCCGTGGACCGGACGATCGGCACGGTCATCGGGGCGAATCTGGAGCATTGCATCCGGGAGGAGCTGGAAAAAGGCAACTCGCCCGATCAAGTGATCCAAGAGGCGGTGCAGTTGCTGGTTAAGAGCCGATAGGATAAGGGCTTAGCCTGACCGTCCACTGCGGCGTTTGACCGGCACAACATCAAGGGGCATGCACTGCCCCTTCTCTGAGCTTGTCGAGGAGTGGGCTAGTACTGTTAGCCCTCTCTTGGACATAAAAAGCCAAAGCTTACATTCGCGAGAAGCACATCCAAATGGCTGTGCTTCTTTTTGATCGTTGCGAAGCCCGCTCTAACGAGTCTTAATTTTCCGAAGTGCGGTTATAGGTGCCCAGCAATTGCTCAATATGCTTCATCGCATATCCGACATGCTTGTTGTCCCGGGTCAACCGGCTTGCCATAATGCCGCCTTCGATCGAGGAGAAGACGAAGGAAGCCACCGATTCGGTATCCATGTCGGCTCTGAATTCCCCATCGGCTATCCCCTGCTGCAAAATGCTTTGCAGAAACGACAGCATTCCGTTGTAAGCTGCTAGCGCGTGTTCGCGCATGCTGGGGTACGAAAGATCGCTTTCTACGGCGGTATTTAAAAAGGGGCATCCGCCTTGGAGCGGAGGATGATGAACGGCATCGCGATATACGCCGCATATCGCCACTATTTTCGCCGTAGCGGTCTCGGAGCCTTGCATCGCCGCCGAGAAATGTTCCCACAGCACCTTCCCCGCATATTCGAACGCTGCAAAAGCAATTTCGTCTTTATTGGAGAAATTGCGGTAAATCCCTCCTTTGGTCAAGCCGGTCGCATCCATAATATCCTGTATCGTTGATCCGGAGTATCCCTTTTGATTAAATAGCAACGCGGATTTTTTAATGATATGGGCCTTCGTTTGTTCGCCTTTACGCATTGACAGGTTCCTTTCTCGCCTTATCGTTGTGCGGATTTCAAGGACTCTCTTGCTCGTACATATATTGTAACATTTTATGAGTGAATGATAGTACATGGTGATATATAATGAAAAAAGAAACCAGACGGTCCGGTTTTTCATTTTGGAAAGGAGGGCAGCTTGCATGGGAAAACTGCGGAGCAGGAGCAAGTCGCTGTACCTGCTGATGATCGTCGTTACCGTCGTTTATATGCTTTACGTGACGTATGTTAATTTTATTCATGACCCGCAAGCGGCTGAATTTCTGAGTCATAAAACCGGCTTGAAACGTCCCGTCGTTCTCCCAGTCTGGTTAAATGTGATGTATGTTCATATTGTTTTCGCCTGCGTGGCCATGATCGCGGGGGCCATTAACTTTTCGACGAAAATATTGAGTAACCACCGGAGACTTCACCGGGTAAACGGCTATTTATACCTTCTGTCCGTTGCGGTTGTTGTCCTTACTTCCGGCTATATGGCCCCGTTCTCGACTGGGGGAAAAATCAATAGCATCGCGTTTAATGTGATGAATCTCATTTTTATGGGATTGACCATCGCAGCGATTGTGCAAATCAAACGAAAAAAGGTCGACAGCCATCGGAAATGGATGGTTCGCAGCTACGCTTTTTGCTTCACGAATATGTTCATCCATATGATCACCTTTGTTTTTCATAACGGGTTCGGTGTCGAATATGCGCTCAGCTATACGCTGGGAGTCTACGGTGCGCTAGTACTGAACTTCGCGTTAGCCGAGATCGTCATCCGCTGTATTTATACCAGACCTTCAACCATTGTGCCGCAAGGAAGCAGGAAAAATAAGGTCACGATCTGACGATCGGCTGAAAACTGGAGATTTATTTCACCTTCTGCATCAGCTTCAAAAAGTCTTCCTTGTTGTTGGCCGCGGCAATATCAATGGCGGTTTGACCTTTGTCGTTCTTAAGATAAGGATCGGCGTTGGCTTCCAGTAAAAGCTTCAACACTTCGGGGTCCTCTTGAGCCATAACGGCGAAATGCAAACTCGTATTTCCTTCAAAGCCTTTAAGGTTCGGATCGAAGCCTTTTGCCAGCAAGAGCTTGATGTATTCTTTGCTGACCCCTGTTGGTTTGGATACACTTCCATGAAGTAAGCTACTACCGTTCTTATCGGTGACAAAAGCCTTCGTACGGCTATCCTCCAAAAAAATCTTAATTATATTGGGACTGTGTATTAAATGAAGCGCTGTCTCGCCTTCATCGTTCTGCACATTCGGATCGGCACCAGATTTAAGGATAGCCTTGATTACCGTCTCGTCCTCTTTATGCTTATATTTGTATCTATGCCATTGTTTCAAAATCTCCAATAACAAAGAGTCTTTTTCTTGATTCGAAAGCGTGGAAAGATGATCGTAAGCGGCATTGGGATTTTGATCGGCAGCACTTTTTAGCATGAGCTGGGCAATCGAACTCATGCTGTTTTCTTTTTTCATGTCTAGCTCTGATACAGCTTTCGGATTGTCCTTTGGCGTTGCGGACGTTCCTTCTTTATTGCAAGCCGTTAAGAAAACAAAAAACATCAACCATAGCACCGGCTTCATAACCTCACCTCACAAGTTTGGCAGCTGTAATTTATCCTGATAATTGCTTCAACATACGGGCTCACCGCCAGCCGGGCCGGAGATCTGTTCGACGAACCGGAGGAATTCGCGCATCGCGTAGGAAACGTAGCGCCCCTTGTTCCAAATGACGACGAGATTCCACGGAATCGCCGGATTCGTCATCGGCAGAACCCGGACGTCCGGGTTCACGATTTTGGAGCAGATCGCTTCGGGCAGCAGAGCGACGCCCAATTCGGCAGCGACCATTTCCACCAGCAAATCCCATTGGGAGCTTTCGTGTGCGATGAGCGGATGAAAGCCGGCCTGGTGGCACGCTTCGAGCACGTGATGGCGGACGCCGAAGCCTTTTGCGAACATGAGGAACGGCTCCCGGCTCAAGTCGGCCAGCTTCACCGGGGAACGCTCCGCCAGCGGGTGCGACCGATGGAGCACCAACGCCAATTGCTGCCTAATAAAGGGCATCGTCCCGAAACCGGCTTTCTCGTCCGGAGAAATGACGACGCCCAAATCGATCGATCCGTTCAGAACCAGCTGCTCGATGCTTTTGGCGCCTTCTTCGACCATCTCAAATTGAAGACGGGGATACAGCTTCTGAAACGGCGCGACGACGCGCGGGAAAAAAACGGAGCTGATCACGGGAGGGAGCCCGATCGTAAGCGTTCCGGTCTTGAGCTTGGAAACATCGTCGAGCGTAATATACAGGTCGTTCACCGCTTGAAGGATGTGATGGATTTGCTGGATCGCCGCACTGCCCGCATCGGTTAGCTTGACCTGCTTGCCCGAACGGTCGAACAACGTAACGCCCAGCTCTTCTTCTATGCTCCGGACCAGCTTGCTTAACGTTGGCTGCGTCATATGAAGCGCTTCCGCGGCTTTGGTGAAATTTTGCAGTTTGGCGACCTCAAGAAGATAAGTCAAGTTTCGCAAATCCAAAAAACTCATCCCCATCTATAACTTTTTGGCATCGTTGCTATTCGATGTATGAATTTTACCTCGTTACGTTCCCCATTGTAAACTGGAATAGCCGCGAGAATTTCCAATTTCGGGATACAAAGTTTCCAAAACAAAGCAGCTTCGATAACCCGGTAGCCGTTTTTTTGTAATCGCTATCTTTGGAAGCATTTGAAATGTATTCATCTTAGAGAAGGAAAGAGGAAAAGCGCGAGATGATCATCGAAGTTCTGGCCATAGTGTTCGGCCTGGGATTGCTCATGTTTTTTGCTTACGCAAAAGCGGCTGCAGGTCGGTCGAAGAAATCGCCGAATTCGCCGAATTCGCCATGCTGATCGCCAGCGACAAAATGAAGGGCATCACCGGCGCATCGCTGCTAATCGACGGAGGTTACACCGCGCAATAAACCATAACGAAGGAGGAGAGGACATGGGTACAAGTAAAGTGATGGGCTCCATGGCGGAAGCCGTACGGGATATTCAGGACGGAGCCGTGCTGATCGTCGGCGGCTTTGGGCTGTGCGGCATTCCGGAGCATCTGATCGCGGCATTGAAGGAGCAGGGGACAAAGGATTTGACCGTCGTCAGCAATAACTGTGGCGTCGACGACTGGGGATTGGGGCTGCTGCTCGCCAACCGGCAAATCAAGAAAATGGTGTCCTCCTACGTGGGGGAGAACAAAACGTTCGAGAAGCAGTTCTTGAGTGGAGAGCTGGAGGTCGAGCTGGTGCCGCAGGGCTCGCTTGCGGAACGGATTCGGGCAGGCGGCGCGGGGATTCCCGGCTTTTACACGGCGACCGGCGTCGGGACTCCGGTTGCGGAAGGCAAGGAGCACAAGACATTCGACGGGCGGACGTACCTGCTGGAGCGGGCAATTGTCGGGGATTTTGCGCTGGTCAAAGCTTGGAAGGCCGATCCGCTGGGGAATCTCGTCTTCCGCAAAACGTCGCGCAACTTCAATCCGATGGCCGCCGCGGCGGGCAAAATTACGATTGCGGAAGCGGAAGAGATCGTCGGCGTCGGGGAGCTGGACCCGGACGAGATTCATACGCCGGGCATTTACGTGCAGCGTGTCGTACGGGGCGGAAGCTACGAGAAACGGATCGAGCGGTTAACGGTCCGCAGCGTCTAAAAAAGGAGGGTTCCACATGAGCGATAGCCGAACCAAAATTGTGAAACGGGCCGTTCAGGAAATTCAGGACGGCATGTATGTGAATTTGGGCATCGGGATGCCGACGCTGGTTGCCGACGAAATTCCGGCTGAGCTGAGCGTCATGCTGCACTCGGAGAACGGGCTGCTAGGGATCGGACCTTATCCGAAGCAGGGCGAGGAAGATCCGGACTTGATCAATGCCGGGAAAGAAACGGTCACGGCGATTCCGGGCGCTTCGTATTTCGACAGCGCGGAGTCGTTCGCGATGATTCGCGGCGGCCATATCGATCTGGCGATTTTGGGCGGGATGGAAGTATCCGAAGGGGGCGATCTGGCCAACTGGATGATTCCCGGCAAAATGGTCAAAGGCATGGGCGGCGCGATGGATCTGGTGAACGGAGCCAAGCGGATCGTCGTCATTATGGAGCATGTCAACAAGCACGGGGAAGCGAAAGTGAAGAAGGAATGTACGCTCCCGCTGACCGGCCAAGGCGTCGTACACCGGCTCATTACGGACCTCGCCGTCTTCGACTTTACCGCTCAGGGGATGGTGCTGATCGAATTGCTGGGCGGCGCGGGGCTGGACGAGGTGCGGGCGAAAACGGAAGCTTCGTTTACGGTCGATCCCCGGCTGGCGGAGGAATTGGGCGCTTGACTATACATGTCTGTTTAACAAAGCTTTGAGGAGGTTCACATGAACAACGATGCGGTAATCGTAAGCGCCGCCCGTACGGCAATCGGCGGGTTTCAAGGGGTGCTGTCGGGCATTCCCGCCACGGAGCTCGGCAGCCTTGTGATCAAGGACGCGCTAGAGCGGGCGGGCGTCAGCGAGGAGCAAGTGGACGAAGTGATCATGGGCAACGTGCTGCAGGCGGGGCTCGGTCAAAATCCGGCGCGCCAGGCGTGGCTGAAAGGCGGCTTTTCCCACGCGGTGCCTGCGGTGACGGTGAACAAGGTGTGCGGCTCCGGCCTCAAGGCCGTCATGCTGGCGGCGCAAAGCGTGCGGCTGGGCGATGCGGATATCGTCGTGGCGGGCGGCATGGAAAATATGAGCCAAGCGCCGTACTTGCTGGAAGACGCTCGCTCTGGCCTTCGCATGGGCGATGGGAAGCTGGTCGACTCGATGGTCCGGGACGGACTGTGGTGTGCCATGTGCGATATCCATATGGGGATCACGGCGGAAAATATCGCGGACCGGTACGGGCTTACCCGAGCGGAGCAGGATGAATTTGCCGCTTGGAGCCAGCACAAAGCGGAACAGGCAATCCAGTCGGGACGTTTTCGGGACGAGATCGTCCCCGTGTCGATTCCGCAGCGAAAAGGCGAGCCGGTCGTCTTCGATACCGACGAGCATCCGCGCTTCGGTACGACGGCCGAGACGCTCGGCAAGCTTCGCCCTTCGTTCCGCAAAGATGGCACCGTGACCGCCGGGAACGCGTCGGGCATCAACGATGGAGCGGCTGCGCTGGTCGTCATGTCGGCGGCCCGGGCAGGGCAGCTCGGACTGAAGCCGCTGGCGCGGATCAGAGGCTATGCGCATGCGGCATTGGACCCTTCGGTTATGGGACTGGGCCCTGTCGATGCGGTCCGCAAACTGCTCAGCAAAACCGGCGTGTCGATGGATGACATCGACCTGCTGGAGCTGAATGAAGCGTTCGCGGCCCAATCGCTTGCGGTCGGGCGGGACCTCGGCGTACCGCGCGAGAAGCTGAACGTGAACGGCGGCGCCATCGCGCTCGGCCATCCGATCGGAGCGAGCGGCGCGCGCGTGCTCGTCACACTGCTCCATGAGCTGACCAAGCGTGAGGGGAAGCTCGGTCTCGCGGCGCTGTGCATCGGCGGGGGGCAAGGGGTTGCAATGCTGGTGGAGCGGGAGGCGTAACGGCTAACACGATATTTATACGTAAAACGAGGAGTGCGCAGGGTGCGGCTCCTCGTTTACGTATGATGCTTGCGCTCTCCGTCCTAGCCTTATACGAGACGGTTTCCCGGGGTAAATGTAGGACTACCCGGAATTTGAAAGCCCGGCCATTCCCGACGGTTCGTCAAGCTTGCTCCGAGTATTCCCTGACAAGCCAACATTCGATAGCGAAAAATGTTGAAACAAAAAGTTCAAAAATAGTTCTAAATGTTCTACCAGTTTTAACCATTTTGGGCTAAAATTAAATTACAACTTGTAAGATGGTGGAGCAGCTCTTCGAAAGGAGGAGGCTGTAAATGGATTTATTTCAGGCTCTTTCTGTTCTCTTCGCGTTCGGAATGTTTATAATTACATTGTTGGGTTATATTGAAAAAAGGAAATAATCCGCTTGGTTCTTGTTTTGGTGTGAAACCATACTGAGAAACATCCGCCAATTACAAGTTGATTGTATGAGTTGGATCATCCGATCTGACTCATCTTTTTTGAGAAAAGACATAAATTCTTTTTGGGAACCGCAAATTTTACTTCGTACGATGAAGAATAACACGATATTCAACTTCTCGGACAACAAAATGGGCAGATGGTACGATGATGCGCTGCTCGCCACGAAATAAAGCAACGGCTCTCGGAAAACGAGAGCCGTTCGCTTTTCATGGCTATTTGCGGCAGATATGTTCCCCTTATCCCGGGTCAAACGACATTATCCCCTCTTGACTTGCCAAGTACGCCGCTTGTTCCTTATCTCCTTACGATTTAATTTGCATTAAGCATTTCAGTATGGATGAAGAAAATAAGGCTTTCATCCCGTACCGCGTATCGATATTCGCCTTCAGAAAGACTTCATCCTGACCTTCATCGTAAAAATGGTGGGCTACAGAGTAAGCGATCGTAGAGTCTTTTACTTCATCAGAGAGGCTGCTGTTGATCACAGCGTAGTGTGTATCATACAGAGAAATATAGTACCCATATATGGGATCGGGTATGGGTTGAAAATCGACCCTAATACCCAAATGTCCGGCCAGTTCAAACGGAGTGCTGGAATGAAATTGTCGAGTCAAGGCATACGCTTGATCTTGAATGTGACGATGTTCGATCTTCAATTTAGGTTGTCTGTTCAGAAATTGCAGCGATGAGTAATTGTTAATTGAAACATCTGCCAGGCGACGACTCACGATCATATAATCAACCTCCATCATTTTTCGAAAACAGGTCCGATATAATAAGTGTTAAACTTTGGAAGCACGACAAACTGTTTTAAATCATTCAGGACGTTTTCCAGCTACTTTTTTGAAATATATAGTTCTTTTGCTTTAAGTATAACATTAATTAAAGATAATTCTAGTAAATTTTTCTCAGTTTCTGTGAGTTCCACTCCACGGAACATCACCTTCTTTTGGGCCAAAATACTTTCCAGATCCACTTCGTTAGAAGTATTCGTTGTCACCGGGTCTTTCCCCGTAAGTATCCAATCCAGAGATACTTCATATAAATCTGCCAAAATACGCAAGGTATTAATGTCCGGCTCGCTGCCTCCATTTTCATACCGGCTTAAGGTTTTGTTATTAATCCCGGTCCGTTCGGACACATCTTTTTGCTTAAAGTTTATTTTTTCCCTTGCATAGCGGAGTCGTTCAGAAACCGTAAACATAATGGAATCCTCCCACTTAAAAAAGTAATAGTTCGGGCTATCGTCTGGTTCATTCTCAGGTTTCAATGTACTTAAAAGATGTATGGCTCGGGTCTCTGCGAGGAAGACGGTTTGTAGGCTTTTTCGGTTTTCTACATAGAAATAGACTTGTTAGTTGCAGGAATGTTTCATCAGTTATTCTAGAGGCACTTTTTGCGTTCAAAGCCCAAGGACATCGCTACTGAAATATCGGCATCTGAAAATAACTATAGCATAGCAGTCTCAAAAATTGAGAAAAAAACATTGAATTCTCGTTTAATGAGAATTATAATAGGTTTTGTTCGCTGATTGTCTCATTTAACGAGAATTTGGGAGGTGCAGCTATTTGAGGGTCATCCGCAATGTATTGTAATTCACGATCAAACTACTGGAAAGGAAGTTTAGCATGCAGAACATTCAACAAAGATACGAGGTCTTGGAAGCTGAGAAAGCGTTATTGAACATGAACGACCAGGCAGATATGTTAAAACTTTTAGTAATCGAGAACGAACAGGAGCAGCTTCAAGCGCAAATGAATGAGCAAATGAGAACTCAAGCCGGAGAAGATCGCCACCATATCCTCCCCACAGAGCACGATTCGAGCAAAGTAGATAAAGACCTGATCGTCTCCCCGCCGGATAGCGATGAAATTGAGCTGAATTACGATTTTAACGATATCTTCGGAAACACGCAGGCCAACAAAATCATAAGTGAGCTTTTGAGAGAACAGAAAGCCGCTTTGCAGTCGCTGCATCAGAATCAGTTGAGCGAACTGCAATCCGCCTATGAGGCGCAGGAAGAAGAATTGGAATCCGGCATTGAGCTTATTTATCAGTTTAAACAGAAGCTGGAAAATTTAAACACAAGTGCCTTGGAGAAGGAAGATTTACTGAGCAAACTAACGCAGCAAAATCAGCATCTTCAGGAACAAGTGAGCCGGTTGCAGCAAGAACGCGATGAGGCGATTGCCACGCTGGACCATTTGAAAGCCGAGTTCAACGGTGAAGCTGAGGAGCAGCAGAATGAAATCCTGCGTTTGCAGCAGCTTTTGAAACAGATGGAGTCCCGGCCTAGTGCGGAACCAAGCGTGAAAGTGACAGGGACCTCCGAGACACTTGAGGAGCTGGTGCAAAAAGCAAAGGAAAGCGCGGCCGAAAAAGCGACGCAACAGCTCCTTGCGAGCCGGGCGGAAGTGCTGCCTCCTCTTGTGTTCCAGCCCGACACTGCTCACTTGCAGCCAATCCCTGTGCCTGCCTTGTCAGAACCAATTGCGCAAACCGATGCGGTGGCTGCAGCGCATCTGCGGGAACAGATGAATGACATGCTGGACTGGAAAAAGGATATCGAGGAATGGCGGGAAGGAGAAGCCGCTTGGCGGGTTGACGTCGAGAAGCAGCTGTCCAGACTTAACCATGCGCCGAACGGATCATTGACCGCAAACGTTTAATCAAGAAAGGGAGAGACGCATGACCAATACTGAGCGTGAAAAAGTCGTAACGCTTCTCAAGAACTACCAATCTTATAAATATGCAGTGGATAACTATATGTCGGAAGGCTCGTATACGCTCTCCGTATCCAAGCTGGACTTTGCTCCCCGCAATGGCAGTTACGGTTCGAGGGAACCTGGCGTGCTGACCCATAGTTGTGAGCAAGACGCGTCGGACTATCGAATGTACAGCCGTCTCGTACACATGATTGAAGGTGCGCTCAAAACCTTGTCGGATGTCGAATATGAAATTATTCATTATAAATGGATGAAGGGCTGGACCTTGAAAGAAATTGAGGTTCGCAAAAATTACGGCATTGATTCGACCAAAGCGATTCATCGCCGCGCGCTTGAGAAGTTGGCGATTTGCTTCATGTTTACCGAGCCAGCAGACATTCTGCCGATTCAAGACCGTCGCGTGCCGGGGGAAACTCAAGAGGCGTTAGCATAAACAACCACCTTTCAACCACCTTTCCCATGTTATAGTAATACCATGAGAAAGAATCGATACGAGTGAAGCCATGATAGTCCTATAGATGAAACATGTAAAAGTGATGGGAACCGGCGCCGTTTGGCGCGGCGAACATCGCTTTTTATTTTAGACGATACAGGAGGGGTACATATGAGCAGTGATAAGACGAAGCGCCTTGGTTTGAATAAATGGGTCGGCTCCGACCAAGTTCTGCGTGCCGAGTTTAACGAGAATTTCGACAAGATCGATGCGTATGTCGATGACAGCCTAGCGGTGAAGACAACTTCCATGCAGTTGAAGCAGGGCTTGCAGGTGATCGATGTGAATCAGAGCAGCCCGCTGAATAATGTAAGTATTCAAGGGCGGACGTTGGTTAATTTGCTTGGGCGGGATGGGAATTGTGAGGATTTAACGATATGGGGAACTTTCCAAGTTTCTCAGGCGCTTGATTCCAATAACAAGAGCATTGGAAACAATGCCATTAAGCTGACCATGTCAACCGGGTTTACAAGCGGCAGCACAAGCACTATTACAACCCGCACATTCTCCTTCAAAGCCGGTAAATATTACGTCGCTGTCGCGGACATAAAAAATGGTACTGCGACAAATGGGAACTTTTACATTAACGGCACGACGGCAGCAAAAGGACAACACATCATTACCGCAACGGACAAATTTTATCCGGCGTGGAGGGCATATAATCCAGATGCCGCCGTTAGCGGCTTGACTATGGTATTAGGCATAAACGGCGCGGCGGGACAATATGCGTATTTTGACGGCGTACGCATATACGAAATCACTCAGGCCGAATATAACGCTCTCGACAGTATGACGCCGGAGGAGATCGCCGCCAAATGGCCGTACGTTGACGATATGAAAAGCGTCTACTCGCCGTATGTCACTAAGTACGGGGAAAACTTGTTACCGCCGTTTAATGAGTGGACAGCTTACGGAGGTTCGCCAATAGTTACAGACCACTATAAAGTAAATGTGAGTATAAATGATAAGGTGGTTTATTTTGCTTCTGTGGTTGCAGGGCAAGCGTATAGTGTATCGGCAAACTTTTCAGATGTTAATGGACGTATCAACATCGGCTTTGCCGCTGATAGCTCATCAGCCGCCATTTCACAGTATGACTACTACGGCTCTGGTTTAGTAAAAGGTGAAAACCTAGTAGCTCCTGCTGGCGCAAATGTAATAGTTGTAAGATTGCTTTCTATAGCATCTTCACTAATGACAACAGCTTCTAATCCAATGCTCAACCTCGGTACAACATCCAAACCATTCAAACCACGAAACGATGATCAGCTATTCTTCCCTAACGTCCAACTTGCATCAAACTTGGACGGGACGGTCTACGATACACTGTTTCAGCGTGACGGTAAGTACTGGAAGCAGGCGCGGTTCAAGACGATGGATTTGACAGGCGACTTGTCATGGGTAAGGCATGCATCGTTCCCCGGATATAAATTGACAAGACTATCGATTGCTCCACCAATTAAAGATACAGGTACTGTAATTAAATATGATGGATCGCTCCTTCGCTATATTCAGCAAGGAGTATCTTTTTCTGCGGGGGATCAGCAGGTCGTATTGGATTCAACAGATCTGGCCCCCAATACAACTATTATTGCCATCTCCAACGCTGACAGCGGCTGGGGGGATAAATACGAACCGTTGGACGAAGAGGTCCGAGCGTATTTCAATGGTTGGAAGATGAATAACGGTACGTTTGGACAAGCGTACAATAACACAGGAACTAGAACGTGGACAGCCTGGTACGCACAAGACAATAACCAAGCGCCTACGATTATTCCTACGTCCATCGCGTTAGCACCCAATGGAGCAAGATACACGCCGTACCGCCTCCAGTATCAGCTTGCCGCAACGACCGTCGAAGAAATCGCGTCCGAGGGCGGAATCACGCTGCACGAGGGAGCGAATCAAGTTGAAATCGGGACTGGTATGATTGTCCGGGAGAACGTACGCCCGTTCGTGTTTGGCGGCAAAGCACACATAAACAATTCTACACCCAGCGGCGCATCGAACATCCTACGCAAACGAGTTGGCAAGATTACGAGGGTCCATAAAGATTCACTGATAGATGGATGGACTATTTCGCAGCTACCGACGAATAATCCGTCGTATCCAATACTGGGCGCGGAAGTAGCGTGGAATAGCGAAGCAAATTTTGTGAATTCCGCAGCATATACCGTCACTTATCTTGCGCTGGATCAGCACGCAATAAGCTGCAATGTCCAATCCATAAAATTCGAGCACGCAGGCAATATGAAATCCGCCGTCGATACGCTGGCCGTCGGTTATGCCGACATGGCAGCGCGAGTCGGGGCGCTTGAGATTACACGAGCACAGCGTGTGCAACCGCAGTGGATTAGGCCGACGCTGCTAAACGGGTGGACTAATTTTGGCCCAAGCGATGCGTCTGCAGGGTACTGCTTGGATGAGTTTAGTATAGTAAGGCTTCAAGGGCTCATTAAGCCCGGGGTTACCGCACAGAGTACAGTGATTCTCCAACTTCCGGCTAGCTGTCGCCCGAGCCATTTACGACGCTTTACGGTTCCGGCATTGGGTGATGGTGTGTTTTCATTTGCTGATTTATTCGTCAACTCTCTCGGAGAGTTGCGAATAGATGCTGTGCCTAAAGGGGTGGCGTGGGTATCTTTGGATACCATTACGTTTAGCTTATTTTGATGGAGGTGTCTGCATTTGAAAGAGTCGCTTATAATCGATCTAAACGGCTTCATCACAGATGTAACGCTTGTAGACGAACATATCTCAGGCGTTTTTCCTGTCTACCGTGAGTTGCCCGCAAGAGGCACGGAGGAGCAACCACAGAAAGCGGTGGAGCTAATCGGCTACACTATAGCCGTTCCCGTCCCGGAAGGATTGCATTTGCCTAAGTGGGATTTTACCGAAGAGCGATGGGTAGAGGGAAAGCCTGCAAGCGAATTGCTGGTCCTGCAGAAAGCGAATAAACTTGCTGAACTCAAAAGATTTTGTACGGAAGCCATCGAGGGAACTTTCACCTCCTCTGCTCTAGGGGAGAAGCGTGTTTACTCTTTTGATACGGAGGCTCAGCTTAATTTTCAAAGCACCAAAGAATTGATGAACATGCACCCTAATTTTACACAAACATCGTGGAAGACACGCGACGCGGGCGTTTTGACACATACGAAGGAACAGTTCACCCGACTTTGGCTTGACGGACAAATGCATAAAACAAACCTGATCGAGAAGTTTAGACGACTGGAAAAAGAACTTGAACATGCCACTTCAGTGGATGCCGTCAATTCTATTCGGTGGTAGAAGCTTCTTTTTATGTATGGGAAATCTGGGGGAATCTAAAATGAGCAGCAATAAGACATCGAATCTGAAATTGCATAATTGGGCAGGCTCGGATCAAGTGCTGAGGTCGGAGTTTAATGAAAATTTTGAGAAGATAGATGCTTTTGCTAGTGAGCTCATGGCTATGGGCTCGGTCCCGGTTCAATTAAAGTATGGGATGCAAGTCGTCAACGTAGAGCACACCAGAATGTTGGAAAACGTCAGCATGAAAGGGAGAACGCTGGTTAATTTGCTGGGACGGGACGGAAATTGCGAAGACGCCTCCAGGTGGGCCCCGTATACCGGCGCTGCGCTTGCGTTGGACTTCGTTAAAAAAGCGTCCGGGTCGAACAGCATACAGTTTAAAATCGCCGTCGGTCAAACTTCCGCTGGAGTTACGAAATTATTCACCGTATCTGCGGGAAAATATTATATCGCGATAGCCGACGTAGCCAACACGGACATTGAGAGTGGAGTCGTGTTGAAGCTCGGCAGTGGACAAACGGTCGGCTACACCGGAACAGCGTTCGCAACGAAATGGGTAAAGCTTGCTCCGAGCGAGAACGGCCAGCAATCGCTGTACGTATTCGGGTCAGGCTCACCCAACCAGACGGCTAACGTCGATAATGTCCGCATCTACGAAGCGAGTGCGGAAGACTACGCGGCCATAGATCAGATGACGCCGGAGGGGATCGCTGCCAAATGGCCGTATGTTGACGATATGAAGTCCGTCTACTCGCCATATATCATCAAGTACGGTGAGAACTTACTGCCGCCTTTTACGGAATGGAATGTGACCGCAAGCAATGGCGGAGAGCCGAAATTGGACATTGACGATCCTTTCTCTGTCAGTCTAATCGCCGATTTGAGCGGCAAGCGGTTTGTGTCAATATCCCCGCTGCACCGAATACAACGTATACGTTGTCCTTGCCGTCACTACCTGTCAATGGATTTATAGGGGTTAATAGTTTTGATGCGAACATGCAGTTTGTAAGTGCTTACGGGGGCTATACATCAAAATTGAGCGAAACGATTACCACGGAGCCCAATGTAAGATATTTAAGCGTAATGTTAGGTAATAATACTTTTGGCGCGGGGACGTATAAGTTCATAAAGCCTGTACTGTCTCTAGGTTCTACGGCGAAGCCGTTCAAATCCCGCAACGACGACCATTTGTTTTTCCCGAACGTCAATCTCGCCTCCAACGTTGACGGAACGGTCCATGATACATTATATCAACGTGAAGGGAAATACTGGAAGCAATCGCGCTTCCGAACGATGGAATTGGACGGGAAGCTGGACTGGTCTTTAGTAGATGGTGTCTATACCGGATTTAAGGAAGTAAAAGTCCCGATACAGGGGGCTATCACGAATGCCGCCACAATCGTTAAGCATGACGGAAAGCTGCTAAAGGTTAAACCGGACGGAGTTGCTCCTGCGGGCGGAGACGAGTTAACTTTGACTACGAAGAGTAATCAGCTGTTTATTTCGATCTCCAACACCGATAGCGGATGGGGAGATTCGCATAAACCAACTACGGAGGATATTAAGGCATATTTTAATGGCTGGCGCATGTATCAGGAAGGTACGTCAGCGGCAACCGGGATATACACATCGGGCAAAAAGTAGTGGGCGCGACGCAATGGCACCGGGTTCGATTCAGCTGTAGCAGAAATAACTCCTGCCGCCTATGGGTTCATTAACGGTCCTACCGCATACAAACTCCAATACCAGCTTGCTGAGCCAACGATTGAGGAAATTGCAGTGGAAGGCGGACTCACGTTTCACGAAGAACTCAATCAAGTGGAAGTCGGCAATGGGATGATCGTCAGGGAGCATCACAATGTAGTGACCATTGGTGGTATCTCTTACATGTTAACGGGAGCGGGGCAAAAGTTCCGTGCAGATAGAGCATTTGCAGTCTATAAGAATGGCGTGAATGCAGGCTGGTCGCTGAAGCGCAGAGCAGTTTTTGATGTAAATTATGGATGGGGCTACGCCCAAACGCTTTCGTCGAATGTGGATCCATCCGCGACTTACACAGTTACGTATCTTGCTCTTGATCAATACGCTCTCACCTGCAACGTTCCATCGATCCGAGGGGAGTATACAGGCAATTTGAAGTCCGTTGTCGATACGCTGGCAGCTAATCAGGCGGACATGACGGCGCAGATCACAGAGCTTCATGGCGGGACGGATGCAGCCAAACTAGCGTTTGAAGAACATATATTAAGGAAGGACAACCCGCATGGCGTAACTCCGGCACAGATCGGCGCAGAAACTCCGAATGGAGCGCAAAGTAAGGTCGATGCTCATGCGAATGCCAGCTCAGGTGCACATGGAGCTACATCGGCAGCGGTTGCCGGTAAGATCATTCAACGGGATGCCGCCGGGCGGGCCAAAGTAGCTGCACCGGCCGCTGCCGATGATATCGCGAGGAAACAGGAGACGGATGCCGCTCAGTCAAGGGCAAATGCTTGCTTGCCGAAAGACGGCAGCGAACCGATGACCGGCAGGCTTGTCGTTTCTGCGGGTCCGGGCGGCGGAATTCATTTTCCAAACGATGCATTCGGCGGAAATGGAGATACGGCGAGCATCACGCTTCGTCAAAAATCCAGCGAAGATCAGGAATTAACGATAGAGGTTCAAAATGACCCGGCGGATACGATCAATCTTAAAACTCCGCACCCAGAAGGCGTATACGTCAATGGACACAGGGTGTGGCATGCCGGGAGTATTACGCCATTGGATGTTAATAGAGGCGGAACGTTAAACAATAGCGTAGGCTTTGCAAAAGGGCATGGCCTGCATTTCGACAGTTTTGGAACAAACTTTATTACAAACGGTAACGGGGATAATGCAACATATTCAAGCCACAACGTGAGAATGCGCGGTCATTATGGCTTAGGCATGGAGACATACGACGGTTCTATCAACGGAGTTTATGATTTCCGCGCGGGTCAATGGACGACGAAAAATGGTTTTGTGGTAGACAATGGCGGTGAAAAGTTTCGCGTAAATTGGAATGGGGACATCATTCAGCGCGGGACGGTCATGGCGCCTACACGCGTTAACAATGGTGTATTCGAATTTTGGAACGGGGGAGGGTGGCAATCAGTGGGCGGAGTGAAATACGTACAGCATGGGGAAACGAATGTCGGCACTGAGGAAACAGTTCTTGTTGGCATCACTCCTGTGGTTAAGCACAAAACTTTTGTTAACTTCCCAAATACTGGAGGAATCTCATCGAATAGTTTTCAAAGTAGTTGGGTGAGATTACTGGACTCGTCACACTTACAAATTCATGCGGGTATAGGTGGTACCTACTATTGGCAAGTTGTCGAATATTATTAAATTGAAGGAGTCGGATGGTGTGGAAAATTATTACGCTCACGTAAATGATCAAGGAAGGGTGTACAGTGTGCCAATTCCCGTATATAGCTCCAGCTACATGAACACGTTTTACGATGAAAAGACGGGAAAATTCTTCGGCATAAAGGTTATTCTTTCCACAAACAAAGAGGAAATCGTAGCGGACGGAAAGGACTCGGTGATCATAACGGCCAGCTTCCAAAACTGGGATGATACGCCAGCAGACTATTACAAAGACCTCGTTATGTCCATTAACGGAACTCGTGCAGTGATGAAAAGGGAAGACGGTGCACATAAGCTAAAGTTCAGCGGTACGGAACCAGGAATCATAAATATTACAGTCACGACAGCCGAAGATCCGCACTTGATGGAAGCATCCTCATTGAGTGTGCGTTTTATTTCGAACAAAATCAACCCTGCTCAGTGGTGAGTAGAGTTTCTTTTTACATCTGAAAACTAGGGGGGACAATCGTTGAGCAGCAATAAGACGCCGAATCTGAAACTGCATCATTGGACAGGCTCGGATCAGGTATTGCGAGCGGAATTTAATGAAAATTTCGAGAAGCTAGATACTTATGGTAGTGAGCTCATGACAGCGGAAGCGACCCAGGTTCATTTAAATCATGGGATACAGGTCATTAACGTAAAGCAGACCGGTATGTTGGAGAATGTCAGCATCAAGGGCCGGACGCTGGTGAACCTGCTCGGAGGGGGAGGTAATTGTGAGGACGCGGGGAAGTGGAACGACTATCACACCACTCATGTAATCGATCCCAACAACTTTGTTTACGGCAGCAACGGCTTGAAGGTCACCATTGCAGACGGCTATACGATTGGCTCCGCTGTTACCGAGAGAGGGTTCAATTTTGAGGCGGATAAGTACTATCTTCTTATGGGTGAGCTAAAAAACGGCAACGCCACGCAGATGAATTTGTCTATATCCGGACAAGGCGTGCCAACGGCAACGAACGCGGTTGTAAATACTTCCAAGTTTACTCTTGCTTTTGGAAAGTTTACCGGCGTATCCGCAACAGGCGTAGGAATCAATGTCACCGTGACTGGAGCTGCCGGACAATTTGGGTATGCG
Organism: Paenibacillus elgii; assembly: GCA_042219835.1. Lineage (GTDB taxonomy): Bacteria > Bacillota > Bacilli > Paenibacillales > NBRC-103111 > Paenibacillus_G > Paenibacillus_G elgii_A. The sequence continues at coordinate 85,288 of JBHJMN010000011.1, forward strand.
GATGGGGTTAGACTTTTTGAAATATCCAAAGAGGACTATGATGCCATCGACAGGATGACGCCGGAGCAGATCGCCGTCAAATGGCCGTACGTCGAAGATAGGAAATCGATCTACTCGCCGTATATTCTCAAGTACGGGGAGAACCTGCTGCCCCCGTTCACGGAGTGGGAAATGATTCGTACTGACGGAGGCACGAATATTCTAAGTCCGTACAAAATTCAACAGCAAACGACGGCTAAGGATACGTGGTTGGGAACGGCCAAGTTGCCGTGCATGCCATCTACACCTTATACGTTGAGTATGATCCATACGGGCAAAATTCTTCTCCGGTTTTATAAAAAGGATGGAACTTTCGTTGATGCCGGGGGTGGCTTTACCGCCGAACAGTCCGTTACTGGAATGTCTCCATCCGATGTGAGCTATATTGTCGTATACACTGCTAATCCTGAGCCTGCCGGTACATTTATGTTTGAGAAGGGGATGCTTAACGTCGGACCAACGGCGCTGCCGTTCAAACCGCGTAATGATGACAAGTTACTTTTCCCGAATGTACAGCTTGCTTCAAGTGCAGATGGAACGATATGCGACCAATTGTTTAAGAGCGGCGGGAAGTACTGGAAACAGACGCGGCTCAAAACGATGGAATTGGATGGTTCCGCAAATTGGGAACGTACCGGCAAGTATACTGGCTTCAAGAAATTATCGCTTAAAAGTCCCGTTTTTCCCATAACCGGGGACTTAGGGTTATTTATGAAGTTTGATATGGTACTCCCTAATCTTACGGGCATTCCGTCTGCACCGGATAGAGGCGCTATTGCACAGGATTCGGGTATCGCTTATGTCACCGTTTCCGACGAAGACAGCGGGTGGTGGGATAAGTATGAACCGTTAGATGAAGAGATTAAGGCATATTTCTACGGGTGGAAATTAGTCGATACAAGCGGAAAGTCATGGAGCGGAGGAGACCCTCAGTTTAAACGGTGGTACGCCTATCGGTCGCCCGGTGCTGTGTGGAATCCAGACAAAGAAAATGAATTTACTAAAAAAACGGCTCCCAGCCATCTCGCACCGGGATACAAGCCTTACAGTCTTCAATACCAGCTTGCTGCACCAATAGTCGAGGAAATTCGGGTTGAAGGCGGGATTACGCTCCACTCGGGACTGAATCAGGTTGAAGCCGGGACCGGGATGATTGTACGGGAAAGAGCGAATCCGATTGATCCGAACGGAAACTATTTTATAAATAATACGGCTGCTTCAGGATCCGTTCTAAAGAATAGAACAAATAGGATTCTAACCGTGTTCAGAAATGATCGAATTGATTCGGCATGGATCAAAAGAGATAGCTATAAAAGTTCATCGGCTTACGGGGGAGCAGATGCATTCATCCCTGCTTTATCTGGAAATTACGATCCTGCAGCAACCTACATGGTCACATATCTTGCCCGTGACCAATACGCTCTCACCTGCAACGTTCAATCGATCCAAGGGGAGTATGCGGGCAATTTGAAGTCTGTTGTCGATACGCTGGCAGCTAATCAGGCGGACATGGCGGCACAGATCTCGGAGGTTCAAGGTATAAAGGATAGACTCGAAGCAGCGCTACCGCTTAATGCCATGTCACGACAAGCCATCATCAATGGCGGGTTCGATGTAGCGCAACGAGGTTCCAGTGTCGTCCAGAATGGTAATTATGGTTCAGCAAATGCATATGGATACGGATTGGACAGATGGGTTGGGCAGGTATTTGCTGGGACTGGGGGAGTAGGAGATGCCAGCTTTACGATGTCGCAACAACCTTTTGCGTTGGGCCAGACTGCAGTTCCTGGAAATCCGAAATATTTCGGAAGGTTGAGCGTCACTTCAATTGGTACGAAAGGAACAAAAGGTGCATTTATGAGGATGGCGCAGTATGTCGAGTCTGCGGTTACGTTTTCCGGACAAAAGTGTACGGCAAGCTTTTGGGCAAAGGCGAGCAGCAGTCGCCAAATCGTCGTCGCTTTGTTTCAAAATTTCGGGTACGGCAGCCCGTCATCAAGTGTGTCGTGCCCGGGAGGCAAAACGATTACCCTGACAACAGCTTGGCAATTTTTCACGGTCACGTTTGATGTTCCTTCTATTGCAGGGAAAGCCTTGGGAACAAACAAAAACGACTACTTGGGGCTTTACTTTATTCCTTATAAACAAGATAACGACCACATTTCCATACCTTCCGGCGAGGTCGGCACGTACGCAACAGGGGATTTCGATTTCGCCCAAGTCCAGCTTTGCGCCGGTGACGTAGCTCTTCCGTTCCAGACGAGGCATTTTGCGGAGGAGTTGGCGTTGTGTCAGCGGTATTATGAGAAAAGCTATGACATTACAAAACCGCCTGCTACAACAGAAAGCGGGGGGATGGAAACAAGATTATCCAGGTTTTCGATTGGTGCCGGGGGGAATCTAAATTTATATGATAATGGACCGATTTATTTTAAAGTTGTTAAACGGAACAACCCAACCGTGACTATATATAATCGTTCAACAGGGATAATCAATAGTGTATTCAATGATTCAACGGGAGTTCATGTTAACTTCAGTGGAAGTTCCGTATTTACAACGAGCCAACGGAGCGCACTTATTTCTTTGACAAACCTTATCTCCGGTTCTATTGGGTCCGATTCCTTGTACTCCTTCCAATGGACGGCCGACGCTGAAATATAAGGAAAGGGGATGTCTTATGGACGCTTATAAGCACTACGTGCGAATTGATGCAGCCGGTACTGTCACTCACGGCTTTTCTTCTGCGTTTGAAACGCCGGAGCAGACGGACATTTGCATTGACGAACACGCTGGCCGACATTTTACGCTACAACTACGCAACGAACGCCTGCAATGTAAATATAAGTGGCAAAACGGGGCGCTCGCTGAACGAAGCCAAGCGGAGTTAGATGCCGAGTGGACCGCCAGACCAGTTGCGCAAACGCCCCCCGAAGAGAGGCTCGCTGTGCTGACCGCGCAATTGAAAAAGCAAGAAGAACAGGCTGCTGCCGTCAGCGCCGACTTGCAGGCATTCATGGAATATTTCATGAGCAAAGGAGAGTAGACCAGCTATGGCAAACTTGCCGTTTCTTGTCTCCACGTATGCACGCAACATTACCATGTTTGGTAACGAGCGCTTGACGCCTCGGGATGGTTTCAAAGGAGTTCCGGAAAGCTACCGTCCAGATGTGAGAAGCTACGTGGCCCGCAATTATGATTACGACGAGCTTGACCGAGCTTTGGACAAATGCTGGATCAATCGGCAAGAGCTTGACGACATTATAGCATTAAAAACGGAAGCGGACTTCCGACATCGATCTACGGTATAAATTTTGAAGTCGGCCCTTTTCGTTACTCGACCGTAGCGCGAATAAACGATTTCGTTGCGCTATTTCATTTGGAAATGAGGGATTATTGGTGAGCGGCAATAAAACTTCAAACTTAAAAATGCATCATTGGACAGGCTCGGATCAGGTCTTAAGGTCGGATTTTAATGAGAATTTCGAAAAGATAGATGCTTTTGCGGGTCAACTGCTGACAGAAGATCCGACCCCGGTTCGGTTAAGTTATGGAATGCAAGTTGTTGACGTGAAGCAGACCAGTATGTTGGAGAATGTCAGCATCAAAGGAAGAACCTTGGTGAACCTGCTCGGGCGAGATGGGAATTGTGAGGATGCGATCAAGTTCAAAACCGGAAACGGCTCTGTACTAACGACGGATACAGCACATTACGTTTACGGAACAAGGAGCTTGAAGGTCGAGATCCCAACGGGTTCAACGGCCGGTAATGCCTTTTTAGATATATCCAGTTTGATTAAAAATGACCAGAAAAAAAAGTATATTCTCATCGGTGAAGTGAAGAATGGCAACGGTACAAGCGGAGTCCTTAAATTTTCAGACGAGGCCGGGTACGGTGTTTTAGCGTCTCTTGTCACCGATGCAACAAGATTTAACCTTACCTATGCCAAAATTGATGCAAGTCAAATCAAGGCTTCAAGTTCTTTTAGACTTGTGTTTTTTATCGTGCTGGGGTCGGGAGGTCAATATGCGTATGTAGACGGTATCCGCCTCTATGAAATCTCGCAAGCGGAATACGATTCGCTTGACAGCATGACGCCGGAGCAAATCGCCGCCAAATGGCCGTATGTCGATGATATGAAAAACATCCACTCGCCGTATGTCATTAAGAGCGGGGAAAATCTATTGCCGCCGTTTGCGGAGTGGGTATCCGATAATGCAGCAAATATGGCTATTACCGAACCGTACTCTATGAGTTTGTTCAATGCTGGGTGTAATGTGAAATATAAGTTACGTGTAATCGCAGGTCAATCCTATACCTTATCTGCTTCCGTTGGGACTGGTAAATATTATGTATCGACGAAGGATATTAAAGGAGACTATGTTCGCACGAACATAGTCAATACAACAGGGACGGCAATCATAGTTACTATTAACATTGGTGAAGAATATATTGAAGTTAATGCATCAATGGGAACAACGGCAAATTTTTATAACCCTATGCTTAACGTTGGGCCCACGGCGCTGCCGTTCAAGCCGCAAAACGACGATTACCTGTTCTTCCCGAACGTCCAACTCGCCTCCAACGTTGACGGGACAGACTACGATACGCTGTTCCAGCGGGACGGGAAGTTTTGGAAGCAGGCACGGTTCAAGACGATGGATTTGGATGGGAGTTTAGGGTGGCGGCTATATCAAGATGGTTCAGGGTACAGAGTAGTGGAAATCTCCATCACTGACGGCCTTTCGAACACTGAAAAAGTTATAAAGTATGACGGAAAAATCATTCCTCATGTGTTTCCTCTGACAGGTACAGATCAGTCGATTCTATCCCGAAGCTCGCGTGTTTTGCGGCTAACCGTTTCCAACTCGGACAGCGGCTGGGGGGATTTGTACAAAGACCTGTCAACAAACGAAATTAAGGCGTACTTCTTTGGGTACAAAATGTATGTCGCGGGGGGCAGCGGTGATGTCCACTATAACGGGTCCGGGACAAAAGCATGGTCGTACAGGAAAGCCGACGGCGGATGGCAGGACGTAGGAGTTAATGTTCCAACCACTCCAGCGCCGGGATTCACGCCATACAAACTCCAATACCAGCTTACCGAGGCGACCGTCGAAGAAATTGCGTCCGAGGGCGGAATCACATTGTATGAGGGATCGAATCAAATTGAAGTAGGTAATGGGATGATTGTTAGGGAGAAGTCTGTCCCTTTTTATGATGCATTTGTAAACGAATACTTTCTCAATGCTCATAGCGTTAAGGCACCTTTACGCGCAGGGGTTAGGAGGTATATTGCTGTATATCGCGGAAATCTCGCCGATAAAAAGTGGTCTTTTGGAACAGGTGGTCCAGAGAGCAAAAATTACGCAGTATTACCCGCAATCAATTACAATCCAACCGCTGCCTACACCGTCACTTACCTGGCTCTCGACCAATATGCGCTCACCTGCAACCTGGAATCCATTCAAGGCGAGTACGCGAGCAACTTGAAAAAGGTTGTCGATGCGCTGGCAGCCCATCAAGCAGACGTGGAGGCACGGGTCAGTACAGCGGAAAACTTGGCCCGACAAGTACATATTAGCCAGAAAGGCGTCGTTAACCCTTGGGGGGATCACAACAGCGCGATAAGTAAAGCCATCAACGGCTTTCAAAAATTGCCGAGCGGTCTCATCCTTCAATGGGGAAAGGCAACGATAACTAACTCCGGAGCGGTGACGTTTCCCATGGCGTTTCCTAACTATGTGATGCATGTGTATGGCCAAGTGGAAACATCCGCAGCCTCGCAAACCGTTGGAATCGGAAGCTACACCAACACGCAGTTCAATGCATGGACGGTAGCAGGATCGCAACAAACTATCCACTGGTTTTCCATTGGTTATTGAGGGGGGACTTCTATTGGCTCAATATTATGCGGAGTTTGATGCGAGAGGGAATATCGTTGGTTTTTACAATGATGATGTCTGGGACGCGGATAAAATTCCTTCCATGGTTGTCCCGATCACCGAAGAGCAATGGAAGGACGCCATCTGCGAGCAAGGAAAATACGTTGTTCAAAATGGCCAATTTTGTGTGCCTTCCGAAGATCAGATGAAGAAATGGCTCGCCATCGAACATCTTTATCCGACCGCCGTGCGAATGGTTGATTTCGTCGTACACGACGACTTGGATGGCAAAGGAGCCTACATTGCCCAATGGAACCTTGACCATCCGAAACCGACCGATGAAGAACTGCAAGCCGCATTAGAAGCGATGCAGCCCAAGGAATCGGATGATTCCATAGAACAAAAGAAAGCCGAAAAGCTGCGATACTTGGACAAGTGCTGCTCGCAATCCATTACCGGAACCTTTCTATCTTCGGCTGCCGGCGAAATGCATGAATATTCGTATGACTTGGAAGCTCAAATCAATATGCATTCTTTGAAAGAAATGTTTACGATGAACCCTGCCTTGAAAGAAGCGAAATGGAACACTCGCGATGCGGGCGTTATCGTACATGACAAAGACCAGTTTACCCGGTTATGGACGGATGGCATGATGCACAAAATCGCCCAGTTGGACAAATTAAGGTTTCTTGAATCCAAGCTTCAAGCGGCAACCTCGTCTTCCGAGATTGAGCAAATCAAGTGGAATTGACCCTGAGCGGAATGGAACAGGCAGGATTAGGGCTAAACCAGCCCGCCGGAAAGGAGGTGAACTCCAAATGAAACGCACAAGGAGGCCGAAAACATGAGAGCTGAAATTCAAGCGCGCCTGATCGAACAATTGTCTGAGATCGCGGGGCGCTGCTACCAGCTTCACGAGATCAATTCGTCCACGCAGAAGCCGTATTTGGTACTGCTTCAGCACAAGGAGGAGCAGGAAGAGCCGTGGAGGGGGCTTGTCCGTCATTACGAGGTACGGTGTTACAGCGGAATGACGTCTTTTCACGAAGTCGATGCGCTGATGGCTAAAGTCAAGCAGGCGCTTGATGGGCAGCGCTTGACGGCAGGCGGCGCGGGCGGCGCATCGTTTACATGCCGTTACGAGGGCATGCACCGTTCGGATGAAGTGGATATGACGCTGTCGGCTCTATCAAGAAGCGCCGGATTTGCCGTACAGATCAAGCCTTCCGGAGGGACGGATTCCACAGCCGCCGAAGATCCGTGGGTGGAAGCCCTGGCCAAATGGACAAGCCTTCAACTGCCTTCCGAATGGAAGGTGTATCGCAACGCATGGCCTGTCGATTACTTGGTCCCATCGATCTTGTGGAGGCTGACCGACGTGGAGATGCAGGATCAAGGCAGCGTCCTATGTCAATTGAAGAAAAAAGTGACAGGACATATTCTGGGCCGCACCTTGGCGGAACAAAATTCGAAGGCCGCCGAGATGGTCAGCAAGCTGATCGGCGCCAAAAAAGTTATGTTTGATGTAGTGAACAAGAGGTACATCACGATTGCCGGCCCCGCCTTGCACAAGACGAAGGATGCCATGGTGGAAGGTCAAGTGACGCTGACGTTGAGCAGAATGATGGATCGTCGGTCTCAGGATGACCCGGCGGCTGTGCTGATCGGCGGCGTTAAGCCTAATGCAATGATTGAATAATCTTTAAAGGAGAGAATGAGTCTCATGTCTATGTATACTCGCGAAGAGTTAATGGCGAATGCCTTAACTGTATTTGGCGTGTCTCCGGAAGCGGTTATCGGAGCGTTGTTCGGAGCAGAGGAAGAAACGTTTTCGGTGGAGGAAGCACGGGGGCGCATTGAACAATTTATGAACAGGAGAGTGAATGAGTAATGGCAGGAGGAACTTGGAGTACGGTAGATAAATCGGTTTTACCAGGCATGTATGTGAATTTTCAGGCTGCGGCCTCGGCTTCGATTCAATCAGGCGCGCGGGGTGTCGTTGGCGTTCCGGTGAAGGCACACTGGGGTCCGGTACGCAGCTTTGTCGAAATTACGAGCGAAGCGGGCATTTTGGAGAACTTCGGAGGCGACTCGGAAGGCAATGCTACCGCTATGACGACGTTGAAGCTGGCGCTGCTGGGCGGAGCGAAAAAGGTAGTGGCTTACCGCCTGGCCGATAATACGGCAGCCGCTTCCGCTTTGACGCTTCAAGATACGGCTGGAACACCGAAGGATGTTCTCAAGTTGGATGCCAAATATCCCGGCGCGCGAGGCAATAACTTCAAGGTAACGATTCAACCGGATATCGCGGACGTGACCAAGAAGAATATGAAGCTTTTTGAAGGTACGAAGCTTCTGAAAACATTTGTCTTCGCCAGCGGGAAGATTCAAACGGCTGTCGATGCCATCAACAATGACAGCGGCAACGTGTGGGTAACGGCGACCAAGCTGGATGACGGCAGCGGCGAGCTTAAGGATATTTCCAACGTAGCGCTTGCGGGGGGCAATTCGGGTATTGGCGGCGTGACGACGACCGATTACACGAACGCGCTAACGGCATTTGAAACGCGCGATTTTAACTATTTTGCCCTGGACGGCGTTTCGGACCCAGCTATTCAAGCCAGCGCTGTGGCATGGGTAAAACGAATTCGCTCCGAAGGCAAAGGGGCGGTTGTCGTGCTCGGAGGTAGCCTTGCAGACGATACGGCTGCGGATGCCGTGAACAAGGCGAATGTGCGCAGTACGGCGAATTTCAACCATGAGGGCGTTGTTAACGTGGGGACAGGCGTGATCTGGAACGGCGTAAGCTATAGCTCCGCTCAAGTATCTGCGTATGTTGCCGGTGTGATCGCCGGACAAAAGCTTAGTGAATCCGCGACGTATGCCGCTTCCCCATTCAGCGATGTCGTTCGCCGATGGACGCGCAGCGAGCAAGAACTCGCGGTAACGAACGGCGTGTTTTTATTTTACCACGACGGCCGAATCGTGAAGGCGCTTAGAGCCGTCAACTCGCTCGTCACCTTGCGTCAAGGCCAGAACAGTTCTTGGAAAAAAATCAGAACGATTCGCGTCATGGATGCCATTAACAGCGATTTGATGCAAGCGGCCGAGAGCAACTATATCGGCAAAGTGAACAATACCGAGGAAGGTCGTCTTGCCCTTGTCGGCGCATCGAAGCAATATATGCAGTCGCTGGTACAAGGCGGTGTCATTGAGTCCACCGGCTGGAACGTGTATTTGAACCCGCTCTATTATGGTCCGTCGGCAACGATTACTCCGGCCCCGGATCAAGTGTATATTCAGTGGGAAGCACGGTTAACGGATGCGATGGAGCAAATTTTCGGAACCTTTATTGTCCTGTAAGCCAATTCATTCGAAGCAAATTTTTTGCGATAACCTGAGGAGGACTAACAAATGTCATTAGATGCAAGCAGAGTCATACTTGGAACGTACGGTCAAGTATTCATCGACGGGAATTGGCAAACGAATTTCAACCATTTGGAAGCCAAGGTAGAGGTTCAGAAGAAAGAGCTGAATCTCTCCGGAGATTCCTGGGTTCGCCATAAGCTGGGTGCGAAGAAGGGAACGGGAACGGTCAGCGGATTTAAAGTGACCAGCTTTATGCTGGAAAAAGGCTTTAATAAATTCGAGATTATTTCCAAATTGGCCGACCCGGAAAGCTACGGCTTTGAACGCGTCCGTCTGGTAAACGTAATTCCGGACCGTTTGCAGCTTGCCAACTGGACAGCCGGCGAAGAAGTGAAAGAAGAAGTTTCTTTTACGTTTGAAGGCTATGAGCTTTTAGACCCGATTAGAGGGTAACGACACAAGTAACGATAAAAAAGGAGAAGATCAACCATGATGGATGAACAAATTTTGCAAAGACTGCTGGAAGCGGATCGCATTCCGGAAAAAACGGTAAATCTATCCCGTTTGGGAGTTCCTGTAACGCTGCGCGGATTAACCGGCAAACAAGTTTACTTGCTTCGTGAACGCTGCACGGAACGCACGGAACGAAAAGGGCAGACGGTGGAGCGTCTGGATGAGGAGCAATTCAATGTGGCTTTGATCGCGGCATCTACGGTTTCCCCCAATTGGGGGGATTCCCGTTTGCTGGCGAAATACCAGGCCAGCGGAGCCGAGGAGGTCATCAAACGGATTTTGCTGGCTGGCGAATTGTCTGCGCTCGGCGATTCCGTTCTGGACGTTAGCGGCTTCAATACGACGCTGGAAGAAGTAAAAAACTAATCGTCTCCGGCGGACTTGGAGGAATGCTCCATGCCATATGGGTAAGACATCACCTCCGCCCCGGAGAATTCTGGAAGCTCCCTCGCGGGGAACAGCTCTTCCTGCTTGCCAGTATGGAACTGGAGCTTGAGCATGAAGAGAAAGTTCGTCAAATGAGAGAATGAAAGAAGTGAAGTGCAGATGGCTGAAGCTGCTTTGGGGCGAATCCAGCTATTACAGCAAATGCAGGAACGGTTGCGTCAGTCATTCGGCCCTGTAAGCTCTGCGATTCAAAAGATTGAAGATAAGATGAACCGTGCGGGAGCGGCAGCAAGCACCCTAAGCGCCATGAAGATTTCACCGAAGATCGAATCGATCGTCAGCATTCGGGTCGAAAGCTCGGGAGGAGCTTCAGGGTCGGGCGGGGGCTTGGGCAATATGGGCAAGTCCCTCATGACCGGCGTGTCCGATGGATTAGGAGACGTGCAGAAGGCGCTGTCAGGCTTGGGCCCATCCTTTTTGGGCGGAGTTTCCGCTGGTGTCGAAGATCTTGGCAAATCGCTGGGCAGTCTGGGTTCAGATGCTCTGACGGGTGTGAACAAGGGCGTGAAAGAGCTCGGCACATCGTTGAAAGGCATGGGAACGGATGCCTTCGGAGGCGTGAGCAAGGGCGTGAAAGAGCTCGGCACATCGTTGAAAGGCATGGGAACGGATGCCTTCGGAGGCGTGAGCAAGGGCGTGAAAGAGCTCGGCACATCGTTGAAAGGCTTCGGTACAGATGCTTTTGGAGGCGTGAGCAAGGGAGTAAAAGAGCTTGGCGGATCGTTGAAAGGCTTCGGAACAGATGCTTTCGGAGGCATGAGCAAGGGAGTAAAAGAGCTCGGCGTATCGTTGAAAGGCTTTGGAACAGATGCTTTCGGAAGCGTGAGCAAGGGAGTAAAAGAGCTCGGCGCATCGTTGAAAAGCTTCGGAGCAGATGCTTTCGGAAGTGTGAGCAAGGGAGTAAAAGAGCTCGGCGTATCGTTGAAAAGCTTCGGAGCAGATGCTTTCGGAAGTGTGAGCAAGGGAGTAAAAGAGCTCGGCGGATCGTTGAAAAGCTTCGGAGCAGATACTTTCGGAAGCGTGAGCAAGGGAGTAAAAGAGCTCGGCGTATCGTTGAAAAGCTTCGGAGCAGATGCTTTCGGAAGCGTGAGCAAGGGAGTAAAAGAGCTCGGCGTATCGTTGAAAAGCTTCGGAGCAGATGCTTTCGGAGGCGTGAGCAAGGGAGTAAAAGAGCTCGGCGCATCGTTGAAAAGCATGGGAACGGATGCTTTCGGAGGCGTGAGCAAGGGCGTGAAGGAGCTCGGCGTATCGTTGAAAAGCTTCGGAGCAGATGCTTTCGGAGGCGTGAGCAAGGGCGTGAAGGAGCTCGGCGCATCGTTGAAAAGCATGGGAACAGATGCTTTCGGAGGCGTGAGCAAGGGCATAAAAGAGCTCGGCGGATCGTTGAAAAGCTTCGGAGCAGATGCTTTCGGAGGCGTGAGCAAGGGCGTGAAAGAGCTCGGCGGATCGTTGAAAGGCTTCGGTGCGGACGCTTTAGGCGGCATTAGCAAAGGCATCAAAGAAATCAGCGGAGCCATCGGAAGCATAGGTACGACCGGCTTAAGCGGCATCGGCAAGGGCATCAAAGAAATCAGCGGGGCCATTGGAAGTGTAGGTACAACCGGCTTAAGCGGCATCGGCAAAGGCATCAAAGAAATCAGCGGGGCCATTGGAAGCATAGGTACGACCGGCTTAAGCGGCGTCGGCAAGGGCATCAAAGAAATCAGCGGGGCCATTGGAAGCATAGGTACGACTGGCTTAAGTGGCGTCGGCAAAGGCATCAAAGAAATCAGCGGGGCCATCGGAAGCATAGGTACGACCGGCTTAGGCGGCATCGGCAAAGGCATCAAAGAAATGAGCGAGGCCATCGGAGGTATCGGTAAGACAGCCTTGGGCGGTATCAGCAAAGGCATTAAAGAGTTTAACAGCGCTATTGGCGGACTCGGTACCGGTATTAGCTCGGTCGGTAAATCGTTGACTAACCTAAGCAAAGGTCTCGTTGATTTGGCGCGAGGCATTGTTGACGTTATTAAAATATTTGCCGGGGCCCTGAAAGAACTCAAGGGGACCGCAGCCTCCGCAGCAGGCAGTGGCGGGAAAAGCGGATCGGCGAGTGGGGGAAAGGGACGCAAAAATAAGGCGAAGGGCTCGGCCTCCGCAAGCCTCAGCTCGGCGGCTGACAAGATGAAAGGCTCCTCCGGAGCGGCTAATAAGAACGAAAGCAAAAAACCCAAAGGCGCGGCGTCCGCAAACGTGAATTCGGCGGCCGACGGAGTGAAAAGCTCCGCTAGAGCGACGAATAGCAGAGGTCCGAAGCGGGCCGGGAAAGGCGGCCTTTTAGGCGCTCTTGCCTTAGGCGCCTTCGGCACAGCCGGCGAAGGTAGTCCGATGGAGGCCGTGAAGAGTACGGCTGGCGGACTGCTATCTGAGGGTATCGGAAAGCTAACCAGTCTTCCAGGAGTCAAATCGATTGCCAAGAAGATTCCCGGCTTGAACGTTTTGTCCGGAGTGATGGATGTTGCAACTGCAGACAACAAAGCTGCTGCGGCGACGAAAGCGACCGGCGAGCTGGCCGGCGGCGCTATTGGCGGTACGATTGGCGCAGCCATTGGAACGGCGCTGCTGCCTGGCATCGGAACGGCAGCAGGGGGCTTCGTAGGCAATATGGTGGGCTCGATGGCGGGAGGCTTCCTGGCGGAAAAGGTGTCCGGCTTCGCTAGCAGATTGTTCAAGAAAGAGGACAAGCCTGCTGTAAAAACGGAACCGCCTGCACAGCCAGCCATCTATCCGGCGAATAGCCGGGTGGCGGCATCCGGCAGTGCGCTTTATCCGACAGGGAATGGGACGCCCGCCAATGCAGAGAAACCGAGCGGACCGCGTCCACTTAACGTCGCCGTTACCGGTATCAATGTTCAAGTTCAACAAGATAAACTAAACGAAGACGACTTGGCTCTGCGGATCGGCCAGAAAATTGTCAAGGATGTCAGACTTGCCATGGAAAACAGAGTTTAAGACAAAGTGGTGATCATGCGATGGACTTTATACTCATGGATCCTACGGGAACCAAGCTCCAATTTCCGGTTAACCCTCAAGAGGTCAGTATTCGTCGCGAGAAGAAATTTGAAACGGTCAATATTCTGAGTTTGGGTGAGATCGATTTTCCGCAAGGGGAGAAGGTAAAGGAAATTACCTTCTCTTCTTTTTTTCCCAAAGAGTATGATATGAGCTACTGCCGATACGAGCCTGTCCCGGACCCGCAGATTGCGATGAATCAGCTGAATACGTGGATGGTGGATAAGAAACCCGTGCAGTTGATTATTACCGATACGGCCGTCAATGTGTTCGTGCTCGTATCTTCGCATGTCAGCACGTTTCGCGGAGGGGAACCGGGAGATGTGTATTTTGACCTGACTTGCCGGACTTGGAGGGAAGTGAAGATTCGGACAGCTACCGACACTTCGCCTTCCAAGAGAACGGATTTAAAGCCCGTACCCAAAACCTATGTGGTAAAATCCGACGATAGTTTATGGAAAATTGCCAAATTGAATCTTGGATCGGGGAGCAGAATGGATGAAATTTATGCGTTAAATAAAGCCCTCATCGGTCCAGATCCAAATAAAATTTTTCCCGGGCAACAATTAGTGATGCCTTAGCAAGCTCGCACCACAATTAGGGAGGTTTAATTCTTGGATAGTCCGTTTAAACAACTTGCTTCTCTGCTCGATACGAGAATCTCCGGCCACACATCGCAAGCGGTGGCCGGATTGCAGGCCGAGATGGGAACGATGACAACAAGCGGGTTAAAACTGGACAGCTACAAGTATGAAATTCAGGATTACATGACGGCAGACTGGCGAATTGAGCTTGAACTGCCGGCGTTCAGTTTAACGGGAACGACCAATGGAGGCGGTTCCGCCAAGATCGATTTTGAAGCTGCCCGTATCCCTGATGTAAAGCTTCATTTCAAAGAGGGCTTGCAGCCGGGAGATCGGGTTCTGGTGCAGCCCGTGAACAACGGAAGCGATTTTGTCGTTTTATGCAAGGTGGTGGTATAGATGGCAAGTTTATTTCCAAGCTCGCCCGTTTTGCCGGAGGCTTCGGAATTCGCTGTGCGTACCATCGGCTTCGGACGCAGCTGGAAGTTCGATTATGCGGCGGGCGAGTTTGTCACGACGCCGACAGGGAAAGTGGCGGAGTCCAGAGGGGTCGAGGCGTGGCTGGAATGGTGCAACAAGGCGCTTTCGACAGCCCGTTACCGATATGTGGCTTACACCCGCAACTACGGTCAGGAGTTCGATGACTTAATCGCCAAGGGACTGAATCGTTCCGGAAACGAAAGCGAGATTAAACGGATTGCAACCGAATGCTTGACCGTCGACCCCCGTACGGCAAGCGTGAGCAACTTTCAATTCGACTGGCAAGGCGAAACCTGCATGTTTACATGCGAGGTAAGAAATATTCACGGAACGACAGGCACTTTAACGGGAAGTGTGGTGGCCAAGTAGATGACAGTGTTGCCCGATTATTTAAAGGATCAAACGGAAGAAGCGATTATGCAAAGAATGCTGGACGCCCTGCCCACCGATCTGGACAAGGCTGAAGGCAGTTATATATGGGACTCTCTGGCCCCGGCTGCCATTCAGTTGGCACAAGGAGCCATTTGGGCAAGAGAAATTTTGCGCAGGGGGTTTGTCGGCTCCACCTTTGGCGAATATTTGGATTTGCGCTGCGCAGAGCACGGCATTTCGCGCAAGGCAGCGGTAAAAGCGCGGGGCGAAATTCAATTTAAAGGAGCGGCGGGGGCGGAAATTTTGGCCGGAACGATTGTGTCTACGCTGGCCGATTCTGCTATTGACGAGCCGTCGATTGAATTCAAGACACTGTCCAAAGTCGTGTTGGACTCAAGCGGCGCGGGAACTGTCAACATTGAAGCGATCGTTGGCGGCAAAAGCGGCAACGTCTCCGCCCGGGCGATTCAACTGCTGGTTTCGCCGCTCTCGGGAGTTTCCAGTATAACCAATCTGAAGGAAACTTCCGGCGGTCTCGATATGGAAGATGACGCGGCTTTGCAGCTTCGCTATTTGCAGAGGGTACGCTCCACATCGGCCGGAGGAAATAAGGCGGACTATATGAATTGGGTCACCGAGGTATCGGGAGTCGGCGGCGCGGCCATCATGCCTGTCGATGAAGGTCCCGGCACCGTAGGCATCTATGTGGTGGATACGTCCATGAAGCCGGCGTCTCTGGCTATTGCCGAAGCGGCGCAGCATTACATTGCGCCTCCGTATACCTTAGTGGAAGAGGATTCCGTGCTCGTGCAAGGGGGAAAAGGCGTATCCACAGATACGTCCCAGCAGGATGCGAGAAACAAGTCTGCCCTTCAGTTTGCGTACAGCTCGGACGGTATAGGTACGGCCAAGCGTACGGAATTGGATACGGCGCTGCCGAAGCAAGCGGGCATATGGAGAGTAAGGCCGCATTTTAAAGTGAACAGTACGGCGGAGACTGCCAATTTGGTTGAATTCGGAATCTGGAACAGCTCCCGCAACGGATGGGCGAAAACGGGGCCGAGCAGCAGTACGGACGCCGTACAAGTGAAATCCGCTAAGGATTTGCTCAGCTTCTTCAAATATTCCGGTTCCGTTGACCCGGTCATTGCTTCGCGGGATTGGCCGGCATGGGTGGATTTTTACTGGAACGGGGAAGACCATCTCGAATTGCGAATCACTCGTTTGCAGAGTGATACTACAACGACGCTTTGGTTGGATAACGTTGTGTATACGTCGGCATTTTCCAAGAATACAGGAGAAGGCAAGGCGCCGATCGGCGTTCGAGTCTCGGTACGCCCTGCAATTGAGACAGCGATCGACATCAAGGTTACGCTCAATGTGATGCCGGGCAGCAATGTAACAACCATACAGAACGAAATCAAGCAAAAGTTTGAGAAATATTTCACATCGCTTTCCTTCAAAGAAAATAACGATGTGCTCTATACCCGTCTGGGGCAAATCATCTTGGATACGCAGGGCGTCGTGGATTACGATCAAACGAGCTTCTTTATTAATAACAGCCAGAAAAATGTCATTGTGTCCGCCAATGAAGTGGCTGTGCTGGGAGATGTGACGTTCCGATGAAGGATCAGCTGACGAGTCCCAGGGCGCAAACGATGATGGAATATTTGCCTGAGTATTACGGCACCTCCGCCATTATGGGCGCCATTATCGATCAACAGTCTGCTGAACTTGATAAGCTATACCAGACTTTGGACGAAGTATTAAAGCAGTATTTTGTGCAAACGGCGACGTGGGGACTTGATTTGTGGGAGATGGAGCTGGGTCTTCCGGTCCGGTATCAGCTGCCGGACAATGAGAGAAGGGGCTTTATTCTTTCACGAATCCGCGGCATTGGCACAGCGACTCGTTCTACTGTAGAACAAGTGGCCGAATCGTTCGGGAACGGAAGCGTGGATATTATCGAAGAGTTTCAGGCGTACCGGATTATCGTAAGATTTGCCGAAAAGACAGGTATTCCATCGAATATCCAGGACCTGCAAACGGCTTTACGAGAAGTGGTTCCCGCTCATTTGGATATTCAGTATGAGTTCAATCATTTAACTTGGGATAATCTGGAGTCCAAACGTGTAACGTGGGACACGATCGAAAAGCTTCAGCTGACATGGGATCAATTTCAGGAATATTTGTAATCTAACATTGTGGATGGGATCAATTGGGATATGGCAAATATTTTGCATCACCCTATTAGCTTGGAGTTCTTGAAGGAAAAGAAGCTGACACAGCTGCGGCTGCAGTGCGAGCATCGGATTTTATCCGGTTTTTCTTCAGTCAGGACGAAGCATAAGTATTCTTATAGCGTTTATGATCAGATTAATACGACTGGGCAGATCGTAATGCTGTTGGCCGATGACAGCATTACGGATGTCGTCTGGAAAACGGAGGATCAAGGGTTCGTCAAGCACACCCGGGAAGAGTTCATTTCTGTCGTATCCGAGGCCGACGCCCATAAGAAAAGCTGCTTGACCCGGTATCGGCAATTAAAAGAGCAACTGAACGTTGCGCGGAACGTGGAGGAGCTTGAACATATCCAGTGGGAGTAGCGGTTGGCATCGGTAAAGCTCGAATGGAACGAAGAGCTGGGAAAATTTTGATACGAATTGGTTGTGATATGGATGATGAAGGTCGTTGAAGAATTCATTGTGTGGTTAGTGACACATTGGAAAGAAATTAGTCTGCAAGCTGCGCTGACCTCTCTGGCGGTTATTTGGACCAAACGCGTAGGAATCAAGCAGGTGAAGAAATACCTGACTCAGGTGGCCCCCAAATACTTCAAAGATGAAGACAATATGGTTGAGCTGCTCAAAACGCAAAGTGAAATCATTAAAGAGCTGCATTTTCAGGTCAATAGTCTGGAGAAAGAGTCTGCAGTGACCCGACAATACGTGGAAGGAAAAATTCGCGAAATTCATATGAAGATGAAAAGCAGCTAGAACGAAACTTAGGAAAGGAAGGACGGCCATGCTGAAGCAAAAATTAGGCAGCCGCAAGTTTTGGGCCTTATTGGCGGCGGTGATCACGAGTACTCTGGTCATATTCAATGTCGATGATCATACGATTGCGAAAATCGTCGCTTTGGTGACGAATGTAGGAGCGATTGCGACGTACATTTTGGTCGAGGGCTACATCGATGGCAAAAGGATCGTCAAAGAACAGACAGGAGGTGACCAGAATGGGGAGCCCGACTACTCTAAGAGCGATTCAACTGGTTCAACTGCCGTATAGCATCAAGCCCATTCTGGACATTACGGATTCCCTGTTGACCCATTCGGCCAATCCGTACAAAATGCGCCAGTTTGAGAATATTACGCATATCAGTGTCCACCATTCCGCGGTGGAAGGCGGAACGCCCCAAGGCTATGCGAGATCCCATGTGAATACGAACGGCTGGGGTGGAATCGGCTACCATATCGTGATCAAAGGCGATCAAATTTACCAAACGAACGATTTGCTCACGTTCAGCTATCATACTTCGTCGAATAATGGTTACACGGTAGGCATTTCCGTCTCGGGAGACTTGTCCAAGCGCAATTTGACCTCGCAAGAACGCGAGTGTCTATATGCCGCGATTATGACGGTGCGCTCCATATTCAACATTCCGGTCGAGAACGTGATGGGGCACAATGAGTATCCGAACAACAACACGGCTTGTCCGTGCATCAGTATGAATCAGGTACGGGCAGACTTGAAAGATTTGGACATGAAGCTCAAATATATGGGCAGCGGTGATAGTAGAAGAAAGAACGCCTACGCCATCGCCAATCAAATATTGTACATGTACAACTTGGCGCAAGGCAACGATGGAAACGCAGAGTGGGCGCTAAACAAAATGATTCAGTTGGAGCCGAAAATGAAAGAGCTGGGCTTGTTATGAGGACATACCTGAATGGGTATGTCTTTTTTTGTATTTACCTTCGAGAATGATTAGGGTTAGGGGGATTTCGAATGAGCAAAAGATCGCCGAGCGATTTTATTCTGATGCTGATGTGCAACGAGGTATACGATAAAACATTATTTAATAAGAAATATTTACAAAATTTCAAAAACCTAAAACAAATGATGGGGAAAGTGGTTTTTATTGATTGGGAAATCTTTCAGCTCCCGACGCCAGAGGAAGAACGATATGGTTTTTATGCGGCAGTATACTATAACGAAAGGACAAAAGAATTTGTCGTTGCCATGCGAGGGACTGACGGGTGGTTCGAAGGACTGCCTGAAGACGGGGATAAAAATGAACTAACGGAAAATCTTCATTTTACTTGGGATACAAAAGAAGTTAAACATGGTGTAAAACCTTTTTTGGATCGTTTGTTCAACGGTGAACGATTTCAACAAGAAATAAGTGGCGCTTCGGATTACAAGATAGTATTTACCGGTCATTCCTTAGGTGGGAAACTGGCCCAGATTGGTTATTGGGAAGCGCGTGTGGGGGAGGTTGGGAGAGGGATTAAACAGTCTGCTTTGTCTCATGTTGTAACATTTAATTCAGCCGGAATTTTTTTTAGTTCTAGTACTCCTAGTAGGAAGCTGCTTGAAAAAACAAAAGAACAACTTCCGGTTCGCAATTACGTAATCGAAGGGGAGATTTTGGAAAAACTTTCTTGGGAACACTTTGGTTCAAGGATCATATTGCCGTTTTCGTACAAGGAAGGCGAATACACGCTCGATCCGAAGAAGAGACATGAAGCGCTTTATTATGATAACTACTTTCAATATTATATGGATAAAGATGGTAATTTTAGTGATCATCATATTAACTTAAATAACTCTAATGGAGCGGCAGACGTCCTATTTGGTCGTGATCATGTCGATTACATATATGGAGGCGCAGGAAACGATAAGCTTTATGGCAACGGAGGAAACGATCAATTACTTGGCGGTCCAGGAGATGACTATCTGGAAGGCGGCCTCGGCAACGATCTCTACTTTTTCAAAAAGGGAGACGGCCATGATGAAATTGCAGAATACGGTAAGGATAAAGCTGATAGGATTAAACTCATAGGCTTTGGCTTGGATGAAATTAAAGTCAATTTTGATCGAGCTGGTTATGAGAAGTCAAATAGCATTAAAGTAACACTCAGTTTTACTAGTTCATCCGACACGTTAACTTTCCTACATTCTGACGGAGAATGGAACAATATCGAATTCATTCAAATTTGCGACGAATATCAAAATACTATTAAAACAATAAACTTCAAGAAATTGGCAGACTACTTTACCATGAAAAACGATTTGGTCAACAACGCCGATCATTTTTCGCTCACCTATCTGCTTGAATTCGCAACGAAGAACGGGCAGGCTTTTGAAGTCAATGACGAGCAGGCTTATGAAGCCCATGATCCGATCGTGATGGATCTGGACGGAGACGGTCTGGAGACCGTAGGCATTGAAAAAAGAGTGTTTTTTGATCATGATGGCGACGGGAAGAGCAGCTTGACGGGCTGGGTAGGTCCGGACGACGGTTTGCTTGTGCGCGATTTGAACGGTGATGGAATCATTAATAACGGAACCGAGCTGTTTGGCGAATATGCCTTGATGAAAGACGGTTCACGTTCTCAGAACGGATATGCCGCTTTATCGGAATTGGACGACAACGGCGACGGTTCGATCGATAAGAACGATGCCGGGTTTGCCCAGCTTAAGGTTTGGAAAGATTCCAACAGCGACGGGAAGTCCACGCCCAATGAATTGTTTACGCTACCGGATTTGGGCATTGCAACCATTCATACGAAATACTACGACATCGGCTCCGGCAATGATTCGAACGATAATATTTTGGTGAGGGAGAGCAGTTATACCAAGCAGGACGGCTCTTCCTGGGCCATGGGCGAATATTTGTTCGAGTTGGCAACGAACCGAATCGATCCCGAACAGTTTAAGCAAATCATGAAACGTCAAGAAGAACCGGTTTTTGAAAAAAAAGAGCCTCCGATCATACACTCCAATCAATACGAGGTCATCTTGGCCAATCAATACATCATCACGGACATGGTCGAAAAAATCACGCTGGAAGAGTCGCTGGACGAAATCGCTTATCGAGCGACCATTGATTTGGTCATCACGGATGATTTTCCTGCCATTGGACCCGGTCAAGAGATCCGCGTATCGGGGATTGCTCCCCAAGGCACGAGTCTGGTCTACCTTTTTCACCCCGGGGTGATCTGGGAATGCAACAGCCGCAACAGCGGGCAGAAGCATTTGACAGTAACGGCCTATGACAAGACCATTTACTTAAACAAATGCGAGGACGAGTACCTGCTTCCGGCGGGCCAAACGGCGACACAAAGGCTGAAGCGGTATGCGGCGGATTGGGGAATTCCGATAGGCCATATCGCTGAAACGGGAAAAAGTCTTGCCAAAGGCGTCTACCGGTCTCAGACAATTTTTTCGATGATTTTGAATGATTTGAAAGATACGGTATCTCGCGACGGCTTGATGTACCGGGCCCGAATGACCCCTAACGGGCTGGAGCTTTTCGAGATCGGGAGCAATTCGCCGGTTTGGATGCTGGACATGGATCAGAATGTCGAGGAAATTACGCAAAAGCGGACGTTGGAAGGTGCCGTCACCCAAGTCAAAGTGTTGGGAAAAGCGAAGGAGGAAAACAAGCCGGTGCCGGTATTGGCCGTAGAGAAAGGGGAAACGGACAAGTACGGAACCCTGCAGCGCATCATTCAAAATAGCAGCATTGAAACCGCCAGTCAGGCCAAAAAAGCGGCTAAAAAGCTTCTGAGCGGAATGCAGGAAACGGTTACGGTGACTGCCATCGATATCAACACGATTCGGGCAGGAGATAAGGTTCAGATGAAAGATTTGGCTTTCATTGTGACCAGTGTCAGACATGAGTTGGGCATGCCGGGAAACATGACGTTGGAGTTGATGCATATCGATGCGGTTCGAAGAAAGTATTTTATGACGGATTAGGATTGATGCGTGATAAATTAAGCGCCCATGACTGCTCTACGCCCTAGTCTCAAAATCGGACTGGGGTTTTTTGTGATTCATTGCCTGATCGGAAAGGATGAGGGGCTGAGCGTTACAGGAACGTGAATATAACGTATAAGCTTCCAGATTAAAAAGGATTTTGGCGAGTTATGTCGAAATTTACTTGCACATTTGTCTATCATCCGCCAAAAGGGAGATGCCTTCATGAGACTTCGAAGCGTCAAAGCCAAAACGTTTCTCTTGTTTATGCCGGCCGTACTTGTTTTGTTTGCTGCCGTCCTGGTCGCCGCTTATGTTTATGCCAAGGGAATCATTCTCGATCAGAGCAGATATGGCATGAATGAGCAATTGAAGAGCATCTCGAACGATATCGATACCCGGCTTGTTGCGCATACGAGGCTGCCGGAGATGATCGCCCATACGATCGAGGATACGTATACGAAGCTTTCGCTTCAGGATTACCAGTCCATGACGAAGGGCGAGTTGAGCGTGAACGGGGAGACGTTCGGCGTCGGAATTTTTTTCGCAGAGGGTGCGTATAACCCGAAAACAAAATACTTTTCCACGTATGCTTTTCGGGATAAGGACAGCCTCAAATCGACAGAAGACTACAACAATGCCGGCAACGATTATATAAGCCAAAACTGGTACAAGGCCGCCGTTAATCAAAAGGATGCCGTTTATACCGATCCGTACTACGACAAAGTTACAAAGGTGCCTATGGTGACCGCGTCGGTTCCCATCTATAATGCAGGGAAACAGTTTATCGGCGTGACGACGGGCGATATCGACCTGTCCACACTGCAAAAGACCGTGGCGGACATGAAGGTCGGGGCCACGGGCTGGGCGTTACTTATACATAAGGACGGCACTTATTTGGCCGGTCCGGAGCAAGATAAGGTGATGAAGAGCAAGCTGCAGCAGGACCCCGATTCCGCATTGGCCGCTTTGGGTCAAGAGCTGCTGCAAAACAAAAACGGAAACACGATGTTTACAAGCGCCAATGGCGTGAACCACGTTTTCTATAAAGAAATTCCGAGGACGCACTGGATTCTTGCGGTCATCAAGCCGGACAAGGAATTGACGGAGCCGCTTACGCAGCTGCTGTTTAAGCTCTGCCTGATCGGATTGGCGGGGATTCTGTTGATTGCGGCGGTCATTCTGGTCTACAGCCGCGGGATTACCACCCAAATCGCCAAGCTGAACAAGCTGTCCGAGAAGTTGGCCGGTGGAGATTTCACGCATCATATTGCGGTCTCGAGTCGGGACGAATTCGGGCAAATGTCGGAGCATTTCAACCGGGCGACCGGCGAACTCAGACAGATGCTGAATAAGGTTTCCGAGCATACGCTGCATGCCGCGTCCACCTCCGAGCAGCTGTCCGCCAGCGCTGAACAGACCAGCAAAGTGACGGAAAACATTTCCACAACGATTCAGGAGGTGGCGACGGGCGCCGATGTGCAGCTTCGGGGAGCGGAGGAAACCGTCCGGGCGATGGATGAGCTGACGCTTGGGATTCGGCGCATTGCCGAGTCGTCTTCCTTAGTCCGCGATTCCTCCGAAGAAACGACGGCAAAAGCTTCGGAGGGCAATGAGAAAATTCAGGAAGCGGTAGTCGGCATGAATCAGGCGAACGAGAACGCCAAGCAGTTGGCCGACGTCATCCGGCAGCTCAACGCACGCTCCCGGGAAATCGGTAAAATCATGGAAGTGATCACGGAGATCAGTAACCAAACGAATCTTCTTTCGCTGAACGCGGGGATTGAAGCAGCGAGGGCCGGGGAACACGGTAAAGGGTTTGCCGTGGTGGCCCATGAGATCCGCAAGCTGTCCGAGCAAACGAAGCAATCCGCCGAGCAGGTCGGGCACTTGATCGACCAAATCCGGAGCTATGCCGCGGAGGCCGCCGCCTCGGTGGATACGGGCGCCGTGGAGATGGAGCGGGGGACCCGCTTGGTCGGTGAAGCGGGCGAGGCGTTCCAAGCCATTCTGCATCATATTCATGCGATGGACGATCAAATCCAAGAGGTTTCCGCCGCTTCCCAGCAAATGTCGGCCAGTTCCGAGCAGGTGAACGCAACGACGCAGGAGCTGTCCCGGATTGCAAGGGAGGCCGCGGCCAATGCGCAGCATGTAGCCGCCTCCAGCGAGGAGCAGCTCGCGTCGATGGAGGAGATCGCCGCATCATCCGAATCTCTGACCCTCATGGTCGAGGAGCTTCGGGAATTGATGTCCCGGTTTAAGGTGTGATCCCGCAGGTGAGACGCCGATAAAGGCTTGATTCGATTTAGACGCGCGGATATACAAAATAATACAAGCATAAAAATGGGCTGCCTAGGCAGCCTATTCATTTTATTTGCGAATCATTTTTTCGTCGGTGTCCGCGCTCCTTTGTCGAGGGATTTTCTTTGTTCCGATGAAGTGTTAAAATCAAAATTGCTTAAAAATCGAAATACCGTTTTCCGGATCGCCAAAAGTCTGAAAACGATACCTGAAAAGGAGTGTTCCGGAATGTCGTACAAACTGGAAGTGGCGTTCGGCCCGGCTAACGAGCTTTTGAACAGCCTCCATACGTATCTTTGCAAAAAGTTCTACAAAAAAACCGACCTAGGCTCCACATGGGCGGGGCAAACGAGGCTGAAGCTCAGCAAGCCGTTCGCCTCGGCGCTGGCCGAAACCGAAATTTCGGCGGAGTGGAAGCTGATGTATTTATTTCTGTACCTGTGTCCGCATAAGGAAAGCGCGGAGCGTTTCTTGACCTGGTTCGAACGGATGACGGCGGGCGACATGTATGAGCTGCTGGCCCCGTATATGAGCTCTTTCCCCGGCGAACTCGGGGCGATCCGGGACCGGTGGCTGCACCTGCTGTCCGAATGGAACCGGCAGTACTTCGCCGGGACCGACCCCAAGCTGCTGGAATGGCTGAGCGAGGACGCCGCAAGCAGACGCGCGCGGATCGGAACGCTGCCGCCGGACGCGCTGGCCGAGCAGATCACGAACGGACTGTATTTCGAGCCGGGGGCCGAATGCGAAAAGCTGGTGTTGTCGCCGCAGTATCATTTTCAACCGGCCAACATCATTTATACGTTCGGCGGCTTGACCGTTTGCCAGTATGCTGTCGACGGCTCGTACGACGACCCGGCCGACGAGCCGTCCCGCCGCCTGTACCGCCAGCTTCGCAGCCTCAGCGAAAAAAGCCGCCTGCGCATCCTGCGCTATTTGAACGCCGGACCGCGCAGCTTTACCGAAATCGTGCGCTATATCGGCATTTCCAAAGGCATTACGCATGACCATATTTTCAATCTCCGTTCCGCCGGTCTGCTGCGTGCTCACATGTCCGGTGAATCGGCTGTGGCTTACAGTCTGCGGAAGGAGGCGTTCGGCGGGCTGCAGGATTCTCTGCTGGGCTATCTGCTCACCGATTGACGACGGGCCGCGGCCAGCCGACGCCTTCGACGCGAACCTTGCGATGACGCATCGGAAGGTTCTTTGGCGTTCCTGAATTTGAGGCCAACTCCCCCAAAAAATGCCCTCTTTTGCGCAAACCCCCCTCCGACATTATACCCGTTCAATTTCCGGCAGCTTTTCTTAGGAACTTTTTCGTGGGCCAAGGCCTTCTTTTTATTCGCTCTTCGACATAAATTCTTCATATAAAGAAAATTTTTATTGTTCTCTATTTACAGAACTAATCAAACTGTCTATAATGATGCTTATTCACAGTAAATCATACTATACATATCGGAATTATAAAATTAAAGGGGACGGGAACTATTTCCTGCTTCCCGATCATGCCGGAGGGGATCATCCATGAAGAAAAGAAAAGCATTGACGTTGTCCGTATCGGCGATTGTCGCCTGCTCGCTGCTTCTGTCCGCCTGCAGCGGCCAAGATGCGGCAGCGCCAAGCGGAGGCGGCGATGCCAAAGGTACGGAAGCCGCAGGAACGCCGAGCGGGGGACAGAGCGGCGTGACCGGCATCAAGGACGGCCTGATACCGGCCGCCGACAAATCGAAAGTGCCGGAGGCCGCGAAGAAGCGCACCGATACGTTCGTCGTCTCGCTCACCGAGCCGGGCGGTATTTTCAACCCGTACTTTTACCAGAACGGCTACGACGGCAACGTCAATTCCGTCCTGTTCGCCCAGCTCGTGGACATCGACAAGAACGGCAAGCCGATTCCCGGGATGGCGGAGAAGTGGGAGCTGTCGGACGACCAGTTGACGTATACGTTCAAGCTGCGCGCCGGGCTTACATTCAGTGACGGCTCGGCGCTTACGGCTGACGATGTCGCCTTCACGCTGACGCTGCTGCACGACCCGGCATACGACGGGCAAACCGACATTGCCCAAGCCGCCGTCAAAGGAGGCAAGAACTACAAAGAGGGCAAAGCTGCGACGGTCGAGGGCATCCAAGTCGTCGATCCGCAGACGATCAAGATTACGACGGACAAGGTCAACGCGCAAGCCTTGTACCTCCTCGGCGGACAGGTGCTGTCCAAAGCGTATTACGGCAAAGATTACAAGCCTGGCAAGCTCGACTCGATCAAGCAGCTGCACGGCAAGCCGCTCGAATCGGGCCCGTACAAGCTGGAGAAGTTCGTTCCGGGACAGGAAGTCCGGTTCGTGGCCAACCCGAATTTTTATAAAGGCAAACCGGGCGTCGAGCACTTCATCTACAAAACGACGGAAGGCGACGCTACTCAGTTTTTCCAAACCGGTGAGACGGATTACTCCGGCTTTACGGGCAACCAGGATAACATGGAGCTGCTCCAGTCGCTCGGCTTTGCGAATATCGACGTCTATACGGCGAGCTCGTACTCGTACATCAAGTTCAACCACTCCAAGCCGTACTTCAAAGATAAGCGGGTAAGGCAGGCGTTCATCTACGGGCTGGACCGTCAAAAAATCGTCGACACCATTTACCAAGGCTACGGGCAGGTGGCGAACGTGCCGGTGTCCCCGATCTCCTGGGCGTATACGGAAGAGGGTGTCAATCCGTATCCGTTCGACCCGGAGAAAGCGAAGAAGCTGCTGGACGAAGCCGGCTGGAAGCTGGGCAAGGATAGCATCCGCGAGAAAGACGGACAGCGTCTGTCGGTCCGGTATTTCGGCTCCAAAGGGAAAGTAACCGATATTTTGATCCCGATCGCCAAAGAAAACTACAAAGCGATCGGCATCGATTTCCAAACCGAATTAATGGATTACAACGCCCTGCTGGCGAAAACGAAAAAAGGCGAGCACGATCTCGTTTCGTTCTCGACCGCGATTCTGATCGACCCGGACGACGGCGTGCAATCGTTCAACTCGAAATATAAAGGCAGCTTCACGGACACGAACGGCTACAATAATCCGAAGGTCGATGAGCTGGCGGCCAAAGCGGTCGGCACGCTCGATATCGAGAAGCGGAAGCAGGCCTATAAGGAGCTGTACAAAGAGCTCAGCGACGATCCGCCGTACCTACTGCTGAACTACCGCAAAATACTCGGCGCTTCGAACAGCCGGATCACAGGGCTTGAGCTGAACGGCTTCAACAGCGTGAATTCCAGCCTGCCGGCGGTCCGTATCGAGCCGTAACCGTAATTTTATGCCCAGCCGGTCAAGGCTGGGCTCACTTTCTTGGGGGGACGATCATGAAATCGTATATCGTTCGCAGGCTGCTTTTGATGATTCCGATGCTGTTTGGGGCATCGCTGCTTATTTTTGTCGTGTTCGCACTGACGCCGGGGGATTTCGTGGATACAAATCCGAAGCTGACGCTTGAGCGGGCGCAGGAGCTTCGGACTCTTTACGGGTTGGATAAGCCCGTGCTGGAGCGCTATTTTATTTGGCTCGGCAACTTGGTAACGGGCAACCTCGGCTACTCGATGCAGTATCAGGAGCCGGTGTCGGATCTTTTGAGCAAGTTCATTTGGAACTCGTTCCTGATCGCGCTGGTGTCGATGGTTTTGACGTGGACGATCGCGCTTGTCGTCGGCGTGTTATCGGCCGTGAAGCAGTATTCCTGGTTCGATGGGCTGGTGACGCTTGGCGTGTTCGCAGCGATGTCATTCCCGTCCTTCTTCCTCGGGCTCCTGATGATCAAAGTGTTCGCGGTGGACCTTGCCTGGTTTCCGGTCGGGGGCATCACGAATACAGGCAGCCAAACCGCAGGCTGGGCCCGCGTCTGGGAAGTGGCGCACCATATGATCCTGCCCGTGACGGTGCTGACGCTGCTGAGCGTCGGGTCGCTTACGCGGTATTTCCGCACGAACATGCTGGAGGTGATCCGCCGGGATTTTGTCCGGACCGCCCGGGCCAAAGGCTTGAAGGAGCGGGTCGTGCTGTTCAAGCACGCGCTGCGCAATGCGCTGCTTCCGGCAATAACGCTGCTCGGCTTCGAGCTGCCGGGGCTGTTCGCAGGCGCGATCATTACGGAGAAAATCTTTCATTGGCCCGGCGCCGGGTACATTTATTTCGGGGCGCTCAGCGTGCGGGATTATCCCGTGCTAATGGGCTTCACCATGTTTCTCGCGCTGCTGACAGTGCTCGGCAATTTGCTCGCGGATCTGCTCTACGGGGTGGCCGACCCCCGGATTCGGCTAAAGTAGGGGGACGTCATGATGATCGATGCAAAAAGAACGCCCGGTCCCGGATGGCCCGGCGCTGCAGTACCTGCCCGGAAGACTGTCGCGGATTCGCCGTGGAGGCAAGCCGCGCGTCGGCTGCGCAAAAACAAGCTGGCTTTGATCGGCTTGGCGTTTTTGGTGTTTATGATTTTGTTTTGCTTTCTCGGGCCTTATTTGTCGCCTTATGCGAACGGCAAGGTCGACGTGGCCCGGATCAACAAGCCGCCAAGCGCGCTGCATTGGCTTGGGACGGACGGTCTGGGCCGGGATGTGCTGACCCGGCTGATGCAGGCCGGACGCATCTCGCTGACCGTCGGCGTGGCCTCGGTCGTGTTGTCGGTGGCGGTCGGTTCAGTGCTCGGCGCGCTCGCCGGCTTTTACCGCGGGATCGTCGATCAAGTCATTATGCGTTTCGCCGACGTGCTGCTGACCATTCCGAGCCTTCCGCTGCTCATTATTATGGGAGCGGTCATGTCGGAGTGGAAGGTGCCGTCGGATTACCGGATTTATATCGTCATGCTGATGCTGAGCTTCCTGGGCTGGCCGGGCTTGGCGCGGCTTGTCCGCAGCGAGCTGCTGGTGCTGCGGGAGCAGGCGTATATGCAGGCGGCGGAAGCGCTGGGACTGCGGGACCGGCGCAAAATGTTCCGGCATTTGCTGCCGAACACCGTGCCGACCCTGATCGTGGTCGCTACGCTGCATGTTGCGGGCGCGATTATTAGCGAATCGACGCTCAGCTTCCTCGGACTGGGCGTCGTTCCGCCGACGCCGTCCTGGGGGAATATGCTCGATGCGGCGAACTCGCTCATCGATTTCCAGAAGCGGCCGTGGGTGTGGATTCCGCCGGGCGTAACGATTTTGACCACCGTCATCGCTATCAACCTGCTTGGCGACGCGCTTCGGGACGCGCTCGATCCCCGATTGAAAGGAAGGTAAACGGCGTTGAACAAAACACTCGTCGAATTCAAACACGTACATACGTATTTTCATACGGAGTCCGGCGTCGTCAAGGCGGTCAACGATGTCAGCTTCCGCATTCGGGAAGGAGAGACCGTCGGCATCGTCGGCGAATCGGGCAGCGGCAAGAGCGTCACGGCGCTGTCGCTCATGCGGCTGGTCGCCGATAACGGGAAGATCGAAAGCGGAACCGTCGAGATGGACGGCCGCGACCTGCTCTCGCTGAAGCCCGAGGAGATGCGGAGACTTCGCGGCAGCGAGATCGCGATGGTGTTTCAGGAGCCGATGTCATCCCTCAATCCGGTGCTGACGATCGGGGAACAGCTGTTGGAGCCGCTGTTGGAGCACCGGCTGCTCAGCCGCAAGGAAGCGAAGGCGGAAGTCCTTTCGCTGATCGGAAAAGTGGGCATACCTGACGCGGCGCGGGTGTTTGCTGCCTATCCCCACGAGCTGAGCGGCGGGATGCTGCAGCGGGTCATGATCGCTTCGGCGCTCGCGTGCAGTCCGAAGCTGCTCATCGCCGACGAGCCGACGACGGCGCTCGACGTGACGATCCAGGCGCAAATTCTCGATCTGCTCCGTCAGGTCAAGGAGCAGTACAACACGGCCATTCTGCTGATCACGCACGATCTGGGCGTCGTCGCGGAAACGGCGGATTACGTCGTCGTGATGTACGCGGGTAAAGTGATCGAGGAAGCGCCGGTAGTCGAGCTGTTCCGCCATGCGAAGCATCCGTATACGCAAGGCTTGCTGAAATCGAAGCCGGTCATCGGCGAACGGAAGGACCGGCTTTATTCGATCCCCGGTCAGGTGCCGAACTTGATCGGCTTGGGGGATTCGTGCTATTTCAGCGACCGGTGCGGGCACTGTATGGACATCTGCCGTACGAAGGAGCCGCCGATGCGGGCGCAAGGCGCGGAGCACCGGGTCGCCTGCTGGCTTTATGAGGAGGAGTTGCGATGACGACCGATCTGCTGAAGGTTCAAGAGCTCAAAACCTACTATCCGATCAAAGGCGGCGTCTTCGGCGGCCGCGTCGGCGACGTCAAAGCGGTGGATGGCGTTAGCTTTGCGATCCGGCGCGGCGAGACGTTCGGACTCGTCGGCGAGTCCGGCAGCGGGAAGAGTACGATCGGCCGCACCGTGCTCCGGTTGACGGAGAAGACGGCAGGCGACGTTTATTTCAAAGGGACGGACTTATACGGCCTGTCACGCGACGAGCTGCGCAAGCTTAGGCCCTCGATGCAGCTCGTATTCCAAGATCCGTTCAGTTCGCTGAATCCGCGGATGCGCGTCGGCGAGGCGATCGGCGAAGCGCTGATCGACCATGGGCTGGCGACGAAGGCGGAGGCCCGGGAGCGGGTGCGGGAAGTGCTGGCCGTCTGCGGGCTGCTTCCCGATCACTACGACCGGTACCCGCACGAATTTTCCGGCGGTCAGCGGCAGCGGATCGGGATCGCCCGGGCGATCATCCTGAACCCGGACTTCGTCGTAGCCGACGAGCCGGTATCCGCGCTGGACGTTTCGATTCAGGCGCAAATCGTCAACCTGTTCAGCGACCTGCAGGAGCGCAGCGGCGTGACGTATCTGTTCATCTCGCACGACCTCAGCGTCGTCGAGCATCTGTGTACGCAGATCGGCGTGCTGTATCTCGGCACGATGGTAGAGCAGGCGCCGCGGGATGAGCTGTTCGCCCGCCCGCTGCATCCTTACACGCAGGCGCTGCTGTCGGCGGTGCCGGTGCCCGACCCGACCGTACGGCGCGAGCGTATCGTGCTGAAGGGCGACATTCCGAGCCCGGCGAATCCGCCTTCGGGCTGCAAGTTCCATACGCGCTGCCCGCTGGTTCAGCCGGTTTGCCGCGAGCAGGCGCCGGATTACCGGGATGTCGGGGGCGGCCATTACGTGGCCTGCCATCTTGTGTGAGTGAGAGAATACCTTCACGAGCCTTTAGTCTGCGCCGCCGCGGGGGCTCCCCGCTTCGTCCGGGAGGAGGGCAAGGTCGCAAACGCAATGCCGACAAAGACGAAGGCGATCCCCAGGAAGTGGTACCAGTAAATCGGCTCATGCAAAAACAACGCCGACATGATGATGGTGCTGATGGGCATCAATGCGGTAAAAGCGGCCGACGAGCCCGCCGAAATTTTCTTCATCCCCAGATTCAGCAAAATCGTGGCGATGACCGTAATCACGACTCCCGTGTACAGCACGAGCAGCCATTCCGTCGCACTCACCGCGGCAAAATCAAAGCTTACCGCGTTGTATGCCGCGAACGGCATAAAAAGCGCCGAGCCGAGCAAGCTCGTCATCGTTGTGATGGCGATGGGGCTGACCTGCTTGGAGACAAGCTTGCCGAACGTCAAGAACACGCCTTCCCCGGCAACGGCCAGAAGCACAAGCAGGTTTCCCCACAATGTATGTAAGCTCCAGGACGCATTGAACAACCCGCCGAAAATATTGATGGCGAGCGCTCCAAGGACGGCGCATACGATACCTGCGGTTTGATTCCACCGCAGCCGTTCCCTGAAAAACATCAGCGAAATCAGGCCGACCATCACCGGGGTCATGCTTGTAATGATGCCGCTCTCCAGCGCCGTCGTGTAGGTTAAGCCGTACAGCATAAAGAAGCTGAACAAAAATACGCCGATAAACGATTGCAAAAATAAAACGACCCAATCCTTCTTCGTCAGGGCCGGAAAACGTCCTTCGCGGGCGAGTAGAAGCAGCGTCATAATGATGGCGCCGATGAGCAGCCGGAGCTCGGAAGCCAGAAACACGGGAAACGTGCGGACGAGAATTTTATTGACGATGACGAAGCTTCCGACGATCAGCATCGCCGCTGTGACTTGCAAATAAGGAACAGCCGATTTCATACGTTCTCGATACTCCTCCATAAATGGGTGCTTTTATTTTATTATGTATCTAGAAGTGAGCATTGTAAAGAAGCAGAGCCGTTCGCCACAGTGAATCCATGCCGGTCTCCTTTCAAAAAATTCTTGCCTGTAATCCCTTTCATCGCATAAACTGAAATGATGCGGCTGTAAGAAAGGTAAAGGAGGTTCGAAGTTTTTTTCATGAAATCGACACATAAGTTATCTCAAAAAATTAGACAATTAATCGTTATTTTGCTTCCCATCCTGGTAACGCAGCTTGCGATGTTTGCGATGAACTTCTTCGATACGTTCATGTCGGGGCATGTGAGCTCCAAGGATTTGGCGGGAGTGGCTATAGGTACCAGTATTTGGATTCCGATACAGACCGGACTCAGCGGCATCTTGCTATCCGTTACGCCGGTGGTCGCTCAGCTCGCAGGGGCCGGCCGCAAGGAAGAGATTCCTTTTAAGGTCGTGCAGGCGCTCTATTTGGCCGTCGGAGTAGCGGCTGCGGTGCTGTTGGCTGGAGCGTTCGCGCTGAATCCGATTTTGGAGAATATGAATTTAGAGGAGCCGGTGCGCCGGATTGCCCGCTTGTTCCTGATTTCGATTGCGTTCGGCATTTTGCCGATGTTCTTATATACGGTGCTGCGCTGCTTTATTGATGCGCTTGGCCATACGAAGGTGACGATGTTCATCACGCTGCTGTCGCTGCCGGTCAACGGGATACTGAACTATGTGCTGATCTATGGCAAAATGGGGCTGCCCGCGTTGGGCGGCGCAGGAACCGGCGTCGCATCGGCGATTACGTATTGGGTCATTTTTCTCGTGGCCGTGGCCGTGGCCGCCCGCATGCAGCCGTTCGCCGCTTTCGGCATCTTCCGCAAGCTGTACCGCGTCTCGCTGTCCGTCTGGAAGGAGCTGCTGAAGATGGGCGTGCCGATCGGCTTCGCCATTTTGTTCGAAACGAGTATTTTCGCTGCGGTCACGCTGCTGATGAGCAACTTCAACACGGTAACGATCGCGGCGCATCAAGCGGCGATCAACTTCGCCTCGTTTTTGTATATGATTCCGATGAGCATCGCCTTGTCGCTCACGATTCTGGTCGGCTTCGAAGCCGGGGCGGGACGGTACAAGGACGCCAGGCAGTACGGTTACCTTGGCATCGGCCTCGCCATCGGGATGTCGCTGCTCTGTGCGGTCGTGTTATGGCTGTTTAACGAGCAGGTGGCCGGGATTTACACAAGGGAGCCGGGCGTGCTTGCTTTGACCCAGCATTTTCTGATTTATGCAATTTTCTTCCAGCTTTCGGATGCTATCGCCGCCCCGATTCAGGGAACGCTGCGCGGCTACAAGGACGTAAATGTGACCTTGATCGTCGCCCTCGTTTCGTACTGGGTCGTCGGTTTGCCGTTCGGCTACGTGCTGGCGAATTATACCGATTTGGGAGCCTACGGCTATTGGATCGGTCTGATATCCGGCCTGGCTCTGGGCGCGGTCGGATTGTTTGCCCGGCTGGCGAGCGTCCAGCGGAAGGCTCGGCTCGGCCTTGCGGCTTTCGCCAAGTAACAACATTATGACCGTGTATCTTAGAATAGGTGGATGATCGCATGGAACGGAAACCGTTATTGCAGCGTCAGCTGAAGCTTTGGCATATTGTGGCGATGGGGGTCGGCTATATGGCCCCGATGGCCGTATTCGATACGTTCGGCATCGTATCCGAAGTCACGTCGGGGCATGTTCCGGCCGCGTATCTGCTCACGATTGCGGCGGTGCTGTTCACCGCGATGAGCTACGGCCACATGGTGAAGGTGTATCCGTCCGCAGGAAGCGCCTATACGTATACCCGGCAGACGATCGGCGCGCACGCAGGCTTTCTGGTCGGCTGGGTTTCACTGCTCGACTATTTGTTTCTGCCGATGATGAACGCGCTGCTCACCGGGATTTATTTGTCGTCGGCGTTCCCCGATGTGCCGCATTGGGTATGGGTCGCCGGGTTTGTGGCGTTCATTACGACGCTGTGCTTATTTAACGTCAATGTTTCCGTCTCGGTGAACGCGCTGCTCGTGGCGTTTCAATTTCTTGTGGTGGTGCTGTTCGTCGTGCTTGCCGTGTACCGGCTCAGCGCAGGCGGAGAGGCCATCGTATCGGCGCAGCCGCTGCTGTCTGCGGATGCGAATTGGGGAGCGCTGCTCACCGGGGCGTCGATCTTATGCTTTTCCTTCCTCGGATTCGATGCGGTAACGACCTTGTCCGAAGAAACGGTAGAGCCCCGTAAGACGATTCCAAGAGGCATTCTTTGGATTACGATGCTGGGCGGCGGACTGTTCTTCACCGCATCGTATTTCGCGCAAAGGCTGTTCCCGGACGTATCCGTATTGAGCAACCCGCAAGGCGCGTCCGCCGAAATCGCGCTGGCGCTCGGCGGCGTCCTGTTTCAGGCCGTGTTCCTGGCCGCTGCGCTCACTTCCACGCTGGCCTCGGGGCTCGTGTCGCAGCTCAGCGGATCGCGTCTTCTGTTCGCCATGGGACGGGACCGGACGCTGCCGCGTCCGGTGTTCGGCTACATCCACAGGACGCTCGGCACGCCGGTGTTCAACATCCTGCTGATCGGCCTGATTTCGCTGACGGCGCTCGCGCTGGATCTGCTCGTCGCCACGTCGTTCGTCAACTTCGGCGCGCTGACCGCATTTACTTTTGTAAACTCATCCGTCATTATACACTACATTTTTCGGGAAAAGCAGCGGTCCTGGCAGGCGCTCCTGCGCTACCTGCTGTTTCCGCTAGCCGGGATCGGCTTCGTCTTGTTTTTCTGGACGCATCTGGAGCGCAATTCACTGATGCTCGGCGGCGCCTGGACGCTGCTCGGCATGCTGTACCTGCTCTGGATGACGCGCGGCTTCCGCAGGGAGCCGGGAACGATTCGCTATGAAGCGGCCGAAGGCAGCGGTTGATGCTTTGCAGAGGGGCTTTTCGTCAATCTCACGCCGCGGCGGGCTCTTCGGGCTCTTCCGCTTTTTTGCGGTACGCCAGGATAATGATCAGACACGGAATCAGGCAGAACAAGCCGCACAGGAAGAATGCGCCGTTAGCCCCGTAATGATCGGCCGCGTAGCCGGCGAACAAGTTGCCGACCGGCGTCGAGCCGGCGAAGACGAGCGAATAGACGCTCATAACCCGGGCCCGGTACTCGTCCTTGGAGTGAATTTGCAGGGACGAGTTGCAGTTGGTCGCGAACAGAATGTTACAGAAGCCCTGCAGCGCCAGCAGCAGCCCGAACATATACACCGAGCCGGTCAGCCCGTTCAGCAGCAGGAAGACCGAGATCAGAATGCAGCAAGCAATGATCAAGGACAGCCGGGGGCCTTTTTTGCTGCGGAACGACATCATCAGCGCCCCGAGCAGCGACCCGGCGCCAAGGCAGGACATCATCAGCCCGTACGTCTTTTCCTGCATATGCAGCACGTCTTTCGTGAAGACGGGAATGAGCACGCTGAAGTTATAGGCCATCGTCCCGACGACGGCAACGAGCAGCAGCGTGCGCGCCAGCAGCCGGTCCTTGGAAATGTACACGATGCCGTCCTTGATCTCCTTGAACAGCCCGATGTCTTTTTTCTTCTCGCGGACGTAAGGCGTCGTACGGATTTGCAGCAGCCCGTAGATGACGGCCACGAAGCTGAGTCCGTTCAGCAGAAAGCACCACCCGGCCCCGAGGTAAGCCATCATGCCGGCGCCGATCGCCGGTCCCACGATGCGGGCCAGATTGAAGGTCGTCGAGTTGAGCGCGATCGCATTCATTAAGTCTTCCTTGCCGACGATCTCGATATTGAACGCCTGCCGCGTCGGCATGTCGAACGTGTTCGTCAGCCCGAGCAGGAAGGCGAGGATCAGAATGTAGCCGTACTTGACCGTACCCGTAAAAACAAGAGCGGACAGGATCAACGCCAGCAGCATCGACACCGTCTGGGTTGCGATCAGAATGTTCCGTTTCGGAAACTTGTCGATGAGCGCTCCCGCAAATAGCGAAAAGCAGGTAATGGGCAAAAATTGGATCGTCCCTACCAGTCCGAGCAGCAGGGGCGAGCCCGTCAGTGTCAGCACAAGCCATGATTGGCCGATATTTTGCATCCAGGTGCCGATCAGGGAAACGCATTGTCCAAGCCAAAAGTAACGGTAGTTTTTATGGGTCAGGGCGTGAAAGTTGTTGTTGATGACCCTCATCCCCGCATGCCTTAGATTCATAAGCGTTCACCTGCCTCCCAATGTAAGTTCGCTGCTTAAGCTTTCGGCGTCTTGTCGTTTTCCTCGATAAACCGGGCCGCATTGCCGCCCATCTTTTCCAACAGCTCCAAGGCAAGCCGCTGCTCCTCCTCCGTCAAGCCGTCGGACAGGATATGTCTCCAGTCGGTGAGCACTCCGCGCACCTCGTCCTTGATCCGCCAAGCCTTGTCCGTCAAAAAGACGCGGTAAGAACGCTTGTCCTCCTCCCGTACCTGCCGCAGCACATAGCCTTGCGCCTCCAGCTTTTTCAGCGCCTTGGCCGTCGTTCCTTTATCGATTTTCAAATCGCTCGATAGCTCCTCTTGACTGAGGCCGTCTTCTTTATACAACGCGTTCAGGAAAATATGCTGGCCTTTGCCAATGCCATGCGCTTTGAGCCGCTCGCCGATGTACGTTTGTCCGTAACGGTACAGGAGCGATACCCATCTGGTAATCGTATTGCGCCGATCGATCATCCGGCTTCCTCCCGTCTCTCAAAATAGTTGCATATGCCACTAATTACAGTATAGAAATAATTTGCTGCGTTGACAAACCGGGCATTCGCCGAATTTACCCCTTTTTAGTGAACAGACCCCGAATTATCGAACAATTTTGCCGTCTCCCTTAGGGTCGTCCGACTCGGCTCCACAAGCTGCTGGAATGACCGGGGCAAAGCGCCACGAATTGAAGGGATATATTTGAATGAATCTATTAAAATACTAAAAAAGTAATGATATTATTAAAAAGTAATAATATTATTAAAAAGTAATTTACAACCATATCTTAATTGGTGTATATTATGTTTCAAGAACTTCACAATCGAAATTGTTAATGAAGAGACTCGACAATATTCAGAAGGATTTCGTGAACTCCCCTCGTCGCTTCTTTTTTTAAAATCACAGTTGGAAGCGATTACATTGATGTTCGCAACGACGCGCCGAATGGATTTGGATTATACCAAGGAGGGGCATCTATGAAGCTGCTGATCGGAGCAAGCGCCTCTTCGGCAATTATCGAATTGCCGTATTATATACGAATTTTTCAGGAAAAGCTGCAAGCCGAAGTAAGGGTCGTTGTTTCGGATAACGTATCCAACTTCATCAACCCGCAATTTCTGGGTGCCCATATCGAAGGGAAAGTGTATCAAAAAATGCTCGATCCTGCGTATGACGTCGCTGTGCCGCATTCTTTCCTTGCCTCTTGGGCGGACATGTTCATCGTACTGCCCTGCACCGCCAACACGTTGGCCAAAGCAGCCAATGGATTCACGGATAACCTGCTTACCATGCTCATCCTTTGTTTTCCCAGACCCGTCTTGTTCTTCCCTGCGATGAATCTGAACATGTACAACACGGCGGTCGTCCAAGCCAATGTGCAAAAGCTTCTCGATTTGGGCCACCATATCGCCATTCCGGATGGAAATGTAACCGTTACCGCTACGGGAGAAAAAATGTCAGGAGGCCATCCCCCCAATCCTTATACGTGTGCCAAATACATTCAGAACAAGTATGAACGATATTGTATGTCCACCTGATCATCCATTTCTTTCTTCCTGAAAGGAGGTGATATCATATGAAAATGGAAAACGCTGTAACTTTTCGTGGCGTAGACGTATTGGACGAAGCTGTGGATTTGTCGGAATTGTCTTCGATTATTAAAGATGAAGATATGCTTGATGGGAATGGCAACTGTAACGCTTGCTAAGTTCATGGTTGCTAGGCAACGACCGAGCTGGGAACATTCGTTTCCAGCTCTTCTAATCTCATAAATAAGGCGGTGAATGAAGTGGAGCCATTTACAGTACTGCCACAAAACAAAAGTTCAAACGAACAAAAACGGTATCGCGCCTCTCGTTACAATATTAAGGCAGTGGAGCCGGATGGAAGCATGTACATCACGAATACGATGTCGGGCGCCTTTATGCATATCACGTCGGAACAGGTTCCCTTTGTCGATCAATTGCTTAAGCATGGAGCGGACGAACCGTTGGACGAGTTGGCCGCCCTCCTCAAGAAGCAAGGCTTTATCGTTCGCGAGGATATCAACGAGTTTTTCCGCGCCCGCATGCTGCATGAAATGATCGGAAGAAGCGAGCAGAAGCTCAGACTTATTTTTTTAACGACCGAGCAGTGCAACTTCCGATGCAAATACTGTTACGAAAAATTTGAAAAAGGCAAGCTGCAGCCGGAGGTCATTCAAGGAGTGAAAACGTTCCTCCAGCACAAGGTCCGTTTTCTTAACCATTTGCAAATGAGCTGGTTTGGAGGCGAACCCCTCCTTGCGCTTGATGCTATAGAAGAGATCTCGCGGCATGTTATCCCCTTGTGCGACGAGTACGGCGTGACATACCGGTCAAACATAACCACGAATGCGTACCTGTTAACGAAGAAAAATATCGAGCGGCTGTTTGCCTGTCGCGTATTCGCATTCCAAATAACGCTGGACGGCGACGCCGAGCAGCATAACGCCAACCGGTATTTACAGAACGGCGCTCCCACGTTCGAAACGATTTTTCAAAACCTGCTGCACCTCAAGGAACGCCCCGAACCGTTCCGCTGTAAAATCCGCATTAACTTTGACCAGACGAACGTGCATCAGATTCCAAGCTTTATCCAAAAGCTCCGTGCGCATTTCGGAGAGGACCCGCGGTTCCGCATCGATTATTTCCCCATCGGCAAATGGGGGGGAGAGAACGACGAGAATCTGGAGGTCATTTCGATCAAGGAATCGGTTAAGCATCAATTAAATCTATGCACGATGGGTCTGGAAGAAGGGCTTAGCAATGACATCGAAGACATTTTGAAGCCCGGAGGGTACGTTTGCTATGCGGCCAAATCCAACTCCTTCGTGATTGGTTCGGACGGCATCGTCTACAAATGCACCGTAGCCCTGTACAACGAAAACAATCAAATCGGACGCATCACGCCGGACGGCCAAATGCGGCTCGATGCCGATAAGCACGCGCTATGGATTATGAACGACGAGTCGGAGGATTCGGGCTGTAAGTCCTGCTTCCTGCGCCCCTCCTGTCAAGGCGCGTCTTGTCCGCTTGTGCGAATCGAGAAAGGGGTAGCCCCCTGTCCCCCGTTAAAGTCCAAAATTAAAGACGTCGTCCGCATCGTCGGCAAGGAAAAACGTAAAATGGCGGTACAAAAGCAGGCCACTTCCGCAAACGCGTAGGATGCGAGAGAAGGGGAAGCAACCCATGCTCAACAAAAACTTCTTGACGTTTGTCGCGAGCGGAATGGTAAGCAGCATCGGGGACTTGCTCTAT
Source organism: Paenibacillus elgii (assembly GCA_042219835.1). Classification (GTDB taxonomy): domain Bacteria; phylum Bacillota; class Bacilli; order Paenibacillales; family NBRC-103111; genus Paenibacillus_G; species Paenibacillus_G elgii_A. Next base: position 124,999 of record JBHJMN010000011.1, read on the forward strand.
TTTTTTGTATTTTCCTGGTATATCGCATCGGCGACGCAATCCGTTCAATACATGGGGACGATCATGCTGGTCAGCGGAATCACTCAATTTGCGGCCAGCATTTTTTGCGGGGCTTGGGTCGATGTATGGGGAGCCAAAACGATCATCGCCATCTCCAATGCTATACGCGCGCTGCTGATGATTGGATTGATGCTGGTGAGCATGACCCAGGCTCCGTCCCTGTATGTGCTTCTGCCAATCGCCATCGTATTTGCCATTACGGATGCCAGTTTTTATCCTGCGGTAGAGACGATCAAGCCTCAGCTTGTGTCCGAGGATCATTTAAGCCGAATGAACAGCGTGTGGTACACCCTGGCCCGCGTCTTGTCCTTGATTGCCCCCTCCATCAGCGCGCTGTGCATGAATCTGCTCGGCATTCAAGCCTCCTTTCTTTGTATGGCCGGATGCTATATCACATCGACGGCGCTTCTTCTATTCGTTCGTATTCAAAAGGCGCAAACCGAGCCTAAACCGGAAGCGGGCAAATGGAAGCACTATACGCAAAGCCTTAAGGAAGGCTGGATTTTTATTCGGAACAGCCGGATGATGATTACGCTCCTGTCGCTTATTTTTTGTGTAAATATCGGAGCGAACAGCCACGGCTTGCTGCTTCCGTTTTTAATGAAAAGCATGAACTGGGATGCGCAGCACATGTCGTACGTCTTTACGTGGCAAGCCGCTGCGGGGATCGTCTGCGGCAGTTTATTGTCGGTGAAAAGCGTGAAGCAGCCGACCTTTCTTTATGTGCTCCTTGGATTTTTGGGTCAGGGGTTGGCGATTTTAACGGTGAACTTTTCTTCGACCCTTGTTTTTTTATGTCTAAATTTCGCTTGGCTGAGCGTATGTACAGCGTTGGTCAACATTTTTATCCGCACGATGATGCAGAAAGAAGTGCCCAACCGCTACATGGCGCGTGTCGGCAGTCTGTTTGCCGCGATAAGCATGACTTCGACGCCGTTGTCCCGCTTTTTTACAGGCTTTCTGAGCGACCGTCTCGGGGTAAAACAGATGTACTTTTGGGCGGGCGCATTTGAGGTCGTGGTCGTCGTTGTTTTTTTCATGCTTTATAAGCAAATTACGGCGCAGCCCGGCGTGAAATCGCAAACGGAAATTAGCGGGTAAGGCTGGACGGCGGCTTGTCCGGTCCGACAGCTTGTCCAATTCCTATTTACGACCACTCGGCAAGCTGTCGGAGTGGTCCCGGGCATGTCTCTGTGCGATTTGCGGTCGGCAGGACGACTCATCCCGCAGCGAAACTCTCCCCACAGGCAGATTTGATGCCTATGCTTTCACAACACAAATACGATGAAGGCAAAATAGATATGAGTATCTGTACCGAAGAATGGTTTAAACAATCGATAGAAGACCATCAAAGATTAGCTTTAGAGATAAAGTATATGTTTTTGGCATATTTTGAAAAGAAGATAATGCTCACTTGGGGGCAATAGACTTCTCAACACTTTTGAGGGATGATTTTCAGTGGGCAAGATTAGGTTATACCATTCATAACCAATTTTGGAGAAAGGGATATGGTAAGGAGGCTGTAAAAGCAGGAATAAATCTTGCTTTTGAAAAACTAAATTATCATCGTATGGAGGCTTACATTAATCTTGATAATATTCCTTCGATAAAATTAGCAGAAGGGGTTGGAATGAAATTTGGATGTAACAGAAAGGGGTTTATATTTGAATTTGACGAATGGACTGATAATCTAATTTTCTATATTAATTCGAAATAGTCCTGTTCGGAGGCTATAGAAATGTTGTCGCCATCAAGGATAATAAGGGGTTCGTACAATGCTATTGCCATCTTGATTCGGTGGAGGCGACAAAAGGTCAGACGATCAATAAAGGCGATATCGTCGGGTACTAAGGGACGACCGGTCGAAGCACTGGTTCACACCTTCATTATGAAGTTAGATCAAAGACGCACCGAGTTAAGGCTACGGGTCGCACGTGGTCCCCAAAGAATACCTTGAACTCTATTTCAAAAACTCTGAGGAGGATTAGTTCTGGAAACGAAAGCTCCTATTAACAAAAGAAGGTAAAAACAATTACCTCCCCCTTTAGGAAATCGGGGGAGGTAATTGTTTAATCTAAATCAACTGCATCTGCTAAATTCCATTTGGATGAATCGTTTGAATAAGAGAAAGTATTCTTTTGGTCATCTTTCTTAAGATCGGCCACATGAAGTTTTCCGTCTGCCCGTTGCCAAATAACCTTAGCCTCAGAGTTATCACTGTTAATAAGAATTCCATATGCAGAATCCCCAGCTTTATATGCTTTTTTAGCTTCGAACAGGCTCATGTGAAAACTTTGCGCTTCAACTTCTGAAAGTTGATTTGTGTAATCTTTTCCAATGTCGAAGCCTGCATATAACTTCCATTCATTTTCATTTGCAACAAACTGTCTTTGTGCTAGCTTATTTTTTCCTTTTTCCCATTCAGCATAAACCCTATCAAGAACTTCTTTTGTTTCAGTTTCTTTCCAAGGGCGATTATCAGGTTCAAATCTCTTTACTATTGTACTCTCGGGTGAATTTTCTTGAGCACCAACTGCAAGTGCTGCACCTGCTAATGAAACAATCAAGGTAAGGCCTACTCCTATGAGGAATTTTTTCTTCATGGTTAATCCTCCTGTAAATTAATTTGTATAGGTGTGTTCTTGGAATAATCCGGCCTGCTTATTTTCCTCAGAATCAGGATACCATACATTTTGGGTAGCAATAAATCTATATTTCTCAGAAGCAGGATGTTTGCAGGCATCCAACCAATCAACTGCTTGCACACTTCCAGTACCACTGTTTGTTTTTGAGTGTTTGTCAACAAAATATCCGTTTTTCCAAAGTTCAACTCCAGCAGTAGCCTGTTTTTCAAAAGTACTTTTTGGTCTACCCCAATCAGCAATAATTGAAGAATTACCACGCATATATTGTCCACCATCTTTGAGGCAAAGTTCAGAATCAAAAAAATCACCCCAATAATGTCCCCTGGTATTTCCAGAAGATGCATTCACAACACCCAATATCGATACTGAGGCAATGATTGTAATAATTGCTGCAACAAAAAAGTTTTTCTTCATCGAAATTCCTCCACTTGTAAATTGTATTCGAAAAAAGGATGAAAATGTTTCTTTTATTTGAATGCTGGCCAGCATATCAAATCAAAAACAAAGAACCATATTGTAAAATATATCATGTAAGGTAAATAATGGGATAGTTATTTT
>JBHJMN010000110.1:0-2316 GCA_042219835.1 Paenibacillus elgii
CTGAACGATTGTTTATCAGAAATTCAGGACGGTTCGACGGCGGAGCAGTATGGAAAAAATGAAGCAAAAGAGAACGCGCAGCCTGCGTTCCAGATTCATCACCAGCAATTGCAGGGTGATGACGGACTCGCTCGTCTGTGCAAGGTGCGCTCGAATACGGTCAAGCCCGTATTTGCGCTTGCCTTCTCCAAATTTGCCTTCGATTGCATTTCGTTCACCGGCATCCTGTTTGTCCAGACTCCTTTGCTCGCTTGTCGGACCGTCCTTTGGCGGTCGCCCTAAAGCCGGTCCGCTTAGCCGAATGCCGTGCTGTTTGCAGAAGTTCCGGTTCTCGCGTGTGCGATAGATTTGATCCACCTGAACGACCGCCGGATAGTATCCCATGCGGCGGCGGTCGTTCTCAATCACCTCAATGAGCGTCGTACTCTCGTTGAAGTTGTCCCAGGACACTCGATCAAGGAACGCGTAGCCCTTCGTCATGCTGACGGCGATCTTGGCTCCAAACTCGACTCGCGATCTGGCTTTCCCGCGCACGATCGGCCTGACATGCGGCTGATGAATGCTGACGATCCGCTCTTGGATCTGATGAGTACGCTCGCTATACATCTGAAGCTGCTGGCGATATAGTTCGTGAATCAACAGCAAGTCGCGATAGGCTTTGCGGTCAAGCAGCGTAAGCGGCTGCTCTTTCGTTTGTTCGGCGATGATGGCCAGATTTCGCCCAACGTATCCGAGTTGCCGCCTGATCGCTTTACGAATCACTTTCGGTCCCGGACGGCGCTGCTTGGAGACGGCCAGATACTGCTTGCGTGCTTTTTTCCTGTAGGTACGCGGCTTTGTCACTTTGCCGACAAGTGGTTCGTGCAGCCTGTCAATGATCGCTTCGAGCTTCTCCCGCGCTTCATTCAACAGATTCAAATCGGTTGGATAAGCGATATCCGCCGGCGTACAACTGGCATCTGCTACCAGCGTTCCTTTGTTGGGAAGTAGAAACGCTTCCGTGACGGAATCTTGTCTATCTTCGGAAAGCGGATCGTTTGCTGATGGACCCCATTCACGGGCTGCTGGGTTTGTTCCGAGGAAGACTGCTCCGTAGGGTCCGGGATCGCCACCTTCACGGATTGCATTTCCACCTCATCAAACAACGTTTGTTGCTCAACTGCATCGAAAAGGTCGCTCTTCTTTCTTGCTCGTTTTCCTTTGCCGCTCATGCTGTCGCCGTTCGCATTGTCCTTGTCATCGTCGTCGTTCATTTCCTTCGCGCCTTCGGTAGCCACGATCTCATTGATTTCAGCGAGCACATCCTTCAGGCGCTTACGGAAATGCGTCATCATGGAATGGTGAAAGGGGGGCTTCATCTCAAATCCGGCGAGCCCAATGAAGTACTGCATATACGGATTTTCGCTGATCGACGCGAGCGTCTCCCGATCGGTTAGTTGCATCCGTTCTTGAATGATGAGAGCGCCCAAACCCATCCGCAAGCCCGGCTTCGACAGTCTGTAGAAACACAAACCGCCTTGGGCCCAGTCGTGGCAAGGGTTTAGGCGGTTTGTGGATAACTACGTGTGTATCTACGTTTTTGGGGCGCTAACGGAGCGAAATTCCCCATATTCTCTGGGGTTCTGTCAATTTTAATGCCGAAACAATACCTAAATGTTCAGGTGTTAATTCTGTACGTTGTTGAACCTTGCCATCGTGAGATTCATACTCCACTAATTGCACACGACCGAATGAATCGCGGATCTCTCGCCACGTTTTGCCTGTCTGATTTTCTATGATACGAACCAGCATGAGCGCCAACCAGCATAAGAGTACATGCGCGCGGATCCGTTCTTCCTTGCGGTGATACACGGGGCGAAGGTCTAGTGACTGTTTTAGCGTCCGAAACGCGGCCTCCACTTTCAAAAGCTGCTTATAACCAAGCGCCACATCTTCCGCCGAAAGCGTATCGTCCGAGGTTTGCAGCAAATACTTACCATCCAGATGCTCCATGCCTTTCACAGCCTCCAGATCAATTCGGAGGTTGCCACGCTTGTCCATCTTGAGATAACGCTTGTACGTCGTATGGTTGTGCAAGCGGCAATGCGCCTTGGTATGTGCTTCTCCGTCCAGTTCCTTTAACCGGGCGAGTTCCTCTTTGAGCGCGGTTAGATGCTTCTCACGCCGCGCCGCGTCACGTCTGGCTTCATCCGGATTTCGGACCAGGACGTATCGTTTTCTCGCTTCACCGTCGCCGATCGTAATGTCCTTAACTTCCAGGTTATCACGTACCGTTTTGAACCGGCCCGGGTGTGCCAGTGCTGCTTCTACGGTCGT
>JBHJMN010000111.1:0-2293 GCA_042219835.1 Paenibacillus elgii
GCTTTTCAAAGAGTTTCTGGAAATTCATAGGGCTTATTTTCGCTCGTAGCATCGCTAGCGGTGAAGAGCCTGTTTTGTTATATCTGAGAAGAGAACGCTTGTAGACTGTTCAAAGAATCTTCTTTAAAAATAACAATACAAGTATGTGTGCGGGATAGAAACAATATTGAACGTAACGATTTAAAAAGGGAATATTGTTATTATACACAAGGATAATAATCATTGAGAATAATGCCGCGAACTGAATAGAACTATAGTCATAAATAACAACGGAAGTCAGGATCAACATTGCTTGTACTAGTACATTTTTCTTAAGACTTTTTATTTTTGCAAACATAATGATGGTTGAAACTCCATATAACCCGTATTCAAAACCGAATAATACTACTACAGTGCATATTAAAAAAATCGCCATTATTTTGTAGTAATATTGCCAGTTGATATCTAATATTCTTAAGATTAAAAGTCCTGCCAATAGTGTAAAACATATGTTTAAACTATAATTCTCAAACAGCATAAAATAGGGTATTTGGGAAACTACCCCCAATATAAAAAGTCTAAAACAGTACAAACGAAAGTTACTGGTTTTTGTATAGCCAATAGCTATGCCATAGGCGAATAACGGGAATGCAAGTCGGCCGAGTAATGAAAACAGAACTATATTTGGAAAAAACAATCGTCCGATGTGATCCAATGACATGGTGAAGTAGGCTATGATTTGTATCATGTATTTTACTCCAAATTTATATAATCAGTGGTGTTTGTTTCTTAATTTAAAATTTTGACAACGAGGAGCATTATAGACAGATTCAATAAACTAACAAGATATTTTCTTCAAAGTAATAAAAGAATTTTTTATTTATATAAGCATTTTCTGTTAAACCGTCTCTTACAACTTCGATATTATACGTTTCACCGTGCATACTTGCGGTTCTAGGGATTGATTCGTCTAAGTACGTCCTTGCGGTTATACGGACTGCTTCATCTAAGTAAACCACCATTTCTTTATAGGAAAACTCACGGATCGCATTGGTTTCGAATGAATAATATATTTTATTCTTTAGTTCTTCTCTAACGCCGTATAGCAATCCTCCAAAAACCTTGATTGAGTAGTAATGCTCATTTGCTTTATATTTCAAGGTACTGCTTCCAGTTTCTATATCTATAGCATAAATCTCTGTTTTATCACCCTTATAATCTTCCTCAAAAAACCAGAATCGATCTCCTACCATGCCAATAACTTCAACAGATCGACTGATGTCATAGTCTTTAAAAATAATAGGCGATAGATTTTTTTTATTTTTTATACAATCTATGAATTCGCTTTTATTCAGGATTAGTAAATTCTCAAGTGTTTCTACCTTGTAACTCCCATTCGAGTTGTAATACTCTTCCCAATAGGATTTTTTTTCAAAGCGTTGTATTCTTCCTGATTTAAAAATGATATTTTTAGCCTGATTTCCTACTTTACATACAGCAATATTAAGCAACACATTCAAGTACGGAAAGTCTTGTTGCTGAATAAAGTAGCCTTTTTTTTCCACAGAATCCACTAAAATGACCCGCGAGTAACAATCCTTATTAAAAATAAGGTCGTCTTCTGATAAAAAAACTAAACAATATCTTTCATCAATTGGAGAAATTCTAATTCTAAGATTCCATATATTTTTAATATTTCCTTCGAACTTGATACTGAAAACCAATTCATCTTCAAAACGCTCTAAGTTTAATCTGCTTACATTAAACATATTGCCTTCGAGATGTTGTTCAATAGATCCATGAAACATAACATTAGATGGATTGCCTTCGCCGATAAAATGTACTGCCTTGTTAAACTGATGCGAAGTTTCTATTAGATGTTCTGTATCAAGACAAAGTAGTTCAGTATAATAAAACTCTTGCTCATTAGAAACACTTTTAAACAATACATGAAACTTTCCAAAGCTTTCAAGAAAAGACCACAATGGTTTATCTAAATAAAGATTTTTTACTTCCAATATTTTTACCATGTCATTTCACTCCCACTTTAAAGTCGAAATCCCAATACGCCAAGTATTGGGATTTCGCGTTGAAATACCTACTAGTAATTGAAGAAGAATACATGTGCCCGGCCAGCTAATGGCGCCAAAGGGTGGTAGTGATGGTAATATCCATCGCTCCCATCGCCGTGTGTTTCTCCATCTGGATCGGTTTTTGGTGTAAGACCATTACCTGCGTTCTTAGTTATCTCTCTGGCTAGATATTTATTTTTGCCAAACACATCTTCGCCGGTTCTAATTCTATTATATGCCGT
>JBHJMN010000112.1:0-2241 GCA_042219835.1 Paenibacillus elgii
GGCGAAGTGACACAAAAACAGGCTGACTTGTACCGAGCGCTCGGGGTAGCTCCTCCCTCGTTATAAATTCCGGGAACTTAGGTTAAAACGGAAAATCTTCGAAAATGTATGCGCGGCGGAAGATGAAAAATTATTTGCGTAATTTACGTCGAAAACATTGACTTTCTGAGATTGAAAATGCTAATATAAAAACACAGAAGAAAAAGACGTAAATTACGCCATTGAAAGAAGGTTAAGGAAATAATGACGGGCTTCGAATTTATCGCCAAAGCATTCAAAGCTTCATATACAGATATTGCGAAAAGACTTGATCTGACTACCTCCACCGTTGCAGATTGGGCAAGTGGCAGGAGACCGATACCCAAGGACAAGCTTCCGCTCGTCTCCAAGTTGTTTAGGATTGATGAAGAATACTTTCAGAAGAAGGAGTTAACCGAAGTAGAGAAAATAAAAATTGAAATCAATTACCTTGAACGAGCGTCGAAGCGGGATACACATGAGATTGAGCATACGATAACGGACGATGATGGAAATGTGCATGAAGCTTATTTTTGGCATAATCCCCATGAAGGCGAATTGCGCTACAAATATGAGGAACTTGCTTATGAAGAGCTAGTATTGAAATTAAAAGGAATCCTGAATCATGATTTCCATTTGGACATGGAGTATTACCGAACTAAAAATCATTTCGAAGTTGTTAGAGAGCTTGCTAATTTACTTGATCAAGACGAGGGCAAAGAAGGAATCGAAGAATATGAGGATGTCACAGAGGAAGAGGAGCTGCGCCGAAAGAAAGTTTCAATAAAAGTAGATGCATTGAGAAGCATGTTACATTTTTTAAATGGTGGCAAGCTTTTAGCTTTCGGGGAAATAGATCCATTTGAACAAGAATTATTTGATTTACTCCGTAAATATGGTGTGATAGACACGGAACCGCCAAAAGAAAAAAGGTCACACGATCCTTTTGATCAAGTTAGTTCTAAGCACAAATTTTAAGTTGATTTTAACTAAAAAGTTTGGAAAGGAGGGTGTTTTTGCATTTCTTATAACATGCCGAATCTTACCCAAAATTTTGGGATTGAAAACATCAACTCATCACGAAAAGGAGAGATTGCCTATTGTTTGATACGATCATCATGAAAACATGCCCTGTCTACCCTAATCTTGAATCTGTAGCCGCTGATAAAATTGCTTATCTGAACAAGGGTACAACTTACAAAATTAAAGACAGCCAAATACCGTTTATTAAATACCATGACAATAGCAGCACCCTCGTTTTGCAGGTATCCATCCCCAAATTTCTCTACGGTAATAATGTAACGATTCTTCAAGAAAAGGACATTCCCCTCTTCTTCCAAAGGTTACATGAACGCTTGTATGAGTTATTTCAAATTGAAATGAAAACGGAGGATTGGTCAGGAACTGAGCGATTGGACGTATGTTGGAATTTTCAAGTTGGACATTTAGTAAGCGACTATGTACGAGAAATACATAAATTGAAACTTCCGTACATGAAGCCATATTCTTATGGACATCTGGAAACGGCTGGACATAAGAACGATAGCAAAAAGACGATGTTCTATGACAAACAAACCCAATGCAGAGATACAAAGGAACCTCAAGAAGTTATTGAACAAGCCCGAGGAATCCTGCGTATGGAGATTCGACCAAGTTACAAGGAAATGAAGAAGTTTTCACCGAAACGCCGTGCTATCGATTTACTTAAGAAAGAATTTTTCATTCAGATGGCGGAAGCTGCTTTAAAGCCAATCCAGTTAACCGAACCGATTGAAGGCATTCCATTTGGCTGGTTACAATCTCAACCATTTGACATTTATCAAATCGAAAAGGCACTTGCTTTCAAACTTTTGCAAAGTCAATTCACCGAAACCGAATTAAAGCAATTGTACAAGTCAGGCACTTATGACAATAGACGGGGATTAGCTCGCAGAATCACTTTCCCAAGTCAAACAAAGCTACCTCCGTTAGCCATTGATTATGCAAATTTAGGCTAAAAGTGATCCTTTTACATACGTTTGTTACTTTTGCGATAGCGATAACAAATTTATACATAATCGGTTAAAAGTCCAGAAGAAATAAGGCTTTGGCGATATCAATAATCATCATACATAAAAAGAGAGCAATTTAAAGAAACAAAGAGTAATCCATACATAACGCAAGAAAACTCGATATTATTCCGATTAAATCACTATGAAATAACGATTTTATTTTCTAATGGTG
>JBHJMN010000113.1:0-2180 GCA_042219835.1 Paenibacillus elgii
TTTTTGTGCGACGGGCAGTCGCATCTTTAGCAAACATTTTCGCTATGAACAACCCATGACAAGCAGCGGTTACGTTACATAATGTAAACACGAACCTAGAGCTTAGAAGGTTGTTTTCCAGAGGGTGCAAGTCCCTCTCCAAGCACGCTGGTGTGACTTGGAAAGCTTAATCTAGGGCATCTGTCGCGAGGCATTTGTCTGAAGGAGATGCGGACAATCGAGAGACCCGTAGGCGAATGAGTAGACCCAAATGCGAAAGCGTGAAGCACACAGCGGCAGGGTAAGTCGGCGACTGTGCGAAAAAGCGGGAAGCCTAAGAAAAAAAAAAATCGTTATCCAACGAACCAGACGAATAACGGTGGCTTATCAAGTGAAGGTGCTGGGTATGCTCAGAAGGAAGATGCGATGACCCCGTGAGGTTCTCTGCTTACCTGCAAAGGATGGCTGCATATAAGGCTTCGCCGAAGTTGTTGTCATGGTAGAGAATTCAGACGTTCTCATAGTACGGGAGTAGGCAGATGACCAAACGTCTGCCGAACGGAAGGGGAACGACCTCGTGGACAAACACTTGAATGTGGTGCCGAACAACCGTCACGTTACCGCGGTAAGAACGAACGGATTGGGCGCGATGAAAGGTGAGCGATAGACTTGAATCAAGAATTGAAGCTAAAATGGCACAGCATCTACGGGCAAGTTTTGTTTGACCGCAAACTTCATGCGGCGTGGCTACAGGTGAAGGAGAACAAAGGCGCAGGTGGAATCGACGGCGAAACGTTAGAGAGCTACGAGAAGAGATTAGACGAAAATCTAGGTCGGCTCTTGCAAAAGCTCCGAGACAAAGCTTACACACCATCCCCCGTCCGTAGACGGTACATCCCAAAGAAAAACGGGAAGATGCGTCCGCTAGGCATACCGAACATCGAGGACCGGATTGTACAACAAGCGATTGTCAACGTGATACAGCCAAAGTGTGAGGAAAACATCTTTCATCGCTGGTCATGCGGCTATCGCCCTAACTATGGAGCGAAACGCGTCGCCCAGATTATCCTGTGGAACATTGAAACAGACCATAATTTTATCTACGACTGTGACATTCGCGGCTTCTTCGACAACATCCCCCACAAGAAACTGATGGGGATACTGACGAAATACATCGCAGATGGAACGGTGCTGGACATGATCTGGAAATGGCTCAAGGCGGGGTATATGGAGGAAGGGAAGTACCACGAAGTAGAGGCCGGCACACCACAAGGCGGTGTCATCTCTCCGCTCTTAGCCAACCTGTATCTAAACGAGTTGGACTGGAAGTTGGAGGAACATGGCATACGTTTTGTTCGCTACGCCGATGATTTTCTGCTGTTTGCAAAAACAGAGGAAGAAATTCGACTGGCTGCCGACATCACGCGCGAAACACTGAGGGAACTAGGGTTGGAAGTAGCGATGGAGAAAACCAAGACGGTTAACTTCAAGAAGGATGACTTCGACTTTCTAGGGTTCACGTTTGAACACTGGCGGGAGCGAAAGAAAGACGGCAAACCCTATTTCATCGCAAAACCAAAGGAAGCGATGTGGAAGGATTTCAGAGAGAAGGTCAAAGTCAAAACGCGGAAAACCTTAACGCTGGACAAGAAAGCATGGCTTGCACGCGTCAATCCCATTATTCGAGGGAAGGTAAACTATTTCCTAAACCTATACAAAGCCGTAGAAGAGAACAAGCGATACGGGCAAGAAAGCCGCTGTTTCATTAACGGATGCAAAAACCAACTCTTTGAAATGGACGGCTACATCCGACAACGGTTACGAGTCGCCATGATCCATAGCCACCCAAGCCAAAGAAAAGGACATGCGATGAAGACGAAATGGAACAACGAATTCTTTGCTCGAATCGGATTGATCCCTGCGTTTTGGTTATATTACAAGACGCAATACGGGTACACGCTGTCCGACTACATGGTGTACATGAAGAACAAGCAAAGAGCAAAGCAAGCTCGTCTAGAGAAGAGTGCAAGAGAACGCGGACGGGAGTACTACACCCCTATGCGGCTCCAAAAGATGCAGAATGCACAACGATTAGCTAGAAGTTGATTTTAAGTTGAATCACGTTGGTGAGCCGTATGCCTTAGTAGGGCACGTGCGGTTCGATAAGGGGGGAGCCACGAGAGTGGTTCCCCTACTTTATT
>JBHJMN010000114.1:0-2150 GCA_042219835.1 Paenibacillus elgii
ATTCTTTTACCATGCGATCTGGCGTCTTGCACAGCTAAACTACCCAAAGCCTGATCGATTCGTAATACTGGACCTGGGATTCGGATGCATAATTCCGATGCTTCTCAAATAAAGCAATACTGCGGGCCAAGTCCTCATATCGCTTCATTTCCAAGCATAGCGAAATGCAGAATATCGTTTCCTTAATCCCGTTTTCGTAACGTTCTTTTGTAAACTCGTAAACGGCCCTATGATAGCAAAACCAAAGATACCTGCGCGAATTAATCAGATCGTCTACAAAACAATCGAATCGGTCGATCGCGCCGGCAAAGCGTTGCAGTATCTGATCAACACAAAAGCCGTGTATATTTGCCGAGTTTATAATTGTCGTCAGTCCGGACAAAGTTTCATTCAACTGGTCAAGGCACTCTAGGTAATCCGCGTATTCATCCAGAATGCTGTCGTTGCCCAACAATACTTCAAGGGTGTATAGATTCGCCTGTATTTAAAGAGACGGATCGCAGCCTGCGCAGCTTCTCCAGCTCTTTGCGAAAACTTTAAATTTTTCAACAATTTGGCAGCCTGACTCGTCAAGAGGCTCAAACCAACTAAGATCGGCATAAGTCTGTACAACTTTTTTTGCTTTTTCGTAGAATCCTCTTTTTTCCAGCGAAATCCCTTCAAATAATAAGCCTATGCCAAAGTAATATACCAAATGACGCTCTACCGATACTTCTTCCACCATTTTTAGCTTATAAAGAATCGAGCTTAGTTCCGTGAGCTCTTTTGCAAACCTTTCGACTTCATTCCATCTCTCCAACGAGTAACAAGCCTTCGCCAACTTCAAAAGCGCCGCAAGCTGGAGATATTCCGGCAATCGTCTTCGGAAAGGCTCGAATTGAATAACCGATTTCCAGTTCCTTTCGGCATCTGTGCCTTGAGCGATCAGAAATAAACGATATTGGCTTATCGCCATGAGTTCAGAGAAACTATCCTTTATATTGTCGACCACCAGTTGATAAAAGCGTCCCGATTCCTCCAGCCTTCCGTTCTCGAAAAGCTTCTCCGCCGCAGCAAAGATAATGGACACGTTCTTGGGGTTATCGAGAATCTTGGAAATCACTGGTTCGATACAATCCACTCGGCCAGTTTCTGCACATCGCACCAAATATGGAATTATGCGAGGCCGGGACAACTTATTGTCCGAGATGCATTCTTCCGTGTACAGCTCGTACAGCCATCCGGGGGCCTTTCCAAAAACTTCTGCCAGAGCGTCCAAATGACCGATTGTCATGGCACGGGACCGGCCATTTAACACCATGCTCAAATTTCCGGCGTTAATCCCCGTCAGTTCGGCTACTTTATTCAGGTTGTAGCCATGCAGCTTCATCTGGTCTTCGATTTCCGACCGCAAAGAGCGATTATCCACCCGCACGGAACACCCTCCCCTAAATCTATAAAACCATACTACCACAATGGAAGATTAACATAAAATAACAGGGAAATAAGGATTTCCTAGCATTGGGTTTGGTGAATTTGTTCAAAAAAAGTAACCTTGATGGGCAAACGCCAGTCAAGGTCACTAGGGTACAGCTGCACCGATATTGGATTCCTCCAGAGCTTCTTGAATGAGATCAAGAACGTCCGGGTCTTCTTCTTTTTCCAGAACTCCCACTAAAATACCGATAATCCTGACATCCTCGATTTGGGACAAGGCTGTTATGGCTGCACACCTGATATCGGGATCGGGGTCGCTAAGCAGATGGACGAGAGGGGGAATTAGGCTTGGGGTCGGAAAAGATGCAGCAATATGGGAACACCAATACCTGACACCGATATGTTCACTATGCAATGCTGAAATTAAATGCGGAACGACTTGTTCTACTGAATACTTCATCAGAACGTCTTCAATCAGTTGATAGACTCCGAAGCCGCTGCCTTCTCCAAATGAATTTAAAAATAATGGAATGCACTGAGGATCAGGATAGTTTAAAAAGTGTACCCTCACGTCGTTATACTTTTTAATGACTTCGAATTTTTCCTCCGTATCTTTAGAAAAGGGCTGATTGTTTTTCAAAAACATAATGGCTTGTGCGGAATTCATTTATTTCGTCGAATCCTCCTATTTGCTGCTATTTTGAATCGTTATATTAGTGGTCTGTTTTAATTTT
>JBHJMN010000115.1:0-2095 GCA_042219835.1 Paenibacillus elgii
ATATTATGGTTCACTACCATTACAATGATTACAATGGCTATGATGCTGATTGCAACTGTTGTTGAAAGGCTAAGTGACTTGGTAAAGTAATAGGTCACGAAAAACGAACCTATACCCGCTAATCCGAAAAATCCTTGTAAAAACTCTTCTTCCTGCTTTCGTTTGCTCTTACGTCTAGCCATGCATACCACCTTTTCACGAATGATTTTACTTATATACCATCATTCGACATAAGAAAGGTTTTACCTGCCAAAATATTGTTTTATTCTACCAAATATATAACAATTGACCTAAGCCTTATGGGAAAGCATACCCAGGCTTCATTTTTTTATTCTCACAATATAGTGGCGTATGTACTACAAAAAAATGATGTCATATGCTTAACTCGAACGATGAGCTTTAATCTCCATTTCTTTGTAACAATTGAAAAATTCGAAGTTACGTAAAAGAGCTAGTTTATGTTGATCGTCTTTGAAGATCTCATAAATTACGAATAATTCAGAATCCGTAGTACCTACTTTTATTAATTTTTTTAGCAGATTTTTTTGATCCTCATCTAAGTCTGAATCAACAACGTACTGAAGTGCATAAAAAAGAGCCTCAAACCTTCCCTCGAGTTGTGGAAGATGAGCAGCATCAATACTCCTGCCTTACCGAGCTCTTTTTGCAAGTTCGTCTGAACGGTCCTCTTCTTTAAATCCAACTCCTCTGCAATCTGCCTTATTGAGAACCGGAAGGCTGTATGAAGTACAAAGCATTGTCTTTCCCGTTCGGATAGATTACTCATCGCATCGTTAAAGCGTTCTTCTTCGGTCAACTCCCGATCCGTCCCCGCCGGCTTGGAAATCGGTTGCTCCATCCAGGAAGGGTCCCATACCTTTGTTCGCTGGTATACTGAAAGCCGATCGGTGCCTCGCCGGTTCCCCGGCATTCGTCCGGTCCCGAGCCATCGCTCCATGAATTCGCAATCGCCGATCATATCCGAAATCAGCGAGCGCTCTTCTTTATCTGTCGTTCGATTGTACAAAGATACGAGATCCTTTTTCGCCTTGCGGTATTCGAGCAGTAAGTCATGTAGGCTCATCCTTTGCACTTCCGTCAAAATTATTAACTCTTCAGTAGCTGATGAAATTACTGAAAAAAATCATTTACAACAAAATGGATGTATGTTAACCTAAAAAGGTAATATATTACATTATAAGGTGGTGTTTGGTATTGAAGAAGTTGGTTGTTAATGGCTTGCTGGCTCTTTCGCTTACAGCCGGAATTGTAGCTTCTCCTATCGGAGATTCTACTGTACAGGCGCAGACAACAAGCGGTGTCCCGCAAATACAAAGGCAAGCAGAAGTGCAGCTAGCGGCATCTGACCTCGTTATTTGGGATGATTATTTGGAAAGTGGACGGCGGATAAGGAGGACAGATGCGAAAATTACAGTTACTGCTCCTACGTATTATAGATTACAAGTTTTTCAAAGACCCCTCGATGGCACCACCATTAGTAATGTAAGGTATGAATTGGTCAATGAAAACGACGTGCGTGGAGACAGAAGCTTCGAGCTTTCAGGTAATGGGACACATAGAGAAAAATATATAAACCTTCTCCCCGGAACGTATCACATCGAATACATTAGCCGGCATAATAGTCCTATTGAGCTTGATGTACACCTCTACCCGGAACCATAGTGAAAGATTTCATGCACAGCGCACAGCAGTAAAATTGTTGTCCAGAATTAGTCAGGGATTCAGGGTGTCTAATACTAGACACCCTGATACTTCATGTCTCGCTTCCTCCGCTCTCCCGGGCACCATTCTTTTGAAGGATGTCCAGTTTTCGTTCAAACTTCATGACCCGCAGCCACATGAATATCGTGATCAGCATCCAGCCGCTTAAACCCGCCAACAATGCAACGTCAGCCGTAGATACCTCACATTCCGCACCCTTTGTGGAAATTCGAAATACATTAATTTTCAAGCATTTTTTCATCTAAAATCAATCCAATTATGGGGTTTAATAACAGGGAGTGTATTGTTTAAAGCCTATCTAAAGTAAAAATTCTGCATAAAAATAAAAACCCTTTGAATAAATAAACAAGGG
>JBHJMN010000116.1:0-2076 GCA_042219835.1 Paenibacillus elgii
ATCCGTTTTCGATTGCATACTTAATCAATACCGAACATGTACTCGGCAAGTTAAGATTAATTAGCCAACACCCTTTCCATGAGAAATACACCTCAAAAAAAGATGTTTTTGTATGATAAGGATACGCTCGAAAGCGAACTGCTTCATTTCTAAAATATTCATCTATTACGCAGTGAAATTTATATCCGTTAATTGTTATTTTCTTGAATCGTTTCCTCATATATCACCTGTACAATAAAACCAATCTTTTAAGGCATATTTGATTTATTGAATTTTTGGAGTCTTTTGTAATCATTCGTTGGTGGTATTCAGGATTGATTTTCTTCTAACTCATCGAAAACAGTATGCTGATCATAATAATCTTTTAGTTCAGAGTAGTCATATGACAAATCATCAGTCCAAGATACTAAAAACAACTTATTGATGTTTCTTGTTTCAAACAAGTCATTAAGTATCTCGATCCGCTGTTTACTTTTAAGCACATTGTCGAGAGGATATAAGATAGCAAAGTCATACTCCATTTCAGTGTTATTCCAACTCGTATTTTTGATACTGTCGAAATATAGAGTATGTATCCCAAGTTCATAGCCTATTCCTGTTTTATAAACCTTATAGTGTTCATCGAGAAACGAGCCGATGTTTTGCATATAATTTGCACGAAATAGAACTTTCGCCCTATCTGATACATATTCTTTTAAAATGTGTATAATCAACCTGTGTTTCTCATACTGATGAGTGCCAGTAAGAAGCAGTGACCTTTTATCAGATTGCAAGAAGTCCAAAATATCTTTAACTGCATCGTCTCTTGTGTTCAACTATATTCATCTCCTTAGCAGTTTTCTTTTTGCTGTCAATTCAGTTCATGAAATCTCCGTTTTATCAGCTATTAATATCTTCAAACATAGAGACAACAAATTCTTCAAAAGTTTCTTCCTCACAAGGATTAATTGACAAATTATCATCATGCCATATTTCAACAATAGACCAGTCATCTGTTACTAAAAACCCAACTGCGTCTCCAGCAAAATTATCGCCAAACAATAAAACATCTTTTAATTCAGGATGCGAGTCCTCATCATAAAGATGACCTAAAATTTCGTCTACCTCAACCAAACCGTTATAAAAATTAAAACATGAATTATTAACAGTTCCGCAGCCAACTTCTCTCAAAAAATCTATATAATCTTCGGGTATACCTTCTACTTCTAGCTCTCTTTTTATTTCATCTTCAGATAAAACTTCAAAGTTATGTCTTGAGGAATTATTCCTTATTATTCTAACAATGTTTTCGTACCTCATTTGCTAATTCCTTGCTCCTCATAAAATCAGTTTTTTATACCGTTTCAAGCTCATCAATTTTCTGCTTTAATTCTTTCCAGCATTCAGGTATCCAATTCTTTACTTCCAATCCCCTAAATGCTCGTAACTCCCCAAACCCTTTTCTCATTACCAGTAGACCAAACCCTGTTTCTATGCAATCCCAACCTTTGTATTTCCCTTGATGCCAATAGATCATATCGATTTCTTCTTGTGTCATATCACCGTACATCTCTAGGCGCTGCTGTTCCGTTATCATGCAATCCCACCTTTTCTTTCGATAAAATAAAATTAAATCCGTGTTTTATCACTAATTTTGGCTATACTCTACCTACAGTCAAAACTACTCTTGTTCACCCACAAACTCTACCATATCAACCATTATTCCGGCAGCAACAATTCCACTATCCATCTTTCTTGCTTCTCCTTTCGTTTACGCGCTATGAAATCAGACTTTTATTGCGCAAGATAAATCCAACTCCGCTCCAACGAAAAAGTGTATCATCTTTCCATGCAAAATCTCGAAGGTTACTCAACTTTAACAAGCAATAATCTTTCCCCAAATCCACCGCGCATCTCTTTCTTCTCCTGCCTTATTCGTTCAAACTCCTCAATACTGATTCCCTTATGCTCCAATATTGCATAAACAACCTCGACCAAATCAGCCAATTCCGTTATTTTCTCAAGTTCCCCAGCCTCGATAAATTCATCAAGCTCCTCTTGAAGCTTAATACTCAACATTTTTATGTATTCCGCGTC
>JBHJMN010000117.1:0-2041 GCA_042219835.1 Paenibacillus elgii
TTGCATCCCGCAGCTACAAAAGGCCACGTAAAAAACGAGGCTGTCCAAAAGCCATGAAAATGGCTACGGGACAGCCTCATCAAATGCAATCTAATTTAATTCACCGTACATCAGAGTGCGTCAGGTCCGCCATCGTCAAATTCGCCTTTTCGAATCGCGTCGCCGTCGCTCATCATTCTATATAATTTGTAGACAATTAAATCTCACTCACATTCCGCACCCTTCGTGGAAATTCGTTATCTAAATCCCGACAAATTGAGTTTAACAATTCTCTTGAATGAGCTTTGTTTCTTTTTGCTCGATTATTTTTTCAATGACTTCGTTCCAAGTCAATTTCATATTCATTCTTGACATCTCCTTTATACTGGAATAAAACTTCGATTTTATTTATACTTCAAACTACCAGATTACTATACAAGGCTTGATAGGCTCTGACAGCAATATTTGCTTCATCGGCCATGATTGTAATGGAATCATCATGATACAAAATGATAATTCGGATTATAAATTCATGATAACTTTCGTTTAAGTAGTAAATCTGGTATATCACTTTTTCTTTACTATAGTGCTCATTAATCACTGTAGCGTCTTTAAATTCCGCGTTAATAATATCAGGTACAGGTACAAAAGAACTAGAATAAGGAATTTTCTTGAAACCATATAAAATTAATATGTTTTCCACTTAGTTCCCTCCAAGATGTTTGTTGTCTACTCATTTTGCCCAATAAAAGATTCACTTCATTCAAAATAATAACTACTTAAATTATCATCAAAACAATTATCAGTTTCACATTTAATTTTGTACCAAGAATCGCCATAACTTTGATTTTTCTGTATGAGCAATCTATTACCGCATCGGATACACTTACTCGTAACATTGCTATCATGTAGATACGCTTTAAGATACGCTTCTGCATGCTCTATTTCCTTGATTTCCAGTTCAAGTGCTTTATCGCTAATATCAAACTCTTTCATATCGCCTCTGCTGGCGGATATTGATCGCGGAAATGCACCAAAACCTCCGACTAGCTCACTATGGTGAATGCTAATTTGTCCCCCTCCTCGTTCGAATAATTTTATAATTGGTTCGTATATGTCCTGATATTTAATGGCTATTGGGTTACCGTTATCAATTAAGCAGCACCACTCAAGATAGTTGAAGCAATTTGCTTTAAAAATCGTAAAGTTAATATCCTTGAGATTTGGACAAATTGTAAGCAAATTATCATACTCAAGAATGGGTTCTTTATGAATTAATCTTGACATCCCCATCAAAATAAAAGCACTGTCCTTATTTATAAACTGCAAAAAAACACCAACTCTTCGATAATACTCAGCAATTAATAGAATCTGCTTCATATTCTCCTCTGGATCTTACCTCTTCATATCTTTTTTTTGAAATTCCAATGTATAGATTCACGTCAATATTCTTAATTCTCTCAACAGCTGCTTCGTAATAACTCATGAAGATCCCCCCGACTTTGTTTTCATATCCAATGAAAGACTCGTTTCAATGCTATTCCATTATCTCACATAAATCTCATATGCATCATTATGTATCCAATAAATCTCGGGATCGTTATACATTTGAACGTACCTTGTTGCAATCATATTCTTATGGCCTTTGTCATCGTTGTAATATATCTCAGTCCGATCAGCCATTGTATTAGGTATCGATATCCGCCAAATTTTTCTGTGAAAATGCCTTATAATCATCTAGAGCCTGTCTTCAAACCTAAGTAACCTACAACAGTATAGAAACTAACGACAAAAAGACTTTGTATGTCGCAGGTCTCCCGCCTTGCTTTTTTCGCTCTGCTGGCAGCTGGTCTTTTATGACTTCCCATTGTTCATCTTGGATTTCCTATCGTCTTCTCATATCCTGATTCTACCATGCATTTTTGATAAGACAGGCTCTAATAAAAAAAGAGGACAATCTCGCGACTTTTGTTCATTCCGCTTCGGGGATCGTCCTCTTTCTGTAGAAATCGTTTCTCTTAGCTTACGCTATGATTATTTCTTCGTAACAAGCTCCTAATCG
>JBHJMN010000118.1:0-1947 GCA_042219835.1 Paenibacillus elgii
GCCGAACGGTCGGCCAAAATGCCGACGATCGACTCCTTGCCGATGCCGCCCTCGCGCAGCGTGCAAGCCAGCCGGTTCGCCTGTTCGTTCAGCTCCCCGTACGTCAGCTGCTTGTCCTCGTACATCACTGCCGTCGCTTCCGGAGTGCGCGCTGCCTGCGCTTCGAACAGCCGGTGGAACGTCTTCTCCGGCGGCAGTTCAGGCAGCGCCGGATTGAACGCATGCTGAATTTGCTCCTTCTCTTCCGCAGTCAACAGGCCAAGCGCCGCAATCTTAGCGCCCGGATCGTTCACGATCGCTTCGAGCAGCTGTTCGAAGTGCTTCGCCAGCCGTTCGACCGTCTCCCTTTTATACAAGGCCGTCGCATACTCAAGGATGTACGCCAGACCGCCGCCAATTTCCGCCACGTCCAAGCTCAGGTCAAATTGGGATACGATTTCCTCACTCGGATATGGGGTTAACTGAAGTCCCGGGAGTCGGATCTCCTTGTTTTCCGTGTTTTGCAAAGTAAACATCGTGTCAAAAAGCGGGTTGCGGCTTAAATCGCGGGCAACCTGCACTTTGTCCACCAGTACTTCGAACGGATAGTTCTGGTGCTCGTACGCGCCCAAGGTTGTTTCCTTGACCTCTTTCAAGTAGTCTAAGAACGTCTTCTCCCCGGAAGGATAGCTGCGGATCACCAGCGTATTGACGAACATCCCGATCAGCGGCTGCACATCTCCATGGTTTCTTCCCGCGATTGGCGTCCCTACAACCACGTCCCGCTGACCCGTATATTTGTGCAGCAGGATCGTATACGCCGCAAGCAGCACCATATACAGCGTCGCTCCGCTTTCGGCCGCGAGCCGCTTCAGTCCTTCGCTCTTCTGCTCATCTATGAAAAATTGAAGCGCATGTCCTTCGTAGCTCTGCATCGCCGGACGCGCATAATCCGTCGGCATTTCCAGCACCGGCAGCTCCCCTTGGAACTGATCCAGCCAGTACGCTTCCTGCCGCTTGAGCTGCTCCTGCTGCCCTTCGGACTGCTGCCATGCCGCATAATCCTTGTACTGAATCCGCAGCGGCTCCAGCTCTTCCCCGCCGTACAATCGGCTGAACTCTTCCACCAGGACGTCCATCGAGACGCCGTCGGAAACGATGTGATGCATGTCGAGCATCAGGATATGACGCTCTTCCGCCAGCTCGACCAAACCTACCCTCAGCAGCGGCGGCTTCGACAGATCGAACGCGCGGACGAATTGGCGTACAACCTCTCCCGCTTCCTCTTCGCTCGCCTTCACACGCTCCACGGCAAAGTCCGCTTGCGGGTAAACCCGCTGCACCGCTTCACCGTTCACCATTTCAAAGCCGGTGCGCAGCGTCTCATGCCGCGCGATCAGCCCGCGGAACGCCTCTTCGAACCGCTGCCGGTCCAACGCCCCTTCGAGCAGCATCGCTCCCGGCATGTTGTAGCTTAACTCCGCGCCTTCCAGCTGATTCAGAATGAAGAGCCGCTTCTGTGCGGAAGATAACGGGTAGTAGTCTCGTTCCTCAATCGCCGGTATGGACGAATACGATCCTTCTTCCATCCGGGCAATCGCCCGGGCCATGTCTTCAACCGTAGAGCAGGTAAACACATCCCGCAGCGGGAAATCGACATTCATCTCCTTATGAATCTTGCTTACCAGCGTCGTTGCGCGCAAGGAATGTCCGCCGATGTCGAAGAAGTTTTCGTTTATTCCGACCTTCTCGACTCCCAGCACTTCCTGCCATATACGGACCAGCTTCGCTTCCAGCGGAGTCCGCGGCGCGGTGTATTCCGACCCGCTTGCGCCACCTTCCGGCGCAGGCAGCGCCTTACGGTCGATCTTCCCGTTCGGCGTCAGCGGCAGCCGCTCCAGCTGCACGAAGTACGACGGTATCATGTAGCCCGGCAGCTCCTGCGACATCGCGCTTCGCAGCACGCTT
>JBHJMN010000119.1:0-1832 GCA_042219835.1 Paenibacillus elgii
GTATAAGCTGCTTGCAATCTGATGCTTCTTGCTCTAACCTCTCTATGAGTTCTAGTGCTTGCTGGCGTGGTAGTTTATCCTTCTGATCTGCTACCGCATACAAATGCTCCGCATGTTTCAACAACTGCTGAATCTCTTCGCTAATCTGAAAATCTGTACGTCCTGATCGCTGTAGCACTGCCGCCTGCTCACGTAATTCCCTTGCTTGCTGAAAATAACCACGAATTTCATCCATAAGCTGCTCGTATGCTGCTCGTGCCTGAGCAATAGATCTCACTTCTTTTTTTGCTCCCTGTGCTAGTTGCTGGTTCTTCAACTCTTCTGCCCCTACTTGTTCACGTTTTGCCATTCGTTTCATCCTCCTTTGATTTTTGGCACGCAAAAAAAGCTCAATCCTACTCATGGTTCAAGTGGGAAAGAGCTTTGAAAGTTTATCAAGTGTTTGAATTATTTAGTGTTTGGTTTGTTGGTTGTATTGTATGATCTTGTTGCCACATTGTAAACCCAATCTATATTTTTGCATGGGTTACTGATTGAATGATTGTTTTAATCGTCACTAAGCAGTTCAATCAATATTGAAAAATGTAACAATAGTTTACTCGGCACAACCATTATCTAGCGCATCCAAGGTTTCATCACTAATATCTAGTGGTTCCTGTTCATCCCAAGCAACATCTGCAATTATAATAGAATTACCATTTATATATATATATCCTTCCCTTCTATAGAAAAAGCCACCTCTTTCATATAGCTTTATTGCTGGCTCAAACAAATCCTTGTTATCCATAGCAATTGGATTTTTTTCATCAATAAGAGCGCATAATTCAAGATAACTCGTAACGAGAGCTCTATGGTAAGAATTATTTATTTCATTCAGTATTTCAATCATCTCAATGTTTTCTTGTGGCTCAGTGATCGAATTTGAAATCATAATAAAAGGGGGTACACAAGTACCTGGATAATCTCTTAAAAATTTGGTTGCTCTTCTTAAGTACTCTCGACACAAATAACTTTGTGACATGGTTTCCTTTTCTCCAAGACAGCCCCAATCTATTACGGAAATACGTTTAATCGCCTGATTTAAATATCCCACATTCATTCTCCTTTTTCTTTTTCTAGTTGTTTTTCTATCTTACCTTGTTCTTTAAGATTATAGCTAAACGCCCCATCAAACTCACCTTTAGGTTGAGGATCAGCTGCGTCGTGTGCCCCTGGAGGTTTAGAACCAAAGGTATTCGAGTCAGGATTGTATGCACCAGGATTTTTATATGGATATCCTTGCTTCATAAGTTCAATTTCCGTAAGCTCATGTTTAATCATTTGTTGTAACCACTCTTTTTGTGATTGTGTTAACTCTTTCTCTTTTTGTGCTTGCTTCCATGCGTAACCAAAATCAGCATCTGGAGTAAATTGCCCTACTCTATAGCTTTTATCATTCAATGGTATTTTATGTGAATCAAAAAAGATGTGTTGCTTCACTGCCCTTATTTCTTCTACTGATAAACCAGTATTTTTTGCAACCTGTTCAATATCTTCCATACCCACGCTTCTAATCTCATCATAGTGCTTTGATGCAAGCCTGTAATTTGCTTCATCAAATATAGTTTCAAAGGTCGGTTTATAATTATCTACACGGTTATATTTGCTCCAATCAATTTTTTCAAGTTCTATCGGAGCATTACCCGTCCCCTTAGAAGGAGGATGACCACCACCAGAACCACCTGAACTACTCTTCATAACATTATCAAGCTTATCCTTCAAGCCTTCCAAGGTTTCCTTCAATGCATTGCCTGTATTCTTGAAAGTATCGGACAATCCTTCATTTCCCATAC
>JBHJMN010000012.1:0-128109 GCA_042219835.1 Paenibacillus elgii
TTGGAACTGCGCCTCGGTCAGCTCGCCGTCTGTACCCTCATGCTCGATCGATACCGTGTACAGGTTCGGATTGATGCCGAAGTCTTTCACAATCGGCGCTTTGGCAAGTGGAATCCGGTCTGTCGTGATCCCGTTTGCCCATGCCATTCGCTCAATCTTCACATACTGGTGAATGCGGCCGTCCCTCGCCACTCCAAAATGCGCGGAGCTGACTTTGTTCCCCGGCGAACGAAACCAGGAATCCATGCTGCTCATCGTACCCGCAGATATGTGATTTACGATAGAAACCGGGACGATGCCGCCCCGGTCGTTTGAATTCGTATATCCATTGCCTTTCCAGATGATTTCTCGTGTCATTTAGCTCTTCACCTCTTCCTCAACCTACGTTGCCAGTATCAGAGGCCGGTTTTGTAACCGAAGCTTCTACTGCAGGCGGCGACGTTGGTTGCCACGGAACGCTTTCGTTCTGTTTTTCTGCCATGGAAAAGTCGCTTACAGCGGCCAACAACTTCTGTACATGCTCAGGCACCGGCTGCAACTGTTCTGCTGGAGCTTCCGTCTTTGCTCCCTGCCCCGTTGACGCATTGTGGATCAGGACGGCCTTTTCAATCGCAGCTCGGATAGCAGCCGGGTCCATTTGGATACCGGACTCGCCAAGATGCTTGTTCGCGTACTCGATAGCCAGGTTGAGTTTTTCGGCTCCCTTCTGCCCCGACGCGGACGTTTCCACGAATGCGAAAGCTTCTTCCGCTACCTTGTGAAGGATTTCCCTGTGCTGGCCGGTCGTTTTGGAATCAATCCAGCCGATGACATTTTTCTTCAGCTTGAAAAACATGGTGATTGCAGCAGCAGATACAAGTCCAATCACAGATAGAGCAATGTCCGATATGAATGGTTGAAAATCCATAGATCACACTCTCCTTTTTTATTTTTCTTCTGTCTTTCCTTTGATCGCCGCGATGACGTTTTTCAGCGGCCCGAGCGGAACGCCAAGTTTCCCGCCATTTTCGACGATGCTTAGAAACTCGATCACACTGTACGCAATAACAACGCCGTCCCCGATCACTCCGTTTGACTTGAGGACCGATATTTCGATCATGTACACGCATCCTACGAGGATGATAATGTACGTCTTTCGGATTAACCCCGCGATGCCTACCCTGCTGCTCAACTCCTTCCGGACGTATCCAGCCATAAGCCCCGTAGCATAATCCAATAGCATAAGCCCCAACAGGATCGTGAAGGCGAGCCCTAGCCCGCCGACGACCCACGAAATGAAAGCCCCAACGACGCCGAGGCTTGTTTTGAGAAATGTGGGATTGTCCACACTCCCCCTCCTCTCCATGAAAAATAGCCTCGGTTAGCCCCGAGGCTTCTAATACGGATTCCCATATCCGTAATCGACTCCGCAAATAGCTCGTTTCAACGTGTTCGCCATGATGTCGTAGCCTTCGTCGTCCGGGTGAATGAGATCCGGCTGTCCGTTCACGACCAGATACATCTTCGTGCGGTCGTACCCGCGCCGGACTCTTTCATCTTCCCATGGAGCGTACTGGTCGATGTATTCGTAGCCTTTTGACGAGCAAAACGCCTTTTCGTCCTCGAACAAGTCCGCCCACGTATGGCCTTTTGCGTTCACAAACGGGTCAGCACCATACCCGCGCGGGTTCGATGACATGAACACGGGCAACGCCCCTCTGCTTTGGAAATAGTCCGCAAGGAAGTCAATATACCCGCGCCTTTCTGCAGGCGTGATGTTCTGCCCAAGGTCATTGTGAAGGCACGTCTCGATGACCACTATCGGCACTTTCGGAACAGCTTCATGCACTTTCTCGATCTCAACCAGTTGCCGAAGCGAGCGGCCGGCATATCCTTGACGGTACTGGTCCCATCCGGTCGTAAGAGGCACGTACGTCCGAAAATCTGCGTGCTGATTCATGAATGACTTGAATGTTTCTGTGAAATGCCTTGCAGGTGCAGAGGCCCCCGATCCTGATATGATCGAGCAGCCAATGATGGCGAAATTCTTGTCATACTTTTTTCCGCTTCCGACTTCTGATTTCGCATTCCGAAGGATACGGAGAAGGTTCCTTTTCGCCCGTCTTGTCGGGTCTTTTGATGGCAGTACCATTATGACCGTCTCCCCCTACCATCGCGTCATGAAGACGTCGAAATTTTTGTCTGAGGCGGTATCCAAATTTTTCACATAGAGCCGATAGAACGCGGCTCCTATGCCTTTGACACCGAAGAGATACCGGACGACCGCTGCGCTTGCGTCCCCAGCAGGTTCTCCTGCGACCGGAGTCACATTGTTCCAAAGCGGTTCTATGATAGCGACATTCGTCCCATCGAAGCTCCACTGAATGCCGATTTCGAATTTCCATGCTGCCCCGCCCACTACCGTAGCACGAACCGAAAAACCTCCATTCCCCGCGAATCCTTCGTTCACATCAAAAAAGTTTGTGTTCCTCATCCCGCCATTCTTCGGAGAGGTTTGGTTTTGCAGAACTTTTTCGGAAACTGCCCGGCTACGGACGGGAATTGCATCCCTGTCACCAAGATTCACATAGTCAATTGCATTTGAGTATGATTTCGTCGGATCGATGCTGCCGCCTCCACCTCCGCCCCCGGCTGAATTTCCAACTGGAATATATCCCATCTCCTAATCACCCCCTACAGCAGTACATAATTGAATTCATTCGAATCGGCGGCGCATTTGTAGTACAGTTTTTTGCCGCGTATATACCCATCAAAAACAAACTTCGGAGCGACATAGATGATCTTGTCTGATTTGGAAATGGGCACATCAATACTGAACATGACCTCTGACGTACATTTCGAGCAATCCAAAATGATGTGGTGAAATCCGTTTCGATCTGTCAGGTCGATCACTTTTTCTGTCTGGTCAGCTGTTGTTTTGTTTGCGGCCTTGACCGGCCCCACATCCCTATAATCCATACAGCCATAACTCTCCTTCAAAGAAAATTAGCCCCGCTAGGAACGGGGCCAATCTGAAACTATTTCGCTGCAGGTCGATATGCAGGGTCTTCGGTCGTTTTCAAGGCCATGATGTCGTCGTATTCCTTCTGACTGATCCAGCCCTGTGCCAATGCCTTGTCGAGGTCATCAATGTAATAATTTCGCGCGGCATAACCGGCTACGTCCGAATGGTAGCTCTCCGGAATTCCTTTGCATCCATCCCGCGGCGTAAACCTCTCCTTTCCGAAAATATTGATATTGCGCGAGTACGTGGAGACGAGAAACGGTAAATTGGTTGCCATGATGATCTACACTCCTTTGTTGGTCATGGTATATTCCATAAACGCCTGTAAATCGGCGCTGACGGCTGCTGCATGCTCTTCTTGCTTTTTAAGTAGTGCGGTTAGAGTGGCAATCTGCTCCTCGGCTGTTGGCTGTTTGGGTGAGTTGCGAATAGCCTCAATTTCCTCCGTCGTTAGCCCTTCGGTCCACAACTTTACGGCCAGACGCGGCTTGTATATGACATTTCTGGATTCGTCCGTTTTCGGCTTGCCATCCGTGCCAAGCTCCGGCTCCAGCGGCTTGTTATACTGCTCCCATGCTGCGAAGTCGAATCGAGGCTTGTAAAGACCTTCTGGGACCGGAACGGCGACGGTATGGCCAATTAGCTCCGACGCTGGCTGCGTCTGTTCTGCTTCGCCTTCTCCTGGCTTGTCCTGCTCCCGGAATAAAGGAAAAACGCCCGTGACATCATCGTCTACAAGCGTTGCGTCAGTGATATGTCCTTTTAGGTCGATTATATTGGCTTCCTTCATTGCACACCTCCATTACTGTTCGCCCCGGAACAAGATATTTTCCAGACTTAAATCCGTACTTGATCCGCCGGTGTTGAGTCCCACTGTACCGTCAGCGTAAATAAATATGGTCGCGAACGAACTGTTTGATACTGTTGGAATGTACAGGGTTCCGCTCGGCCTATATCCAACAGGAAGGCGGAATAACGGCGTATTGACGGCAACTGCTCCACCCCTAATGTTACCGCGTAGATGAACAAAGCCCATTTCGTCCTTCATGTAGCTTGCCGGGGGCGTTCCTGTACTGTTTACCCACCCATTCAACAATGTCGGCGCAATCCACTGCGGCTGCACCCGCTGTGCCCGCGTTATCTCAAGTGCCCCGACTCGTGCTGCCATATCGGCGTGTCCGGCTGCCAATGTATCAACGACAGATTTCATATTCGCCGGGCGCGCGGCTTCGAGTGATAGGGGATTGCAGGATACCGCATACTGATCCAGCGCGAGATAGGTCACGGTGTAAGCCGCTCCCAGATCAAAGTTTGATTGGTTAATCGACGCATTCATAAGGCCATATTCGGCAATTTCGCTAGGTACTAGGCGTGTCCAATTAGAAATTGTTTCTTTCTCATTAGCCTCGATACTTAACATTTTGTTTGGTCTGTACTTCAATTTGCTTGCTGTTGTTCCTCCATTGATCCAGTAGTTTCCTGTGATCAATTGGGGATTAGCCCTCTCTCTTACAATCATCCCAGTACCAACTTCAAACTGATTCGCTCCCTCATGCAGCGTGATTCCGCCCTCCGATGCGATTTCTTCGACGGTCGCTGCGGAAAGTTGGTATTGAAGTTTATAGGGCTTGTAGCCCGGCGCGAATGTTGTCGGTAACGTGGTAGTCTGTGAGCCGACAGGTTGCAGTATAGACACCCATTCTTTCGTTCCACTTGTGTACGGCACGGCATCAACTTGACCGAATTGCTTCATCTTCCAGCCGTAGAAATATGCCTTGATTTCGTCATCCGTCACATTCATATACGAATCTCCCCATCCACTGTCAGCATTAGAAATGGCAAGTCGCAAAACTTGCGAACTTGTGGATAGAATCGACTGATCCGCAGCCGTCAGCGGAAACACATGAGGAATGATTTTACCATCATACTTTATAACTTTCTCAGTGTCCGAAAGGCCGTCAGTAATAGAGATTTCCACTATTCTGTACCCTGAACCCTTCTGATATAGCCGCCATCCTAAACTACCATCCAGATCCAACGTCTTGAACCGCGCCTGCTTCCAGTACTTCCCGTCACGCTGAAACAGTGTATCGTATATCGTCCCATCAACGTTCGAGGCAAGTTGGACGTTCGGAAAAAACAAATGATCGTCGTTACGCGGCTTGAACGGCCTTGCTTCAGGCCCGACGTTAAGCATCAGATTCGTGAATGTGAATGTCCCGGCTCCTAGTGATCCATTTGTGACATTCACATACACTCGGTCTATACCAGAAGGAATCGTAAACGACACGCTTTGAGACGTTGTATTTGCAACTATATCTCCCAGACCGAATTGCGATTCCACTTTCAATTGACCATTATGGGTTGCGGATAATGAGTATGTCTGCCTGGATATAACAGGTATTTGTATGCTAGAAGCCTGAGAATTGCCCGTCGCTAATAGGGATAACTGATACGGACCAGTTATGCTTGCTTGTTCGGCGAGCGACCACTCCATAAGCGGCGGCAGTAGGTTTTCGCCGTACTTGATGACATACGGCGAGTAGACGCTTTTCATATCGTCTACATACGGCCATTTGGCGGCGATCTGCTCCGGCGTCATGCTGTCGATTGCGTCGTACTCAGCTTGCGTAATTTCGTAAAGGCGGACTTCGTCGGCATACGCATATTGTCCGTTGCCCCCGCTTACTGAGACAACCGCGCCGTTATTGTTCGTCGTTACACCTGTGAATTTCTTAAAAACGAATAAAAATTTGCTTGAATCCGTTACTACTGCCGTTTGCGTGGCTGTTTGTTGAGTGGATACATATAGACTGACATTTGTCGCATTCCCATTTCGAACCATACCGGCGAGTAGGTAGTACTTGGCCGGACTTATACTTACGCCATTGATACTTACTGCGTTCCCAGTAGTTGACGTGAGGGTCACTTTCAAACTTTTTGAGCCGTTTGAAAAAATGGTAGCTTCAGTCGATAGAGTGCTATTGACGGGTTGCCAACGACTCGCATTCTCGCAATTCCCGTCCCGTCCGAGAAGATTCACCAGCGTCCGCCCCTTGATCTGCAGCCCGGTCAGTGGCGCTACAACGTCACTTTTGATGATTTGCTGGCCGTACTTCAAGCCGACGGAGACGGGCGGTTTTTCAGCCATTTGAGCGCCGAGCGCTGCGTCGATGATATCCATATTGTCATCAATCAGTGGTTTAGTATTGAAAAGCGTCTTGTTTGGGCTACTTCGGTCCACTTTATTCAAATTCAGATTCGGCGTTTTAGGATATGACACGCCCTCACCCCCATGCAAATTTATCCATCGTTGTATTTTCAATCTCTGCCAATGTCATGCCCTCAACCTCTGCCACGGTCAAGTATCGGAAGCCATACCGCACTTCTAGGTGCGCCGGTATGAGTCTTCGCATTAAGGATTGCAAATCTCCAAGGTTGTTGGGTACCCCTAACACATCCGTAAATTGAATCGTCACTTGGTAGTTTGCGAAATCCTCGTTGATCCTACAGGAATAGCCATACGACTTAAGAACGTTCAGGATTGCCTCCGGCGTACAGCCCAGACCGCCGCGAGACATGGCCATCACGTTGTTGCGGCGATCCTGCAAGGCGTCGCTTTTATCGACTCTTTGAATCGCGAATTCGGCTTCATAGACTGGCAACATGTAAGTGGCCGAATCAATGAAAAGCTGGTCCTGTCCCTCTATGATTGCTGCGTGCAAATCATCGAACTGGTGGGCAACCGCCTCGTATAATCCCTTTGTATTTGGGCCATTCAGGAATGCTATCGGCAGTATTCTTTGAAAAAACTCGAAAAACTTCATCCGTCGCCCTCCTCATGTGATATTCAGCGTACCTGGAGTGGCGATGCCAGTTGCCACGAGCTGAACGTTTGTTGTTGGCGCGGTCATGCTGAAATCCAGCACCCCTTTCACGGATCTGGCCGCAAGAATTATGTCCGTTAGGCGGACCGTCCCGCCGATCGGCACCTTTGCCAAATAGTTAACGACGGCCTGTTTTACCAAGGGCGCAAGAACCGCGTTCGTATACCCCTGATCGGCCGTGACGGCTCCAGTGACATTGACGACGGTTGCTGTAGGTTTGATTACGCGGGCATCGGCGCCAATCGGACATTTTGTCCGTACGTAGCTTGAAACCTTTTGCACCAGCTCGTCGCTGGGGATTCCGCCGTCCGAAATTACGACATCGACCGTTCCATTTCCCCGCGCCAACGGCAGCGGAATAGCGCTCAGAACGCCGGGTATGGATGTCGCCCACACGACATAGTCGGAAGGCGTCCCCCCGTTCAGCGGGTTCCGGATCGTGTACAGGTATCGATCACGCAGCTGCTCGTCGCTCTCGGTATCAGTTCCACCAGTAAGGCCGCTGGCAGCAACTGCGATATTCTGGACCCCAACTACCTGTGCGCTGACGATCCGCAGCTGCACGCCCGCAGCCAGGTTCCCGGCCGTTCCTGGGATGTTGCAGGTCACAGGTACCGGAATGGATGTCCAGCCGGCCGGAAGCGTCACTGTGCTGTCTACGGTGAACTCGATTTTCTGATCCATCGTGGATAGTACTGTGCCTTGAGTTATGGACGAGCCGACCGGCGCCGCCGTGGATCTCGTCAGGTTCACGGTCCCTTTTGATTTTGTGCCCTGCTTCCGGAAGACGCCCCGCTCATTGCATCGACGCTCCAAGAACGACCCTTTCGACGTTGAAACGAAGAAAAGTTTCAATATCTGCTCCAACATGAACCAAACGACGCGCAAAGCCCTAGCAATCACGTTTGCCAGCGTGTAGGCCAGAGCACCCGAGGTCCCATCCGTCCAGCCTGTGTTTTTCGTGATGTCAGCGAACAGTTCATCTCGAATTTGCTCAAACGACTTAAACACGGAGCGCCACCTCCTCCTCGAACGCTGCTGCCGAACCATTCTTCGCAACATAGCTGATAGTGAATCGTACCCGGCGCTCCTCGTGGTTCAGAGAAAGGCGGACCCGCACGCTTTGGACCCGAGGGTCAGCCATCAGACACTCCGTAGCATCCGCGATGGCATCCTGCTCGAAGGTTCGGCCCATGGGAGCCGAGAGCCTATCGTGCAACTTATTGCCGTATGTGCGGTCATAAAAAAGAGACCCGTATGGGGTCCTGAATCTACGCCGCAAGGCTTCCGTCAGGTTGTCCGTTCCTGATGCTGTGGACATATCTCCTTGGGCACTCGTGGCGTAATCGCTGTTGGCTGTTCCAATGTCACTCCCGATTTCAATCACTCCGGGATCACCCCCACAATTACACCTTGATTCCGATCCCCGTTCGCGAAAATAACGATCGCTTCCCAACCGACCATTTCCGGATGAAGAGTCACCGTAGACTCGATATATCCCGTTTCAAAGTCGGCAAGGGGGATATACGCCTGCGCGGTCTTCTGATCCTGTACAGCCGTGATAATGGCCTTCTGGGGGAATGCGTTGTTCAACCTCATACTCATATTGTCCCACTTCCTAACTTGCGACTACTGCCCATTATTGCCCCTTCTTTTGTGTACAGGTCCTGCCGATACTGCTGGGCATTTTCGGGCCTTAAATTCGTCAGGTCCAAATTTGTGATGAAGCCGCTGGAGTTGAGGGTATGTTCGAACCGCTCGACATAATAGTTTCCATCGAACCGGCCGCAGCCGTGGACTGCCACCTTCTTCTCGCAGAACAGATTCGGATTCCCCGCCATATTCATGGCTTTTCCGGTGACGACGTATCTTGAAAACTCGGGTAGCAGCTTTTGGGCCATCTCCTTGGCTTGCGCGTTTGTCTTCGCCTTCGAACTGTATATCACACGCTCTTTGACTTGGCCAATGGCATTGATCAATGCCTCATCCTTTGCCGTGCCTTCGATAACCTGTTTTTTTCGATAATGCCGCACCGTGATTTGGTTGTACACATCGATCGCCGTGTCTTCAAAATCGACTTGGCAATTTGACTTGAGGTTCGAGCGGTAATACAGCTCTGCCTCGACTTCTTCGTCGCTCTCCTGCCTTGGCCCGAAGTGGAATGCCTTGTCTTTGTCCACATGGCAAATGAAGCCTTCCAAGTCGGCCAACGCCTGCAGTACTTCCCATTCTTTTCTATTCTGATACATATCACGCTCAATGATCTCACTTGTATCGGTGATGTTGAGCTTCAGCCCGTACTTGCCGGCGAGCATCTTCGCTATTTGGCTCGACGTCCGGGCGGCGTAGGCCACCGTGAATGTTGTGTCTATCAACGGCGCGGAGTAGTCCCGGCCAATGATTTTGCAAGTCATAGAGTTTCGGAAGGACGGGGATATCCCGTCGATTTTGCCTGTGAATACGTGAACCAGGTCATCGACGGACCACCAGTTCGGCTCCGGCGCATATCCAAGAAATATCCGAACCTCTTGGTTCTTCCGGAACCAGTCCGAAAGCATGTGATCATTTCGCACGGTGATTTCAAAAGAATCAGCGGCCATGTACAGCGTTCCGATCACGCGGATCTCCACGATGTCTGTCCACTTGAGAAGCTGCCCGTCGATCTCTACAATTCCCCTCGGTGCTGGCATCAGTTCGCCTCCTTCTCTATGGCCGCAAGCTCGGCTGCCCCTGTAGGACCAAGCACGGCGGCATACATTTTTTGACTCAATTTTTCAGCATCCGCGGCGTTTCGAGGTAGCTTGATGACCTGTCCGGGCTGCAGGCCATACTCATCAGTGATGCCATTCGCCTCCGCGATCAGCCCCCATTTCGTTCCGTTTCCCAATACATCTGCTCGGGATGCGATCTCCCAAAGTGTATCTCCCCATTTGAGCGTATACGCCCGATCGTACACCTGCCCGACCGTTTTAAGCGAGTCTTTTTGGACCAACATCGGGATAGGTGTACCGGTGTCAGCTTTGGGCAATTCCGACTCTGGAAAGCAGACAATGAGTCGAATTGTGTAGTCTGCCCGATCATCTCGCCGAATGTCCACTTTGTAGTTTTCTATTCGAACCCTCTTTTTTATATCTCCATAGTTGAACTGGAGTTCCCGGCCACTCCACCAAAGGGTTTCGACATCAAGAGAAGTGCCGATAGCATTCTCGCCTATGATCGATCCGGAGAATTCCAGTATTTTCTCGGCCATCCCCATGTCCTGGTAGATTGGCGGTCCACCCGGGAAGTCGAGCTTCGCTATAGCGCGCTTCATATCGAAATTGATCGATTCTTTTGGCGGAAGAGGAAAGATGAAGTTTTCAAGGCTTAGAAATGGTCCAAGTTTCATCCATATCCCTCCTAGTGAGAGTTTGCTTCAAGGAATCTTCTCCGGGCAATATTTGCTTTGTTGCCGGTGATTTGGTCCTCGATAGCACCAGGGCTGGTTGCTTCGTAAATGTAGGTTCTGCTGTTGTCGTTGTATGTTCTATTTGATGTATTAGAGGTGGCGGAATTCTCCCTTGCTGTGTACTTGCTTGTGTCTACCTTCCACCAATTGACACGCCGCGTAGCTTCATTCCATTGTTTTTCGTTTTCCTTATATTGAGCGGAAGCAGCCATTTCGGCTTGGTCGGATTGCTCTTGAAGCAGTGTTTCTTTCGCGCGTCTTGCTGATCCAAATATCGAATTTGTGATGCTATCTGCAATTGAAGATCCGACAACAGCGCCTATCACGC
Source organism: Paenibacillus elgii (assembly GCA_042219835.1). Taxonomy (GTDB): domain Bacteria; phylum Bacillota; class Bacilli; order Paenibacillales; family NBRC-103111; genus Paenibacillus_G; species Paenibacillus_G elgii_A. The sequence goes on from JBHJMN010000012.1 coordinate 10,668, forward strand.
CCCCAAGCGCAGCACCAACAGCATTACCGATTCCAGGAACAACTGAGCCGAGAGCTGCGCCCATCGCTGCTCCGGCTTCGGCCCCGGCCCATCCTCCGATGATAGTTCCGCTAGTCTTCACTGCGGTTTCTACTTTTTTCCCTTCAGGCGCAGACATAACATCCCATGCGCTCATTGCCATTACAGCCGGTATGACAACAGATCCGCCTCTGCCTAGAACGTTTTTTCCCCAGGTTAGAAATTTTCCAAAGCCTCCACCTCTCCCGCCGCCGCCGTGCGTGCTGCTTCGAGGGGGCAGCTCGCCTCCGTTGCCAGACCTTCCTCCACCGGCACCAACAAAAGTACCGCCTCCGCCACCAGGTCCTCCGCCTAAATTGTTTATGGCTTTTCCATAGACATTGACAACATTGGCCTGAATTGATTTACTCGGCAAGGTATCTTTCAATTTGTCGGCTGCTTTCTTTGCTCCGAGGGCTTCAAGCATTTTTGCCACGGTGTTTATCCCGGTTTTAAGAGGTCCGGTCAACAAGGTTCCGATTGTCCCGAAAGCTAGTTTTGCCGCACCTAGCGCCAACATAAATGTACCGAAGGCAGCAACTACCTTCCCCGCCACGACCACTTCGTCTCGATGCGCGTCGATCCATTTTGTGGCGGTCGTCACCCCGGGAGAGATGGCGGAGATGAGTTTCGTTATCTCCGGTAACAAGTGGTTGCCGATCGATGTCGTCAGGTTCTCTATCTTGCTTTGGAGGATATGAGCCTGACCCTTATACGACTCTCGGATCTCGTCAATTTGTTTGTGGAGCCCCTTCTGACTGTTGATCGACTTCATGAGCTTGTCGAACGTCTCTTGGTGCGACGAGATTATAGCAAAATCTTGACCCTGTTCACCGAAAATATGGTTCATTTTCGCCGCCCATTCAAGCTCGCTGTTGCCAGCAGCGATGAACTCTTTGTGTTTTTTCGTCAGGACTCCGACCATATCGACATAGCTTTTGAGTGAATCTTTGTCTTTGAGCAGGGCAGCATTTTTAAATCCTATGATTTTTCCTTTTTTGTCATATTCGACGCCTTCAAGAAGCCCGGCATCATTCATGGCGCTGAGCTGCTTCGCGCCGCCTCGCGTATTCAGGAATTTGTACGGGTTGATCCGCTCGGCGAAGTCCTTTATGTGGGTCCCGGCCATAGAACCTTCCATACCGTGGATAGCCCCCATAGCGGAAGACATGAGCATATCTGTTTCGTTCCAGCCCAGGTTTTTTACTACGGGCATCGCGTATTTGAAGGTTTCTCCTAGCCCCTCAGTCGACGCATGAGTCACGTTGATCACGCGAAAGGCATTGTCCGCGAATTTCTCCATAGCTGATACATCGCTCGTGATTCTGGCGTCCTCGGCCATCCGTGCGAAGTTGTATGCCGAACGTCCCGCAGAACTAGACTTGCCCATACCTACCTCCACCTCGGAGAGGAAGGAGGCTTCCTTCATGACTGGCTTTAGATTCTCTTTTGATATCTGGGCATGTGCGAGTTCCAGTCCGATACCCATGATCTCTTTTTGAGAGAATAGCGTTTGTGTCGAAAGCTCTTTTGAATACTCTTTGATCTCTTTCAACTTTTCACTTGACTGCTCCAATCCGTAGGCCCCGCCCAACTGGATGCTTTGCATTTGGATCTCGCCGGCTTGGTTGATAGGCTTGATCATCGTTGCGAGAGCTGCGCCGCCAGAAAGCATATTTCCCATGCCGGAGCTTTTCATATGATCCAATTTCTTCTGTACCTGGTCAATTTGCCCGGAAAGTGACCGCAGCGCCCGTGCCATATCGTCGAACATTTTCGGGCTTTTCATACCGTTGAACATGTTTTGCGCGGACCGTTTTACGTTTCGCATTTCGTCTATCATTCTCCGGGTCGTTGGGCTCAATTGGTCCACACCGACAAACTTCATCGAAACAAGAAACTGCGAATTGCTTGCCATAGTCATCGCTCCTTCCAGATGCTCATCCGGTTTGCTCAGCCCACGCCATAGCGCGAGCTCAGGAAACCGGGCAGTCAATCTGACTGCGCCGAATCCATTGATTCTTTTTTGGCTTCACCGTATTTGATCGCGCCCATGTATAACAGGTGCTGATCTTCGAAAGTTAGATCATTCCAGTCTCGCCAGCTGACTGCTCCATTGGATTGTTCATTGACGAAGTAGAATCGGTTGAGCCAAAGCCGTTCAGCAAAAAATTTACTGTCTCATCCATTTTCTCGATAGTTTCGTTCGTAACAGCAAACATCTTGTTGAAAATTTGTTGGTAGTATGAGGCATCAGCATTTGGCCATTTATCAAAATAAAACTTATAATCTCCGCTCGCTTGATTGCCGTCAATCCGAGTAATGCACTTAGCGGCGAGGTAAGAATCAACCAGCATGGAGCCGGAAACCAAATCGTCGTCACTAATTTTGTTTTTCTTCAAAACGTCCAAGCGGTCGCCACCAGTAGGCTCCCGGAAAAAAATCTCAACACCACTTTTGGGAAGTTTCAACGGACCGTATTCTTTAAACATATTTATGCAGCCTCCTGTACGCCCTCGGCGCGGAATTTGTAATCGGAACTAACCACATTTTTACCGTTCTGCACGGACAGAGACAGGCTCGGGAAGATACAATTAGTCAACACGTAACGACCGACAAGCCCCTTCTCGGGCGCGTTGAACGAGGCCGTAATCGTGTACCGTGGTGCCGTAAACCGCTGTCCCGGCGCAAGCTGCGAAGAACCAAACAAAACCCGTAAGGCCCTCCCTACATCGATCATGCCGCGCTTTAGGCTGCCGTCGATCTTCACTTCACCGTCCAGAAGGATTGGCATGCGGGAATTGGTCGTTTGGTACTCCTCAAAGTCACTCGATATGTTCAGCTCAATATTTTGAAACTCTCCAACAAGCTCAGGGCCATTCGCCCCTACCACCATAACAGATACGTCATACCCCTGTGCTGGCTGCTTCATCGAAACACCCCCTATCCAATGTACCGGCCAATTTCATGATCAATGAAGTCTGCAGCGTACACTGGTCTGATTGAAATTTTTGTTCGCACCCGCTGGGCCGCAACGATATCCGGCGGATTGTTCGACTCATCGCAAATGGTTGGTTTGAAATCGAATATCTCACTGGTATTGTCTCGGTGGTTCCGCAGCAGGCTGTCGATTTGCGTCTTCAGCGGCTCCCACAAGCCATTTTTCGTAATCGGTTGCGATTTGGCCCATTGCGTCATCGTCCAGACTTCCGTCTCGATCTTGTCAAATTCGCGACGAATGGATGTTTGCGACCAGTCATCGGAGCCGGACCCTTGGACGTAGTTGAACGTGTTAACACCGTTCTGAATCCGAAAATCGCTGGTCGCATTGTTGTATGCGATCGGCGAAATGCGGGCAACGGTCAAAGCCATCAGATCGTCGTCGATCAGCGTCCTTTCAAGGCCAATGATCCCCTGAACGATTCGATTCGAAGGCGATACCCACGGGTTGAGCGTTGCCAGCACGCCCGCGTAGTAGCCATCAGGCGCCACGACAAGGTTCGGATACTCCTGCGGCACCATCCAAGGGTAGGTCATGTTTCCGCGGGCGCTATTGTACACCTGTGCTGCTGTTGCTGCGGTGACGGTCATACCCTTTGCCGTACTCAGCACGGCGATTCTCAGCCCCCGGGACACATCAGCCTCGTTGCAGTGCTTGATCATGGCCAGCTGGATAGCCGACGATGATTGCTGCGCGCAAACTACGATGTTCACGGACACCGTATCCAATGCCTTGAGGCCGAACCGGTTCCCCGCCGCATCAACGGTCCCGATATAGTCGTTGTCCACCGTGGCCGCGCCGTCGTCCCCGCCTACGAGCGGCGTATCGGACAATGTAGTCGGTATGCCGGTTGCCGCGGAGTCCTTTGCCAGCGTGATGTACTCCGAATTGATTGCGAGCGCCGTCAGGCTCAAGTTATCCCACGTTTCTACCGGAACCTTTTTGTACGACACGACGAGTTTGAATGTACCAGCCTGTGTACCGGCGAGAACCTGCACGGAAAGGTCGTTTCCAAAAGTGCCTTTCTCGATTGCTGATACTTGGACCGATGCTTTCGGCGTAGCCTGCCCGTCCATTAGGACCAGTCCTGCCGCCTTCGCCGAGCTGGCAGCGCAGCGTACGATCACGACCTTATTCGTCCCTTGATTGAATGCCCCCAGCGCGGACAAGAACCCGGTCAGGCCGGCAGTGTAGCCGCCAAACTTGCGAATCACGTCGTTTATACTGTAGCAGGTCGTCGGAACACCGATCGGTCCTCGGTTAAATGTGCCGACGATCCCGATTACCCCTACCGAGACGCCCGTGATGGCCGTCGGCTGCGGCGGCGTTTCGACGATCGCCACGCGTGGTACGATGTATTGAAGTGCCATCTATTGCCCTCCTTCTTGTGAAATTTCGTTCTCGATCTCCCGTACTGTCGGTAGATCCTCTTGTGCCCGTCGACGCGGTTCATAATATTTCGCCTCAACGTCGATTGCTGCGAAGTGGATGAACTGTCCAGTAGACACGTCGGTCGAGTCAAAGGATATTTCTACGATCGTCATGGCATCCACGAGTCCGTCCAAATACTGATTGGCGAGAATCGCGTATCTGATGTCGTTAGTCAAGCCGCGAATCTTTTCCTCGCCACGTTCAGCAATTGCATCATGCATGTATAGATATATCCGGACCGGAGCAATCACTTCATCCTGGTCTCGGTCATAGTCCGAGTACCTGAGCCGATTGCAACCGATACAAACAGAAGGATGAATTCCTCCCGGCAGCATACCATCAACCAAATGGTATTTTTGAATTGACGAAAGCCGCTTATCGTTCTGCATCGTATCGCGGATCGACGTAAGAATCTTCTGAATCATCCACCGATCACCCCTCTCGTCAGGTAATCACGAGCGACGCGAATAATGGTGTCCCGGTCAGTTTGCTGCAGCATCAGGTATGGGCGCGCAGGCATTTTGACCCTTTTCAGTTTGATCACCTTTCCCCCGCCCATTGGAATCGCCAGCGCCTTCGCCTTTTTGGGGACGATCGTCCCGCCGAGCTGATGGATACGCGAATACACAAGCGATGATCCTATCTCGACGGAATCACTAGTGATCCGGCCGATGACCACGGATTTTTTCAGCTCGCCGCGACTTTGCAGGATCTTCTTGGCCGATAGCTTGCTGAGGTTTCGAATGTACTGCCGCTGACGGCCGGCTTTCGTTTTCCGGGTCTTTTCCGCGTGAGCCATGGCTGAGTTTTCGCCTCGCTCCTTCGTGAGTGGCGACCACCCTTTCCACTTGATCGGGCGGCCCTCTGCCTCGAAATTTTCATGTGTGGACTTGATCATGATCATTCCGACCGCGCCCATAAAAGGCCGGAGGTTGAGAGAGCGCCGCTGCATCTCCTGAAGCGCCCTCACAACCTCCGATGTATCTACCTTCACCTCTATGAACCGATCGCTCACGGCCAGACACCGCCGTTCAGCGGAGACCTAGTGGCCCGGTCAAACTGCTGCAGCCTGCCTGTCAGCGGGCTTGGGTTTGGTGTTGTGGTTGCCACGCGCCGCCGCGACTCCGGGACATTTGGCGGCTGCTCTACGACGCCGGGAAGCCCATTGAGCGTCGAGTGTTCCAGCACATAATCCAAATCCTCATTAGCCCTCTTCCAAAGTACATCAGCCAGCGGTGTGTCCTCGCGGTAGTTGACCCCAGAAAAGTGATGTTGGCAAAGAAACGCACCAGCCATATCCGCACATATGGATTGAACAACGTCCGGGATAGGGTCAACCAAAGGCACAACGTATTGAGGCCGAAGCTTGTCGTTTATACGCGCTTCGGCCTTCGTGATGTACTTTTGGATGTAATCGTCTGCGAAATCAGCTTCGCTCAGTAGCTGATGCAGATCCCGGACGTTTTGCGGTGTGCAGTACATCCGAATCGCCTCCTAGTTGGCCGTGCCGCTGATAATCCATTCCGGATGATGTACCCGCGGAAGGCCGTTGATACCAACGGTGACATCCACATATGGGTTCTTGCTTGAGCTTGATTTATCTTCGATTGATGCATATTTTCCCGGCCGTGGGTTATCAAGGCCTCCGTTTTGCAGAGCAATCGTGGAGCAGAAGTCCATCAGCTTCTCTCTACCCTTCCCAATGCAGACAAACGCGGCTTCGGGAAGGAAGTATACAAAATTCTTCCCATCGCTGTACCCTTCGGTGTACACTTCAAAGTCGATTTTGGGGAACAGCATTTTCAGTGCATTGGTGATGTTCATCGAAGTCAAGTTTGTCGCATATACGCTTTGTTTCAACAGGTCACGAATTACGCTGTTTGCCGCCAAAGCTTTAGCGATGTCGTGGTTAAAGTAGATTTTCGCAAGCTTCGCACCTGTTCCATGGTATGCGGTTGTAAGCTCATCCAAAATATTCGGAATGCTGAGCGACGGGTCCGAAAGAATAGGATAGGATTTTTTGTTTTTGATCTTCATATCCACAGTGTATTTGACGCCATTCTCATCGACATCGATTTTCCCTTTTGTAACTGCCGCCCATCGCAACTGCTCGATCCGAGTTTCCAGTCTCACGTTCATCTCGTTCGAACGATGGATAACCCGCAGACGCCCCGCGCGTTCGTTAAATGTCCCTTCCTGACGAGCTGTAAGCAACTCGTCTTCGTTGATCCGGTGTGTTTCGCGCCAGTAACCGGTCGCATATTTTCGAACGGACTGGCCGCTCAGTGTGGCAACTTTAGGATCGGCATTCAATGCGTGCGGCGGAGTGATGCCGGAAGTTGCATCGATGACGTCTACCTTAATCTCTGCCGCAAATGCTTCGGCCATTGGGCAGAAGTCCTGACCTCGGAATTCCGATGTATCGACAATCGTTTTTCGGACAATATGATTTACTTCTTGTGTTGTTGGAAATGAGAGTGCTACAGGCATATGTCTATGTCCTCCTTATACAACCAGAATGGATTCGGGTTGACCCTGTTCGTTGTTTCCGAACGGGATTACCCGGGCTTTCAAATCACGAATAACAATCGAATCGACACCAACAAGTTTGCTAGTCAAGAATTTGTTAGATACGAATGCGCTGGCGATTTTGTTTGCTGCCGCATCCAGTACAACGTCTCCAAGGACAAGCAATGCCGTTTCGGAGCCATCTTTCACAAAAAGGAGATCGCCGATCGCGAAGGCCCCCGTCGTCGCCGTGCTAAAGGTAACGACGTTCCCCGATATGGACGACACTGTGCCAGCATTGAACGCGCCGCTGCCGTCGGCTTTCATGAGGTATACAGGATCGCCTTGCTTGAATTTTGCAACGTCGGCCGCGTTCAATGTAGCTGTTGTGGCCCCGGATGCCGCCGCTGCCGTGAGGGCCGCGCGCCGGACTGGCCGATACAAACCGTCCGCTGTTCCGACGCCGAGGATCGTACCTTTGTCGAGATCGCCGGTATTCGGCGCGATCGTGACCGGGATACGGTCCTGAATGTGATAGTCCGCGTGAAGGGTGATCTGCTTGTCCGCATACACCGGACCCTCTGTCATGCCTGGTACTCTGTTCATGTATTAGATACCCCTTTCGACGTCTGTTTCTGTATGATGCCAGCCTGGACTAGCTCTTTTTGTGTCTCATTCAGATTCAACACGTTTTTCAAAAGTAGATGCATGTTATTTTCGATGTTCTCGATGTGAATTTGATGATCCGCAACCCCCATAGAGTGAAGAAGATGGACTGCACCCCAGAACGTCTCTTCGTTCCATCCTTCAGTCTGCGCAAACTGCATAAGCTCCTTTGCTTTATCCACACGCGACAATATCGTTTGAACTTTATAGCCCGTTTTTTGTTGCTCAGCATCCAGCAATCGCTCTGCCGTGAAATACGGAGTCCTCCCCTCGCTCATCGATTGCTCCTCCTTCCTAGAGCACATAGCGGCCTTGGTCGTCTACCTTGTAGCCAAGCGCCTCCATGTCCTGATCGCATAGTTTTTTGGTTTCTTCCGGCGAGCCAGCTGCCGGAGGAATGGCCTGTTCGCCCATCTGCGACAACTTGACGCGCGCAGCTTCCGGGTATGCTTCAAGCGCAGCGTATATCTGCTCCGTCACGCTCCCCATATTGCCGTCGGAAAGCTTCACAACTTTTTCCCCGCTGTCTGCCAGCAGAATAGGCCGATACTGCTCCAGAATCGCCGGAGGAATACCTTTGGCCACATACGACGCAATCGTTGCGTCCACGGCGATTTTCCGGTTTTCAGCTTGAAGCGCGGCCACCTGATCGGAAAGTTTTTTCATTTCCTCGTTGGCCTCGGGCGCTACCGCAGCTGCTGGTCCTGCGGCTGCTGTTGCTGCGGCTGGCGCTGCGGCGGGATCAATGTTTTCAGGCTTTTTGCCTCCAAACCATTCCGACAGCTTCGCTGTGAATGAGCTCAGCATCGAATTGGTTTGCTTTTGGTTCTCCAAAAGCTGATTCACCTGTTCTTCTTTCATCGTGTAAACCTCCTCATGATCTAAATAGAATGTATCTGCTGGGTCTGCCAGCAGTCGCGACTCGGGGAGTTGCGTAAGAAAAGGCTCATTCGTAAGCGCCAATGCTTCGAGCACCGCGCCTTTGAAAGAGCCTGATTCTTTGTCCTGATAGTTGTCCCGGTACTCCGGACTCGCATACCTGTATTGCTTTGTTTTGACCATCTCCGCGATGTCCGGATTCGTGGGATCGGCCAGAGCGAAAAGGAATTCCCCTTCCTGCACGATATCCGTGATCCATCCCTCGGCCTTGGCATTCCCGAAATTCGGATCGTCGGATTTGGCATGCCCGATGCGAATGAACGGGTCCCGGCCAATCGTCTTCTCCTTGAAGTTCCTTTTGATGTCGTCGAACGTCTGCTGCGACATCTTGATTCGGCCGTATTGCGGATGTTTCCATTCACCGATCCGGCCTACTGGAATTTTGAGCGGCATGTCCCTTCTCCTTTCCTACACGCGCGGCGGCCAGCTCCATTGCCCCGGTCCGTCGCCATGCTTTACATCCAAATTGAAAAACTGGCCAGTAGGATTCAGCACGCAGAGATGAACCGTAGTTTCATCGACTACGCCTGTAATAATTGCCGCACGCGGCTCGCTTTTGTACTCCCCGCCCGGGGTCCCGTAGCTTTGGTAATGCACAATTCGTCCAACAGATGGTTGCATGAGTATCTTCCCCTATCCTGTTCTCCACCCTTTCGGTATGGGTTCTGCCTTGCTCCAGTCCGTGTTCGTGATCAGATCCGGCTCGTATCGGCTATATATCGGCGTCAGCACCGAACGGCAGCGGCCATGCAACGGCGGTGTATTTGCTCCAAGCGAAGAGTCGTCCATCGCCATGACAAGTCCATGCCGTGAATGGCATATCTGTGATGTCCGACTATCCAAGATGGCCGAAAAACGGACGTAATCGACCCGGTTCTCACGGTATGAGATGAGCCGGCCACGATTGTATGCGTACGATGTTTCCGTAGTGATGATCAACACGGCGCGCCTTTGGTTTTGATCCAACAAATTGGCTATCGATCCCCGAGTGCTCTTCATGTCGCCAGTAACGAGATACTCAAGCAGCACCTGCTTGATAGCCGTCACTAAATCGGCCTCTACCTCGCCAGCAAGCTTCAGCTCGCGCCCGCGCAGCACCTCCAAAGCCTCCTCCGGGGTAAATTCCCGGTTCACGTCGAGGATCGGCAGGTCCGCAAGCTTCATGCCGTGCCGTCGCTGCAGCTCCGCGCACTCCGCGTCCGCATGTTCCTGTCCCGCGTCAAGCATGCTGGCTGCGTGCTGAAGCAGTATCTGCGACAGCATAGCCGGCTGCGGAAGATGGTACTGGTGAATCTCCACCTCGCTGGCGCCGATTGGGATGCCGGAGAACACCATTTTCAGCCACGCGTCGTATCGGACCAGTAGCTTGTCCTCGGAGCGGTCCAGAAACTTCTTGATGAAGCGCTCAGTCTTGTTCATCTGTCTTCTCCTGCTGATCGTCGTCCTTCAGGTACTTGGCGTATTCATTTCGGAAACGTTTTGCCGCCGCAACGAGTTTGCGATCCGGAAACCCAAGCTTAGACCGAACGTGTTTATAGTCATCTTCGACCGTTGGATCAAGGTAGCCGCCGTTTGTCATTTGGAGAAAGACGTTCGAGAGGATTTGCAAATCCTCATCGTTCATCTCACGTTCCGGAAATTCGCCAAGCTTTTTTTGAGGACCGAAATTCATTTCGACCAGCGGCCGCACAAGCTGCTCCAACAGGGTTTCGGCCAGATTCTTGAATATTCGGTCCAGTATGAGTTGGTACATACCGAAATGACTCTGACCAAGTGCGTAGGAGCCAGACTGCTGACCTTCATCAAAAACAAGCGATGGCACCAGCATGCCCCGAAACATCATTTTGTTGAGATACGTGACAAGCGTGTGAAACGCATCGCCCATACCTGCGCCTGGGGAATGAAACTTGATGTCCGTTTTCTCCTCATTGGTCCCGGCCGCCATAGCAATACCCGTACCATTCTGAAGATTTGAAAGCACCCTTGACATGAACTCGATATTCGATATGGTATGGCCGGGATTTTGCGGGTCTTCGATTTCCCCGTCGGGCACCATGGCAGCTACAGTCGGCGCACCGAATTTATCCACGGCGTTGACCCACATCTTGAGAACCGGGTCCTTCAGAAGCCAGTTCTTGCGGACGCGCCGGAGCTGGCTCACGCCGTATGGATTCCCGAAACGGACATTATGTGTGTATATGATTGCTTTGTTTCTCGGGATGTCCACCGGGGAGCCGGAGAACCATCGGTACTGTTTGATCGGGCATTCCCTATCAAGTCGACCTGTTTGCTGGTCCACGTTGAACAGCACCGTCCGCGGATGGTATGTCGCGAGATAGTCGATGGTGATCCAGCTGCCGGAAGGCTTCCAGACGATCTCCGTGCCGCTGTAACCGGCCCAAATGCCCGAGAGGATATCCGTACACGCCTCGACAAGCGATCCTCTCATGTCTTCTAGGGCTTCATTCACGAAATCCTGTATCTTGGGATTGTCGTGGGTGTATCGGTCCAGCTTGAGAAGAGTAGACAGGATCATGAACTCTATACCAGCCGCCACAGTTTCGTCGGTGTCAACCATCCGCTCATACTCCAGTAGGTTCGCGCTGTCCGGGTTGGCGACAGCCTTGTCGAACAAGGTGAACGTCGTGTATAGCTGCGAGCCGATCTGCCCGACCATTTGTCTAGGTGCTGCCAAATGATTCACCTCCCCCATTACCAGTTTGGTATTTGCGCCGCAGCCGGGACGCCAACTACGCGATTCTTGCCCATCGATTTTGGCTTCTTCATATCGTCTTCCAACGCATATCGGGTCGCGTCGATGCTGTGATTATCACGGTCAGGGTATCCCGCCTTGAAACCGCCGTTCCCATCCGGGTCAAGCTCATAGCCGTAAAACTCGCGCTTGGTATTAGGACACCGCTCACCATCAATGATAATCTCCTCCAGGTCTTGCAAGAACTTGATTCCATAGTCGACGCTATCAGGGCCTTTTTTAGCGCCCTTGATCCGGATGCCGTATTCCTTCATCTCTGCGATGCTCTTCGGTTCCGACGAATCTGCAATCACTTGTCTGTTTGATTTGTTTTCAGCTTTGATATGCTCCGCTGCTTTCCTATTGCTGAGCTGAAGCTTTTGCAACTCATGAAAAATGAACAACCGTCGCCGGGTCTTGTCAAAATGCATGGCGCCGTAGTGGAACGGGTCTTTTCCGTATCCGAAGTCAACCCCACGACGAATTTGATCAAATATCTTGATCTCTTCATCGGTGATTTCCCGGAACGTCAGGTTCGTGAAGACCTCGCCGCCGGTGCCAGTCACTTCGCCTAGATATTCATGATCATAGGCTGCCGGCTTCGTTTTCTTGAGGTGTTCGGCCTCAATGATAAACTGTTCCCCCAGCCATTCCCGAGGAACAGTCTCATACGTGCTATGGTGAACGAGCCGGTCTGCCCGTTTTTCAGTGACTTCCCCGTTCACCCAATTCCGCTGCGATTGCGGCGGGTTAAAGCTGTAGAAGACGGTGAAAGTCGGGCCTCCTCGAAGAAACGTTTGGTTAATCGTCCGAATGTCGCCAGGCGCGAATTCGTCGATCTCCTCGTACCAAACATACTTGATGTAGCCGCGCCGGAGCTTTGACGACTTGACCTTTTTAGGCTTGTCGGCCCCGCGAAAGATGATTTTTTGACCTGTCGGAATGTAGGTCAAGCTCATCGGGCTCACGCTGTCATGCCAAAGATGGGATACGCCAAGAACATCGATCGCCCAAAGCAACTGCTCGTAGACGCTCTCGCGCAGGTTCTCTTTCACCTTGCGTAGCGCAACGGCATTCGCATCCGGGTCGCGCATCATGCCGAGAATGATCTCGATGCTGATGAACGACGATTTTGTCGAACCCCGGCCGCCTTTCAGCCAATAATGCGTATATCGGTCCTCTTTCAGGGCATGGTGGATGTCGTAAAAGCTGGGCGCGATCAGGTTCGTCAGCGGAACTTGCGTCACGTGCTGTTCCTCTTCGGAATATCGTCCACGATTTGCACGGCCCCTTTAACGTCTATCTGTTTGTTGTCGGTCCACATCATGTACCGCTTACCCAGAAGCTCCGCAGCCTTGATTCGGTCCTTACCGTCCAACTCTTTCTTGACCAAAGACTGCTCCCCCATACCTAAACCAAGAGGAAATTCCTCATCAACCTGTCCGCGCATGACCTTGGTTAGAAACTCAAGGATCTCGTCTTGCTTGGCGATCCGCTCGCCGTCTTTTTGCGCCATCCGTTCTTCCAGATATTCCTTGACCGCGGGTTTTTGCAGGAGCTTCCGCGCATTGCCATCGGCTACGCTGCGGGTCGTTGCGCTGTATCCGGCATCGATGTATGACTGCGTTGCGTTTCCGGTTTCGATATACAGGTCTACGAACACCCTCTGCTTTTGCGTTGGCTTTGCCGATTTCAAGTCAAATCACCCACCTCCGAGGTTTAAAATAAAAAAAGCACCGATACAGGTGCTATTCCATAAGACCTACCTTTTGTTACTAAAATCCGACATTCAGGAAAGGATTTCCTCATTTTCTGTCGAATGTAAGTGGAAAAAGGAGGTGTTTCTATGAATTGGGTCTCAGTTGTTTCATCGAATCTTTCAGCAGTCGCCTATGATCCGGGTAATTCCACCCTCTATATTCGCTTTAAGGGGAGTGGGACATACGCTTATTACGGCGTGCCTGAGTCTGTCCATCGGTCCTTAATGTCTGCTGCGTCACATGGAGAATATCATGCAGCATTCATAAAGAACCGATACAGATACGCGAAACTTTAATCCTGATTTACTAAGACGACGGCTGGCCCTTGAACCACTAATTCATTGTGGCCAGTCACTATTTTTATTTCTTCGTATGGCTCCACCTTAACACTTCGAATCCCTGGACGTTTTAACAACTCGTCTGTTAATTCGCTTGTGCTTACTGCCTTAGTATTAAGCATAATCTCCAACACTCCCTAATCGTTTTTATCCCATCTTGCCCAAACTGATATTAATTATTCCCAGACATATTCACAAAATATTGGATTTTATACATATGTCTGAAGACAAATTTCTCGTATTCCGGCAAATTCAGCCGTTTTGGACGATTTGCCTTCCGTGGAACATTGCGAAAAACAGCTTAAAACGCAGTGGTCACGATCTCTCATTTTCTCCGTTTTTCGTGGCAACTTAATTCAGCGTCCCAGCCCCCACCCTGGCATTCACGAGACGTTCACCCAAACGAAAAAAGTCGCCCAATGAATGGACGACTTGATCGAATGCACCTGAATACAATTATTCACAATACCATATTAGCACGGTTTTCATCCGGAAAAGTCCTAATATTGTCCTAAATTATTCCGAATTTAATCCGATGAGGGTTGCGAACTCTTTGAATGCCCGGCGCTTCCACAGGTAATATGTGCTAATAGAGATGTTCATATCTTCAGCAATAGCCGAAGGAGGTGACCCTTCAACGTAACATTTTCTCAATAGTTCAGCATATTGCGGCCTATACTCCCCAAGGGCATCGATCACTGAGTCCAATTGCTTCTGCTGTTGCTCAAGGTCCTGCAGCTCACTGATTCGTTCAATGGTGGCCTCAAAGTCGTCCAAGTGGCCCCCGCGCGCCTCAATCACTTTCTCGATCTTCCCTCGCAGTTCACGAAGCAGCTTTTCGTCCTCGGCATCGGCGCCGGAGGGCGGAACGGCTGCCAGCTGTGCCCTCGTCCCCGCCGGGTGGCGTGTCAGGTAAGCGTGGGCGACCGACTCCAGCTGTTGCTCTCGCTTGGTCAAGTACATGTATGACGGCAGCCCGCGGAGCTGCCGGTGCAGCTCCTGAAGCTTGTCATCCTCGTTTACAACGTTCAGGGACATTCCGTTGCCGATCGGGTACTTTTCGAGTACCTTCATTCTCGCTACAATACGCCTGTATTCTTGTAGTTTCTTGATGACCGCTTGCTCATAGTCTTTAGCCAATATCATCACCTTCAAATGGACAATTTGTCTTTTTGATATTTCTCTCCATCCCCTCACCCTTTCTCTTGGGATACCTCTCCCCGAGCCTACTTGGCAAAGCTGTGATTTGCTAAAAACCAATTTACATTATAGGCAAACAATGGTATTATGAAGCTGTAGTAAAAATATTCCATTATAAGGAGATGATTTGCAATTAAGAAGTTGGTTGTAAATGGTTTGCTGGCTCTTTCGCTTACAGCCGGGATTGTGGCTTATCCTATCGGAGATTCTACCGTACAGGCGCAGACATCAGGCGGTGTTCAGCAAATCCAAAGACAAGCGGAAGTACAGCCGGCAGCATCTAACTACGTGCATTTTTGGAACGACTATTTGACAGATGATGATTGGTGGGTAAGCACAGCTGGTAAACATGAATTTACGGTTAATACTCGTACAAATTATGTTGTTTCAAATACTCAAAAATCAGTTGATCATACTCCGATTAAAGAAGTAAGATTTATATTAATCAATAAAACCAACAGCCCTGCAACCAGAGTCTTCGAATTTGAAGGCAATGGTACTTCCAAAAAATATTTGACACTTGAACCAGGAACCTACTATGTCAACTACAGAAACTATCACAGCAGTCCTGTAAGCATTAATGTGGCTATCTACCCGGAATAAGGTAACTCACGTAAAGCGCACGGCAGTAAGCTTTGTTGTCAAGAATACATCAGGAATTCGGGGCGTCTAATAATAGACACCCCGTTACTTCATGTCTCGCTTCCTCCGCTCTCCCCGCCGTGACCGACAATCATTTCAATGTCGCATGGTTCTCCGATATTCTTTGCAGTGAGCATATGTCCGTAGACAATTGACTGTGTCAAATCCATGGTTACTTGTGAGCGATCATCTGGTGGAAAGAAGCAGATCATTCCACCAATCGTATAGGCAATGTTATGAATGATTTTGAATAGTTCTTTTGTATCCTTTGCTTGGTCGGTCATTTTGAAAATTTGTTCCGATATTTTTTCTATTTCCGTGTTCATTTCATTCACCTCCGCTCTCTGGCTCGCTCCTAAATTTCCCGCACCAGCAGCTGCCGTTTTCGTTGGCTGCGGCTTTGCATCCGTCGCTCCACCCTGCCTGTTCTTTCAGGCATTCAGCGTCTTCCGCATCGATCCGTCTCGTGCCATTATGGGCTGCTGCTATTGACTCCAACATTGCCCAGCAGTATTTATCACTTTCGTTTAGCTTAAGCATTCTGTTGAGATTCCGACCGTATTTGTCCATCCATGTTCACCGCCTATTCCATAAGTTCGTTCTGTTTCAGGGCGTCTTCTATAGCTCCTCTGGCTGCCTCAAACGTTCGGATGACATCCGCTTTCAATGCCGGATCTACAGCCATGAATAGAAGTTGTATCAGCCCATGTTCCAACATGTGGTCGATGTCTTCGAGCGAATCTCTGAGCCTTTCTACTTCAGCCCTGAAATGCGTGTTCTGCATCCCATATCCACCGCCTATTCCTTGTATTTCTGTATCAAACGCTGTTCATCCTAAATCTGCCCTCACGTCGCCAGAAACTTTTGTTTCAAAACGTGCGTCTCCATCACGCATGTCCTCATGATTCAACTTTTCACCATTTCGTCTCGCCGTCATTCTGACCGCCCCGTCTCCATCCACATAGATAGAAATTGTTCGTGAGGAACCGATATTTCCGAGTTCTTCGATTCTTCCAAATACTCGTTCCAAGACATCTAGTTGTTTTGGAGTTCCAGAAATCTCATATGTTCTTGTCTCCACTTCAAGCACGCTCCCTATTCCTTGTATTTCTGTATTCAGCCTGCGAGCTCACGCCGACGACGTTCAAACTCGGTAATGCAAGCCGATTCCAGTTCCTCGATCTCCCCGAAGTCTTTCACTTCAGCCACGATGTAATGCGGGATGATCAAAAACTCGGTTCCACATTCGCTGCAAGCTGGCCTTGCGAAAGCATAGCATCCGTATTTTTCGTCGGTTTGGATGTCATCGAAGTCGAAATTATCGAATACGACGAAACCCCTGCATCCTGGTTGATTGCATTTATGTGCTTCGATTGCCACGTTCAGCCCTCCTATTCAGTTTCTTGTGATGCCTTGATACGAATATATCGTCCCGTCGAATCTGTGACGGCCTCTACGGTTCCATAGCCGATCTCAGCGATATATGCGACTTCCTTTTCGATCTGCTCGGTAGTCAAGGTTGTGGGGTATTCTTTTCTCCAGACGCATTTTCCGTTTGCGAAAAAGTCAGTAGTCACGATTTTAGGCATTGTATTTGCTCCCCTCAGTTTCTTGTGATGCCTCATCAGGCTCTAAGTCAACAGGGCCAGAATTCATGCTTCTGACGATATCGTCTTCGTCTGCCTGATTGATCCGATCTAAGGCTTCTGTGGCAATATCGCAAGCATCTTGGTGTTTGATGAGGCCCAACGCTTCTACTGCTATTGCCAGTGAATGATTCAATCGTTCGCTCTCCGCACCCAACGCCTCCGCCTCTGCGAGTAGGTTGTCGTATGCCTTCTGGGATTCGTTGATCTGGTGCCGCTGTTGCTGAACGATCTGGGAAAGTTTCTTTAGTGCATGGCTGATAATCACGTCATCGTCGTCTGGGTGGACTGGAATATGCACTCTTTGTTCCCCGCGTACCATTCGGCCTAATGCTTCCTGCGCCTTTTCCAGCAGCTCCGTGATCTGTTCTGGAGTGTATTTCATGGCTGTTCACCTTCCCCTATCTTTGCTAGGACCGATCGGGCGCGATGCCCGCTGTCCGCTTGGATATTTGAATATGTCCCAATGGCTGCGCCGCCGAACATTCGGTGATTCTTATCGTCTCCGTACCATTCCAGTACCTCGCGCATGGCGGTGTTGGCTGCCTCAAGCTCCTCGCACTGCCGGATGACTTCGTTTTTAAGGATCATTTCGTTGCTTCGGCCCACCCTGATAGCGTCTCTTTCTTCGGTGAGACGGTCGATCTCGTCCAGATGAGCATTGTGCATTCGGACCAACTGCCGAGCATTCGGGAAAAGCGAGTCGTCAACCGGCTTTTCAGGCTTCGTAAATCCAAATCTTTTGTATATGTCCCAACATTCGCTCACTGTTTTCGGTTCTTCCATGTGTTGGCTCATACGTTCCCTCCGTCATCTTTTGGAATGTCATTCTTTTCGATCCCCAACCCATACTTGGCCTGACTGCGAGCGAATTCATCTTTTGAGATTTCAAGGATATTGCGAAGTGCCGCCTCCATGCGGCGATATTTTTCTAATGAAATTTGGCTCATCCCTGTTCCCCTCCGTCCTCGTCAATGAACCCTAGCTCTTCGGCGCATGAATCACATGTATCTTCAAACAAAGTATCATCGTGCGCAATGTCTACAGCACATATATTGCAGTAGATACGATCTTTTTCCACTTAGCTTCCTCCTCTCAAGGCTAGGAGAGCAGCCCGGCAGCGGTCGGCTGCGGATGCGTGGATGAGGGCGAATATGTCTTCTGGGGATGGGGGCTCGTAGGCATATACACCAACGAAATGCATCAGAAAAATTACATACCGCGCGCGTAGCTCGTCGTCCATGGAGAGAATTTTCGCTTCAACTTCCCATGCTGCGGATATATCAC
This sequence comes from Paenibacillus elgii, assembly GCA_042219835.1. Taxonomy (GTDB): domain Bacteria; phylum Bacillota; class Bacilli; order Paenibacillales; family NBRC-103111; genus Paenibacillus_G; species Paenibacillus_G elgii_A. The sequence goes on from JBHJMN010000012.1 coordinate 28,895, forward strand.
GACTGAAATCCGGGCAATCATCCCATGCTTCTGCTTCCGTTTTGCGTTCGCCATTTCGCGGATCAGCATAGTCCGCAGCTATTGCATCGAAATTCTCATCGACTAGCATAAAATAGCATCTTTCTTCGAAATCCTTGTCATAGTGATATATTTGCCAGTTCAAAGGCATGGCCTTCTTCGGGGTACTCGGTCTCATAAATCGCGTATCCATCCTCTATGCCCTGAGCCTTAAAAAATTTAACTGCCTCAACAACAATTGGGTTTCTTTGAAATTTCATTTTTTTTTTCGCTCCCTTTTTGTGGGGAGAAGGCTTATTGACCTTCTCCAGTATATCAACCTGTTGGCAACCCGGTCCGATGATTCCATGTGATTTGATGATATGGAATCTTGTCATATTTGCCTCGCATTCCTGCCGGACGTTGATCGAAGAACTGCCCGATCTCTCCGGCATCAATTAGCCACGGTGCTTGCTCTGCATCCATCTCCCATTGTTTACGGATACGTTCTATCAATTCTTCTGAGAAGAATAATGGCTGCGGCTCGCCCCCGTGCTTTGTTGCAAGGTATTCGTTTTCGGCCTGAGCTTCCATAAACAAATCGAATAGCCTCATGCGTGCCCGAATGTTGAAATTGCCTTCTCCAAAGTAAAGCTTTTGTCCATCCCTCATGTATCCGGCCCGGTTCTCTTCCTGCTTATACATGTCTATCATTACGTCTCGGAGGCGAACATACGGCTGAAACCATGGGTATTTTTTCGCCAGCTCCCGAGATGACTTGTCGATCGTCACTACCGGGCAAATGATACAACCGAACCGCGCGCCGCATGGATCGTCTACCTTCTCACCTTTGCCCGCCTTCCGGCCCCGTAGTCCACACTCGCCGGTAGCATCTTTGTATAAGTTAGCTACGTCCTGCAGGTCACCCCATGGTGCCCGTTTGATTGCGATATAGCTCCAAACGTCTTCAAGTGTGAAATCTACTATTGGCATGAATGTTCCATTGTCTCCGAAATATTTATCGATCTGAAAAGATTTAATCGATTCCGCTCGTGTAGTCGACTCGCTTGATCGTACACCTAGAATTCTTAGTTGAGGTTTGGCACTCTCAATAAAACGTTTTTGAGGTTCAATCTTCAACCGTTCCGTACACCATCGGTTCGTCCGGGCCTCCGGCAGCACATATCCAAGTCCAAGCACAAGAAACAGGAATGTATTCTCGTTGTCCGCCTCAACCTCTACGATCTCAATGGGGAGGTTGAATGCCTGTATGATCTTTCGCTGCCGTTGTAGCTCCAACTGCTTAACATGGTCCGTTGTGAAATCCAGTCGCGTTTGGGCTGATGTAAGGTATATCTTGCGTTTTCGCTGGGCCGGCTTGAGCGCAAGCAACGCCTCGAAAGTGATCGCAGCCGTAACGCTTGAATCCTTACCACCGCTATAACTGAGCGCCCAAGTGCCGGGCCGGGAGTCATCTGTATATGCTTGTAGGATCGCTGCCAACGATGCCGTCGCTTTGCTGCGCCAGTCCTCCATCCGGTATCATCCTCTCCTCAAAATATCCTTAGAAAAGCGTGAGTTGCCTTCCTATGCTCTCGGCTGCGACTGGGTTGATCCATAGGACTTCGGTCCGAATCTCGCCAGCCTCGGCTTGCACACGCTTTGTCTCTCGTCTCCAATGCTGCAGCATCTCGTCATACAGTGGATGGGCGTACCCCGAAAGCAGCACTGGTCCCGGATGGCCTTCCAGAGCCTGAAGCAGCTCCACATGATCAACTTCCGTCATTTCGTCCTCGTACATCTTTCCGCGCCTTGTATCAAGCAGATACGGCGGATCAGCATAGATCAAAACGTTGGGTTTATGGTATCGCTCAATGACCTTCAAAGCCGGCTCGCGCTCGATTTGGACACCCTGTAACCGCTCTGCGGCTTCCAAAATCTTGCTGGGAAGGTCCGTCCATTCCTTGGCTGGAGACAAGGGCCTACTATCCCAATCCACTACATGCCGCCATCCTGTTTTCCGGTTAGTTTTCACCCATCTTGCCATCCAGCAGCGGACCAAGAATACCCGGGCACGTTCAACGTCACTGATATCTGCAGGAGGCGTGTAGGATGCCTCGTATTCCTCACGAGCGTACGGAGTCCAACGGACAGCCTCCGCAAGCTCGTCGCGCCTATCGCGGATGACTCGAAATAGATTGGTGATGCTACCGTTCAGGTCGTTCACTGTCTCCAGTTTTGATCGAGGCTTGTTAAACAGGGGAGCGCCGCTGCCGAAGTACGGCTCCAGATACGTCGTATGCGGCGGCATATGAGAGATGATCCATTCCGCCATGCTCCACTTGCTGCCGGGGTAGTGTAGTATCCTTGGTACCCCCATTTAGGTATCATCCTCTCCTTGGGGAGCCGAAACTCCCCGATATATTCTTGATTCGGCCGCTTTATGATAGGCCGATGTAGTCCTCAATGGCCGTCTGATTTTTGTCTTCGCACGGCTGCAAATCCTGCGTTGGTATGTCGAAAAGCTTCCGCAGCAGCACCATGGGTTTTTCATGTGCCACAAGCTGATCGATGATGCGAGCATGCTTCTTCGTCAAGGCTTGTCCGCGCCAGCTTGTTACGATCTCAACGAGGCATTTCGCGATCTGATCGCGTTCCTGTTGTTTCGCTGCTGCCTCCCGTTCAGCCTCGATTCGCTTGGCATGCTCCGCCCAATCCTGTTCGTCATACCAGAAATACGGTCCGTATCTCTGTTCCCATTCTCTGATCCAGTGCTGCAGCTCTGATTCGTCAATCTGGATTCTGTCATGGCATTCTCCGCTAAGCCGCATGCCGTTTGTTTTCACGCCCCGGCCGCTGCGACCTCGGGGCATGACGTGGTGGGTGGTTTCCCCTGGTCGTCCGCAGCCGCATTGACAAAGGCCGCCGGACTCTTCGATCAATTCCCTGACAACCTTCGGTGGAAACTCGTTCCGATCTGCTGCTGACGGACGGCTGCGATGGTGGGAGAAAAGATTTTGCTTCCATTCCGGAAGAGATTTCTTTTCCTTTTTTCGCTGAAGGCTATTGTACGATTTTCTTTCTTTTGGTTTACGCTCCGGCTTTGGAAATATCACATTCCGTACCCCCTAAAGCTATTGGCCCCCTAAATGCACCAAATTTTATTTACGACAGGCAACCAATCGACTGGAACAAGTCCAAACTTCACTACCTCGGCGTGTACGTCCAAAGCTTCCATCGAAATGCTTTTGCAACCTCGAACCCCATCTTCCCGGCGATCCCAGAAAGTTTTGAATGTCGGATAAGGCAGCAGGTAGATCGTGTTTACTTGCACTAATTTAATGAGTACAAAGGCGATGCCGCCCAATAAATGACACTTGGCAAGATACTCGACTTGATGATCGGAAATGTTATCTAGGTCAAACCTTGGCGCTTTCTTTACTTGCTTTGCTTCGAAAACCACTGATCGGCCACCGCTCAACGTACCGTCAAAATCAACAGTAGAAGGTTTTTCGTAAAATCCCGACAACTTACCTTTTACGTTTTTAACTACTCGTACCGGAGTCGGTCGCTTGTTTACGATTGCCAACCCTTTGGCTTCATAGACGCTATTGCTGCGCTCTATGAGTGCTTCAAAGTCCATCCCTCTGTTGGCATGTGTCAAGCACGCATCCTCCTTCCCCAAGCCCCTCCAGGGCGTTCAGAAATTGCCCCACATCTACAGCGGTCCATTGCTAATATGGCTACCTCGTCGGGGTCGCGGTTAAATGCCTTGGCAATTTCCTTGATGCTTAGCCCATCGTTCCAAGCCTGTTCAAACGATGCCACTTCACTTTCTCGCCAATCGAAATCTAAATCGTTGCAAGCGATATAAACGCTCATTTAACCCCCACCTTCCTGTCCCCAGCCAATCACCAAGCTTTGGCCGGGATGATAATCAGGATGATCCTCTGGCAACTCTGGAACCGAGCATAAAGGACAAGGTAAGAAACTTAACACCCATTTCTTGGTGCTGGACAATACAACCCCGCGTTCGTCGCACAATTTGCACATAGTTAAAACCTCTTGTTTTTTATTCGATAGTCTTCGCCTTCGATGCGGATCGGCTTTGTATTCATCATCATGCGACTAAAGTTCCGCTGCCCAACCTTTGCCGCCAGCTCATCCGCCCGTAGGTTAGTGGTGTATATCGTGCTCCGTCCGCTCCGTCCGTCGATGATTTCAAAGAGCTTTTCAGTCGCCCATGTCTCGCCCTGTTCATCTCTCCGGGCCTTCTCGGCCCCGATGTCGTCCAGTGCGAGCAGGTCAACTTTTGATAACACATCAAGCAGTTCAGCCTCTGTTACGTCGCTATCTCGGTTATATGTGCTCTTGATGATGGTAAGCATCTTAGGCACCGAAACAAAGACAGCCGCAAACCCTCGGGTACGCAATGCTTTGCATATGGCATAGGTCAAATGAGACTTGCCGAGACCGTACATACCTGCGTACAGGAGATTCATGGGGTTAGTAAGGCTAAACCCTTGGACATACTCCTTTGATAGCTCTAAAGCCCGCTGGAGCGTATCTGTGCTTGCTTCGAAGTTTTCCAAGCTTGCTGCCTCTAAATCCGGGTTTACTGTGCTATACCGTTCCACAATCCGCTTGATTCTGCTTTCCTGCTGCATCTGTTTTGCTTCCCGGGCTTGTTCGTTTTCCCAGCAGACGCACCCATTTTTGTAGGTTATCAGTTTACCCTTCTGTGGCTCGCCAAGGATCGGTCCTTGCATCGAGACCACTTCGTTTCCACAGCCTGCGCACAAATGGCGACCAACCTCAGAAGCCGAAGTCGATTCCGGCATTATTGCTTTGAGGACTTCCCCCATTGACTTCACGGCCCGCACCTCGCTTCTTTTGATCTTCCCTGTGCCAATTCAGGATAGTGAGGTATGCACTCCGGCTTTTTTGGAACCTTGGCGTCTGGCCGCTGATCCAACTTCCAAACCTCAAAAAGTAGTCTTCAAGTTCATTTCCTAAGCGATCAGTGAGTTTGCGGTACTCATCTTCGGTTAAGGAAACGAAATCGGCATACTCCCGTTTGGTAGAGGCGGCTTTAGGCGCATAATCTTTTAAATCTTTTAAATCTTTTATATCTTTATCTTTATCTTTATCTATATCTTTAATATCTAGGGACCGGACATTTACGGGACCGTCCCCTTGTTGTCCCGGACATGTCCCGGACAACTCAATAGTTTGGAGTGCGAGTTGCTTTTTGGACGCTCTTTGTCTGGCCTTCCGAAGCCTTTCGTACTCTTTTACCCTTTCCATCGATTCGACATTTTGGTGTTTCTCCCAATTGGTGACTAAAATAGCCTCACCATCGAAAGAAATCATTCCAAGCTTCCTAAACGTGTCAAGCGCGAATCTTACTGTATTGAGCGGGCGCTTAAACTTGTTAGCTAACATTTCATCCGTATAAGCTATTTGCTCCGTAAGCATGATGTACCCACCTGCATTGCTTCTGCCCGCCATTGTCAGCAGGCGAATCCAAATGACAATAATTGCATCAGATTCAGGCAGGCTCTGGATAAAATCGATTTTGTCATCGTCGAACATGTCGGTCGTTATCTTTATCCACTTTATAGACATACTCATCACCTCGGATCATATACATAGCGTTTACCCTGCCAAAGGATAACGCTCGGCACATCCTTGTGCTTTTTCAGTACTTCGACCTCGGATTGAGATGTTTCACTGATGACCGAAATTGCCCTTGCCGATCCTCTAATTCGCTCTATGAAGCCTTGCGTTTCAAGTGTATCTAAATGCCGGTGGACAGAAGCCGAAGAGCTTAAGGCCACCGCATCGCAGATTTCGCGAACGGTAGGAGATAGACCTTTTTCCTTCTGATAACAAATAATAAAGTTGAGAATTTCCTTATGCTTTTTCAGGAAAATCACCTCAGATCATCATTGAATGCCCATAAGATGCGCTATTGTTTTGCACAGAGGAGCTTTATTCTTTTCATTGATATCTGCAGGAAGCTGAATGTTATATTCGGCAGCCAATGACCTGATATCCGACTCTTCCAGCACCATTAACTCATCGAATGTAGATGGCCTGGTAAACGTCTTAATAGGCTCGACATGATCCGGCAGCTTGTGGAGCATATCCACGACCTCGCCCGCCTCGGCTTTGGTCAAATTTGCTGGGTCATTTGCAATCCTGCCCTCGGTTTGCGCCTGATAGTATGACCGCAGTTTTGTTTCCAGTTTGAAGCCCTTGATTTTTCCCAAGGAAACCAACTGCTCGTAATCAAGTTGGTCTACAAGATCGTCCTTCAGCCTGCTTGCTTGACGTTTTTTGCGAGGTTGCATATGCTCGCCCGGCTCCGCGCCGGAAACAAAATCATCATCCAAAATACCGAGATATGCGTCAGCTCCGACGCCAAGGATCGACGTGGACCGCTTTAGCCCCTTAGACAGCATCCCCTTGCGTGCTGATCCCTTTTCAATGGATTCATGATCCGTCGGGATGGGCGGCACCGAATGGACCGTTATCCAATCCCATTGATTGGTTTGGTCATTGAGCCGCCGATAGCCTATCAGCAGCTCAATATCGCCGCTATAGACGTACTTGGTGCGATTGTTAGACGTAGCACCTTCTTCCACTACCTCATTCGTAACTTTCCACGTCCAGTTAGTTGGACCGAAAACATAATTCATGCGGTCGACATGGGCCTGATAGGAATATCCCGTTGAATCATAGCTCCGGCCGATGTCCGTGCCTCTGGCCCTTTGAATTGATCCTTCATCAAGTGGCATCCGCAGCAGAGGCATGAGCTGATCTACATCAGATGGAGAAAATGGAGCTACAAGGGGTATTGTGAGGCCAAACTCCTGTGCCGCTGCTTGCAATCGTTTATAGTCTTCAATCGCATAATTAATTTTCATTCACAAACCCTCCACCTTTGGTTATAATAGGGGCAAGAGCACCGATTTAGCGGATCGATGCCTTCCCAAATAGTCTAGCGAACTTTCTTTGGAAGCCAGCCTTAGCGGGGCTGGTTTTTTCCTTCCCCTTGTAGTTGGTTCAAGCATTGATCATATTTCCTACGTGCAAACCGTTTCACTGCCGGTTGCTGTGATACTTCTTCAAATTGAAGCCAATTTAGAGCTTCACGAATAATTTCTTTTTTCTTCACTGTTTCCATCCCCGATCTTTGTGATTTCTTTCGTGACTATTTCTTTCACTCGTTTCGAAAGCTCATCAGCAAATTCGAATTGAACAGAGACGCCGTGCAAAAGTTCGAACACGTTACAAAGTTGAATAAACGTAAATCTTGCATATTCAAATTCAAACTCCATGTAAATATATGGGGCATTCACCATCCAACCGTGTCGACTTTCTAACGGCCGCAGCATGAATTCAGCATCTTCCTTATTTCCAAATACATAGTGTCGAATCTGCTCTTTCAAAGGCTGATCTAAAGCTTGAATGACATTGCCAACTGCTTCATAGGCTGTATGAGTAGAAAGGGTATGCATTTTCATTCCGTTTCCCTCCATTCAACGCCGAAATGCTGGAGCGCGCACTCTTTATCGAAAAACATCAGCCCGTTTAAATCCGTATAATAAGAATCTCCACGATATATCCCTTCGCCACATCCACAGGCGCAAAGATCAACAAGTTCAGTATCCCTTGGTTCTCCGATGAATCTGTCCATTAGATATAATCCTCTGGATGAAAATTTTGGACAAAATCCAAAGCGTCAGAAAAGTCCAGCCGTCTAATATGAGAGTACCTGGCTACACTAAAACGATCTTTAAGTTTGCTCCAAATCATGCGGCGATATCGACCGACCACTTCATTGAATTTTTCGTCCGTTTCCTTGAAACGGTCCTTGGTCAGTTCATTTGATTTCATACGAACGGCGTGTTGGAGTTGAAAACATTCTGCATCGGTCAAAGTGATGCTGTCCCGTACTTCCTGGACCATAATCTGTACTTCCTCGACCCTTTCTTCGACATCCGACTTCATCTGTCTGATCCCTTCAACTAACCCACGAATAGCTGCTCCTTGGGATTCGGTCAATTGCATCTGCTTTTCAACGATGGATAAAAAATCAGGCTGTTCAGCTAATGACATTCTTATCTACCACCTTTCTGGCATTAATGGCTGGCCTCAGTTGGTCAATGAACGATTGAAGCATATCCAGACCTTCCGAAAGACGCTTCTTTTCGCTGCCGCTTGCACTTGCAATTGCACCAAGCATGTACGAGGTGATGCCGACTTTTTGAAGGAACTGCTTCGTATGAATGCTGATTTGGATTGTATTGCTGTCGGCCTCGAAACGAAGTTTTTTCATTTGAGCCTCTGCCATTTGTTCATCAAAATCGTTCGGCTGCTGGAGTTTTAGGGATTCCAGCTCTTCTTTTACTCGCTGATAACCCGATTTTAGTTGCTCAGCCTTTAGTCGCTCGGACTCAAGGTCGTCGCGTAATTTATTTTTCCAGTATTCATCACGTTGCTTAAGCTGCGCCTCAGTTTCTTTTTCCTTTTGTTTTATAAAAGCCGCCGTTTCTTCTTGGTGTCGTTCAACAGCGGCAGCCTGAATATCTGGAATTGCATCTCTCGGGATAGAATCGCGATACTTTTTTTCGATCAGAGCTTTTTCATGCTCAACCGTCTCGCGAATGACTTGCTCCGCCTCTTCCTTGGCAGTCTTGCCAATTTCATCACCGAACGCATGATATAACTGTGTTTGCTCTTCCGCCGTAAGAGAGGCCAATTTTTCAGCAAATGTCGTGCCCAGCTTCTTGGACTCAACCAACTTTTTCAATTCCGGAATTAGATCATTAAGTTTTATGAGCCGTTGGGTTGTTTTCTCGGATTCACCGATCGTCTCGGCAATATCCTTAATCGAACGGACATTTTGTTCATTTGACTTTTGGTTTCCGCCGCGCCTGATCCCCCAGCGCTCTTTTAACGTTGCCGCCAGTTTCGCCTTCTGGATTGGTGTTAAATGCCGTCTATGTAAGTTATCTTCCACCAGAAGGCGCTCCACATCTTCTACATTCTGGGTGTCTTCAATTATGACCGGCACGTTTGTTAGTCCCAGTTCTTTCGCCGCTCTCAGGCGTTGATGCCCACATATGACCTGAAAATCGGTAGTGATTCGAAGGGGATCACGGATGCCATTTTCCCGAACATCATTTAAGAAAGATTCCCAATCGTCACCTGAAAGATCATCAAAGAATAGATTGTTGCTCGGATGCGGACGAAGCTTTTCGATGGATATTCCGCTCATTGTCGTTGCTCACCCCCTTTCGATGGAGTTTTCTAATTTTTTGATCCACTCCAAATACGCTTCTTTCCGAATACGTCGGCTGTTACCTGACTTAAAACTAGGTAATTCCCCGCTAGTGCAACGGAGGTAGACCGTGTTCGGGTGCCAGCCGATATGTTCGGAAATTTGCTTTACCGTCAAGATATCAGGTAGATGATCAAGATTGAGCATCGGGGCAACTCTCCTTTCGACCGCCCGACCACAGTCAGGCGGTTGTTTGTTGGTCGTCTGGGTCAAAAAGATACTCAAACGAGCAATTTGGAAAAAAATTGCGTCTTATATAAAAGGCTTCATCACAGAAGAAACGAGATTTCCCGTTGATTTTATCGCTGACGGTTGCAAATCTAACACCAAGTGAATTCGCCAGTTGCTGGATGGTCACGCCATTTCGCGCCATCTCAGCCCGTAAGTTCCTGTATCGCATTGAACACTCCCTCCCTTCCCTTAATTTAGCATGAACGCAGTTGCGTTCGTGATGCCTTTTATAATAAACGCTATTACGTTCATCGTCAATACAAAAATTAAATTTTGAATGCAAAAGCGTATATATCTCGCTTTACAAGCCGATTATTTTATTGTAAGATGTGGTTATATACGGAAAAGCGTACATTGAGTAAAAAAATGAGAGGTGTCAAAATTGGATCGGAAAGCTGAAATTTTGTCAGAAATGATAGATAGAAGGGGCAGCAGGAGGGCATTTGCTGAAGAGATTGGGATACCTCCCACAACTCTACAATCAATGTTGAGTCGGGGCGTGGGGCGAGCGTCTATTGATAATGTAATTAAAGTTTGTAAAGCTTTGGGTATAACTGTCGAGCAGCTAGAAGAAAAGGCGTCAGGGGGTGATTACGAAATCCAAACCATAGCCGCTCACCATGACGGAGAAGAATGGACAGAAGAAGAGTTAGAGGAATTAGAACGCTTCAAAGCATTTGTTCGCTCAAAACGTAGACAACAGGAGTGACGCTATGACGTATGAAAGCCTGCTTATTGAGGCAGCGCACCATGGAGTAGACACCTATGAAATGCCCATGACATCAGGAAATAAAGGATTATACTCAGATAAGGTAATTTGGATAAACAAATGTATGCCCACTAAAGTCGAAAAGGCCTGCGTTCTTGCAGAAGAACTTGGACATTTCCATACGTCCAGCAGCAACATTCTGGATTTGACCGATATCAGAAATCGTAAGCAAGAGCTGCGAGCACGGCAGTGGGCGTACTATAAACTCATTCCATTAAGTCGTATTGTAGATGCACATAAGGCCCATGTTAAAGGGCGCTACGAAATCGCTGATTACTTAGGTGTGACTGAAGAATTTTTACAGGCGGCCATTGACCGTTTCCGTGATCGATATGGACTATGTACTATTATCGACGGGCGGTACATCATATACTTTGAACCTTTAGGCGTTGCTGAAATGTTTATCGATACTTAACTTTGCGCTTTCCAGCCGCAAGGCTGTTTACTATACACAAAAAACCAAACATATGTTCGAAAGGAGAGTGTGGTCATGATCGGTTCATTCCGACGTCGCGGCTGCAAATGTAAAAAGAAACGTTGTACTTGCGGGTCAAAGTGGACATACCGCTACCACATCGTCGACCCAAAGACAGGAAAACGGAAACAGAAAGAAACACGCGGATTTGATACGAAGGAAGAAGCGGAGGCAGAAGCCAAACGCATACTCGTGGAGCTTCAAAACGGCACATACATCGAGGAAAAAGATATAACGTTCCAAGACTTCGCTTCCCAATGGCTGGATTTATACTCAAAGTCGGGCAAAGTCAAGCAGAGTACGATTGATATACGAAAGGAAAAACTCAAGATATTAGAAGACCACTTCGCGCAAATCAAGATGAAGGATATCACACGGCTGATGTATCAGGAGTTTTTGAATAGCCTTCAGGAAAAGTATGCCCGGAAAACGATAGCCAGTATCCATGAAGCTGGAAGTCTAATCTTTAAAAAGGCTGTTGAACTGGAGATCATCGCGAAAGACATCACCGAGTACGCTGAGATCCCAACTAAAAAACTCACGGTTGAAGATCTGGAGGGACAAATCAAAGTCCCGCGATATCTGGAAAAAGAAGAACTGAAACAATTCTTGGAAACAGCTAGACTTTCTAACCGAGCAATTGACTATCCGATGTTCGTTACGCTTGCCTATACTGGGGTGCGTGTTGGTGAATTATGCGCTTTAAAGTGGAAGGATATTGACTTTTCTGAACAAACAATCAGCATTACGAAAACCCTTTACAACAAAAGTAATAAGTCGGGCGAACATGCCTTACACACCCCTAAAACGAAAAGCTCCATACGTGCCCTTGACGTGGATGAAATCGTACTCGCTGCACTAGAGCAGCATAAAAAGGGCCAGAAAGTGGTAAGTTTGGAAGACCGAAAAAACGATTTCGTTTTTGTGGATAGACAAGGGAATCCTGTCTCGACAGCGTATGTTCAAAAACGGATGCGTTCCCTGCTCAAGCACGCTAAGATTGAACTGCATCTTACCCCGCACTCCTTGCGGCATACGCACACGTCTTTGCTTGCGGAAGCTGGCGTAAGCCTGGAAGTCATACAGAACAGGCTTGGTCACCAGGACGAAAAAATAACACGAGCTATATACCTTCACATAACCAAACCAAAAAGAAAAGAAGCCTCCCAAAAGTTCTCGGAACTAATGAGAGGCATTTAATATCAACACAATGTGGGCAAATTGTGTGCAAATCAAAATTTCAGGAATGAAAACCCTTGATATATCAATATAAATCACCACTTGTATTCGAGGAGCATCCTCAAATATCCTTTTTTTCCGTATGATGCTGTTCACTCTAACCGATTAACGGTACCCGGTGACATCCGCCGGTTTGCCTGCATCCTGCACCTCGACGATATACCGCCAGCAATCCGGCCGGGACCCGTCAAGATCATGGAACCCGTACACTCGCGCAAGCTGGCCGCTCGACAAGGACTGGCCGTTCCACCGGGAAACCTTCGGGTCGGCAGCCAGCGCGGCAATGGCCCGGCCTACAAATCGCGGCGTTTCCGAGATCATGAAATGAGGCTCTTTCGAAGCGGCGTCGCGCCAGTTCTCTTCGTTCACCCCGAAATGCTCCAGCATGATTTCAGAGCGCATCCAACCGGGAGTCACTGCCACCGCCGTACATTGATGTGGCGCAAGTTCATGGGCCAATGACCGGGCCATGCGAATGGCGGATGTTTTGGCCAAGTCGTAAAACAGCGACAGCCGGTAATTTTGACGGTTGTATTCCTCCGTACCGTCGGTGATCTCAACGACCAGTCCGTTGCCGCTGCGGATTAATAAGGGAAGCGCGAAATGGCTCGTAATGATATGCGTATCGACCGCCAGCCGCACCATGCGAAGCCCTCCTTCGAGGGAATGCTCCCAAACGGGCACGTTCCATTGCATCAAGTACTCGGAGCCCCAAATGTCGTTGACCAGGATGTCCAGCCGCCCCTGCTCTTGTTCTATGCGCGAGACCAGATCCCGTACCTGGTCCGGTTCGAGATGGTCCACTTGAACCGCGATCCCTTTGCCGCCCGCGCGATTGACAAGCTCGGCCGTCTCTTCGATCGTCTCGGGCCGGTTATACTCGGAGCGTTTCGCCCGGGTCGTCCGGCCAGTGACATAAACCGTGGCTCCGGACGCTCCCAATTCAATTGCGATGCCTCGACCCGCGCCGCGCGTGGCGCCGGCAACCAAAGCCACCTTTCCATGCAAAGACTTCATCGATGATTCCTCCTTGGTCGTTGAATACTCCCTCATTGTAAACAAGCAAACCTGTCATCATACGTCATATTTAAAACTCTCCCGCCATCAATAATTTGCGGAGCTCACTAAAAAAGAAACGGCACAAAGCGTCAAGACTTCTCGCATCTTGATGTTTTTGTGCCGTATATGTCCCCTCTGCTCAAAGCAGCGGGATTATTCAATACGCAAACCGATCGTCCGCTCCCCTAACGAAACGGACTCCATCCCTGTTTCCTTGGCATACCGGACGCCGGACAGCAGCACATTGTCCCGCAGCACATGATCGAACCGCTCCAGCGCTACCTTCAACTGCGGATCGACGTCGAGCACGAGCGCGACGCGCTTTTCGATCGGCAGCTCCAGCTTTTTGCGGTAATCCTGCACGGCGCGGACGACCTCCCGGACAAGTCCTTCCTGCTCCAGCTCCTCGGTGATCGCCGTATTTAAAGCAACGGTGATTCCGTAGCCGGACGCGGAAGCAAAGCCGGTTTTGGCTTGTTTGTCCACGAGCAGCTCGTCGAGCGTAAGATGAAGCGTTTCTCCGTCGACCGCCACATCCAGGAAGCCCGCGGTGACGGCCTGCTTCGCTTCCGCGGCGGACAGCTGCTTCAGATGGCCCTGCACCGGACCGACGAATTTGCCGTATTTTTTGCCTGCCACTTTCAGGTTCAGCTTCAAGCTGAAGTCCACGAACCCGCTGTCGCTTTGCTCGATGCGGATGTCTTTGACGTTGATCTCCTCTTTGACAATATCCGCGTACCGGCTCAGCTCGAAGTCCCGGTCCAGCGAAACGATCAGCTCCGCCAGCGGCTGGCGGGTTTTGATCCCGGTTTCGTTCCGGACGCTGCGCGCCAGCTCGACGATTTGCCGCGCGGTTTCCATATCCCGCTCGAGCGTAGGGTCCACTGCGGAATCGTTCGCCTTCGGGTAATCCGCGAGATGAACGCTTCCCTCGCCGCCAAGATTGCCGTAGATATCTTCGGCGATGAGCGGCGCATAGGGCGCGATCATGGCGGCAACCGTCAAGAGCGCTTCGCGGAGCGTCTGGTACGCGGACACTTTATCCTCGGTCATGCCGCTGGCCCAGAAACGGTCGCGGGAGCGGCGGATATACCAGTTGCTCAGCTCATCGACAAACGCCTCGATCTGCTTCGCCGGATTCAGGAAGTCGTTGTCGTCCAGCCCCTTCACGACCTGACGCAAGGTGCTGTTTAGCCGCGATAAAATCCAGCGGTCCAGCTCGTTCGCGGAAGTCCGCGTCGGGTGCTCCTCCGGCTTATAGCCGTCGATCGCCGCATACAGCGCATAAAACGCATGCGCGTTATGGAGCGTGTCGATCACCTTCGATTTCGCTTCGGCGACGATTTGCTTGGAGAACCGCTTGCTGTTCCACGGCGCGCTGTCGGCCAGCAGCGCCCAACGGAACGCGTCGGTGCCGAACTCCTCGATGATTTCCCAAGGATCGATGCCGTTGCCCTTGCTCTTGGACATCTTCTGCCCGTTCTCGTCCAGCACGTGTCCGGTCGAAATGACGGCTTTGTAAGGCGACTGCCCGTTGTATAGCGTCGAGACGGCCAGCAGGCTGAAGAACCAGCCCCGCGTCTGATCGATCCCTTCGCAGATCATATCCGCCGGGTACTGCTCGCGGAACAACTGCTCGTCGCCGAACGGGTAATGGTGCTGCGCGAACGGCATCGAGCCGCTGTCGAACCAGACGTCAATCACTTCCGGCGTTCTTTCCATCGTGCCGCCGCAGGCGCAGCGCAGCTTCACTTCGTCAACGTACGGCTTGTGCAGCTCCAAGCTCTCGTCAAGCGGCTGAATCGCCCGCTCCCGCAGCGCTTTCCGGCTTCCCGGCGCATACTCTTCTCCACAATCCCCGCACACCCAGACGTTCAGCGGCGTCCCCCAATAGCGGTTGCGGCTGATGTTCCAATCGACGAGCTCTTCGAGAAACTTGCCGAAGCGCCCTTCGCGGAGGTGGGAAGGATACCAGTTGATGTTGCGGTTGTTCTCGATCAATTGGTCCTTGACCGCCGTCGTCCGGATGAACCAGCTTTCCATCGCATAATACAGCAGCGGCGATTTGCAGCGCCAGCAGAACGGGTAGCTGTGCTCGTAGCGCTCTTTGGAAGACAGCAGGCCGCGCTCGGACAAGCTTTTCACGATATCGACGTCGCAATCTTTGACGAAGCGTCCGGCAAATTCCGTCACCTGCTCGGTGTAGCGTCCGGCAAGATTCACAAGGTTGACGTAATCCAACCCGTGCTTGCGGGTCGTACGGTAGTCGTCGTCTCCGTGCGCGGGAGCCGTATGGACGATACCGGTCCCGCTCGTATCGCTCACGTAGTCCGCGTCGACGACGATATGCCCTTTGTCCGGACGAATATAGCCGAAAGGCGGCTCGTAAGGGGTGCCGACGAACTCCGATCCTTTATGCACCGACACGATTTCATAGTCCGCCTTAAACACGTTCTCGGCGAGCTTCTCCGCGACGATATATACTTCGCCGTTATACTTTACCTTCGCATAGTCGATATCTTTATTCACGACAAGCGCCACGTTGGACGGCAGCGTCCACGGGGTAGTCGTCCAGGCGAGGAAGATTTCGTTCCCGCGCTTGCTTTTGAATTTTACGGTTGCGCTCAAGTCCTTGACATCTTCATAGCCTTGCGCCACTTCGTGGGAGCTGAGCGTCGTTTGACAATCCGGACAGTACGGGCTGACCCGGTGGCCTTTATACAGCAGCCCTTTACCGTGGATTACGGACAAAAGGTGCCAGACGCTCTCGATATAGTCGTTGGTCAGCGTCACATACGGATGGTCCATATCCGTCCAATACGCAATCGCCTCGGTCAGCTCCCGCCACTGCTTCTCGTATTCGAACACGCTGTTTTTGCATTGTTCCACAAATTCGGCCACGCCGTATTTCTCGATCTCCTGCTTGCCCGAGATGCCAAGCTGCTTCTCGACGCCCAGCTCGACCGGGAGACCGTGCGTGTCCCAGCCGGCTTTGCGGACAACGCGATAGCCGGACATCGTTTTGTAGCGGCAGATGAAATCTTTCACGACGCGCCCGAGTACATGCCCGATATGCGGCGAGCCGTTGGCTGTCGGCGGCCCTTCGTAGAATACGAAATTCGGCCGTCCGGTCCGGTTTTCGATCGATTTGCGGTGCGTTTCGTCCCGCTTCCACTGCTCCAGCACGCGAAGCTCGCGGACTCTCGCTTTTTCTTTCACGTCGACTTTTCTCACAGGTCTCATCCTTTCTTCTTGAAAAACAAAAAATCCCGCCCCGTAAGGGACGAGATTCGTTCTCGCGCTACCACCCTTGTTCCGCAGCGATCATCATGAAACATGATCCCGCGGCACCTCTACGACGTACCATCATACGCGTCCCTTATAACGGCGGGACCCCGGGGCTGCTTACTGAAGCTTCAGCATTCCTTCTCGGAGAGGATGTTCGGCTAATTCTTGAACGTTGGCTTTCAGCACAAGGCCAACTCTCTGGGGAACAAGGGATTAGCGTACTCGTTCTCGTCAATGAATTTAACAGGCGATTCAATTACTACAGTTGTACACCAGTTTCGACCAAATGTCAACGGCGCTAATCGCGCGGCGCAACCAATGGATCAATTCTTTCGTCATGCCCTGTTACCGCCAATCGGCCAAATGCGCCATTACCTGCCGAGCCGCTTCCTTTTCCTTCTTCAGCACGGCTTCCTGCTCGGCCTTATCCAGCAATCGGAGAATTTCACCGCGATCCGGTTCGTCCTCCGGTACTTTCCCTTTCGCGAACAGCTCCCCGAGTGCGGACAGCACCGTCTGCCGCATGGCCTCAGGCCCGTCCAGCCAGCGGCAGACGTCCTCCCAATGCGGCGCGGATGCCGCGAACAGCGAGTCCCAGCCTCCGAATGGAAACGAAACGCGGGGCTCCATCCATCGAATGACGTCCCGGCTGTGGAAATACCACAGCAAGCGGTTGGCGCTGTAGCCGTCGATTTTGCTATGATGCGCCCACTGGGCCAATACCCGCTCCAGCCCTTCGCGCTCCGGCAGGCAGGATGCAGACAAATACGCTCTGCTGTGGTTCGACACTTCAACCGGAGGCTGATCCGACCACAGCGAACGCACCCAATCCGCCGCCGCTTCGCCGACGGTTTCCCCTATATAGCCAAGCACACGATCCCGGTTAACCGGGTGCGTCTCCCGCTCAAGTCTGGACAGCCATGCGTCCAGCACGTCGGCGGGCTCGTAGCGTGCAAGTGCTTCGCGCACTCCCTCATTCTTCGCTTCGTGGAACGTAATATAGTCGAGAAGAAGCGGCAGCTCCTTCGCCGCCTCTTCCAGCGTAAGCGTCAAATAGCGATCAAGCCAAGCTTTCCATGCCTTCGCTTCCGGCCCCTCGACATCCAGACCGTCCGGACCGCAGAACGGCTCGTACTCCCACTCCTCGGCGCCGATGAAAGCCAGTTCCGTTACCCGCTCCACAAATTCAGTGAATGAGGGAGCGAGCCGCTGAAACTCGACCGTCTCATGTCCCCAGCTGACGACCGGCGGATCGTCCGGATCGCCTTCAAGATCGAGCAGCACATAGTCCCCGTTATCGGCGACATGCAAAACAAGATAACGTTTCTCCTCCTCCAGCTCGTCATCGCCGAAATACGGCCATCCGAACGCATCGAGACTCCACCCCAGCTCTCCGGACGATGCAAAAGGGGACCACGTCTCCTTGTCGAAATACCAGTAAATCGCAACTTTTCCGGCTCCTTCGGTAATGATCCGGCGCACGGCCGACGGCAGCCCGATTCCGAGGCGCGTCTCCGTTTCCCGCACGTGTTCCTCGTCCGCTTCCGGCTCCACACCCCGTTCGCACACCGTGGCGCCCTGCGCTTCAAGGCGCTTCAGCAGCGAGTCCCAGCGCCCGATCCATCCTTTGACTCTCTCTCTCATGCTTCTGCTTTCTCCTCTAGGTAATTTTCAATTTGCGGAAATCGCTTCAGCATAGTACGGATCAACGCGATGTACTGCCGCTCGTCATCGTCCTCTCCCTCGTGTTCCAGCCAGTAGTCCCCGTCTGCGAGGTCGCATACTTCGTAAGCCGTCGCTTCTTGGCACTCCGGGTGCCGTAGAATCGCCTCGATCGGCTCCAAGTCGTCATCCCAGTTATAATCCAGCACGTAAGCGTGCAGAAGCTCCGGCGTATTCAACAGATGCAGCCGGGCCATACGCTCCTCTGTCTCAGTATAGAGCAGAGTATCGACAATTTCGCGTTCCGCCTCCGTCAGCGTTAACCGGACGGCCCCTTTCGTACCCAGCAAAAGATCGGCAATTTCCGGATGATGTCTCGCCTTAAACCAAGGTGTATGCGCAATGCCCTCCGGATGGTCCAGTTCGATGCCATGCGCGAGCAGCAGCTCCACCGCCTGCTTATTGCCGAATTTGATCGCTTTTTCCAGCACCGTTAAGCCGAGCTTGTCTTCCAGCTGCGGGTCGGCTCCCTTGGTGAGCAAAAACGTAAACATCTCCATCGGCGCTTTTTGCGTAATGACGTAGTGCAGCGGAGTGCGGCCGGACTTGTCCTGTCCGTTCACATCGTCTGCTAACGCTGCGGCTTCGAGCGCCTCCATCGACCGGTTTTTGATCGCTTCAAAAAGTAGCATAATATCCCCCTTATTACTTAATTGCTCCGGATTTCCAGAACCGGTTCGCCTTTCAGAAAGTTTTCAAAGTAGCTTTTCGCCACTTTGGGGATAAGCTCGGATAATGACGCATGCTCCGCAGGGTTGTTGGCGAGAAAAGCGAAATTTCGCAGAATCGCCCAGACGAAAAACAGGTCCAGGCTGTTCGCATCGATCTCCCGCAGCTGACGTTCCTCCCGGTAGGCGGACAAAAATTCGCGCCGGTTCTCCGGCGAAAGATGCAAAAACGTCTCGGCCACGTCAAACAGGTAAAAGCCGTAGCCGCACGAAGAAAAGTCGATCGGCCTCGGACTGCCCTGATCGAAAACGTAATTGCTTTCGTGCAGGTCCGAGTGAATCAGTCCCCAAGCAGACTTAGCCACCGTTTGCCGCCGCAGCCCGGCGGCGATTTTATGCGCGGCCCGTTCGAGGCAAGCATACGCTTCATCCGAAATGACGTTCAGCTCCAGCAGCCGCTTTAACGGACCGGGCAGCGACAATACGTTGTCCATATCGTACGCCGGGCGGGTGAACCCTGCAGGAGCGCTCCACTCCATCGCATGCCGATGAAGCGCGGCCATGAGCTGCGCCAGGCTTCGAGCTTCTCCGGGTGTCGGCTCCCTGTCCAGAAGCTCGCCATTCACCCACTGATACAACGTGACGAGGATGCTTTCCCCGGATTTGTCGACGGTTACCTCTGTGGTCAGCCCGTTGTCCCGGCTTCTGACCGGAGAAGGCACCGTCAAGGTCGTATCCGCAGCTAACGCTTCGAGCCAAAGCAATTCCGACTCGACCGTCTTTTTGGAATGGTTTCCCTTTGTAGCATAATGCAGCTTCATCAGATAGTTCAAGTTTTCCTGCTTCGTCTTCACCTGAAAGGTTACATTATCGCTCTTTCCCAAGTAAACAAGCCGCTCCCCATGAACCGGGAATTGCTTTAACGCTTCCCTCGCGATACTTTCGTCGTCCCAATGGACACGCATAACGATCCCTCCTGCAAGCTTCCGTTGGTCTATCCTGCATCCTACAAAAAAAGGAGGCCGGCTGCAGAACAACCGACGCTCCTCTATGGACTTACTTCTCCGCTTTGGCCGCTGCCACTTCAGCTGCCGTTGGCACAGCGGCCAGCTCGAACGTCTGATTGCCGTTCACCTCGATGTTTTGGACCGCTCCCTTCGTATTCACCCAGCCTCTCGCAAGCAGCGAGGCTTTGCCCGAGTTGACGGAGATTTTTCCCAGGTACACGCGATCTTTGCAATTGAGATGGTTGCCAAAGTTAATATGGTACAGCCCTGTGGCATAGCCTTTCAGCGTAAAAGGCTTGCCGGGGATGATCGTGGAGCCGATCTCCTGGTAGGACGTGCCTTCCGTCGTAAACTTGCCGCCGTCCTGTTGATAAAAGGACACCGTAATATCCGCGGGCGTGTTGCCGGCATTGGATAATTGGAACGAAAAATCCAGAGAGTGTTCCGCGCTGCAATAATTGTTCGTCGGAATTTGGAAGGCGATCTCTTCAAGCAGCGGCTGCTGCTGTCCCGCCGTTCGGGACGGTCCTTCCGCAATAGCGGGAGCCATGATCATCAGACTTAGCGCCATGGCAGGCAGTAATACTTTGTTGAGCTTGCTTTTCATTTGCCGTACTCCTTTTGTCAAGTCATTCCTCTCTACTGTAATGGAGCCCGCCCCGATTGTCCAGAGGGATTTCCAGCAGATGGGCAGCAAAAAAAGCCCCCGGCGCCCCGTGGGAGCTTAAGCCGAGGGCTTCGTTTCCGAATCGATAGAACGCACGGGAGCGGGCCCGTCACGCTTGCGCTTGCTGCCGATACGGCCCTTTGACCGTTTTCACTTCATAGTTTCCGTGGCTTGAGCTGAGGATATGCTCCGGCTTCGGCTTGCCTCTTGCTTGTCTGTGACCTTCGAGATGAACCTCGCTGGTTTCCCATTTCTTCCACGCTTCCTCGGACTCCCAACGAATCATCACAATGACCTCTTCGTCGCCTTTTCTAGCCTTCTTGACAAGGACGCTTAAATCGATAAAGCCTTCGGATTTTTCAATAGCGCCCTCTCCGCTGAAGCGCTGAACGACCAGATCTGAGGTTCCTTCTTTGACGATAATCGTTTTCATTTCGATAAACACGAAATCACTCCCCTAGATAAACTTACCATTTTATAATATTGATAAAGATTATCATTGTCAATGAGCTGACGTCCTTCGGCGCCGACCGGCCGCCGCAACCAGTATCCATAGCAAAAACGGAAAGACGACGGCAAAGCCTGCTCCGAGTTTGCCCATCCAACCGATCATTTTGTCGTTGTCGCGGAACGTCGGCTGATAAAAGATGTAAGACACAACGAGCAGCAGCAAAAGCACGATCAGATGCGGCCGATGGTCCGGCTTGCCCAGCATCCAGCTTGTGGCGTATACGCTGCAGTACGTAAAAGGTATCCACGTCAAAGAGATAAGCAAAAGATAAAAGGCGAGGAACACGATTTCAAAGCGTTCGATGAAGGGAAATTCGACTACCTTCAGCAAGCTGATCACCGGTTCGTTGTATTGCGAGATCTCGTCCGGGCTGTAAAACACCAACGAAGTAAGGTCCAGCAGCAAGTAAACAAGCAAGGCCAGCGTATTGCCGGCAATCACCCCAAGAGCCGCCCGGTCTTTCTTTTGCAGAAACGGATACAGCACAAAGGTCATTTCAAAGCCTAAAAAAGTGAACACCATCTCCGGCGTACCTTTCAGCACCGCTCCCCACCCTTCCTTAAGCATGGGAAGCAGATGAAGCCATTCGGCATCACTAAGCACGTCGATAAAAATCAGAGGCATCCAACTGCAGATCAAAACAACGAACTCTGCAAATCTGCCATGGACCCGTACTCCGCTGCGGGCAATGAGCCAGAATGGAATCATCAGCAGAGCGACGAGCATGAGCTCCGGCGTTTGCGGCAGCAGCCATGCTTTGACGTAGATCACCGTCCGGGAGAAAACGACATATGTGAAAAAAGCAAAATAGAGAGCGACGACGATCGCGCCGGCCC
Organism: Paenibacillus elgii; assembly: GCA_042219835.1. Classification (GTDB taxonomy): domain Bacteria; phylum Bacillota; class Bacilli; order Paenibacillales; family NBRC-103111; genus Paenibacillus_G; species Paenibacillus_G elgii_A. Next base: position 50,716 of record JBHJMN010000012.1, read on the forward strand.
CCCCCGCCCATTTGCCCCAATAATTCGTCAGCAGATCAAGCAGCGTCCCGTCCGGGCAGCGCTTCATGGCTTGGATGATGGCCAAGCTGGCGGCCGTAATCAGAACCCAGCCGAAGATGACCGATATCCAGCTGTCCGTCCCCGCATACCGGGCCACATTCGAAGGAAACGGGAGGGCGCCGATGCCAATTTCCGAGGAGAAAATGAGAAATACATATTGCCAAGTCGTAATTTCGTTAAACGCATACTTTTTCATCCGCGAAGCCTCCAAGTTGGGCGATCCTGAATGATTAAGATATCCAATTCAAGGAATAATATGCAATCGCTTGCCGCTGCAGCGCATGGCTTCCCGGCTTAACCGCCATTTTTGGTATGACGACTCGTCCTTCGGCCTCGAACCGCCGCAACCGGCAGCAAAACCGCCGGCCACAAGGCATACGTCAGCGCAAATAACGGCCACACCTTAAAATCCCATGCGCGTTCGTAGCCCACATTCGGATAAATAAGCAGCGCAAAAGGCACAAGGCACAAGCCCAACGGCCAATTGAGCGAGCGGTATTCGTCTACCCGAACCATGTGCGCCAAGCCCGTTACGGCAGCGTAGTAGCTGACTACCGCTTGATAAAATATGGCCAGCAGCCATAACAAGACAAGCAGCGCTTCGATGCGTTCGAAGAAATGACCGATGTTGATTTTCATCGACAGGTCGTAGGTGGGATACGTCTCGATGGCCGTCCGGTCGGGTCCGAGCACCATAACCGTCAACGCGGTTACCGCCGTCAAAATCGCGCCCGAACTTAGAATGGCGGTATACAGCGCTTTACCACACGCTTCGGGACGGGTCACATGCTTCGGATAGATCATCAGCAGGGAAATCCACGGGAAGTAGGCGAAGCTGACGAACGTAAATGAAGCATGTGCGAGCGGCCCGGGTCCCGATTCCAGAATCGGCAAAAGGTTCCCGGTCCGGGCTTCCGGCAGCAGCGATAACATGACGACGACAAGCGCGAACATAAAGATCAGAAAAGACGTTTCCGCAGACCGGGCCAAAGTCCCAAGCCCCAGATGCGTCCCGTATAGCATAATGACAGCATAAAGAATCATCAGGACCGGCCGGGGGGTTTCCGTGAACAGATTGGTCGTCAAGAAGTTGCCGACATACCAGATTAAAGCAGCCGCGGAGTAAAAGTTGAAGAAGAGGTAGCCAAGCTCAAAGACGCGGCCTGCCGTTCTTCCAAGCAGATGCGTGCTCATCTCCGGCAAGGTCATGCCCGGGAACCGTCCCGCCAAGGCGTTATACAGCACGACGAGCGCCAACCCTCCCAGAGTGCCTAAAGCGGCTCCCAGCCAAGCATCCTGCTTCAACTCATCGGCCAGTCCCGATGAAATGACGAGCAGCGTGGAACCTAACGAGAACAAGATCGTCAGGACCGTAAATTGATATACTGATATTTGCCGTTGACCGTCCATTCCTTCACCTCATCTCTTCCCGGGCGACCTGCGCAGCCAAGCCGCTCCGAGCATTAGCAAAGGGAGAAACAATCCGAAGGTGAGCATGTAAGGGGTCCAGAACTTCGTTATAAAATGATCAAAATACGGCCGGTTCGGAACGAACACCAGAGCCAGCACAACGGAAATCATGGCGAGCGGCAGCGTGACCGGACGATATTGGGGCAGCTTCACGATCTGCGCTATCCCATAGGAAGCGGCATAGTAGCAGACGGATATTTTGACAAATACGGTGATAAACCACATAAACGCCATGATGGCTTCGATCCGTTCCAAAAACTTGCCGACAGCAACCTTCTGCGCCAGCACATAGCTCGGATAGGACAATAAAGCGGTCATATCGCTGCCTATCACCAGTATGGAAACCGTGGAAAAGACGGTAAGCATCATCGTGCCGACAGCCAAGCCCGTCGCATAAGCTTTCGCCCCCTTGTCCGGGTTGCGGATCAAAGGAAACAGCATGAGCAGGATGACGCTTTCCTCCAGATACCCGAAAAATCTAAAATTCCCTTCCATAATCGGTTTCAAGCCCTCGCTTAACACCGGCTGGGCATGCTCCAGCTTGATCTGCGGAGAAATAAACAAGACCAGCATCAGGTAAAGCAGCACAAACAAAGGAAACGCCAATTCGGACGAGCGAACCAGCGCAACCGCCCCCTGCCGCACACCAAGCACGATAACGCCGGTGAATAGCAGAATGACAACCTCGATCGGAGTCTCCGGCATCATCTGTGTCGTGATGAAGTCTCCGATTTCAAACAGCATGAGGGAAATATCGACCACAATAAAACTGACGAAAAAGCAGGCCGCGACCGTTCCTGCCCACCGGCCGAAGAATGAGCGGCATAGATCGATCAGCGTCCCCGGAAAGTGACGTTTAGCCAGCGTCGCGTACAGCCAAGCAATCGCCAAGCCCTCAACGCATCCGATCCCGGCGGCCAGCCAGGCATCCTGTTTGGCGGAGGAAGCCAGCCACGAAGGCACGTACAACAGCGCATCCCCGACGACAAATAAAATCACAAGCAGCATAAATTGATGGGTGTCGATCTTATCGTTCTCGAACATACGGGTTCCACCTGCCATTTCCTCGACAGACGATTTGAGCTTAAGCCGAATTTCCATAGATGAGATTGCTCAGCGGCTTATACAGCGCGGAGATCCAGTCCAGCGGATTGGGGATGCTCATCCGCAGCACTTCCGCTACCCCCAGACTTGTTCCGACGAGACACAGCAGGAAAAATGTCCACAGCTCTCTTTTCAGCTTCCTTTCCATCAAGGAACGCCATTCGATCGCAACAATCGCGGCAGCGGCCAATAAGACGAGCAGCACCTTCCACATGACGAACGCTCCTCCCTTATTTCATTTTGTCGATAAACGATTGTCCCACCTTGCCCGTTCTGCGCAGCTTGACGTCGATCCGGGTCTCGACTTTGGCGCTCATGAAATACCGGTCCCAATCGTCTTTTAACCGATTCCAGTTCCGGGGATCGTACCGGCGAATCGCCTCGCCGAATCCAAAGATGTCGGAACGGCTGCTCTGCCTGGCTTTGCGAACCGCCTGCTGGATAAAGCCTTCAATTTTCCGCTCCGCCCTGCGTTCGAACGCATAGATCGTCTCCGGATTGGATAAATCTTCTTTGCATGAGACTTCGCCGATATTGCCCTCGGCATAGACTTCGATGGTAATCGCCGGTTCCCCGCGGGGCGCGCTTCCCTTTAAGCTCGTTTGGCTTCGAAGAATTTCGACCGTCGCCTTTCCCTTCGAATTGCATGGAACATCCGTCACCGAAGCGTCGACACGGTTGGTAATATAACTGAAGCCCCGGCTTTCATCCTCATTCAGCCAGCCGACCAGCTTGTCGTTTTTGAACACCCCAATGCTGGAAAACCGGAAATAGCTTGGAGGGTTGACGCTTTTTAAATTCGCATCCGTCTGGCCTTGGCGAGGGTCCCCGTTCAATTGCAAGCCGGTAATCACCCCTTCCTTGCCTGCTTTCATCAGATCCGTAATAAACTCGTCCAACGTAATAGCAACGGTGGGAGACCAGTTTTTTTCGGAGATTTCCAAGCTCTTCAGCAAGGCGTTGGCAGGCGACTGCTCGATCGGCACCACTTGGCTCATCACTTCTCTGGCTTCGACGCCTTTGGTGACGATAAGAAAAAAATCCGGCCGAATTTCATGGTCGCGCACAAACAGATCAAGGATGTCCCGAAGCCCTTCCTGCGCAAGCGTTTCGCCAAACACAAGGACCCGGATATGAGAAAAATACAGCTTGCGGGGAAGCTCGGTCGTCAACCGGCGAATGCCTTCATAGACCGAGTCCGCCTTCATATACTGCGTCGTCACCGGCAAACTTGCCCCGCCCCCGCCTCCTCCCGGAGATTCGTTCCCTTGTCCCATATTGAGCACTTGGAGCGACAGCAAGTATTGGTTATCGATCTTATCGATGCCGACGCCTGTAACGATGGCCAGCTCGTTCAGCTCGCGACGGCTCCAGCAGCCCGTGGTCAAGATGAGCAGCAAGCATAAACGCAAACCACCGACACGTTACGCCTCATCGTTTACCTCTCCCGCCTCTCCCGCTGATGATGCGTATCCGGCTCAGACGGGACCGTATTTTGCCGAACCGGGTTCGGACTCTGCATCAGGAACGGCCGTTTTCGCATCGCGGACAACGGGAACCGGAATATGGCGTCTTTCATGTCGCTTGGAATGTATGGGGCGAAAGGCGCCATATATGGAACTCCGAACGAACGCAGACTGCACAAATGCAAATTAAGCGCAATTAGTCCGATGAATACGCCGAAAAGGCCGAACGAAGCGGCCAACCCCATCAGGACGAAGCGTAAAATCCGGATCGGTATGGACATCGCGAACGAAGGAAAGGCAAAGCTGGCAATTGCCGTAATCGAGACGACGATAACCATGGCGGGGGATACCAGGCCGGCCCTGACCGACGCTTCCCCCAGCACAAGCGCCCCTACGATGGAAATGGCGGGGCCTATCGCTCGGGGCATCCGGATGCCTGCCTCACGAAGAAGCTCGAAAGTAAACTCCATCAGGAACGCTTCGATGGCTGCCGGAAAAGGCACTCTTTCCCGTTGTGCCGCGATGCTGGTCATCAGCGTTGTCGGCAGCATCTCTTGATGAAAGGTCGTAATGGAAATAAATAAAGCGGGAGCGAGCAGCGCAAGCATCAGGGAAATGTATCGGAGCATGCGAATAATCCCGTAATCCGACCGGTGATAGTAATCTTCGGGAGATTGAAAAAATTGGGCGAATACGACCGGCACGATCAGAACAAACGGCGTCCCATCCACCATAATCGCCACCCGGCCCTCCAAAAGATTCGCCGCAACCGAATCGGGGCGTTCCGTATTGTACACGGTCGGAAACGGGGTAATCGTTTTCTCTTGAATCAGCTCCTCGATATTGCCGCTCTCAAAAATACCGTCGATATCGATGCGGTCCAGCCTGCTGCGCACTTCCTCAATCGTGCTGTCGTTGGCAATGCCTTTGATGTACATCAAAGCGACCTTTGTCTTCGTCACCCGGCCAATCGACCGGGACTCGACCCATAGCTTCGGGTCTTTGATTTTGCGCCGGATTAAGGCAATGTTGGTGCCCAGACATTCCGAGAACGATTCCCGGGGCCCGCGTACCACGGATTGTACGGAAGCCTCCTGGACACCGCGATCTTCCCAGCCTTTCGTATCGGCGGATAGTCCTTTGCCGAACCCGTCGATCAGAATGATCATATTGCCGGACAGCAAATTGTCGAACAACGCATGAAAGTTGTCGACTTCCGCTACTGAACTAAGCGTTAAGGTAAAGTCTTCAAGCATTTGCAGCGAAGTCCAAGGGGTCTCCGTCCCGTCTAATTCCCGGAATAGCGCCGGATCGCGGGCATGCAGCATGAACGACTCCAGGAACCGGGTAATGATTTCTTTGTCCGTTAGCCCATCGGTATGAATGACCGCCGCCTTCGTCGTGCCTGAAGCGCCGATGCGAATCGTCCGGATCATTAGATCCGGGCTATTTCCCGTCGTCGCCCGAATGTGCTCTAAATTCAGCTCTATGTCCGGGCTTAAGGGCTCGGCTTCCTGTGGGGGGACGTTGGTCCGATTGGCCTCCCATTTTCCCGCAGCGCTGCGTCCGGACCTTCCGGCTCTGTTTGATTTGAAGAAACGCATCTTCCATCACCTGCATTTTTGTAAGTGGCTCTGGTTCTACTGATACATTGCTCAAATTTGGTAAAAAGTATTCATTTGGCTGATGGAATCGAACAAGCGTTCTCTTGCTACCGACTTCCAAAATACGGTACACTAAGACCTAGTGGCTCGAATGGCCGAAAGGTCCGTCAAGCCATCAAAAAAAGGCCTGTGGGAAAGCATCCCCGGCCTTTTTTTCGTTCATTTATATTTCCAATCCTACGCCTTGACGGACAGCTTCCGCAGCAGAACCTCTCCTTCGGTCTTAAACGTTTGTTTCGCCTCCAGAAACGCCTCGACTTCGCTCAGCTTCGCCGGCCGGTACCCCGGTCCGTCGCAGCCGCAGGAATGATAGCTGAATCCGTGAGCATACAAGATCTCGACTTTTTTCCACTGTTTAATATCCTTCTGCTTCGGGGCTTGAAAGTCGTGTCCCATATCGTTCATGACTTCCCCGCATTGCGGACATTTGTATTGTCTGTTCGCCGCTTCGATTTTGCCCAGTTCATAATCGGGCCTTTGCTTAAACGCTTTGCGGCACGAAAAACAAGCGTAAATATTTTTGTACGTTATCGCATAACGACACATCGCCATCCACCTCCGGTAACTTCCTTTCCATTTTACCGTTTCCAGCAAATTTTGTCATGAGGGGACTTCCGCTTGGAGCAGAAGAAGCTGGTACGTGGCTGAAATCCCTTCGGGGGCCGGAAACCGTTTTTCGTACTCCCGAAACATACCGGCGAATAAGGAACGCCAGCCAAGACCGCGCGAAGCGTCGGCCGCCGATGCGCTGGCCCCCGTCGCTTTGACCGAGTGCAGAAATTCGCTGACGGAGGTATAGCCTTCGGTCCGGATGACGCTCTCATCCCAAGCCTCCGCAAAGCCCGCATGTTGAAGCAGGGTCCGCCACTCGCCAGCAGAGGGAAACCCAAGGCCGTGCCGCTGCGGCTCCAGACCGCAGGAGCGGTAAACGGCGGCAAACGATTCGTGCAGCTCGCGGAACGTCTCCGGACCGAAGGTCGTGAACGTCAATAGACCGCCGGGACGCAGCAGCCGCCGCAGATGCCGCAGCGTTTCCTGCGGGCTGGCCAGCCATTGAAAGCATGCGTTCGAGACGATGAGATCGAACGACAACGGCTCCGCTTGGGCGGCCCACGCTTCGGCATCCGCCAGGCGGAAGTTTACGGGGGGCCGTTGGTTTGCGGCGTTCGATGAAGCCTTGGAGCGGATGCGCCGTTCCGCCGCTTCCAGCATGGCCGGCGCGATATCCAGCGCGGTAATGAGCGCATCGGGCCAATCGCGCAGCAGCATCTCGGTCAGCAGGCCGGTGCCGCAGCCGATTTCCAGCAGATGCGGCCGTGTTTCCCCGGTTCCCTGCTTCCGGCGGGCCAGCGACCGGACAAGCTCGTCTGCCATGACGCGTTGTACGCGTGCGTGCGCGTCATAGGATGCCTTGGCAGAGCGGTCAAACCGGCGGCGAATCGTATGCAGCCTGTGCTCCATGCCACCACCTCCTGATCGTTTCGGCGATAGCTGCCTCCCGCGCAAGAAACGGGATGTGCCCGCCGCCTTCGACCGGCAGGATCTCCGCCTGCGGCAGCCGTTCGTACAGCTCCTCCGCCGCACCGTACGGGCACACCTTGTCCTCTTTGCCGTGGACAAGAAGCGTCGGACAAGCGATCTCCGACAGGTCTGGCACATGATTCGCGGTCCGTAGAAGCTGAATACCGGCGAGCAGCGCTGCGGTCGGCCAGCTTCCTGTCCGGGGTAGCTGCGGGAGGAGGCCCGCTTTCTTTTCCCCATCCGAGAGCAGCCGTTCACGGAACTGGGTTTCTACGGCCAGACGGTCCTTGGCGATGGCCGCCGCCATGTGCCGGAGAACCGCGTCCGGCCAGCCGCGGTCCGACTCTTCCCTGGAGCGGACGAACCGCGCGGTTGCGCCGAAAAGCACTAGCGCGTCCGCGAATCCCCGGGCAGCGAGACGCAGCGCAAGCAACCCGCCGAGCGACCAGCCGGCGATCAGGAGTTTTCTGCTTCTGCGGGAGGACGCCGGCCTCGGGAGGGGACTGTCCCACTCGGCGATCCAAGCGCTGGCAGCCGCTTCAGCCTGAGCTATCATCTGCTCCGGCGTTTCGGCGCAGCTCAGCCGTACCGGGACATGAATGAACTCCGGCAAATGCGATTGAAGCTCCGCGAATACCGTTTCCGGCATGCTCCATCCGGCCAGCCATAAGATAACGGTACCGTGCGGCCTTGCCGTTTTTGGCGTTCCGGCCGATGCGCCGAGCGCTGCTCTGTTCGCGTGGATGCGAATCGGGTCCGTCATCGCGCCAGCACCCCCAGCCGATGAGCAACCTGTTCGATACGGCGGGCGGCAGCGGCTAAGTCGTCCGGAGTATGCGTGGCGGATAAGGAAAAGCGGATGCGCGCCGTTCCATCGGGGACCGTCGGGGGACGGACGGCGACGGCGGCAATACCTTCTGCTTCCAGCGCCGAGCTGAGACGCAGAGCAGTCGCATTGTCTCCGACGATAACCGGGACAATCGGCGAATCTCCGGGCCCGACTTGGAAGCCTGTCTTGCGAAGTAAGGAACGGAACTGCCGACCGGACGAGGCAAGCCGTTCGCGCCGCCACTGTTCCGTTTGCACCAAATTCAGAGCTTCCGTAATCCCGGCGATTACAGACGGGGGCAGCGCCGTCGAGTAAATGACCGGCCTCGCCTTATTGACCAGCCAACGGATGAGCGTACGGCTGCCGGAAACGTAGGCGCCGTAGACGCCGAACGCTTTGCTGAAGGTTCCCACGTGCACGTCTACGCCGCTCTGCAGCCCCAGCGCATGACATAGTCCTGCGCCTCGCGCTCCATATACGCCTCCGCTGTGAGCTTCGTCGACCATGAGGATAGCTCCGTATTCCTGTTTCAGGGCAACTAGCTCCGCCAACAGCGCTTGGTCGCCGTCCATCGAGAAAACCGCATCCGTGACGATCAGTTTGCATCTTGCATCGCGGTGCTTGTGCAATAACCGGCGCAAATGCTCCATGTCATTGTGGCGGTACCGGGCGTGATCGGCTCGGCTTAACCCGATGCCGTCCACAATGCTCGCGTGATTCAGCCGATCGCTGAACACGACATCTCCGCGGCCTGCAAGCGCCTGTATGACGCCGAGGTTCGCCGTATACCCGTTGGCAAAAACAAGCGCGGCCTCGCTTTGCTGCCAAGCGGCGAGAGCCTTTTCCAGACGGCCATAGGGAGGCCGGTTGCCGGTGATTAGACGCGATGCGCCGGAACCGGCTCCCTCGGCGAGAAGCGCGCGGTTCATGGCGTCAGTAATAGCCGGATGGCATGCTAATCCAAGGTAATCGTTCGAAGACAGGTTAAGCAGCGTTTTTTGTCCGCGCAGCACATACCCTTGACGGCCGGGGACACGGGCGCTGGTCTGCAGCGAGCGATTTAGCGACTGATCTTCCAGCTTCTGAAGCTCGGCTTCGATCCATTTCATGCCGCCACCGCCTTACAGGGCACAGGCTTCAATCTCAAAGCCCAAATCTTCGATCATTTGATAGTCCGCCACAGCCTCCTGCCCTTTCGTCGTCAAATAATCGCCGACGAACAACGAGTTGGCGGCGTACAAGCCAAGTGGCTGCAGCGTACGGAGATTGACCTCGCGGCCGCCTGCTACGCGGATTTCCTTGGAAGGGCAGATCAAGCGGAACAACGCCAGCACCTTGAGCGCCTTCAACGCGGGAGTACGCCCCGCTTTTTCCAGCGGAGTCCCCGGAATGGCGTTCAAGAAGTTGATCGGAATCGAGTCGGCATCAAGCTCCCGGAGCGCGTAAGCCATCTCCACGATTTCGCGGTTCGTTTCGCCCATGCCGATAATGACGCCAGAGCAAGGAGACAGGCCGTAATGCTTCACCTTTTCCACACTTTCGACCCGTTGATCGTAGGTATGGGTTGTCGTGATGGAAGGATAGTTCGCTCTGCTCGTGTTCAAGTTATGATTGTAACGGTGTACGCCCGCTTCTGCGAGGCGTTCGGCCTGATCGTCCTTCAGAAGACCGAGGCACGCGCAAATCTTGAGCGGCATCATTGCGCGGATTTCCTTGACCGCGTCGATGACCTGATCCAATTCTTTGTCTGTCGGTCCTTTGCCGGACGCGACGATGCAGTAGGTTCCCGCTTGACGGGCCATCGCTTCGCGCGCCCCGGCCAGCAGCGTGGCTTTTTCCAGCAGCGGATACTTGGCGATTGGCGCCGAGGATACGATGGATTGGGCGCAGTAGCCGCAGTCCTCGGGGCAAAGGCCGCTTTTGGCGTTAATGATCATGTTCAGCTTGACTTTCTTCCCGTAAAAATGTTTGCGTACCCGAAAAACGGCTTGCAGCAGCGGCAGCACTTCGTCGTCATCGGCCTCCAGCACGGCGAGCCCTTCTTCGACGGACAAGCGTTCTCCATCCAGCGCTTTTTGAGCCAATGCCTGCCAATCCGCAGCCGTTTCGGGTATTCCGGGTATTCCAGACACGTTTGCCTTCATCCTTATCTCCCTCTCCTCCTATTGACTTCTTGCGTTTTCCAACATTTGTCGGACCGGCGAAATGTCGATATACCGCTTCACGGCTCGCACGAGTTTCTTAATCGTAGCTTCGCCGCGTATCCACGGGAATCGCCCAAGCACGCGGAGGTCGCCGTAGCGCTCAATCAGCTCCGCATTCGCAGCGGTGCTTGGGTCGTCGCGCGATGTCGCGAGATCGACCTCGTTCATCACAACGCCTGCGACCGGAATTCCCCGCTGCCGCAGCAGCGCAGCGGTTAACAGCGTATGGTTGACCGTGCCCAGGCCGCAGCGGGCGACGATCAGCGTCGGAACGCCAAGTTCGGCGATAAAATCCGCTACAAGGGCATCGGAGGTTAACGGCACGGCAGCGCCCCCCGCCCCTTCGATCAGCAGCGCGTCGTACCGTTCGGCCAACGGTACGCCTGCTGCCAGAAGCCCGGCCGTCGTCATGGTTACGCCGGCTTGCTCGGCGGCAAGCGCCGGAGCCAGCGGCGCTGCGAACGTAAACGGCGCGACTTGTTCCGGGCAATCGGCGATACCTGTACCCCGCAGCAGCCGTTCGGCGTCGGTGATTCCCTTGCCGAGAAGCCCCCCGCTCTGGACCGGCTTCCAGACGCCGACGTTCCGCCCTTCGCTGCGAAGCGCAGCGGCAATTGCCGCCGTAATCACCGTCTTGCCGACGCCGGTATCCGTGCCCGTGACGAACAATCCGCGCCACCGCTTCCGGTCGGGCGCATTCCAGCCATGCAGCTTCTCGCTGCCCTGTGCCGACACTACGCGCCCCCCGGTCACGCTCCCCAGCCTTCCTCAGTGACATCGTAGATCGCAGCCGCCAAAATATCCGTCATCGCATCCAGCTCCGATTCCGCACTCGCGAGAGGCGGGATCAAAACGATCACGTTGCCGAGCGGGCGGGTCAGCATGCCTAGCTCTCTCGCCCGCATGCTGACGCGGACGCTGATACGATCCGTCCAGGCATAGGGCTCGCGGGACTTTTTATCCCGGACAAGCTCGATCCCGATCATCAGACCTTGCTGCCTGATCTCGCCGACATACGACCAATCGGCAAGCGGAGCCAATTTCTTCGCCGCAAATGCGGCTTTTGCATTTACCGTATGTATCCTATTCCGTTCCTCAAGAAGTTGGAGGCTGGCCAGAGCGACGGCACAGCCAAGCGGATTGCCCGTATATGAGTGACCGTGAAAAAACGTTTTTTGCTCCGAGTAGTCAGCATAAAAAGCAGCATAAATCTCGTCGGTTGCCAGCGTCGCCGCCAGCGGCAGATAGCCGCCGGTCAATCCTTTGCCGACGACCATCAAGTCGGGCGATACGCCCTCCAAATCGCAGGCGAACATCGCTCCGGTGCGGCCGAAGCCCGTCGCCACCTCGTCGGCGATCAGCAGCACGTCGTGCTTGCGGCACAGTGCGGCAATCTCGCGCAAGCATCCTTGCGGCATGACGATGATGCCGCTCGCTCCTTGCACAACAGGCTCCACAAGAAGAGCCGCAATCTCGTCCGCCCGCGACTCCAGCAGCTCCCGCAGCGCGGACAACGTTGCTTCCATCGCTGCGGAAGCCCCGCCTTCAGTGCGGTAAGCGTAAGGGTACGGAATGACGTAAGAAGAAAACAGCAGCGGGCGGAAGATGTTGTGGTAAAGCGGAATCGCACCGACGCTAACGGCGCCGAGTGTGTCCCCGTGGTAAGCCTGGTTCATCGTAATAAAGTTTGTTTTGCGGCCGTTGCCCCGGTTGTGCCAATACTGGAACGCCATTTTGAGCGCAATCTCCACGCCGGTCGCTCCGGCATCGGAATAGAACACCTTCGTCAGCCGTTCCGGAGCGACGCGCACCAGGTTCGCGGCCAGCTCGATCGCCGGCACATTGGCCATGCCGAGCAGAGTCGAGTGAGCGACTTTCGCCAGTTGGGACGAAACCGCTTCGTTCAACTCGGGAACGTTGTGTCCATGCACGTTGAGCCAGACCGACGAAAACCCGTCATAGTACACGCGTCCCCGAACATCGTAAAGCATGATGCCTTCGCCCCGTTCGATAATGAGAGGCTCGCCTTTCACATAGTCCTTCATCTGAGTAAACGGATGCCATAAGTACGCCTTATTCCATGCCGCAAGCTCTTCGCAGGTTGTGGCCGTTTCCATGACCGATCACCGCCTATCGTTTTTAATTGTTAACCTAATAATACAATTTTCGGTTAACAATTGATCCTATTCTAGCAAACCGATGACCTCGTGTAAAGCGAGAGACTAGCACCAGCTGTAGTCCTGACAAAACGAAAAGCCCATGGAAGACATTCTTCCATAGGCCTTTGGGGGCTTAGCTCCAAGCGCTTTTTAACGATATAGAATTCATAAATTTTCAACGAAGCTGAACAAATTCTATATCACAAGAAAAACTTCCGCTAAACCGCGGTCGCTCATCCGTGAATAGAATTCGATAGAAGTTTTTCTTATAAGCTTCTCCCCGTCTGCTCTTGCTTCGGGTGCTTGTGCCGGTAAAACAGATAGTGAACCAAATAGCAAATGATCGTAAACGGGATGCCGTAGTAAAGAGCGATTTTCTGCTGCTGATCGAAGGCTAGTCCGACCAGCGCAACGATGCACAAGATGATCGCGAGAATCGGCACAAAAGGAAATAGCCTGACCCTGTATTTCAGATCGTGAACACTGTTCCCTTCGGCAATAAAACGGCGGCGGAACACATATTGCGATAAGGCGACGCCCATCCAAACCATGATTCCGGCGAATCCGGATATGCCGCTCAGCCACAGAAATACGGTGCCAGGGGCCACGACGCTTGAAATCAAGGCTAACGACGCAATAACGGCGCTGACGATAAGCGCCCGAAACGGCACGCCTTGAGGGGTCAGCTTGCTTAAGTAAGGGCTGGCCATATTGCTTTTGGAAAGCGCCCACAGCATCCGTGAGGAAGCATACAGCCCGGAGTTGCTCGCTGAGAGCAGAGCCGTCAAAATAACAAAGTTCATAATATCGGCGGCATAAGGAATGCCCATTTTATCGAATACAAGCACAAACGGACTGTCCGTCAAACCTGCCTCCCGCCACGGAATCAGCGAACCGAGGACAAAGACCGACACGACGAACAAAAACAAAATTCTCCAAATCGTATTTCTTGTCGCTCTCGGAACCGATTCTTCGGGATTTTCGCTCTCTCCCGCAGCAATGCCGATAAGCTCCGTTCCCTGGTAGCTGAAATTGACGGCGACCATCGTCATGAATACGGGAATAAAGCCATGGGGAAAGAGCCCTCCGTCATGGACAAAGCCCGAGCGGATCGGAGCCGCATTCAAGCCCTCAAAAGGCATCAGCCCCACAATAGCGGCCAGCCCTAACAAGATGAACAGCATGATCGTCGTCACTTTAATACTGGAGAACCAAAACTCGGATTCGGCAAAAAGACTCGCGGAAAAGGCGTTTAACAGGAACATCAGCACAATGAACAGCGCGATCCACGCCCACGAGGGCACGTCCGGAAACCATCGGGTCATCAGAATTCCGGCGCCGACCCATTCGGAGCCGACGGCGACAATCCAGTTAATCCAATACAACCACCCGATCGTAAACCCGGTAGCCGGACCTATAAACTTGGTCGTATACGCCTGAAAAGAACCCGTCACCGGCATCACGACCGCCAGCTCGGCCAAACACAGCATGACCAGATACATCAGAAGTCCGCCGGCCAAATAGGCCAAGACGACACCGCCCGGCCCGGCTTGATTAATCAAATACCCCGTGCTGACAAATAATCCTGTACCGATGGCCCCGCCCAGCGAAATCATAAACATATGCCGGCTTTTCATGGAACGTTTAAGACGGTTGTCCTTTTCCTCGATGGCATCAGCCATATAACAATACCCCATTTCCAATAATGTCGTTTTCTAGTGAACGCTTACAAATATTTTGTTAAAATGGCCGTTTCCTACAACTCTCCTCCGCAATCATCCTTTGCTAAAAATAAAAAACTTAGCATGTCCGGACATTTCTCCTTCACGCCAAGCTCTTTTCTATAGACTATAAGCTAAACAGCGCTATGAAAATAAAACTTGTAATTTTTTTCCTAATTATACTATGATTCATCATTAAGTCAATAATTCATATATCCCAAACGCCGCTTTGGCATGTTTTTAGTCGTGAAGTCATGCATCATTGTAAATTCGACAATATTCGTGCTTTTCCTTTTTCCAATGTATGGACCGGAAAATCTACTTCTCGCCGATTTATGACATGAAAAAAGAGGAAGCCTTTCGGTTTTACCGATGCTTCCTCTTACGTGCCTACGGATAAGCTAAAATTCGAATTCGTACACCTTGGACTTCTCCTTCAGCACGAAACCGCATTTGTAGGCCAGCGCAATGGACGCCTCATTCTCCTCGTCCGTCGACCAATGAGGCACCAAGCCATGGCGTACACAATGATCGAGATAAGCGAAGGCGACTGCGGCTCCGAATCCCTTCTGCCGCTCCTCTTCCTCATAGGTGCGAACGACACTCCGCATTGTTTGGATCTAATGGGTTTTTTGCACAATAGGACAAGCCTGGATGACGGGTTAAATTACAATATATAACATTTTATCGTAAAAGTCTTTTGTTTTTTTATATTTCTCCAAGCGAGGGATTGCCTTTATAGTCCAGGCGGATTGCGATGCTCAATGACTTTGGAACCGCTCGCTCCGTACTCCGTCACGATCGTTTTGGCGTGTACGCTAACCTCGGCTTGACTGAACTTTTGGTCCCACTGGGATTTGACTTTATCCCATGTTTTCGGCTCATGAATGCGCAGTTCTTTGCCAAAACCGATCACGTCGGCTTTGTACTGCTTCTGAATTTTTTTCAGCGTCTGGCGGACGTTCCGCTCCAATTGCTTCGCCGCGTACTGCCCCTGACGCTTCAGAAAACGGTCGTTGAAGCTTTTCTCGTTCCTCACCCAGCTTTCACTTAGCCGGCCCCGGGATTCGATCTGAATCTCGAACGAAAGGCTGTCCCCTTCCACGCGCGGCACAATATCGCTTTTATACGATAAGATTTCATACAGGTTTTTTTGTCCGGTTTCCTCGTCGGTAAATTTGACGACGCCTCCCCGTACTTGTCCCGTGATCAGCGTGATGCTACCCAACTCGTCTTCGTCGAGAAAACCGACCAGCTTTCCGCTCTGACCGTGAACGACTCCGGCCCCGGCAAATTTAATCTCCCCTCCCCCTTTGACGATCGCTTGCAGCAAAAAGCTCGACTTGCTCTGCAGGAACGTCAGCAGCTTGGTCAAGGATACCGGGGGAAGGATGCGGGTCGATTTATATTGATTGTCGACCATTTTCAGGATGCGGAACGCCGGGATTTCCTTCGCCCCTTTCAGCTCGAACGTCTCCCTCGCCAATCCGTGGGCGACGAACACCAGGGCGCTCGGTCTGAATTCCGACTCGCGGTACATCAAATCCATAAAATTCCGGATCGGTGTCGTACGAAGCAGCTCGTCGCCGATCACCAGCGTCTTGAAATGCTGGGCGAATATCGGCCGTTCCGTCCGGAGCGAAATTTCCCGGGTCGACTCCAATAACAAATCGCCGGTTTCCGTAAAATTTTCATATCTCTTTTTCTCGGGCGAACCACCGCCCCCGCGACCTTGCCCGCCCCCGGAGCTGGAAGTGAAAACCTGAAACGTAATTGAGATCAAATCGTCTTTTTTGCGCACCGCCCCATTTTTGTTCAGTGCCGTCTCAACCTTCGTTTCATAAGCTTTATCCAGCGCGATTCCGGCCACAAGACTAAGGTCGTCAATCTCCCGCTGACTCCAGCAGCCCGTCAGAAGCGGGAATATCGGCAGTAGAGCCAGGATCGCGAGCATCCTATTTCGGCGTTTCAAGACCGGGCCCCCTTCCTGCCCGGGAGAACGTACAGAATCGCGGGCACCAGGATAAACAGAACCAGCGACGACAAGCCTAACATTTCCCCCAGCTTAAACAATTCGTTCGTATCCACAGGCGCGAAAGAGATCACATAAATGACCGTCAGCAAGACAAAAATGACTGTCCGATGATTCACCTTCCAGCTTTGGGCGATGCCAATCGCTCCGAGATAATAGGACAACGTAAAGGTGGTAAAAATCTGCATCAGCCAGATGACGAGCAGCAGCGTCTCGAAGCGCTCGAAGAAAATTCCCCTGAATTCGAAGCTCCGGAAAAGCGAGATGGTCGGCCAGGTGCGGGTAATCACACCGTCCACCGATAACGTTCCTATAACAATGACGCAGGTGACGACATAGAAGAACGCCGGGATGAGCACCCCGATCAGCACCGCTTTTACCGCTTTCTTCGGATGCTTCATGAATGCGGGAACGACGAGCATGATCTCGACGGACGTGTAGGATAGTACAGTCGTTTTCAGCCCGCGCAGCACGGGCATGATGCCGTGACCCAGTACGGGCCGCATATTGTCGGGCTCGAATACACTGAGGCCCATGAAAGCGATCAAGATCAGAATGACGGTCGTGATCGGAAAGATCACTTCGAAGAGCCGGGCGACCGGATTGATTCCGCCCAATATCAAATAAACGCCCACCCATATAAAAGCGAACGTAATCGCCCAGGAAGGCGTACCCTCCAGCAGGAACAGCCGGGTAACGTCCAGCATCGCCCCAACCTGAAAAGAGGCCATCAATATGAAATATAAAGCCGTAAAAAAACTGAGCGCGATCCCAAGCCACTTGCCAACGAGCAGCCGGTTATATTGATAGTAGGTTTGGCCCGGAAAGCGCTGGGACAATTTCACAATCAAAATCCCGACCGCTACCGTGATCAGTCCGCTTAGGATGAGTGAAATCCAGACATCGGGCGTTTGCGCCGCCTCTACCGAGGTACGGGGCAGCGTCAGAATGCTTACGCCCAGCATATAATTGGAGATCAGTACGGCTGCTTGCATGGTTGTGATGCGGTCCTCGGGCGGCAAATAAGCCACGGCTAGCCCCCCCTTCCTAAGTAATGGCGCCTCATTTGTCTCCGAAACGGTGTTTTGAACACGGTTCCACATTCTGCTCCAGAGTCCATAATATGGTGCGCATTCCGTTCCAGCATTATGCAAGAGCCGCAGGCCGGACCTCACGGTTCCAGCTTTCGATAAAATGTAACAAAACGCGGACAAACCCCGTTGTTTTTGAAGAAAAGGATGTCTATTCTTAAATGGACGATAGTTGCAGAATGCCAGGAAAAGGGGAGACTACATGAGCAAACCACGCAATTTTACCGCATTGATCACAGTTTTTTCCATCATCCTTATCGGAGTGATCGCCGCTTTGTTTTTTATGCCGAAATATGAAGGTACGGTCGGCTTCGACGTGACGGTGCTTCCTCTGCTGAACGCCATCTTTAACTGCTTTACCTTTGCTTTCTTGCTGCTTTCGCTTTATTTCGTTAAGAAGAAAAACATCGCGGCGCACCGGAACTTTGTGCTTCTTGCTTTTGTGACCACGGCGTTTTTCCTTGTTTCGTACGTCATTTACCATTTTCTTACCGAGCCGACGAAATTCGGAGGAAGCCTATGGCTGAAATACGTTTACTTGTTTGTCCTGATCACCCACGTGCTGCTGGCGATCGTGAACGTCCCTATGGCCTTAATCACCGTAACCCGGGGCTTCAATATGAACATCGCGGCGCACCGGAAAATCGCCCGGTGGACGATGCCCATCTGGCTGTATGTAAGCTCCACCGGAGTTCTTGTGTACCTGTTAATATCGCCTTACTATTAACGAAAAAAAGACAGCACGCCCGAATGTGACTTCGAGCTGCTGTCTTTTGCCGTTCTCTCAAGAGTATAGTCCGCCCTCCAGCCGCGAGTTGGGTCTGCAAGCTCCTATCGGCACTTGGATGAGACTGGTAACGCCCTCCGCTTCCATTTTATATATTTTGTCGCAATCGGCCGGGTTAAAGCTGAGGAGCGGATGCCCGTTAAGCCCAAGAGCGACCCCCGCGATCAACAGTCGTTGAACAATCATTCCCGCTTCCATCTGCTGAATGCGGTACCCCCGGAAACCGAGCGCATCCGCGTAGTGATTCCTGTCCGCGGCCACATGCAGGCAAAACGGTGTCTGAAACAGATTCACGTTGCCTAGCGCTATTCCTTCCTGCAGCAGCATCCTGTAGTCTCCCGGACGGATCATCCGCAGCTCGTGAGCCAGGGCATCGTAACGGTAAGCGCCGTCGGGAATACCTTCGATGCCGTACAAGCAGCCGTAAATGGATACCCGCTTCCTGGGCTCGTGGCCTGCCGTATCCAAATCGTTCGTGTAAGGGAACGAGGCCGTTGCCTCGTGCAGTAAAGCGGCGGCCTGATGAGCATCAACCGTGTTAAAAACAAAGTCCAAGTGCGGCGAATACCGTTTGCGCACGACCGAAGCCAGATCAAATGAAAGTCTTTGCGTCCGGGGCAGCGCTACCGTCTCCCCTCCGCCGGTCATCGTTCCTCCGATATCCGCGGCATCGAGCGGACCGAACGATTCCGTTGTTTCCATCATCGAAGCTTCGTTCATGCGAAGCAGCATCGGGTACTCTGTGGTGCGAAGCGAGCGGACGTAATGCTCGTGCCGGATCGCAGGCAGCACGGCGCACAGTTGGCGGGAAGTCAAGACTCCCGCTTCAGCTCCGCCGCCATAGAA
Organism: Paenibacillus elgii; assembly: GCA_042219835.1. Classification (GTDB taxonomy): domain Bacteria; phylum Bacillota; class Bacilli; order Paenibacillales; family NBRC-103111; genus Paenibacillus_G; species Paenibacillus_G elgii_A. The sequence continues at coordinate 69,670 of JBHJMN010000012.1, forward strand.
CCAGCTGCCGGAAGGCTGTAGCGATAAGGGGATGACCGCATACACGCTCTCTTCCTGCTCGGCAAGGCCAAGCAAATGGTTAACGGCCCTGTCGAGAAAACGGAAGTACACCCCCGTATGATATCCGAATCGTTTGGCTGTTTCCAGCAGCTGTCCGATGAGCGCGCCGGCGTCAAGTCCTTGCAGACGATAACCGAAGTTATTGTATTTATAGAAATTTTTCCAGAATACGGTTGACACGAACACGGCGCCGAAGCAAGCCGAAAGGTCGCAACGGTCCCCCAACCCCCGGGCCAGATAAGCGTCAAAATCGCCAAGACGCAGCAGCACGAGACGATGATGCGCCGTATCGTAATGATAGATCCCGACCGGCAAATCGTCCGTTTTCAAGTACACATACATTTCGCTCGGATACAGGGAGCCGCCGGAAGGCGCGAACCGCCGGAGCGAGTGGAATACGTTTGCTCCTCCCTCCAGCCCGCCGTAATCCATGTAAAAGACGGACTGGCACAGCTGTGCAAGCCCGTAGGCATACCAGAGAAAATGACCGATATCGCGAATTTCCGCTCGATCCGGCACAGGTCTTCCTTCAAGGGTCAGCGGCACTTCCGAAGAGAGCGCAAAGGTCGGTAAGCCGCGGTACAGCTTATAAGCGAGCGGAGCATTGTTCCAATCGGGTTCGAAGTCCGGCGGCCTGGAATGATCGGGATCATAATGCAGCTTATACAAAAAAGACTTAAGGCTCACGGCACTCTCCCCTCTCGTCGTCCCTTACGGAAACGGATGGGGATGCGGATTGAGCTGTTCGACCGTGAGCGGCTGCTTCGTATAGCCGAGCTGCGCCGGAACCTGCAGTACCCGCTCCAGCCCTGTAACACGCGTCAAATGATGACCGAACGTCATCGGCAGCATCCCCGGAATCAGCACTTTGACGCAGGTTAACCCATTTCGCTTCAGTTCGGGCGAGGTCTGGTCGACTACGATCACATCCAGATTCAAGGAGCGGAATTTTTCCAAGATCATCTTCAAGTCGTCTGCAAGATCCGTATGCAAACTTTGCGGCGGGAACGCCTCTCGAAACGTCAGCGGGGGTCCGGGCTTCTTCCACAAGAAATCCAAACGCTTCTCCATCTGCGGCAAGCCGTACAGCATAGAGTGATGCTCCATCTCTCTCACTTGGAAAGGGTCCTCTGCCATCCGTTCGCTTTCCTGCCGGTTGGCTTCGAATCGGTCATCCAGCGAGAGCATCATGCCAGCCAGTTCAAAGATCGCGCTTTTCAGCGCCCGGATCGGGTCGAGATGGGCTCCCGCCGCACAGATGAGGTTCATCCCGCGCGGTTTCAGGTTTTTCGCGTAGGTCCAGATGCACGGAATGCCATGCTCCATCGTCGCATCGAATACGTGCAGCTCATAACCGGCCACCGCCCTCATCCGGTCGATCATCATATTTAATTCGCGATCGCCGGCGGAATAGGGGTCGATACGGGAAAGCGGAAGCTGCGCGTACCAGGTCAACAGGAACGAGTCGCGCTCCAGCACCTCCATAATCCCGTGGAAAATCGCCTCCTCCATGCTGCCGCCCAAAGCGCATCCGTTGGACGTTTCATAGACAACGCCGTTTCCGCAGCCGAGGCTGTAATAAGCGAGCAGCTCCGGTACCAGAATGGGACGATTGTGTATGATGGAGCGGCCCCAAACCCAGTCGATCTCGCGGTCGGGATCAAAACGCCGGAACGGGAAGTCAGGCCGCGTATACTGCTCTTCCGCGTGAACTCCTACTTCGAGCGGATTTAACGCATGATCGGCGATCTCGCGGTAGCTTTTGCGAATCTTCGTCCATTTGCCTCGCGGGACCACGCCGCAATGACGCTCCAAGCCTTCCAATATCGCCGTCAGCTCGCTATCCGCATAGGAGAGCGTCCGCCCCGAGCTCGGTTCGTCGCCGGCGAAAAATGGAAGATTTACGGTAATATCGGCGAACGGCGACAAGCCGTCCTTCATTTTGCCATTAATGAGCCCGGTCCGGAAATCCAAATAATCGCGGGTAAGCACCTGCTTCAGTTCATCGAACGAACGGCAGCGGAAGCTGTTCGGATGGATCTTCGGACTTGACCCGAGCGAAAAATTGGCCAGTTCCTCCGAATCTTCCGGCAATTCGCCGCAAATCGGGCACATTGGATCGTGTAAAAAGAGGTGGCGTGAAGTCTTCAAGGTTTTCAGATTCACTAGAAGGATGTGTTCCTCCAATTGAGGCTGTCCGCCGAGAAGCACGCGCCGGGCTTCCGTGGCCAAGAGCGTCGCCACCTGTGTCAGTCCCGTGCGGGAAGCCCAGGCGTCCTGCGGGATTCCGCCGCGTTCGGCAAGCTGCTGCTGCAGCACACGAAGCTCCTTGCGGTCGACGGTGGCCATAAGCCGCCGCATGTCCGCGCATCTGGAGCATCCCTGAACGTCCGGCCGGACCAGCGGTCCGATTAACGCCTCCCCAAAAGATACGAAGCCCCGCAGCCAGGGTACCTTGGCTGCCTGAAGAACCTCCTCCGCCCTATCCTGCACGGCAGGGAGCCAGCCGTCCTGCGCAAGGATAACCAGATCGGCCGAACGGAATTCCCCTTCCTCCAGCTCGCCCGTACGGATCACCCAAAAGGCAGAATTCAGTTCAGCGCATATCAAATCCGCCAGCACGCCTTTGCCGATTACGGCTACAACACTGCTCATGTCGAAACCTCCTCTCCCAGCGCAACGCCCAGGACGTGAATGGGCCCTTTATTCAAGCAAGGATCGAGCCTGTAATCAAATACATGCAGCCGTCTGCCGTGCTGCTTCAGCTGTTGTATGGCGGAGGCCAGTACGCCGGCTTGCGGCGTTTCTTCGCAGGCCGGGATGGTCAGGCTGCGCGGCCGTGCCTTTTTCGGAGCCCGGCTTGGAACCGAAGCAATCCGGATTTGAAGCCGGGGCGCTTGACTTTGAACCTCCGACAGCGCTTGAAGCAGAGCCCTTCGAAGCGCAAGGGTGATATTCAAATCGACGCCCGAGTACCATCTTCCGCCGATATCCACACGAACCACCGGGAAGCCGAACAGCTCTTCCTCCAGAAGGAGGTCCGGCTCCCCCTGCAGCGTAGACAATGATTTCAAATAATAACGGACCCGCTCGTCATCCACCATACTCAACTGCACCGGAGTGACAAGGGGCTTTCGACCGGTCCGCCGAATGTCCAGCTCTTCCGCCAAATGCTTTCGCAAGCCCCGGCATAGAGCTTCCGTCAGCGTCTCACCCGCCCCGATGCCGACATATTCGGATGCACGCAGACCCGTTGCACCCGTTTCCGACGGAGAAGACGGCCCTATAAGTTCGGCCAACCGGGACGTATAAGCTTCCAATCCGGCAAGGGCCGATTCCCGTCTTGCTTCCTCATGCGTCAATCCTGTACCGACTATGGAAGGAAGCAGTTCAACCGGCCCGTCCGAGAGCGGGTCTGCCACCTGAACCCGGCATTGCGCAAGCGGCAGCTGCTTTAAGTCGCCTTCGTCCCATTCGTAAAAAATGCCCGTATCCGGCGAGGTTATCCGTTCACAATAATCCAGTAACGGGCTGTGCCTTCCGCTCTGCGGCGCCGGGCCCGGGTCCTGCATCAGCCGCGGCTCAATATCCGGAATGCGTTCAATCCGGTTGCAGCCGATCACCATCGGGTGAGCAACAAATGAATACCAGTCCCCTTCCAGCGTCTCCAGGTTCAGCAGATATACCGCCTGATTTCGCAGCGGGTCGGCAGCTTCCGTCACCGTTTTGAACAGTTCAAACACAATTACATTCGAAAGCAAAGCCCCGGCGTGGACAGAAAACCCGTGCTGCTGCGGATCTTGGCGTAGAACCGGCTGATGCATGCGCCGCAGCGCCGACTCCCAACCATTCCCGTCTTCCGGCCGCTCAAGAGGCCCTGCCAAACCGGCTTGCTGCAAGCAAATCGCGGGAAGGAAGAGCTTTCTTTCCGCTTTGCAGGCCGCTTGGACGATCCGAAGCTCTTCAATATCCCCCTCCTGCGATACGTACATGATCGAATCGAACGGTTTCAGGACCTCCTGCCAAGCGGAAACGTCCCGTCTGGGGTAAGGCACTTCCTGAATATGTATCTCCGGATCGGATTTCCGGGCATGCTCCCCCAGTTCCTTCAGCCGCTCACGGTTGGTTGGCAATGAATTGCCAATGGCCACTCCGATTCGGGGTAACCCGGATTCCAGCAAAGCCGCCACCAATGAAACCATGAACGGACCGGAACCAATCGCCAACACCTTCTCTTGGCGATATTGCTCGAAGCGGTGCGCGCCGGAGCCTCCAAAATTGCTCAAAAATTCAATTTGCGAGCCGAACTTCTCAAGAATCCTTTCCGATAGCCGGTGGGGAAGGTCTCCCCTTACATCCCGCGCGAAGCCGTTTTGGATCAATAAAGCAGCAATCTCAAACACGCGGCCTTTGTGCGGCTCCTGCAAGCCATCCGTTAATTCCATAAGCGTGTACTTCCCGTTAAATACCGGAATCAGCTTTTCGATCCATCGATCAATCGATTCGCCCTCCAGTCTGAACGTGCCCATGTTGTTTCTAAAATAGACCGCGCCGTTCCGATCGGTGATAAAAAAGGTGTCACTGTTGATTTTCGGACGCACGGAAGCATCGAATGTGGTCATCTCACTCCTCCTTATCCGTACTTTTGATCAATCCGGCCGGATGTTCACTGCTATCTTATGTACTGTCGTTTGTCCTTCTTGTCAATTATTTTCAAGGGCCGTTCCAGCCCCTGCGGTTTGGATCAAAGGCCGCATGTGCAGGGGCTGATACTACCGGGGCAGTCCCGTTAATGACTTAACCGCAACGTCCTCCGCAACGTCCGCAACGTCCTCCGCAACCGCCGCAGCCGCAACCTCCTCCGCAGCCGCAACCCCCGCCGCAGAAGCAGCTGCAGAAGAAGCAGCGGAAGCAACCGCAGCCGCATGGACAACGGAAACAACCGCAGCCGCAGCCACATAACCGGGAATCGGCTTCATATTGGCCCTGATGCTGTAAAGGCGTCACCTGACCCGCATTGTATGCCGCGACTTGTAATTGTTCAAGCTCGTTCTGAAATTCACTCATGTTGATATTCCCTCCGTCAAAATAAAGTAATGCCGGCTTGAGCCGGAGACTGGCAAGAGATAGAAAGGAAGTGCCCAGGCAAGAGTATGCGGCCGGGTGATCGCGCTTTCTCTGCTCTCGACAGAACATACAACATTTTTATGAATTTTGATCCGCATGTGTTACGGGGTGCCAAGCTTAATTCCCAATCATTTTTCAATAATGGTTAAAAGTAGGTTTTCATATCGGATAACAACGAATAACCCGGACGACCTGTGTCACCCGGGTGATCTAACGAACCTATACTTTTTAACCGCGGCGCTTCGGCTGTTTGACCTGCATGGCCTTCGGACGGCGCGTCATTAAAGAAAGCGGCGCGCGGAGGATGAAGTCCTTCCAATCCCCGAGCCGGTAAGGAGCCGCCGGACTCAAGTAAGGCATGCCGAAGCTCTTCAGCTTGGCCAAATGGCTGCACACCAGCAGGAAGAACAGGATGACTCCATAGAGTCCGAAGATGGCCGCCGAAAACATCGTACCGAAGCGCATGATCCGCAAAGTAATTCCTGCATTGTATTGAGGGATGGCAAACGAAGAAATCGCCGTAGTGGCAACGACGATGACCATGATGGGGCTGACGATGCCGGCTTGTACCGCTGCTTCCCCGATGACCAGGCCGCCGACGATGCCGATGGTTTGACCGATCGGCTTCGGCAAGCGTAAACCGGCCTCCCGCAAAATTTCGATCGATACCTCCATGATCAACGCTTCGATTAACGAAGGGAAGGGCACGCCTTCCCTTGACCCGGCGATGGATACCGCCAATTTGGTCGGAATCAGCCCTTGATGGAATGAGATGAACGAAATGTAGAGCGCGGGCCCGAGCGTGGAAATCAACGCCGCGATATAGCGCAGCACGCGCACGAGCGTGCCCGGAATCCAGCGCTCGTAATAATCCTCCGGGGATTGCAGCAGCATGCCGATGCTTACCGGGACGATCAACGCAAACGGGGAGCCGTCCAGCAGGATCGCCACCCTCCCTTCCATCAAAGCGCTGTTCACCCGGTCCGGCCGTTCCGTATTTTGCACTTGGGGGAACAGCGTAAGGTGGTTCTCCTCGATAAACTGTTCGATATATCCGGAATCGGGAACATCGTCCATATCGATCCGGGCGATGCGCTCCCGGACCTCCTGCACCAAAGCGTCATTGGCAATATCGCTGTTGTAAGCGATCGCTACCGTTCGGGGAGCTTTGCGCCCCACCATCGTATACGCGATACATAGGGTATGACTCCCGCCAAGCTGGCGCAGCAGCGCGGTATTATCCGCCAGGCTTTCATTGAAGCTGACGCGCGGCCCCCGAACCAAAGCCTCCGAGGCCGGTTCGCCGAGGCTGCGTTTTTTCTCGTTCCCGGTGGCCAGGACGAAGACATTCGGGCAGCCGTCGATCAAGAGGCCGGCGTTTCCTTTCCATAAGCCGGGCAGCAAATCGCGCAGGCTTCCTGCTTCGCCCAGCTCGCTCACGGACAAGATCCGATTTTTGATGTGCAGCGACACTTCCTCCACGCAGTTTGGTATCGTAAAGTCCGACATCAGATCGGATAAAATATGCGTATCGATGTAGTTTTTGTCGGCGAGCTCCTTCACCAGAATCAAGGCGGCCTTCGTACGCGAGCCGCCCATTTCAAACGTTCGGATCAAGATGTCGTCATTGCAGGCCAATCTGTCTTGAAGCTCCGGCAAATCCTTCTCGAACTTTCCGGTAAAGACGTATAACCGCTCTTCGGAGGCGGGCTTGCTGCTGCTGCTGATCGTCAAAACCGATTTCAACCAAGCTCCCAGCTTGTATACGCCATAGGGCACCACACTGCACAGAATGGCCTGCAAAATCACTTCCCAATTCATCATATGAGTCGAAATAAATTTCCACACGCCTGTCGCCCCCCATATTATGGTGAGCAAACCGTAATCTTGTTATGCGACGGCGACGGCTGCACAACAAAAATCCACCTATGTTCCCATAGATGGATCACGTAGTTGAAAATAGAAAAGTTAGATCATTCCGGCGGCCGATTTCCCCATGTCTCATGATAGATCAGGTCCTGCAAAGAGCGGCGCTTCTCCCACTGGGCCGTCTCCAGAATCGGCTTCTCCGGGTAGTTCTCCGTATACCCGACCGACAGCAGCGCGACCGGCTCGATATGCGGCGGAATGCCCAGAATTTCGCGCACGTCGTTTTTCTTATAGAAGCTTACCCAGCCCATAGCAAGCCCTTCCACACAGGCGGCCAGCCACATATTTTGAATCGCGCAGGCGACGGACATCACATCGGTCTCAGGAATCGAATTCCGGCCGAGCACATGCGCGCCTCCCCGGGTAGGATCACATGTAATACAGATCGTGAGCGGCGCCTGCTTCAGCCCTTCCACCTTAAGGCTTAAGAATTGGTCCTGACGCTGGCCCTCATAATGGATCGCCAGCGCCCTTCTTTCCTTGTCCGCGGCCCAGGCCAGCCTCTCTTTCAGCGGCTCCGAAGTCACCAGAATAAAGTTCCAAGGCTGCATGAAGCCGACGGACGGCGCGTGGTGGCCGGCATGAAGCACGTTCGTCACCGCTTCCTCCGGAATCGGGTCCGGCAGGAAGGAGCGGACGTCCCTTCTCGTATAGATGACCTTATATAACGCTTCCTTTTCCTGCTCTGTAAACATATGATCCCTCCCAAGGTGATTAATTGTAAATCAAACCACCCGCTTTCTTGAACTCCTCGGACTTATCCTCCAAGCCTTTCTCGATCGCGGCGCGGTCTTCCAAACCGTGTTGTTTAGCATATTCCCGTATATCCTGCGTAATACGCATGCTGCAGAACTTCGGGCCGCACATCGAGCAAAAATGCGCCGTCTTCGCGCCTTCCGCCGGAAGCGTCTCATCGTGGTACTCCAGCGCTCTTTCAGGATCAAGCGATAGATGAAACTGATCCCGCCAGCGGAATTCGAACCGCGCCTTCGACAGCGCATCGTCCCGCTCCTGCGCGCCCGGGTGGCCTTTGGCCAAGTCGGCCGCATGGGCCGCGATTTTGTAGGCAATGACGCCTTCCCGCACGTCATTCTTGTTGGGAAGCCCCAAATGCTCCTTCGGGGTGACATAGCACAGCATCGCCGTCCCGAACCAGCCGATCATCGCTGCTCCGATAGCCGAAGTAATGTGATCGTAGCCGGGCGCAATGTCGGTCGTGAGCGGTCCAAGCGTATAGAACGGCGCCTCCTGGCACACCTCAAGCTGCCGGTCCACGTTCTCCTTGATCAAATGCAACGGCACGTGGCCGGGGCCTTCGATCATCACCTGCACGTCGTGCTTCCAGGCGATTTGCGTCAGCTCGCCCAGCGTTTCCAGCTCCGCGAACTGCGCCTCGTCGTTCGCATCGGCGATGGAACCCGGACGCAAGCCGTCCCCAAGCGAAAAAGCGACGTCGTACGTTTTCATAATTTCGCAAATTTCTTCAAAGTGCGTGTACAAGAAATTTTCCTCATGATGCGCCAGACACCACGAAGCCATGATCGACCCGCCTCGGGATACGATCCCTGTCACACGATTCGCGGTCAGCGGAATGTACCGCAGCAGCACTCCGGCATGGATCGTAAAATAATCGACGCCCTGCTCCGCCTGCTCGATCAGCGTATCCCGGTAAATTTCCCAGGACAGCTCCTCCGCTTTCCCTCCGACCTTCTCAAGCGCCTGATACAGCGGCACTGTCCCGATCGGCACCGGAGAGTTGCGGACGATCCATTCGCGCGTCGTATGAATGTGCTTGCCGGTTGATAGGTCCATGACCGTATCCGCTCCCCAGCGCGTCGCCCACCGCATCTTCTCCACTTCCTCGTCGATCGACGAAGCAACGGCGGAATTGCCGATGTTCGCATTGATCTTTACGAGGAAGTTCCGGCCGATAATCATCGGCTCGCTTTCCGGGTGGTTGATGTTCGACGGAATGATCGCCCGGCCGCGTGCCACCTCGCTGCGCACGAATTCGGGAGTCACCTTTTCGCGGATAGCTATATATTCCATCTCGGGCGTGATAACTCCTTTTTTGGCGTAGTGCATCTGCGTAACATTCGCACCCGGTTTTGCCCGCAGCGGACGGCGCGCCGTCCCGGGAAACCACTCCTGCCGCCGGGTCCCCTCTTCCTCCTTGAAGCCGTTGTCTTCCGGCTTTACCGCTCTTCCGTCATACGCCTCCACGTCGCCCCGTTCCATAATCCATCCCTGCCGATTAGCCGGAAGCCCCTGCCGGATGTCCGTCCGGACATCGCCGTCCGTGTACGGACCGCTGCTGTCGTAGACACGCACGGGCGGGTTGGCCGTTTCCCCTTCCGAGCTCACCGTCGGACTCAAAGCAATTTCCCGCATCGGGACCCGAATGTCACTGCGGGAGCCTTGAATATACACTTTTCGGCTCCCGGGAAATCCTGATACGTCCGGCACGGCATGTTGTTGGTTTGGTTTGTTTTCGCTTGTCATGTTCAATTCCTCCTCGAATGAATGTGAGCAAGCGGGGAACGTAACGCATACAAAAAAGACCGCAACGGCAAAGAAGCGGTCTTTGTGCATACAAAGGCTACGTGTTTCCTCCGCTGGCATTACCCAGATCAGGTTTAACGGTCGATAACATCCGGTTATCCTCTCAGCCTGGCTTCACCAAGCTCCCGCGCATATGAAGTTGTCAGTACAAGAATAACCTGCGGACCGAGAGAAATCAATAGGTAAACTTAATTTTTCTAAAATGCCGGAACGACCGCCACGCCGTACTTGTCTTCGATAAACTTCCTCACTTCCGGTGTCGTCAAAGCGGCGTCGAGCTTCTTCACTTCGTCCCGCGTCTCGTCTCCCTTGCGCACGACAACGACATTGGCGTAAGGCGATTTCGAATCTTCCCGGAATAAGGCCGATTTCGGATCGATTTTGGCTTCCAGCACGAGGTTCGTATTAATAATCGCGCCTTCCAGATCGGGAAGCGACCGGGGCAAGGTTGCGGAATCGGCTTCGACGAAGTTCAGCTTTCTCGGATTGTCCGCGATGTCTTTGGGCGTCGCTTCATACGTCGTCAGGTTGTCCTTGAGCTTGATCAGTCCTTGCTGCTGCAGCAGCGCCAGCGCGCGGTATTCGTTAGACGGGTTGTTCGGAATGCCGATCCGCGCCCCTTCCTCGATCTCGTCCTTCGATTTCAGCTTGCTCGAATAGAAGCCGATCGGCTCCACGTGAACCTTGGTCACGACGGCAAAATCATAGCCCTTCTCGCCCTTGACCGAATCCAGATAAGGAACGTGCTGGAAGTAGTTCGCGTCGATCTGCTTGTCTTTCAGCGCAGGATTCAACTGCCCTTCGTCGTCATAGACGACCACTTCGAGGTTGACCCCTTGCTCCTTCAGCTTCGGCTTGACGAAGTTCAAAATTTCCGCATGCGGCACGGCGGCCGCTCCGATTTTTAACGTCGTTTCTTTGGCCTTTTTGGCCGTGCTGGCTGCAATGCCTTGTGCCGCAGACTTTGTGTCCGGGGCCTGCGCGGTGCCGCCCGAGGCGCAGCCCGAAACGATGGCACCGATAACAACCAAGATGGATGCAAGAGAGAAAAGACCTTTTTTCCCCATACCTACGCCTGCTTTCTATAATTAAATTGACTTCACCAACGTGATGTCTGCGCTCAATCCAGCTTGTAACGCTTCTTGTCGATCAATTTGGCGATGTAGTCGCCCGACCATTGGATGAGCTGAACCAATACGATGATGAGCAGAACAGTTGCGATCAGAACGTCCTCGCGGAACCGTTGGTACCCGAAGCGTATGGCCAGACTGCCCAGACCGCCCGCTCCGATCGCGCCGGCCACGGCGGTGAATTCCGTAATCGCAATGACCGCAATCGTCATCGCGCGGACAAGCGCCGGCAGCGCTTCGGGAATCAGCACCCTGAAAATGATCGTGACCGGCGAGGCGCCGACCGCTTTGGCGGCCTCGATCTTGCCCGCGCTCACTTCCTTGAGCGAATTTTCGATCACCCGGCCCAGAAAGGGCGCCGCGCCAATCGAGAGCGACACGATGGCGGCCGTCGGACCGAGCGAGGTGCCGACGATCAGCCGGGAGAGCGGCAGCAGCAGAATGATTAGAATAATAAAAGGCAGCGAACGGACGCTGTTGATGACCGTACCGATGATTTTGTGCAGCAGAGGCGCTTCCAGGATGCCGCCCTTCTCCGTTATGACAAGCGTAATGCCCAGCGCAATGCCGAGCACGAGCGCGAAGACGGAAGACCAGAGCACCATGTAGACTGTCTCGCCAAGTCCTTGCAGCAGCAGCACGATTAGATCGTCTCTCATATTCCCGCTCCCACTCCTTCCATCACATATCGGCTGTCGCGGTAATGCTCCAGAATGCGGACGAATCTGCGTGCCGTATCGCTCTTGGGATTCAGAAAAAGCTTGTCGACCGGCCCGGTCTCGACGATGCGGCCGCTCTCGATCACCGCCATGCTGCGGCAAATATGCTGCAGCACGTCCAGCTCATGCGTGATCAGGACAACGGTCAGCTTAAGCTGACGGTTAATGTCTCTCAGCAGCTCCAGAATGGAGTAGGTCGTCTGCGGATCGAGCGCCGACGTCGCTTCGTCGCTGAGCAATACGTCGGGCTCATTAACGAGCGCTCTTGCGATGCCGACCCGCTGCTTCTGACCGCCGCTGAGCTGAGACGGATAGGAGTTTTCTTTTTCGCTCAGACCGACAAGGTCGAGAATTTCTCGGACACGCCCCCGGATGTACGTTTTCGGATGCCCGGCGACGTGCAGAGGAAACGCGACGTTCTGGTACACGGTCTTCGCGTCCAGCAGGTTAAACTGTTGAAAAATCATTCCGATTTTTTGCCGGGCCAGCCGCAGCTCCTTCCCGTTCAAGTCCGTAATGACCGTGCCCTCGATCTCAATGCAGCCGGAATCTGGCTCCTCCAGCCGGTTGAGGCAGCGGATCAACGTCGACTTGCCCGCGCCGCTGAAGCCGATAATGCCGAATATATCCCCCTTTTCGATCTGCAAGCTGACGTTCTGAAGTGCGGGAAATGCGCCTGACGACGTTTTGTACGATTTGCTGAGATTACGAATGACGATCATGCCTTCACCTGCTTTTCCGGATAAAAATAAAAAAACCAAGCGTCGCCCCGCAGCCATAGCTCGGGGAAAGCTTAGTTTCCAGTGGACTGGTCAACTCATCGTGCATATTGTCGTTTTTCAATTCCGACTATACCGATTATATTTATTTAATTTAAAGGATGGACCGGGTGCTGTCAAGAACTTTTAGCACGGAACTTATCGTGGGGAACGAACGCCAAAAAGCAACAATTATGCTTGCGAGCTTGCTAATCGCAATCACGTTATCCGAACAGCTATCAACAAAGACAGTATTCCCGCATGTAAATTTTTTCCTCGTTCTTGATCATAAAACATTGGGATGTAAATAAATTCCAATAAGCGGCTAGGAAGCTGCTGGACTTAAGACCGGGATGCAAGGAGGAATTGACGGGGTGAGAAGATCATGCTAAATTATAACAAATTAATCTTATAAATTAACTCGGATATATGGAGGTATGGCTTGTGACCCGAACAAGACAAATCAAACTGTCCGCCTATTTGGTCGGCACCGGCATGCATGTCGCTTCGTGGCGGCATCCCGAAGCCCAACCGGATGCGAGTATCGACATCGATTATTACAAGCGGCTCGCGCAGCTTGCCGAACGCGGAAAATTCGATATCGCCTTTATCGCCGACAGCCTCGCGATTAACGAATCGTCTCATCCGAATATTTTGAACCGCTACGAACCGATCACGCTCATTACCGCACTGGCGGGCGCTACTTCGAAGATCGGCGTCGTCGCCACCGCCTCCACCTCGTACATCGAGCCGTTCAATCTGGCCCGCCTCATCATGTCGGCTGATCATATCAGCAAAGGCCGGGTCGGCTGGAATATCGTCACGACCCGCGATTTGTCCGGAAATACGGCACTCAACTTCGGAGGCAAGGAGCATTACGAGCACTCGCTGCGCTATAAGCGCGCGGAGGAGTTCCTCGAAGTCGTCAAGGGACTGTGGGACTCGTGGGAGGACGACGCTTTTGTCCGCGACAAGGAGAGCGGTCAATTTTTTGACCGGAGCAAGCTGCACCGCATCAACCATCAAGGCGAGTTTTTCGCCGTGCAAGGTCCGCTCAACATCGGCCGGTCCCCGCAGGGCCATCCCGTCCTCGTACAGGCCGGCAATTCCGAATCCGGGCAAAGCTTTGCCGCAGGCACGGCGGAGGTCGTGTTTTCCATCAAATACGATATCGACGATGCGAAGCAGTTTTACCGTTCCTTCAAAAGCAAGGTCGCCGCCGCGGGAAGGTCGGACGACGACGTGTACATTTTGCAAGGTATCTCTCCGATCATCGCCGAAACGGAGGAAGCGGCCCAGCGGAAGCTGAAGCAGTTAGAGTCCTGCATTACCGAGGAGACGGGCATCGGCTTCTTGTCCGACTATTTCAAAAGCGTCGATTTTACGGGAGCCACCCTCGATTCGAGAGCGGCGGACTTCGCGCTGGGCTGGCTGCCAGAGACGAAATCCGATTACATCAAGCACCGGCCCGTCATTGCGCGGGAAAACCCTACGCTGCGGGAGGTTTATTCCCTGCTGACCGGTTCGTTCAGCAGCGAGCATTTCGTCGGCACGCCGGAGAAAATTGCGGATACGCTGGAAACCTGGTTTACGGAAAGAGCCGCCGACGGCTTTATGCTGATGGCGCCCCTGCTTCCGCAAGGCTTGGAAGATTTCGTGGAACACGTCGTCCCCCTGCTGCAGCAAAGAGGGCTGTTCCGTACGGAGTACGAGGGCAGTACGCTGAGAGACCATTTTCATCTGCCGAAGCCGCAGAACCGGTTCGCCGCTGCCAGAGTGGAGCAGGCGCAGCTTTAGCTTGCATGATGAAAGAATAACTAAAGACCGGGCCCCTTCACCTGCGAAGGAAGGAGTCCCGGTCTTTCGTTTGATGCATGACGGCCGTCGTCTTGCTGGACGAGGAGATCATCCGTTTACATTTGCAACATGCTGAGCTTGTCCTTCACCTGCTCGACCAGCTTCCGGGCGTCTTCTTGATTGTTCACCACGTCGGTCAAGTCCATATCGACGATTAACACATCAGACTGGTTGTAATATTTCATCAGCCACTCGTCGTACCCTTTCCACAAATACCGATAATACTCGACAAGCGATTCGTCCTGCTCGAATTCGCGTCCGCGCAGCGAAATGCGCCGCAGCACCGTCTCGAACGTGCCCTTCAAATAAACCATCAGATCGGGAGCTTTCTTCGGCAGCTCCTCCAGCTCTTCGAGCATATTGTTCGCAAGGTTCTCGTACACCGGGAACTCAAGATCGTTGATGCGGCCGAGCTCGTGGTTTACTTTTGCAAAATACCAATCTTCGTAGATGCTCCGGTCCAAGACGTTGCGGTTGCTCCGCAGCGCCTTCTTGATCGACTTAAACCGGCTGTCCAAAAAATACAGCTGGAGTAAAAACGGGTATCGGTGCTTCTCGATCTCTTCCTTCGATGCCGTATAGAAAAGCGGCAAAATCGGATTATCGTCCACGCTCTCGTAAAACACTTCCGATCCGAGCTCCCGCCCAAGCAATTCGGCTACGGACGTTTTCCCCAGACCGATCATCCCCCCGACAACAATCACTGACATTGTCCCCTTTCTCCTTACGCCGCTTCCGTGAAGCTCATTTTTTTAACAATGCTCATTCATGGCTTAAAACAACTGCTCTATTATAGCAGGAAAGCCCGGCTTTGTCTCAAATTACGCCAGACGGGTGCGCCTTCGCATCCAAAGAAAAAAGCGGTCATGTCGACCGCTTCCATGGTTTAGACTTCTTCCGTTAAAGCGAGGAACTGCTTCACGTCCTCGATAGAAAGGTCAACCGCCTTCTGCCAAAACTCCGGCTGCTCCAGGTCTACCCCCAAATGCTTGCTCGCCAACTGCTCGACCGTCAGGCGGCCGGTGTCTTGAAGCAGAGCAATATACCGCGCCTCAAACAATTCTCCTTCCTGACGCGCAAGCGAGTAGATTCCCGAGGAAAACAGGAAGCCGAACGTGTACGGAAAATTGTAAAACGGCACGGAGGTCCGGTAAAAGTGCGACTTCGCCGCCCAGAAATGCGGGTGGTAATCGCTCAGAGCGTCGCAGAACGCATCTTTTTGTGCCTCGACCATCAGCTCGTTCAGCCGGTCCGGGCTGACGAGTCCGACCTTGCACTCGTCGTAGAACCGCGTCTCGAACAGGAACCGAGCATGGATGTCCATGAAAAAGGTGACGGCACGCTGAATTTTATCATTCAGCAGGAACAGCTTCTGCTCCCGCGTCTCCGCCTGCTTCTGCGCCGCATCGCTGACGATCAATTCGGCAAAGGTCGAAGCCGTCTCCGCCACATTCATCGCATAGCGCTGAGTCATCGGCGGAAGCTCGTTCATCACATGCTGATGAAACGCATGGCCGAGCTCGTGCGCCAGCGTTGACAGGTTCCCCGCTCCGGAGTAAGTCATGAAGATCCGGCTCTGCCCGCTGACCGGGAACGAGGTGCAGAAGCCTCCGGGCCGTTTGCCCGGGCGGTCCTCCGCCTCCACCCAACGCTGCTCGAACGCGTGCACGGTAAAGTCGGCGAGCTGTGGCGAGAACCGGCGGAACTGCTCCTCGATCATCACGGCGGCCTCGTCGTAGGAGATGTTCGTATCCTTGCCTTCAAGCGGCGCATTCAGATCGGACCAGGCAAGGCGCTCCACGCCCATCAGCTTGGCGAGCCGCTCCAGATATGCGATAAATACCGGCTTGTTCTTCTCGATCACTTCCCACATGGTTTGCAGCGTTTTCCTGGTCATCCGGTTGTTTTCCAGCGGCTCTCGAAGCACCGAATCCCAGCCCCGATGCTTGTACAGCTGGAGGCGAAAGCCTGCAATATGGTTCAACGTATCGGCGCAAAAATCTTCCTGATCCGTCCATGTCTCCTCCCATTGCCGGAACAGGCGTCCCCGTTTCTGACGATCCTGCTCTTTAAGCATCCGGTTGAAAAACTGCCCGACTGAGAGCATGACCGTATTCCCGTCCTTCTCGTACGGAAGCCGGATCTGCTTCACGATCGTATTGTACAAGGCGCTCCAGCCATGATAGCCGTCCACGGCAAGGTCGTTCGCTAACGTTTCTTGCTCCAGCGGCAGCTTGTCTTTTACCTGCGTTCGGCGCTCCTCCAGATTGAAGGCGAGAGCTGTCATCGCTTCGCTGCCGACCCACTGGGCGAATACGGGGTCAGGCATCTCCGCAAGCAGCACATCGAAGCGCGTTATAGCGGACTGGTAGTTCGCCTGAATGCCGTCCAGCCGGCCGCCTAGCCGAACGGCCCCCCGGTCTGCTTGATTTTGGGCAGACAAGCAGCCGATGAAGGCTGCTCCTTGACGCAGCCGTTTTTGCAAGTCCTGCAGCCGCTCCACGAAGCCCTGCAATGCGGCGGCAGCTTCTGCGGTCTGCGGCGACGGCAGAGCGTCCAGCTCGCTGCGGAAGCGGTTCGTGTCGGCTTCAAGCGCATTCAAATATTGCGCGAAATCGGAAGAGTCGCTGCCTCCCGGGAAAAAAACGTCCAGATCCCAAGTTTGCTGCAGAGGTCGGTTCATCCAGGGGAACCCCTTTCGGATAAGAGTATATAAGCGGATAATGACGCACAAAAACTGCGTACTTTATGTTATTCTACACAGGGTCAATTATCCCTTCCGGAAACCCTCCATTCAGTTGTACGCCGCGTTGCCCGGACAGCCTGGTCTAAAAGTGGAGAACCTATACGAATCATTTTAGAAAACAACGGCATGAGGCAGACCGCGAGGACATACCATGAGATTCGTTACGAAAACGAGACTGGACCGTCTTCAGACGCTCCTCCGATCCATCTCCGACGAGCAGCAGCAAAAAGAAGCCCTGCATCTTCTGGAATCGCTCAAACGGGATATCGATGAAAACTACGCGGAAATCCGCAGACCGATCCGCCTTTATGAGAAAAATCAGTGACCGTCCAATGAATGCAGCGCCAGCATAATTTTCTCCACGTTATGCGTCAGGGAATGCTCATTCGTATGAATCGTAAGCTCCGCATGCTCCGGGGGCTCGTAAGCGTCGGATATGCCGGTAAAATTCGGAATAAGCCCGAGCCGCGCCTTGGCATACAGCCCTTTGACGTCCCGCTGCTCGCATACCTCCAGCGGGCACTCTACATAAATTTCCATGAACCGTGGCAGTACAGACCTCGCGTGAGCTCTCATGCTGCGGTACGGCGTGATGGCCGACACGAGCACGATTGCGCCGCTCTCGGCGTGCGTTTTCGCAAGCTCGACAATCCGGCGGATATGCTCAAGCCGATCGGCAGGCGTGAAGCCCAGATCGCTGGACAGCGTCTGGCGCAGCTCGTCTCCGTCCAGCCATTCGACCCGGCGTCCCTGTTCGCGCAGAACGGATGCCGCCTCCCGCGCCGTCGTCGTCTTCCCCGAGCCGGACAGCCCGGTAAACCAGAGGACCGCGCCTTCCTTTTCGTTCAAAAACCGCATGGCGACGCCTCCTTCGCGGCATATCGCGCATCCATACTTGGGACCCGTTCCAATATTCCTTTTCCGTAAATGGACTCCATCGACAGCTCCGGCATATGCACGTAGCCGATATAGCAACCGCACGTTTTCATCCGGCACGGTCTCTCCGTGGACAACCGTTCCAAACCGTCGCGGTACAAGTTCCCAATCACTCCCCGATCCTTATAGCAGCGCTTGACCAGCCCCGAGCCCGTAACGAAAAACACGCGGCTTCCCGTGGCGCAAGGCTTCCCTATACTGTCATAATCCCGTGCGTTCCACTCGAAATAAGGGTCGATCTCGCGAAAGGCCGCTATTTCCTCGGGCGAATAGTACGCTGGCTGGTCCTTGTACGCGTTCACCCACAAGTAAACATCCTGAGGCAGTGCGCGGCGCAGCGATCGGATCGGTTCAAGATAGCTTTTGATTCCGACAGAGCCAACGCTGAAAGAAATCCCTTTGTCGTAAAGCTGCGTACACTGGGACAGAAACGACGCTTCGCTCGTTTGACCGGGATGGTACGTAACCCAGAACGCCGCCTTTTCCTTGTTCAGTCCGTTCGTCCAATCCAGCTTGACGGACAAGTTCGTCTGGATCGCCACTTTGTCGACGTGCTCCAGATGGGATAGCTCTGTCAACGCCTCGCGGTAGCACCGGTGGACGAGCGCCTCGCCGTACGGATTGAAGAAGAGGGACAGACGCCTGCCGTCTGCCCCCTGCTCCCGGACCCATGCCACAAACCGCTCCAGCTGCGCCTTGTCCTTAGCCAGTGTCTCGCGGCTGTCCGTCGTTTTGCTGAACGGACAATACGGACAATCGTAGTTGCAGGAGGATAACGCGCCCCGGTAATATAACGTCGTGCTTACACGCATACGAATTCCTCCATCCGTTCCCTGACCTCCGGTGAGATCAGCCAGTCGCCGATCGCATCGGAATAGGCCATGCCTTCGTCCGTCAGGCGCATCGTACCGTCTTCCAGCACGGCGAACCCGGCAGCCAGCAGCCGGTTCAACTCGGGACGGTCGGAAAACGGATCGCTGCCGAACCTCGCTTCATAAGCGCGCCGCTCCAGCCCTTCGCGGTGGAGCAGCGCCTTGATGACGAAACGGCGCTGCTGCTCGGACAGGTTCAAGACGAAGCCGTAATCCGCCGTATCGTAGCTTGACGCGGAAACGTAGTCGGCGATAATACTTTGGGTCGCCTTGTAGCTCACACCATAGCGGGAAGCGTAATGCACCTCTCTCGTGTACGAACGCGCGCCGCAGCCGAGACCGACCATCCCTTCCTCCTGACAGCCGTAAGGGAGCAGGTTTTTCCCGGACTTCGCGTCGGGCCTGGCGAACCGCCGCATCGAGAACGCCTCGTAGCCCTTTTCCTTCAAGCGCTCGTAAGCGGCACGGTACATATCCAGCCGGTGGTCCTGCCCTCGGCGGCGAAGCTCCTCCGGCTTCAAGATCGTATTCTCGCGCGTATATAGCGGGTAAATGAAAATTTCCTCCGGCTCATATTCCATCGCCCGATCCAGCGAATACAACCACGTCTCCACCGTTTGTCCGGGCAACCCGTAAATCAAATCGAGATTGAGCACGGCAAAGTCGTGCCGTTTCAGCACTTCGAGCGCGCGCATCACTTCACCCGGCTTTTGCGGGCGGTAGATCGCAGCGGCTTCGGCTTCGATGAAGCTTTGAATGCCCATGCTTACCCGGTCGACCTTCCGTTTCTTCAGCAGCTTCATTCTCGCATCGGTCACGGTATCCGGGGACGTCTCTACGGAGATCGAGGCACGGTCCGGATCGAGTCCCATCACCTGCTCCGCGATATCGAACAAACGTTCAAGAAGCCGCTCGTTCAGCAGCGTCGGCGTCCCGCCGCCGATCGCAAAGCGGGAGAACGGCCGGTGAGAAACCATCGGCGCCCATTGCCTCGCCTGACGCTCCAATGCAGCGACATACTGCTCGTGCGCGTCGGCACTCCGGTCGGGCAGCGTAAACAGATTGCAGAACCCGCACCGGGCCGCGCAGAACGGAATGTGCATATATAAAAAGAACGACTCCCCGCTTTCGCGCTTCCACAGCTCGTGCAGCGGCAGCGGCGGATTCAGTTCGCGGTAGGCTGTTTTATGCGGATAGGAGTACAAGTAAGACCGGTATGGCGATGTGGCGATCTGCTCCGACCAGCGCCGGATGTCTTCTGATTCCCGGAATTCCACTTGATGCCCCTCCTTCGATAGCTGTTATGTCTACAAAATAAACTCCCGGTACGGCACGTTCCATACGACCTCGTGCGCCAGCCGGTGGCCGTGATACCCTTCCTCGCCGTAAGCGGTCCCGTGGTCGGAGGAGACGATGCAGAACGTCTTGCCCCGCGCACGCATCGCCTCGAACAGCCTTCCAAGCTGTCCGTCCACATAGCGCAGCGCCGCCCGTTGGGTATCCACCGAATCGCGCTTGGCGCCAGGCACGAAATAATGATTCGGGCCATGAATGGCGCTCACGTTCATGAAGAGAAACAGCCTCTGGTCCGGGTCGGTCGAGCTGATCAGCTTCAACGCATGGTTCACCTGATGCTCGGTGGAGCGCGGATTCGTTACGCCGAACGTCTGGCGCCAGTAACTCTCTTGAAAATACGACGGTAACACTTTCGCCAGCGGCACTTTTTTCGTAAAAAAAATAACGCCTCCGATGCAGATCGTCCGGTACCCTTCCTTAGCAAGGCCGGAAACGATGTCGGGCGTATCGAATAGCCATGTGTTCGAATTGGTCGCCAGTCCTGTATTTTTCGAGTGGAACAGCCGGACATGACTGGCTTTGTCCGTATTCGCAGGCGTCGGCAAAAAGCCGCCGAAGAACGCGTGATGCGCGGCATACGTA
The DNA here is from genome assembly GCA_042219835.1 of Paenibacillus elgii. Taxonomy (GTDB): domain Bacteria; phylum Bacillota; class Bacilli; order Paenibacillales; family NBRC-103111; genus Paenibacillus_G; species Paenibacillus_G elgii_A. Next base: position 90,304 of record JBHJMN010000012.1, read on the forward strand.
AAGCTGCCCGGCGTATGACGCTTTTCCCAGCCGCCCGTGCCGCACAGATTGGGGCAGTTCTCTTCTTCCAGCTTCGCCACGTCGTAGCGAAGCGTGTCAAGCGTCACAAACAAAATGTCGTGCGTGCCGACAATGTCGTTCATATTGATGGTCATGCTTCATTCATCCTTTAACATGCGGGTCATTTGCCATTCGTAGGTGTCCATGCCTTCGTAACGAACGTTCAGCAGCAGATCGCCGAACGGATTAATGTCGACGATATAAGGACGCAAGGCGCCCTTGGCGAGAAGCACGTCGATCCCTGCCACAGCGGAACGCGGAAATAACGAAGCCACCTGCTCCCCGGCCTCGGCCACCGCCTGAACGGTGGCTGCGGATAGCCCGAGCTCCTCCAGACCGGCCCGCTCGTTGCGCAGGTGCAGGTTCGTGATCGGCGTGCGGCTGAGCCGGGCAACCCGGTGGCACGCTTCGCCGCCGACGACGAGCTGGCGGATATCGAATGCCCGGCCGTCGTGCGAAGCTTTCTGCACCCACTGCTCGACGTGCATGCCTTGAGCGCCCAGCCAATTGATAATTTCGCGGATGATCGGGCGCTCCCGGTATCTGCGAAGACGGCGCGAATTGTAATATACCCGCTCGTACCCAAGGCGTTCGAAGCCGATCGTCGTGTCGGCCAGCTCCGCTCCGGTAGTCGGGTTCATCTGGTAAGCCAGTATCCCGGAGGCCGAAGAGCCGAACGCCAGCTTGACGAAGACGCGCCGCATGCCGGTCCGCTCCATCGCTTCGCGGAGTTCGTCGTAGCCCCGGATAGAGCCAGCCTCCCCCGGAGCCGCGGGAACCCGCACGCCCTGGGAGCTGAGCAGCCTATGGCAGCGGCGCTTGTCGAACATGACCGCGATTTCCTGCGGATCGTTCGTCCAGCGCGCTTCCGGCGCCGTTTCGGCCAAGTCGGCGCGAAGCCCGGACAGCATCCGGCAAAATCCGCGAAACCATTGCGATGGATAGTAGATGCGTCCCGGCTGTTCGGGCAAGTTCCGGGCCGCTTGCGCCGAGATGACCGGCATCGGGAGAAACTCCGGCAGCGGAAACAGCTCGTCCGCTTCACCGCCGTCGGCCGCACCGAGCGCGATCAGCTCGCGCTCCACCAGGAAATGCTCGCCGGGCGAGTCCAGCCTGACAAGGACGGGCTCGCCGCCGGTGATTTCCCGCCAGCGAATGCGCCCCTGCAGCAGATCGAGATAAGGCACGATCTGCGCCGGAGACATCCCCAGCCTCCGGCGCGCTTCCTGCAGCATGATCGTCCTCCGGTTGCCGGGATTGCCAACAACAATCAGCGGACGGGGCATTTACTCCGTAACCGCCGGGTAACGCCAGTCGTCGTCATCGTCGCTCTCCTGCTGGTCACTGACATCGACGGACATACCCGACGCTTGCCAGCGTTTTACCATCTCGTCCGACATGTAGTGATAGTTCAGGTCGAGGAACGAAAGCTTCCGGACCCGTTCGCTCGCCAGCAGCGCTTCCGCTCCTTTGTCGCTAAGGGTTCCCAGCGATAAATCGAGCGTATGCAATTGATTGAGGATCGGCGAATTCGCAATCTCAATCGCGATTTCGTCTTGAATTTCGCTGTCTTTCAGACCCAGGTAGGTCAATTTGGGAAAGCGCCCCGGTTCCATGAACGGTTTAACATCCTCTAGGCCGCCGTCAAAACCGTAATTGTCTACGCCGAGATAAAGCTCCAGCTTTCTCAGCTCCGGCAGCTCGGCGTCGCGAATATCGGCGAGCACTTCCTTGCTCAGGCCGCCGCAGATAATTACCAATTCTTCCAACCGTTCGTGCTTCAACGGCTTCAAGGACAAGTCGGTGCTGCCTTTAATACGGAACGAAGTAAGCTGCGGAAACGCCTCAAGCAGCGGAGCCAGATTCGTCTGCATAATCCACGAAATTTCGCATTCCTCCGAGTCCATATCGCCGATAAACAGCTTGCGCAGCGCCGGAAAAGCGTCCTTATGTCCGATCAATGTATTCACGAACGTGTCGGGACCTTCTTCATAGGCCTGTCCCCATGAGCCGATCGTCAGCGCTACCACCTCCCGGCTCTCGGGCTTCGCAGCCAATTGCTCGATCAACTGCTCCATGCGCATTCCATCTTCTGATTCATCATAGCTGATTTCCAAACGGACTTCTGTCATCGATAACCCTCCCACAATCTGCCATAGTCTTTTTCTAAACTATCATCTGATTTTGGTTTCGTCAATCCGAATATCCATGCGTGCGCCGATGACGGTCAAAAGACATTTTTATTAACTTAAGAGAATTTTCCGTAAATTGTATTGACTACGAACAAACGTTTGGTATAATAGAATTCAAGAACGCATGTTCCTATTTTCTGAGAGGAGTGTAGATACGATGGTGACGAATGTTAGATTTATCGAACGGGACTACTACAAGAATGTCATGGCCGAAAATGGAGAACAGCTCACGGAGCAGCAGATCGAAAAAATTTTGGATGCTTCCGAGTCGTTCTGGGCCGATCTTACTTTTAAATTTTTCGAAAACGGATCGATGATCATTATCGACAACCATACCGAGCTACAAGTTCCTCTCAGCAGCCTGAGTGAAGCGGCATGCGAATTTTATGCCCAGCAGCGAATCAGAATGATTAAAGCCAAGCTTAGTAGTCAGAAAATTACGGAAGCTTCCTAAAACTAAGATTAAATATAAAAGTCCGCGCGTTCTCCGGGGTTGTCCCTTCGTTCCGCAACGGACCTTTATACTGGTTATTTTTATATACCATGTTATGCTTGTACTAAGTTATTCCGCAAAGGCTTTCAGCACGATAACCGCATTGTGTCCGCCGAATCCGAAGGAATTCGATATGCCGATCTTCAGGTTTACTTGACGCGCTTCATTCGGCACATAGTCCAAATCGCAATCCGGGTCCGGCTGTTCCAGATTGATCGTCGGAGGAATGATTCTCTGCTCCAGGCTCTTGGCCAGAGCAATGGCTTCTACCCCGCCGGCCGCTCCCAGCATGTGGCCGGTCATGGACTTATTGGCGGTGACCGGAATCCGGTAGGCCTGTTCGCCGAACAGCTTCTTGATCGCCATCGTTTCGGACTTGTCCCCCAATTCCGTACTCGTCGCGTGCGCGCTAATAACATCCACTTCCTCAGGGTTTACGGCTGCTTCGCGAAGCGCCGATTTCATAGCTAGGTAAGCCCCGATCCCCTCCGGATGAGTGGCGACGATGTGATAGGCATCGGAACTGGCTCCATAACCGATCACTTCTGCGTAGATTCTAGCGTTCCGACGCTGTGCATGAGAGAGCGATTCCAGTACCACAATGCCCGCCCCCTCGGCCATGACGAACCCGTCCCGTCCCGCATCGAACGGACGGCTTGCTCTGGCAGGCTCGTCGTTTCGGCCGGACAAAGCGGTCGCATTACCGAAGCTAGCAAGCGATATTTCCGTCACGGCGGCTTCCGCGCCACCGGCAATGATCGCGTCCGCGCCACCTGCCCGAATTAAACGGAATGCTTCGCCGATGGCGGTGTTTCCTATCGAGCATGCCGTTACCGGAGACAGCGTTGGGCCCAGAGCTCCATATTTTATGCTGATCATCGCTGCGGCCATATTCGATATCATCATCGGTACCAGCGTCGGACTGACCCGTTCCGGTCCCCGATCACGGAGAATACCGTCCTGTTCGAGCAGCGTCTGAATGCCTCCGATGCCCGATCCTACATATACGCCAAGTCGTTCCCGATCGATTTCGTCAAGCGTTAACCCTGAATCCTCCAACGCCTGCTCCGCGGCAGCCAAAGCAAACTGACAAAACCGATCCATCCGTCGCGCTTCTTTGCGGCCGAACCGGGCATCGGCGTCAAATTCCCGGACAACCCCCGCGATTTTCGTTTTAAAGCGGGACGTGTCGAACGTATTGATCCGGCTTATCCCCGATTCCCCCCGGCACAAACGATTCCAAAAGGTTTCCACTTCATTCCCAAGCGGCGAGATAACCCCCATCCCCGTTAACACGACTCGTTCCATCGTATTTCCTCCCTCTCCTTCATCGGTTAAGTCCTATGTTGTCATAGCAGTTATCCTATTACAAGTTGTAGTTTATTATAGTATAATAACTACCATGTTAACGAAACCAAAAGGCGGAACCGAAATGAATCATCAAACGAGGCTTCAGGCGTTATCGGCTTTTTTGAAGGCACAACGGGCTAAAGTACTTCCGCAAACGGTCGGACTTCCAGTGGGAACCCGCAGACGCACCCCGGGCTTGAGACGCGAAGAAGTCGCCCAACTTGCCGGGGTCAGCCCTACATGGTACACATGGCTTGAGCAAGGACGGGATATCAAAGTGTCCAAATCGGTCCTGGATTGCGTCGCCGCCGCCCTGCAATTAACGGTAGACGAACGGAAATATTTGTTTTCGCTTGCTCTGGAAACCGGGTCGGGCGCCCATACGCTGATTGAAGAGCTGCCCGAGATCAGCCCTTCTCTGAGAAGAATTTTGCAGGAGCTGCGCTTTTGTCCGACCATTATCTCTGACCGCCGCTGCCATATTGCCGGCTGGAACGAAGCGGCTTCTCATGTGTTTCTCAATTTCCAACATATCCCGGTCGAACAGCGGAATATGATCCGGCTGCTGTTTACACAAAAAGAATTCCAGCGTCTCGCTGTCAACTGGGAGCATTTTGTCCGCGGTTTTCTTGCTATTTTCCGGGCGTATTACGGGCAATACGTTGAGGACGAATGGTATGAGCGTTTTCTTGCACAGATGAAGGAGGTCCACCCGGATTTCGACCGGCTATGGGAGCAAAGCGAGGTCAGCTCGGCGCCGGAGGTGTTAATCGAATTCAGGCATGCCAAAGCGGGCAAGATGCTGTTTCACCTTACCTCACTGCAGGTACAAGGAAGTTCCGACCTGCGGTGCAGCATATATACTCCTGCGCCCGATTCCTCGACGGAATCGAAGCTGAAGCAGTTGATGGAACGCAGCTTAAGCACCCCCGATCGTTCGGATTGAGCCGTCCGGCGGCGGTGAGAACGACTTCCCGCTCGCCGTTCCTTATTCCTCCGCTACTCGCTAAATGGATACGGAGTCTTTCCAAACTGCATGCTTCCGGGTTAAGGCAGAGTACCACAGCCGATGCCCTTATAACTCCTGGGCTAGATCGGCGCTGCATCATTGCACACTCTGATGATTCTTCGCAAATATGGTACAATGGATACAGCTTAACGACGAAGGAGAACAACGATGGCGCGCAATCATAGATTGGTAACCGATGCGGATTTCCAGGAAGCGATGGAACGCGAAGCATCGATCCGGGTTTTTCAAGACGACCATGTGGTCGGTTCCGGCGGGATCATCTCCCGCTTCGATAAGGACACGGTCGTGATTCAGTCCGGGGTCAGCGATGTGGCTTATTACCGCAGGGAGTTGTGCGAGTTTTTCGAGATGGGAAAAAGGTAGAACACGCGAAACAGCCCGGAACTTGAATACAAGTTCGGGCTGTTTCTTTTAGGGCTTCTGCTTCTTTAATGCTCAGGCTTGGACAGACGGATAATGTCGAACACATTGACCTTGCGTCCCGTCTCGTCGTGGATGAGTGCATTCCCTTCAATCTTGTCGATGTAAAGCACCCCGTCCAGATGGTCCATTTCATGTTGAATGCAGCGCGCAAGGTACCCTTCCGCTTCGAGAACGAACGTCTCGCCTTGCCGATTCAAACTGCTGATCTTGACTTGATTGGCCCGCTTCACGATACCGGAATGCCCGGGAAGCGACAGGCAGCCTTCCGTCCCGATCTGCTCTCCGGACATTTCCAGCATCACCGGATTGATGAGCTCAATGAGTCCGTCGCCGCAGTCCATCACAACCACCCTGCGCAAAAATCCGATTTGCGGCGCAGCAAGTCCCGCCCTACCCTCTTCGGCATACAGCGTATCGACCATATCGTCAAGCAGCTTAATGATTCTCGAATTTACCTCTTCCACCGGTTTGGCCTTTTTGCGTAGAACCGGGTCGCCGAACGGCAGGATTGTTTTTTCAGCCATAACGTTAATGCCTCTTTTCTTTTTTAAATGGACGCGCTTTTGACTTGCGCTGGCGTATGCACCCACAAGTCGTTCGGGGTACAGTTCAAAGCCGTGCATAAAGCGTCCAGCGTCTCAGCCTTCATTTGCTTCGGCTGTCCGGTCATCAGGGCGCTGATCGAGGGAGCGGACAGCTCGTAGCCGGCTTTTTCCTTTAACAGCCGGGCCAGCGCAGCCCCTGTCCAGATGCCCCGCTCGCCGATTCATGGCCAATTCCTTTTTCTCCCCAACCGTTACTTCAACCAGTACTGGCTTCCGTCCGGTTTTCTGTCTAAAAAACCGTATTCGATGAGATAACGCCGTAAGGTAACGAAGTCGTCGTATGCGGCCTTCAAAGATTCGTTGACTTCCTTCTCGTTATAGACATGCCCGCTTTTGAACCGTTTAGCGATCTCCCTCAGTATGACAAGCTTATGCTTTTCCTGCAGATGGAACGTTTTTAATGGCCCATCCGTACCCTCGGGAAAATATTTCTGCAAAATCTCTTCGATTTCTTCCGCAGTGATGTTGTATCGCTCATCCACCATTTTGGCGGTTCTGTGAGGCTCGACAAAGGCCGGTGCATGCTTGTCCTTTTCCTTCAGCAGCTCCATCATCGCCAAGTACACCTTGGACTGGCGTTCTTTTTCCTTCAAAGCAAAGCGGTGATTTCGGATAGTGGACGCGCTGCCGATGCCCATTTCCTTCTGAATGTCCGCATCGCTCATCCCTTGGTAAAAATGCCGAAGCAGACTGTTTTGATGGTCGGTCAGCCCGGTTAGCTTTTTATCGAGCCCGATCAAATATTCGAACACGGAGCCATGGGTGTTTTCAATATGAACCCGTGTATAACGTTCCGCCTCATAGAGCATGCCTTCGTCCGGATAAATAATGCCCTTCTCCACCGTTTTGCCGCAGAGCAAGCAAATATAACAGTCCGTCTCCTCGACGTAACCCCGCTTCAACGCTTCGAGCGATGCATTCCAAAACTGTTCAGACAGCTGCATCAAACAAACACATCCTCATCTCGTTTACCTTATGATGGACATATTACATTATCGTTTATAGATATGTCAACTTTTGCGGAATGCCCCTGCTCTATCTCGTCGCTTAGCAGCTGTCATTGGACAAACCCGCTGAAAATATAGATAATTAGGATGGTTATCCAGTTATTAGTCAGTCCCTCAGCCGATGGGGAATAAGAGAGAAAAAACCATGGAGAAGAAGATTGCGGTCTTGTCCGCCACCCTGATTCTGATGACCGGAGTCGTAGACGCCTCCGGATTGAACGGGGATTACAAAGGAAATCCGATCGTGAAAGTAACGTCGAACGGGAAGCCGCTCGATGCGGGCGGAGTGCCTGCCATGATCTATGACGGCAATACGCTCGTGTCGATTTCTTTGCTGCGGCAGCTTGGGGCTTCCGTAACATGGGACGGTGACGTTTATCAGGTGGATGTCAAGCTCCCCAAGCCTCCTGCAACAGCGGACAAATCCGAGATCACGAAGCAGCAGAACGATTTAAATAACATAGGAAACCGCCTTGGCCGTGAAAAGGTACCCTTTTTTAACCATTGCCATATAGGTATTCGTCCTATAGATTTCTTCTCCGAATAGGGCGGCTTAATAGGCTATCGGAATCCATCCCGTATAAAACAGAAGCGCGATTAACCGGATCAGCGGCATTTCCCCAAACTCGAACAGTTTGTCCCAGTTCGAAGTCTCCCTCCCCATCGCCGTGAACATCACAAGTTTACTTGTTCAAGTTAATTTTCTTCCTTGTCAGAAGCTTCATTTCTCTCCTCCTTTCTGCAATTGTTTTTCGATATAATCGATTGCTTCGTCTTTATGCTTGAACACCCATTCGATCGTTTCCAGCCCTTTATCGCTGTTGATTCCTAGCAGCAGCGTCCTGACGGCTTCCTCGCATGGTGGGCCTACGATGACAGCCATGGGCAGGGCCGGGCCGCAGCAGCCGGTATCGATATCTAGCGCCAGCTCCAGCATATCTCCCCATTCGTACTTCAGATCGGACCAGTCCAGAATAATGGCATCCGCTTTCCAGGCTTCAAGTGCCGCCAGGCCCATCGCTTTCATATATACAGCATCGCTGTTCCCCTGAGAGCCGAAGCCGTACTCGCCCGAGTATTTTATCATTATAATATCGCGATATTTCACGGTCTTCGACGGCCCGATAAAATAATCAACTTGAATATCGCTTAATTCTGACAATTTTACTTCCCGAAAATCGGATTTCATTGCGTCCACCCTCTTCATTTACTATTTCGTATATGCAATGCAAATTCTGCGGCCTATCTGGGACGTCAAGCCCTTCGTCACGAGGCCTATCGATAAACCCATCAAGACCGAAGGGTACTGCATGAACTCCATCATCACTTATTGTAAATAATCCCATTATATCAAATACCGCGCTTAAAGGAGTAGCTTCCTCTTTAAATGCCAAGAAAACGATAGAAAAACCCCACGAACATCGAAGTCCGCGGTGTAAGAACCTCTTGCCCAACCGCCTTCATTGTTTGTTTCATCTCATCCAAAATTCGATGTCGGCTATTCAGGGATCGAGTTCAAGGTTGATATTACAGGAGCTTTTTTGATTGGCTTGAATATTTCGAGCTTGATGAACTACACCAAATCCTGCAAAAACAGCGTTGCGTTCAAATAACGTTTGGCGAGAGATTGAAAATACGAGGTCTGCACCGACACCATAGCGATAAAAATCGTATGGCTCAACAGCTTCTTCTGCTCATCGCTCAATCCCTCCAGCGCCCCGGCATATTCGTCAGCCTTTTGCTTGATTAGATGCTCCAGCATATGGTCATGGTTGTGCAGGCCGCTGTCGTGCCCGGACAGGTCCAGCACTTGGTCGTTGTTTTGGTCGAGCTCTTCAAAGATCGAGGAATACGCGGCGTACAGCCGTAGCGGGGAAACGACATCGTCGGTATCGTCGTCCGGGTGGTTGAAAACGAGCGTCAGCAGCTTGCGGATCGACTCGAAATCGAGCGTCGCCTTCAAATCGTCGATAATGAACAGGATAGCAGTTTGGTCGATCGAATATTTTTTCCCCAGCCTCGGCGAAGGAATCAGCAACTTGAAATCCCGCTTTACCCAATTTTGCACCGAAGTGACCGAATACTGCGCGTATTCGATCTGATTGCCAAGCGCAACGATATCGGTTAAAGAAAAGCCTTCGCCCGTGCTTTTCATCTTGATCAGCTTCTCGAAGATCGGCGGCAACGAGGTGGATACGAACGCCCCCAGCGTTTTCCCGTGCTCCATATCCGTCCGGTGCGATTTGGCCCAGGCCTCCTGCAGCGTAGCGAGCGGCGTCCGATCCGTCTTCCCCGCAAGGGACATCAGCAAGCTGACCATCTGTTTTCGCGTCAAATAAAAGGTTTCCATAAGCAAGCCCCTTCACAACAACAAGTTCATTTGAACTAATCATAAGACTTTGTAGCGAGAATGTCAAAAAGCTCATCCCGCTAAGATTAAGCTTCCTACGGCATTCTCTTTCTCGTTTCTGACGTTATTTCGCCGGGAACGCTTCAAAATGGACTTTGTTTCTCAACAAAAAAGGTCGTATTATAGGTTCATAAGAACTTGTAACTCGAAAACGATGAGGAGAGCAAACGATGGGATTGTGGGATTTACTAAAAAAAGGAAACACTTCTTCTTTAATGGCTGCGCTCGGAAATACAGCGGTCGCGGCTGCCAAGGGAGTCGCCGCAGCGCTTAGCGGAAGCGGCGCCATGTTCGCGTCGGCCATGCACTCGGTAGCGGATGCGATCAACCAAGGGTTTGTTTTTGCCGGAAGCGTGCTCGCGGAAAAACGGCCGACCCGGCGGTTTCCCACCGGCTTTGGCCGTGTGATCAATCTGTTCTGTATGGTCGCGGTTATGGTCGTTTCCTTCATGGCTTACAAGACAATTCTGGAAGGCTTTCATCTGCTGGTCCACCCGGCGGAAGCCTCGAATTTCTGGCTGAACTTTGTCATCCTGCTGATTGCCATCCTAATCGACGGCGCCATCCTGTGGAAGGCGATGAAAGAAATTGTCCGCGAAGCGCGGGTGAAAGCCAAAGGACTTGCGATCATCCCGGCCGCATTTCGGAATGTCGGTCGATCCGCCCCTCCTACCCGGCTGGTCTTCTATGAAGATATCGTCGCGACATTGGGCGCGGCTCTCGCCCTGATTGCGGTCATCGTCACGCAGCTGTCCGATTTCAAAATGCTGGACGGAATAGCCACAATCCTGATCGGACTTCTCATGGTCGGTGTGGCGTTCAAGGTCGGCTATGACAATATGGTAGGTCTGATCGGCGTAGCCGCGCCGAAAGCTGTGGAGGACCGGGTCGCCGGTCTGCTGCTGGCCGACCCGGATGTCCGGGACATAAACTGGCTCCGCATCCTGCAGGAGGGTCGGACGTATCACGTCGACGGTTATGTAGAGCTTCGCGTCGGCTTGACGCTGGCGGACGCCGACGATATTAAGTTCCGTTTGAAAGCGACGCTGCTGAACGATCCGGACATTACCGACGTTACGCTCGGCATTCTCGAAGACAACGGCGTCCGGGATTGGAGGCCGGAGCTTACTTCTTAAACGTCGTCCTGGCAGCCGAACGGCAACAAAAAAAGCGTACGAGCTCGTGTACCGAGTTCATACGCTTGGCTGCGCATCGTCTGAAGGCCCGGTTTTCGTTGTCAATCCGCCAGAGGAGTGAGATAATATTGGTCGTTCCTCATTTTGCTGACGAAAGCGCGGGATCGCATGATGGCTATGTCGTATTTTTTATTGTTCTACTTTGTCATTTACATGGGCAACGCCATTTACGGGACGTACATTCCCGTTTACTTTCAGTCGATCGGCGCAACACCGACCCAGATCGGGGCGCTGCTCAGCGTCGGTCCGTTCGTCGCCGTGCTCGCTCAGCCCCTGTGGGGCGCCGTCGGGGACCGGGCCAAAACGAAAAACGCCGTCCTCGGCTGGCTGATCGTGGGCAGCGGGGCGATGATTCTCCTGTTCCCCTTCTCCGAAGCATTCTTGTATTTGCTTGTCGTCGTATGCTTGTTTACGTTTTTCCAAACGTCGATCTTTGCCTTGAGCGACGCCGTCACGCTGGAAGAATTGGAGAAACACAAGCGGTGGTCGTTCGGTCCGATCCGACTCGGCGGCACGATCGGCTTCGCGATCATGTCCATCACTTTCGGTTGGATCGCCAAAGATCATATCGGCTATTTGTTTTACGCGTACGCGTTGGTCATGCTGGTGTCGCTGCTGCTGCTGGCCAAATTCCCCAAGGTATCGGGATACCAGTCGGCCGGCAACAAAATGAAGGTGTGGGTGCTGTTCAAAAACCGCAAACTCGCCACCTATCTGGCAATTAATCTGGTGCTGCAAATTACGATGGGGTATTATTATACGTTTTTCCCGGTGTACTACAAAGAAATGGGCGGCGACAGCGTGCTGCTCGGCTGGTCGATGGTCATATCGTCCCTGAGCGAAATCCCGTTTCTGCTGTTTGCCTCCAAGATTATGAAGCGCGTTCGCATGACGCATATTTTGCTTTTATCAAGTCTGGCGGCCATGGCCCGCTGGTTCATCTTCTCGTTCACGGACAACCCGTATTGGGTGCTCCCCGCGCAGTTGCTTCACGGGCTTATCTTTATCGTGCTGACCGTCACGATGGCGATGTATATCAACCAGGAAGTGCCGAAAGAGCTCAAGGCAAGCGGCCAGACGCTGAACGGGCTGCTGAATCTCGGCCTTGCCCGGATTATCGGCAGCTTCTTGGGCGGTTATGCAAGCGAGGCGTACGGCATGCGGAACGTCTTCATGTTCAACGGCTGGGTGGCCGCCGCCTGCGCCGCAGCAATCGTCATTATCAGCCTCAGGCAAGCCCGCTCGGAGCGGGCGCTTGACGCCTGACGTATTACCTTTGCCCCCTCCAGTCCTGTCCGGACGCGGTTTCGAGCCAACGGCTGCGAATCGATTGCAGCTGCGCTTCCGGCAGGACGCCTTTCCTCGCCAGCTCCGCATTCCGCACCCAGCGGTCCGGTTTCGCCGTGCCGACAATGGCTGTGCTCACACCGGGAATGCTCAGGGTGAACCGCAGAGCGATTTCGACCGAATACTCCAAGTCTCCGTGCAGGAAATCGTAACGAAGCTGCTGTAACCGCTCCCAATACGGCCCATAATAAGCCGAAACGGGCTTCTCACCGGTCCGCCAGGCTACCTTTGCGAGCGGTCTCTTGGCAATTACGCCCATTCCCCGCCGGACGGCTTCCGGTATCGTAAGCTCTACGGCTTCCTGATCCGCAATATTGACCGACGTCTGCAGCGTATCGAACGCCCCGCAACGAATTGCATACATCGCCGCCTCGCGGTCGCCGCTGTAGCCGATGTAACGTGCTTTTCCCGCCTCGCGCGCCCGCTGAAGCACCTCAATAACATCCCCTTGCTTCAATAATTGTTCCGAGCAGCTGTGAAGCTGTATCAAGTCGATATAATCCGTCTTCAGCCGCTTCAAGCTGCGGTCAATGCTTTGAACGAGCAGGTCCGGGTCCCAATCCGGAATGGTAAAGCCGGAGGCATGTCCGCATTTCGTAAACAGATAATAGTCCTTCCGGCGGTGATTGACCGCTTGTCCGATCAGTTCCTCGCTCCCTTTATAACATTCCGCCGTATCAATAATATTCAACCCCGCATCCAGCGCCGAATCGAGCAACCGCTCCACGGTTGATACGGAGGCGGCTTCAAACCCGATCTCCGCTCCGCCGAATCCAAGCATACTGACCTGCATATCCGTATTCCCTAACTGACGTCTTTCCATAGCTTGTCACCCCTTCGCTTCGGATCAACTTTATCTTAACAAATATTTGCTCTTTTGTAAGCCACAAGCGGAAGGAATAACAAAAAGCCGGCCGAACCAAACGGTCGAACCGGCTTCCATGAAGCTCATCCCTTCTGCACTCCGGTGCCCGTCGCACGCATCGCGAGCCTGGTTTTCAGCGAGTTCAGCGTGAACAGCAGCAGCGCGCTCCAGATCAGACAGAAGCCGATCAGGTGCACGATCGTAAACGGCTCGTCGTATAAAGCGACACCCAGAATGAGACTGATGGTCGGAGCCAAATATTGCAAGAACCCGACGGTCGTCAGCGACAGCCTTTGAGCCGCTTGGGCAAACCACAGCAGCGGCATCGCCGTCGCCACCCCCGACAGTGCCAGCAGCAGCTGGTAGCCCGCGCTTAACGACGATGTCGTCGATTGGCCTGTCAGCCCAACAACCAGCAAATAAACGGCGGCCACAGGCAGCACGACGATCGTTTCTCCGCCGAGGCTAACCATGGGATCGAGTTGCATTTTCTTTTTGACGAGCCCGTACACCCCGAAGCTCATCGCCAGAACCAATGATACCCAAGGAACCGATCCGTAGCTAAAAGTTAGGACGGCCACCCCGGCCGTAGCAAGCGCCATCGCCGTCCATTGTACCGCGCGAAGCCTTTCGCCCAAGAAACAGACCCCAAGCAGCACGCTGATCAGCGGATTGATGTAATAGCCCAGGCTCGTTTCGACAACGCGGTCGTGGTTGACGGCCCAGATGAAGATAAGCCAGTTGAGGCTGATCAGCAGGGAGCAACCCACCATCGGCAAAACATTTTTTCGCTCGGAAAAAGCGCTCTTGAGCGCCTTCCAACGACCGCCGATCAACAGCAGCAGCGCAACGAATACGAAGGACCACACAACGCGGTGACCTAAGATTTCTCCCGATGATACGGAATTAAAGGCTTTCCAAAACAACGGCAAAAGGCCCCAGGCAAGGTAAGCCAGCAGCCCATAACCGATCCCAGCATTCACGTTTCTCTCTCCCTCTCTATTTCTATATATTCGGAATGACCAAAGAATCCATTATACTCCCAATCCCGATATCCGGCAAGCACGACTCGATGAATGATGAATGGTGCGCTTTTATCGGGACTGTCTGCGGATTCCTTTATCGATAAAATAACACAAGGCAATGAAGACGAAAACGACCGCTAACAAGGGAAGAACCGTCCCATTTAAATCCATGGAAAGAACTCTGGTTATCGTGTGAATGAAAGTTGCAATCATCTGATCGATCAGCTCCTTTTCTTTCGACCTTATCTTTCAAAACGCCTATGAATGTGATTATAGCGGAAATTCAAGTTATTGGAAACGCGGAAAAAGGAGGGCTCCCATCACATCCGTTACATACCGCCTTCCGCAACGGCCCACCCTCGACAGCTTCGTTCCGCCGCCGTAACCGACCGGAAATACAGCAGAACACCCAAGCAAGAACAAAATGCATTCCAGCGCGATACTGACCGTGGGGACCTGCCACATGCCGTGCCCGGATCAATTCGTCTCTGCATTCGCTCTTCGCTTCATTTCGTGCAGACCCGCGAGAAAGGTGTCGAGCAGCAGCCGGAAGCTGACGTCGAGATCGAGCGGCAGCCCGAATCCTCCACGCTGCTCAAGCGATGAGAAGCCGTGCAAGAGGCTGCGCAATCCGCGGACGGCATGCAGCGCCGCATCGTCCTTCAGCTCGTACGCCTGCAATGCGCGGACCACGAGATCGACCGTTTCGCCGGCCAAGCGCCGCACTTCCTCGTCCTGCGGGTCGGGAGCGCGAAGCGTCGCATCGTACAAACCCGGGTGCGTGCGGGCAAATGCCACGTAGGCTTTGCCCAGCTCGCGTACCGCATCGTCTCCCGAGCGGCCGACAACGGCCTGCGTCATGACGTGCAGAAGCTGCTCCAGGCCGTGAACGGCCAGCTTGCTGCGCAGCCCGCTTAATCCGTTCACATGGTTATAAAGGGAAGGAGACCGAACGTCCAGCTTCTGAGCGAGCGAAGCCAGCGTGACTTCCTCCAAACCGCGGGTATCGGCGATTTCAACCGCGGCTTGCAGGATCGTAGGCAGATCGAGACCGATTCTTGGCGACATCGTTTACACGCTCCTCTTCACAACGACGGGCAGTCTGCGCTCGGCATCGGCAATGGCGCAGTCGATCGCTTCTCCGGGAGAGCCAAGCATGCTCCCGTGCCCTACGGCCAGCAACGAAGGCCGATGCTCCCGAAGCTTGCGGGCGCTCTCCAGCGCAAGCTCCTTGCTCCAGGTTGCCATCGCCGGGAACGGAAACCAAGGCCGGACTTGACCCGACACGGCAATGCCGCCTCTCGTCTGAAACGCGTCGCCTGCGATCAGTGCCCGGTTACGGGTGTCCAGGAAGGCCATCGAGCCAGGCGTGTGTCCCGGGGCCGTCACAGCTAACAGCGAACCGATCCGGTCGCCGTCCTGAAGCAGCACGTCGGCGCGCGTCTGCACGTTCCTCGGCACGCCGCCGCGAACCGGGGTATCCGGTTCGTCCGGGTCCAATGTGACGTCGCCCGCCAGCAGCCGCGCATCCCGGGCGGAAATATGCACCGAAACGCCGGGCAGCGCTTGCTTCAGCTTATCGAGCGCTCCGATATGATCGTCGTGCGCGTGGGTCAAGACAATCCGCATAATTGGCTTCCCGATGGTTTGTGCCGCTTGAAGAATTCCGTTGGCACTATATGACAGCGCCGCATCGATCAAGGTTAAGCCGTCGTCCTCTTCGACAAAGTAACAATTTACCGGGAAAATCCGCGGCATAAACGTCAGTTGGTAGACGGTCAGTTCTTGTTTAATTTGCATCGTTATATCTCCCCTTAGTCAATTAACTAATATCATTAGTTTTATACTAACTAATGTCATTAGTTTTCGCAAGTCTATTTTTTCTTGCGGATGAGAAAACAATGAAAAACTCCTTCCAGATTTACGATCCTTTCCATCCTATCGCAATCCAGAAAGAGGTGTAAATATCCAAATATAGTTGAAGCTAAAAAAAATCCCTATCGGCGACAAACGATCCCCGCAGCCCTAGTCGGTCAACGGATCAACTTGAACTGCCGCTTGCTTCCCGCTAAGCTGGATACCCGTCTTCTTGCGGCCGCTCGCGGCCAAATCGTTCAGCAGCGATTCGAGCAGCGCTTTCGCTTGGGCCCCCTCCTTGCCTTGAATCCGCACGATAAATTGGACGGCGTCCCCGGATTTCAAAATCCGCTCCGCCTGCTGCTTCTTCGTCTCATAATCGTGCTCCTCGATCTGCGGCGTCAGACGAATTTCCTTCAGCTTCGGCGCCCGCTCGCGCTTACGGGCTTGCTGCGCTTCCTGTTTCGCCGTCCCGGCGCGGACTAGCTTGCACGGCGGCGGGCTGCTCATGAGCGACGTGCATACCAAGTCGACCTTGAGCTTCCGGGCCATGTTCAGCGCCTCGACCGTAGGGACGATGCCGAAATCTTCGCCGTCGACTCCGGTTAAATGAACTTCGGACGATTTAATTTTTTCATTAAGAATCATTGTGAACCCACCTAATCTTTCGATATAATGAACCCATCTTACCGCTTAGAAGGAGATTTTTCAATGAACCGCAAAGAAATCGAAGAACAAGTCATCCGCAATTATCAGCGGGACGAAAATATTATGATTCTCGCATTCGCCCAGTGGTGCATCAACCACGGCCTCGATCCCGCCCTGCTGTATGAGCGCGCCTACCCGCAGCAGGAAGCGAACGCCGCGCTTCAGCAAGCGCTGGAGCTAACCGTCCCGAAAGAGGAAGCCGGGGAAGTGCCGGACGATACGCTGCTCGGCGTGCTGTCCATGTTCGGCAACGAAGATCTGGCTTTCGTCGTTACGCAAGAAATCGCAAAGCGCCAAAAGTCCAGACGGTAAACTAGGCATTTGATACAAAAAAGACCGGTTCGATGGAATCCGGTCCTTTCGGCATGCCCGCCGATGGCTGGCAGAGCGGGGCGAATCAGCTTAAGCTTTGGTTCACTCGTTCGACAATCTGGTCGGATGTCATGCCTTGAGCATTGATAACGGAAGCCTTCGTTGCGGTTTCCGCGATGCCCAATACGTCCTTATCCTGTCCGGAAATAACGCAGCAGTCGCAATTTTGCAAATTCACGTTATCGACGGATACGACTTCGTGCCCGCTCTGCTGCAGCACGTCCTTTACATCCTGCAAGCTATTTTCCACTGCAATTCTCGCCATGATCTTCCCTCCTTATCCAGATTGTAGTATACCGAGCTCCGGCTGTTTTTATTCGCTGTCGCGCCCCCTCCTCTTCCGCTCGCCAACCTCGTCCGCATCGGCCAAGCTGTCGACCAGATGGGTAAGCAGGCTTTCCATATCACAGATATGGCTTTCATCGATTTTACGGATAAACTCGATATGTATCCGGTAAGCGCCATTTTCATCCGAAAACCCGCCTCCCGAACGTCCTGGGCCGTCGTCCGGAACGAATTCCGCCAACCTTTCGTGACGGATTCGGGCTTCCTCCGCCCACCGGTCCGCCATGGCTCGGTGGAGCTCCGCCGCATGCTCGGAGTGGCTGAGCGGCATGTCCAGTCGGAGCGCCAGCTTGGCGCCGGGCCGCTCGCCGGGTTCGACGAGCCGGAACCGTTCCCCGGCGAAATCGGACAACACGCTGGTCATGCTGATTTCCGCTTGACAGCACCCTTCGTCGCGTCGGATGCGCATGCTGAATATCCGTTTCATGCTGGCCAGATCGATGAAATCCTCCCGGCCGATGACCCGGATCGTTTGCTCCGCATCCAAATCGTACAAATGTCCTTCGAGCACTACTTTTAAATTGTCGAATATCGTCGGGTCAAACAAGGTAACTTCCCCTTTCGCAGCATGGCTTTACGCCTGCGGCAAATGGCGGATATCCAGCACTTCTCCCTGAGCGAACCGTCCGCCCTCCACCACGTTTATGATTCGCTCGGCCGCCTCATCCGGCGTATACAGTCCGCCCGTTTGCTTCAGACCTACAAAGCGCTCCACGTCCGGGAACCGGTCCGGCTCCGTCCCGCGGATCAGCTCCTGCATGCCCGTATCCACGACGCCGGGCGCGATCGAGACGACCTTCACCGCCTGCGGCCCGTCGCCTTGCTCCAGCCCGACGCAGCGCGTCAGCATATCCAGCCCGGCCTTGGTGGCGCAGTATCCGCTCCAGCCGGAATACGGCTTTTTCCCTGCGCCGGAAGAAATATTGACGATCGTTCTGACCGTCGAGGCGGGCCAATCCTTCGTCGCCCGGATAAATGCGGACATCAGCAGCATCGGGGACAGCAGATTGACGTTCATCTGCTCCGTCAGCGTGAGGCTATCGGCCTGCTCCAGCGGCATAATCGGCTCCAGCATGCCCGCGTTATTGATCAGCGTAACGGCGTCGAGCGGCTCCTTTTCAAGCGATCGGACGATCGTCGCGATCAGTGCTTCGATCCCGTCCACGCGTTTCAGATCGTATGCGTAATGTTCGGCCTTCCTCCGGGCCGCAGCTCCGTCTGCACGGTCGCGGGCGTCCGCCGTATCCACAGCGGTCCGTGAAATACCGATGACCCGGTGCCCCGAAGCGAGCAAGCGGCGGGTCAGAGCCAGTCCTAACCCTTTGGAAGCGCCGGTCACAACATAACCTTTCATTCAGGTTCTCCTTCCACAAAAAACTCCCCTTCCAGCCCGCCGTGATGCGCATCGCAGCAACGGCACGAAAACTTGAAGGGGAACCTCGCTATGGTCCTATTTCTATTGTATCATCGATTGACTTAAATTTCAGCTTTTGCTGCATGCCGCTTTGCCCCTTATGATGAACGGAGGCGTCAGTTTGTGACAGCCTGTGTGAAAAAAACGGAAAAAGCCAACCGGGCAAATCCGGTTGACCTGTCGCCGGCGGCATCCCCCGATCGGGATTCCGGCATGCATTTGGCTACGGCTTCATCAAATCGTCTGCGGTGATCCCATCTTCGACGGCAAATTCAAAATCATACACGTCATACACTTGAACGGGAACCTCGGCCTGAATGATTTTCTCCATCAATTCAAGCTGGTCCGTCAAAATAGGCGCTTTCTCCCGCAGGGAGGTTAGAACGACCTCGGTTTCGATCGGATCGAACGCTTCCCCGTATTGGGCATTATCCACGGCATTGATGACCGTGAACGTCACATTCTCGTTGATCGGCAGCGGCGGACTTGGGCGCCATGGGGCGACAAGCGCGCGCTCCAGCTTCTTCTTATTGAACGAGTCGTCGAAGAAGGCGATGAGTTCCACGATTTTTCCTTTGACATGAGCGTCGTCCTCCGTGTCCGGCATGACCGGCTCAGGGCTGTCTTTCATCTCGTATAATTCCAATATCGTCGAATACGGAATCAAATATTCCACCGGGCGGTTTGGCGCCATGAGTTCGCCATATACGGCCACAAGCACCGCCTCGATAACAAAACGCCGGGACATATTTCCAATTCCCCCCTATTATGATGCGTCCGTTCCTAAGTCCGGCCTACATTCTTTCTTATCACAATTGGGAATAAAAGTCCAATTTTGCAGACGTTCTCACGCTTTGCTGGCTTTTTCAATTCCGGCCCTGTAAGAGTCGCGAATCCGGTGCTATAATAAAACAATGTGCCTGTTTACCCACCGTTATGAAATGGAGATTGTATGATGAATACTGTGAAACGTTTTCCCGTTCCTTTGCCGCTTCTGCTGGTGATCGGCATCGTTGCAATTTCTTTTTCAGCGATTTTTGTCCGCTGGTCGAATGCTTCGTCCTCCGTCATTGCGATGTACCGGCTGCTGCTGACCGCGGCGATTTTGCTGCCTTGGCTGCTGCGGTACCGCCGCGAGGTGGCGCAGCTGCGCTTAGGTGACTGGACGGGCTTGTTCTGGTCCGGCCTTGCGCTCGGACTCCATTTCTTGTTTTGGATGGAATCGCTCAAGCTGACGACGGTCGCCAGCTCGACCGCGATCCTTTCGCTGGAGCCCGTCTTTGTCCTGATCGGCGCGTGCCTGTTTCTTGGGCAACGAACGAATCTGCTGGCTGTGCTCAGCATGGCGGTTGCGATTCTGGGTACGGCTATGATCGGCTGGGGCGATTGGGGGCTGACCGGAGAAGCACTGCTCGGCGACCTGCTGTCCCTGCTCGGAACGGCGGCGATGGCCGTGCAAATCCTACTGGCCAAAAGCATGCTGAAACGCATTCCTGCCTTTGTCTTCAGTTTCTTCGTGTTTGTGCTTGCCGCGCTGGTGCTCGTCGTTTACAATGTCGCGGCGGGATTGCCTTTTACCGGCTACGACTCGCGAGAATGGGGCATTTTCCTGCTTCTGGCCGTCGTTCCAAC
Source organism: Paenibacillus elgii (assembly GCA_042219835.1). Lineage (GTDB taxonomy): Bacteria > Bacillota > Bacilli > Paenibacillales > NBRC-103111 > Paenibacillus_G > Paenibacillus_G elgii_A. The sequence goes on from JBHJMN010000012.1 coordinate 110,635, forward strand.
GCTGTTCGGCCACTATTTGTTCAACTGGCTGTTGAAATATATGCGTCCCGAATCCGTATCGATGGGCGTCCTCGGCGAGCCGCTGGGAGCGACGATATTGGCCTACCTGCTGCTCGGCGAGAGCATCACGTGGATGCAAGCCGCCGCCGGCTTCGTCCTGTTGTCCGGGGTATGGATGTTCCTCCGCTCGAACGAACGGGAAGCCGTCGCAGCCCGGACCAGCAGAACAGAGATGACCTGATGCGGAAAAGCCGCTGCTTCCCGGAAACCCGGGAGCAGCGGCTTTTGTTCATGCGCTTGTCAGAGATTAGAGTACACGGCGTGCCGTCGTATAATGCTTGCTCCACCAGCCGCTGTTCAGATCGGAGATGGTAACACCCGGCTTGCCGTACGTGTGCATAATTTTCCCGTTGCCTATATAAACCGCAACATGATGAATCGGAGAGTAGAAGAAAACCAGGTCTCCCGGCTTCAATTGGCTTCTTGGCACGAAGGCGCCGGCTTTGGATTGAGCCGCTGACGAACGAGGCAGCTTCACGCCGTATTTGCCGAAGATCGTCGCTGTGAAAGAAGAACAGTCGAATGCTTTGGTATTACCGACGTGCGCACCGAACTTGTAAGGGGTGTGCAGGTAGCTTTTCCCTGTGGAAATAATGCTTTGCGCTTGGGATGCGGAATACGCGTAAGCACTGTTGGCCGGAGCCCCGAGTGAGCTGCCGAATAGAAAAGCCGTACATAGGCCGATCGACAGTACCATATTCCCCCAGCGTTTTCCAAACAGTTGTTTCATCTGTAACGTCCTCCTTGAAGTCAGGTTTGGCTAATCGCCTCTACCCCACTATAGCACAGACGAAAACGCGGCTATTTCCGCCAAACTTCGCTAAACGCCTGCCACCCGGCGCTTCAAGGCCGATTATTAAAAATGCATGAGAAAACGCTCATCTTGCTCTTATTGAAACGCTGTCAAGGATGATTTTGGCAGCTTGACCGTCGCCGTCGTTCCCTTTTCTTCCTCGCTGTCCAAGCGGATCGAGCCTTGATGCAGCTCGACAATTTGCTTCGCTATCGCAAGGCCCAGCCCCGATCCTCCGGTGCCCCGGCTTCTTGCTTTATCCACGCGATAGAACCGCTCAAACAGCAAATGAAGCTCCTCAGACGGAATCCCGATTCCTTGATCCATGACTCGAATGACGACGTACCGCTCCTCCTCCTCGCATTCGACGATAACGTTCTTCTGACTATATTTGGTCGCATTGTCCAGAAGAATGATCAGCAACTGCTTCAGCCTTGCTGCATCGCCGCTGCATTGCGTCTCCTCCGAACCGATTCGGACGATAATATCTCTGCCGAACGCCCGTCGCATTTGCTCGGCGGTTGAGCGGATCAGCTCCGCGATGCGGACGGGGTGTAGCTCCGGTTCCGCGAGACGTTCCACCTCTGCCAGCCGTAGAAGGGCGTCGATTAGCTCTTTGAGGCGCACGGTTTCCGAATGAATCGCATTCAGTGCTTCCTGCCGAATGGCAGGGTCGCGGCTTCCCCACCGGTGCAGCAGCGACGTATAGCTTTCGATGATGGTCAGCGGCGTTTTCAGCTCGTGCGAGGCGTCCGCAACAAAATGCTTCTGCCTTCGGTCATTTTCCTGCAAACGCATGATCATTTCGTTAAACGTTCGTCCAAGCTCGCCAAGCTCGTCCTTTTCTGTCGTGAACTGGGGACGAAGCAGTATAAAATCCCCTTTGCTTCGGATCGTTCGCATCGTCTCCAGCAATTGCCGGATCGGACGTACGAGCGCCTTTGTATAGAAAAAACCGACGATCGGCGAAAATAACAGCACACTGCCCGTCGTCACCGTTAGTCCTGCGACCAGGAGCTCCATAAAGGCGGCGACGACATTCAACCCTTTTCCAAGCTCCAGCAGTCCGATCTGAACATTGTTTTTACCGACGATCGGCACTTGAATGAACAAAAGAAGCAGGCCCAGCTCGTTCTGTACAACGGTGTGATACTGCGACCGGTATGTCGCCGGGTGGGCCGACAGCTCATCGCTTGCCGACACTTGTGCGCGCACGGCGCCGTCCGGTGAAATAATTCGAACGAGCGAGTCGGGCTCCAAATATTGTTGCAGTTGCCCGGAATTCCAGCTAGCCGGATGATGGATCTCCGTATCGCGCAATATAATTTTCGCTTTATTCCACAGCTGCCGTACTTCGGTATCTGTCGTCTTCTTCAAAATATAGTAATAAATAAACCAGTTGAAAAAGATGACGATCAGCAAAATCCATAAGCCCGACAGCAGCATCAATCGCGTCCGCAGGCTCATGGCTCGGGGTCCGTCAGCTCGTAGCCGACACCTCGCGCAGTCTTGATCAGCTTAGGCTGATAGCCTTTGTCGATCTTTTGGCGCAAATAGCGGATATAGACGTCGACAATGTTGGTATCCCCTACGAAATCGTAGCCCCACACGTCGGAAATAATTTGCTCTCTCGTCAAAATGTGTCCTTTGTGCTGAATTAAATATTGCAGCAAGTCGAACTCCTTCGGCGTTAGCTCAATCGGGTTGCCTCCGCGCGTCACTTTTCGCGCTTTGAGATCGACGGCTAAGTCCGCCGCGCTCAGTGTGTCGTTGTCCGGCTTCTGACGGTTCGTCAGCCCGATCAGATTGCGGACGCGCGCCAGCAGCTCCTCGATCACGAACGGCTTCGTAATATAGTCGTTTGCTCCTTGGTCGAACCCGCTGACAATATCCGGTGTCGCATCGCGGGCCGTCAGCAAAATGACGGGCACCTCCGCATTGACTTGACGAATGCGGCGAAGCACTTCCAATCCGTTCCATTCCGGAAGCATGACATCGAGCAAAATAAGGCTCCAAGACTTGGAAGTAGCCAATCTGGCCCCTTCCCGGCCGTCATGGGCCGTCTCGACCTTGTAGCCCTCGTGTTCTAGCTCAAGCGTCAGCACCCGGGCGATATGTTCTTCGTCTTCAATAACCAGAATAGATTGCGTCATACGATCACCTGCAGCCGTTTGTTTACAGGGTAACCATTCCAGCCGGGCCGTATTCCGTCTTTCCGGGATAACCTCAGCAGCCTGTCGATCACGGTAGAGTCATGATCCGGCGCCTTGACGTCCTATGGAAAGTATGCTAAATTTCAGCGTAATCTGCTACCAAAAAAAGGAGTCGTCGTTTATGTTTCATACCTCTGCCTATACGGGAACACACGAGGAAAATTACAAGCTGCTCATTTCCCAGCTGTCCGCGCTTATCGAAGATGAGCCGAACCGGATTGCCAACCTGGCCAACGCCGCCGCGCTGCTGAACCAGTTTCTGGAGCGGATCAACTGGGTCGGGTTTTATTTATACGAGGAAGGAGAGCTGGTGCTCGGGCCTTTTCAAGGCTTGCCTGCTTGCGTGCGCATTCCGCTCGACAAGGGCGTTTGCGGTCGCGCAGCCAGCCTCCGGGAAACGGTCCGCGTCGCAGACGTCCATCAATTTCCCGGGCACATCGCCTGCGACGCCGCCTCACAGTCGGAAATCGTCGTTCCGATTCTTCATGGCGAGCGTCTGATCGGCGTGCTGGACATCGATAGCCCGGAGAAAAATCGTTTTGACGAGGCGGATCAGCATTATTTGGAGCTGTTCGCGTTAAAGCTCGCTGAACGGATGTAACGGCAGGTTGCATTTTATCCACACGAAAAAACCGGGAATTGAAACGGTTTCCCGCTCGAATCCCGGCTTATCCTCGAATTTCTCAAACCAGCCCAATTCAACCTTCTTTATTTTGGTTCATGGCTTCCTGCCGCTCACTGCCGAAGGCCATCACAAGATTTTGAATTTTTTGCAGCCGGATATATTCATTCTGCTTCAGGTCGCTGCGGAAGTACGCGTATAAATACGCCCCCTCCATAAAGCTGAGTCCCGGGTAGCAAACGAGATCGGAGTTTGTGTAAGGATTATCGAGCAGCACCTGCCACTCCCCTTCTCGCTCTTCGGCCGGAATGGTCTCCAGCACCGTTTGCTTGTAGGCGGCAATCCGCTCGAGTTCATCCCATATGTTGACCCAGGAAGGACTGAACGTCTTCGGCTCGGGAAACAACCGCCGGGCCTGCTCCAGCAGCCTGTTCACCGATGGAATATCCCCGTCTGAGCATTGCTTGAGGCGGTCCCGGAAGCCCTCGAGCAGCCGCCGGAAGGCAGTAAAGCCCTGGCTTTGAATCGATTCCCGAAAGGCGGCCAGCTCCTGCTCGGTGCCCGCCGCTTCGAAATCGGCAAAAGGGTTTGTTTTCATCAAAACTACCATTCCCCGTTTTATAGTCGTTCGGAGGCGGAATGAACGGTTAACTGGCCGTCATCGCTCAGGCGCACCCGGCGCGACGGATCGTTCTTCAGCTTCACGTTGCAGAGCTTGACACGCTCCTCTTGGATCGGTAGGATATGCCAATCCCGGAGCTGATCAACGCCGATGCTCTCCAGAAAAGAATGCTTATCCGCCTCGGCCTGCCCCTCGGCCTCCCACTGTTTGACGCCGAAATAATCGAAATCGTATATGTTTTTTTGAATGCATGCGGCGATTTCGCCGGAATCGGCATGTCTCAGTACATAAGGCATCGAAACTCCTCCGAATCGGTTTTAAAAAATGAAAAGGCGCAAGCTCAACAGTACGAGTTTGCGCCTGAGATTCGTGCCGTCCTTCCCTGATTATAGGTAAGGATTTTCGTGCTTCGCCTTGAGACGGCTCCAGCGGCGTTCGACTTCGTTCTCGAACGATTGCAGCGCCTCCGCGTATTCGGGCTTCGTCAGGTGCTTCGTCTTGCCCATATTTTTCAGCCAGTTGCCGACCGGAATCCGCTTGTTCTTCTCTTCCGGATTGAACGTGATCGTCGTTACGCCGTTCTCCACTTCATACAGCGGGAAGAAACAGGAATTGACCGCTTGATCGATCAGCGATTGCCCGATTTGTTCCTCGGACAGCCAGTTGAGCGGACAGGTGATGAGGATTTTACCATAAACCAGACCCTCGTTCTGTGCATAATATTGCGCCTTGGCGGCTTTTTTCAGCAAATCCTGCGGGTTCGCTTCGGACCCGGTGAACACGTAAGGAATGTTCGTCGCGGCCATAATCTGCGGCGTGTCCTTATGATGGAACAGCTTGCCGCCCTGATTCTTGCCGACATTGGACGTGGAGGTCCGGTGGCCGAGCGGCGTCGAATAGGACAGCTGCGCGCCGGTATTCATGTAGCCTTCGTTATCGTATTCGAGAATGATCATTTTATGATTGCGCAGCGCTGCCCCAATGGCCGGGCCCATCCCGATGTCCATCCCGCCGTCGCCGGTAATCATTACGAACGTAAAGTCGTCCGGCAGGTTCAGATGCTCCAGCTCGCCGCGGCGTTTGCGCTCCCAGAACATTTCCACGACACCGGAGAGCGTTGCCGCGCCGCTTTGGAACAAGTTGTGAATGTAGGTCGCTTTATGCGAAGAATATGGATACCCCGTCGTTACGACCATCGCGCAGCCGGTATGAAACAGCGCCACGATATCTCCTTCGATCCCTTTGAAGAACAGCTCCAGACCGGAGAAAATACCGCAGCCCGGACAGGCCCCGTGCCCCGGCGCAAGCCGCTTCGGCTTCTTGGTCAGCTGGCGGATCGGCGGAACCTTCACCTTCAATTGGCCCGTCGTCTCGTCTTTGTCGACCGTAATCAATCCGGTCTTCAAATCCTCGTATTTCATCGGCTCAATGACACGCTGCGGCTTCTTGTCCGGATCGCCCGGCGTATGCCCGTAATAATCGAACGGGACGTCGACCCGGCCTTTTTGGACCGCTTCGATCGCCAATTCGAACAGATGATGGCCGTCCTCGGCGTAGAAGTCTTTGCCGCCCAGTCCGTAAATTCGGCTGATGACCATCGTATCGCGGTTGCCTTCCGTAAACAGCGCCGCTTTGATCTCCATCGTCATATTCCCGCCGTACGCTCCGTACGAATCCGCTCGGTCGCCGATCGTGACGGCTTTGACGTTTTTGAGCGCTTCAGCGATTTGCTTCTGAGGGAACGGGCGAATCATGTTCGGCGCGATCGATCCGGCCTTGATGCCTTTGGACCGCAGCTGGTCGACGACATCTTTAATAATCTCGGACGCCGAGTTCATCAGGAATACCGCCACTTCGGCGTCTTCCATCCGGTACAGGTCGAGAATCGGATAGTCGCGGCCCGTCAGCACCCGGTATTCTTGACGGATGCGGTCGAATACTTCCCCGGCATTGTACATCGCAACGGACTGCTGATAGCAGTTGTTGATGTAATCCGGCTCGTTCATGTAAGGTCCTACCGTAATCGGATTGTTGCGGTCAAGCACGTGCGGGAACTGCTTCGGCTGTTCGCCGATGAAGGCATGCACGTCCGATTTGTGGGCGAACGTTTGCACACGGCGTTTTTGGTGAGAAGTGAAGTAACCGTCGGAAGCGACGATGACCGGCAGGCGAACCTCCGGATCTTCGGCCAGCTTGATGGCCAAAATGTTCATATCGTAGACAGCTTGCGGGTCGCGGCACATCAGGATCGGCCAGCCCGTATTGAGCGCGTAGTACAGGTCCGAATGGTCGCCGTGGATGTTCAGAGGTCCGGATACCGAGCGGCAGACGAGATTCAGGACCATCGGGAACCGGGTCCCGGATTGTACCGGCATCTGCTCCAGCATGTACAAGTAACCGTTCGCGCTGGTCGCGTTGAACACACGTCCGCCCGCGGTGGAAGCGCCGTAGCAAATCCCCGCCGAGCCGTGCTCGCCGTCCGCCGGAATCAACTTGATGTCATGCTGGCCGTTCGCCTTCATCAGATCGAGGAACTGTGCAACCTCCGTCGACGGCGATATCGGGAAATAACCCATAATATGGTAGTTAATTTGGTGAGCCGCATAAGCCGCCATCTCGTTGCCGGATTCGTAAACCATCCGCTGCTCGACCGTACCTTGGCTGACCTCTTTGTTAATCTCAATAGCCATTAGTTTGGTTCACCTCTCCCTGCTAACAGGTATTTGTCTTACTGGGCCAAGCTAAAACGATGCGGCACGCGATGCTCTTCCGCGTAGCCTTCCGTTTCGCGGTTCGAGGATAGCGCCTCGGTCGGACAGGCGACGACGCATTTCAGACAGCCTTTGCAGTACTGGTAATCAATGCCTTGGAGGAACATTTGCGGACGTCCTTTCTTGTCCGGCTGTTCTTCCCACACGAAGCAAAAGTCGGGACAGGCGGTGTCACAGGCCGCGCAATGAATGCATTTCTCGTCGTCAAAATGCGGCATCATCCCGCTGCGCGATATGCTGAGATCCTTCAGGATGCTGTTCCCCGGATTCGTCACCATCCCGCCGATCGGCTGGGTTTCGTAACCATACACCGGAATATCCCACCGCTTCGGCAGCGGCATCTCCAGACCCTCCGGCAGCGCGAACGTCTGAAACTGCACCTCGTCATAGCCGCGCTGGAACGTGCGCAGGGCAGGCTCGACCGCGCCGGGGTATTTTTTCTCCAGCGATTTGCGGATAATGCTCTTCATGTGTTCGAAATCGAGGAAATCGCACAGCCGGAACAAACTGCCCAGCATCGCCATGTTGACGCGGTTTTTTTCCTCCAGCGCAATGCCGGTTGCATCGACCACCGCGATGGTGCCGCCGATCAGCTTCATTTGCTCTTTCAGGGCTTCCGGACTTTTTGCCGAATTGACCAGAACCAGACTGTCCTCGTAAATGCCGCTGATCACGTTGACCGTTTTCGATAAGTTTTCATGAAAAATGCCTACAATATGCGGACGTTCCACAGGAGTCGTATCGCGAATATTCGTATTTATGTCGCAAAAACGGATATGCGCTTTAACCGGCGAGCCTTTTTTCTCTGAACCGTAAGAAGAAAAGCTCACGCCATTGAACCCGCTTCCCACGACGCCAGCCTCCGCAAGCATTTTCCCTGCCAGGTTGGCTCCCAGACCGCCGATGGATTCGAGCCGAATTTCAAAGAAGCCGAGATCGTTCGTTTTCGGTAGAATTCTCATCTGTTCAACTCCCCTCATGTTTGAAAAGTTATACTATTCACACAATTCAGTATACCAGTTTAAACCTGACCCGCATAGGTCTTAGGGCTTGAAAGTTTCGTGTCGCAAGCGCTTTCGTCAACTATGCTTCCATTGCTCAAGCACTTGATTTGACATGAAAAACCCATGCCACCACGAGCTGTTTCATGCGGTGCAGGTCCCGGCGGCCGTACGCTTCACCCGCAGCTGATCGCCGCATTGCAGGAGGAGGCCGTTTGACAGGCCCACGGGAGCGGATAAATCAAAAACCAAGCCCTAACATACCTTTGGGCTTGGTCCCCTTTTCTATCAACTACTGCCACTTGCCGCCTTCGACGATAATTTCGTTCGGATCTACGTCCGGGCCGAGTTCTGCCCTTACATATTTGTCGTAGAGCTGCAGCAAAAATTTTTCCTTCCCCAGCGCCTCCAGCTCCTGATTGACCCATTCCCGCAGCTCGTTGTTTCCTTTTTTCACCGCCGGAGCGATCGGGGCTTCTTTCTCCAGCTTTTCGGGAAGCACCGTGAAGTCGGGATTTTTACGCACCCAGCTCAATAAAATGAGACTGTCTTGGGCGTAAGCGGGGCTCCGTCCGTCCTTGAGCGCTTGAAGCGACTCGGTATTTTTCTCAAATTTGATCAGTTCGACGTCCGGCCGGTTTTTGGTCAGGAAAATATCGGCGGTCGTTCCTTTCGTGACGATCGCCTTTTTCCCTTTCAAATCGGCCAGCGACTTGATGCCGCTATCGCCCCGGACGATGACCTGCGTCGCCGCCTTCAAATTCGGGTTGGTGAAGTCGACCGCCTGCTTCCGCTCCTCGGTCACTGTCATATTCGCGACGATGAGATCGACCTTGTCGCTTTGCAGGAAAGGGACGCGGCTTGCCGGTTCGACGACGACGAACTCGACCTTGCTTTCATCACCGAGAAGATCTTTGGCAAACCGCCTTGCCAAGTCGTTGTCAAAGCCGACAAGCTTGCCCTTCTCGTCCGTAAAGCCGAACGGAGGCTTATCCGAGAACACGCCGACGATCAGCTTGCCGCGGTCTTTGATTTTTTGCAGCACTCCTGCCTGCTTCGGCTCCGAAGCGGCTCCCGGCTTCGGATCGTTCGTCGCCTTTCCGCTCGTGCCGCAGGCGGAAAGTAAGCCCACCAGTAGGCTTAAAACCAATAAGGATAGTTTTCTCTTTCTTATCATCCGCTCTCTCTCCCTTTCCATGTCTCCACAAGCAAAAATTTATCCAAAAAGCGCCGGGCCCGCTCCGTTTTCGGTTTCGTAAAGAATGCGTCCGGCGAGCCCATCTCGCAGATTCTCCCTTCGTCCATGAAGACGATCCGGTCGGCTACCGCCCGAGCAAAACCCATTTCATGGGTGACGATCACCATCGTCATGCCCTGCTCGGCCAGACCTAGCATGACCTCCAGCACCTCCTTGACCATCTCGGGGTCCAGCGCCGCCGTGACCTCATCGAAGAGGATAACCTCCGGGTTCATGCACAGCGCTCGTACGATGGCAATCCGCTGCTGTTGACCGCCCGAAAGCTGCCCCGGATAAGCGTGCTTCTTATCGAGCAGCCCGACGCGCTCAAGCAGCTTCTCCGCCTGAACCTCCGCTTCCCGCTTGGATCGCCGCTGAGCTTTGACCGGACCGAGCACGATATTGTCGAGAACGGTCAAGTGCGGGAACAGATGGTAGCTCTGAAACACCATGCCGATCTGCTGCCTAATGTGCTGCCAGCGGACGTTCCCCGAGGTCAGCTCCTGCCCGCAAAACCGGATGCTGCCTGTTTGTGCTGTTTCCAGCCCGTTCAGGCACCGCAGCAAGGTGCTCTTGCCGCAGCCGCTCGGCCCGAGGATGACGACCACCTCGCCTTTTGCAATCTGAAGATCAATCTCTCGCAGCACCCGATGCCGGTCAAACGATTTGCTTACCTTCGTCAGTTCAAGCAAAATCCCGAACACCCGCCTCTCCTTCTCTCCGCAATTTGATTTCCAGTTTTCTGGATATGACGGACAGCGGATAGCACAGCGCAAAATAAAGCAGGAACAGCGTGCCGTAGATCAGCACGGATTCTCCCGTCCGTTCGATTATTTGCTGCCCCGTCTTAATGATTTCCGTAACGCCGATCAGGACGGCGAGCGACGTCGTTTTGACAATGCGGGTATACACGTTGATGACGGGTGGAATCATGCGGCGCAGCGCCTGCGGAAGCAGGACGTAGACATATAGCTGCACCGGTCTCAGACCTATCGATTGCCCCGCCTCCTTCTGCCCCTTGGGCAGCGAGATCAGGGCGCCGCGAACCACCTCGCCGACCTCCGTCATCCCCCACAGCGACAGCACCAGAACGGCGCAGGCAAAGCCGGGCAGGTCAATGCCGAAGAAGATCGGCAGTCCGAAGAAAAAGAAAAACAGCCAGACCAAAATCGGAATCGACCGGAATAGCTCCAAATACGTCCGGGTAAGCACGCCCAGCCAGCGACTGCGGGCGGCTCGAACCATTCCGAACACAAGGCCGCCGAGCGTGCTGCACACGATGCAGTACAGTGCGAGGGTTAACGTCTGAAGCAAGCCCTTGCCGAGTTGGGGAAGCGATACGATCAAGAGATCAAATCCCGAATTGGCCATGCCGGAACCTCCTTTCCATCCATGAAAGCAAGAAGGACAGCGGCAGGAAAAGCAGCAGATACAGGAAGGTCATCAACAGCAGCATTTCGTAGGTTTTGTAGTAGAGCGCGATGTAGTTCGTGGTAGTGTACAAAATTTCAGGAATGGCTACCGCGGAAACGACCGTCGTTTCTTTCAGCAAAAAAATAAAATTCGCAAATAAGGACGGTGTCGCAATCCGCAGCGCTTGGGGCAGGACGATCATGCGAAACAGCTGCCAGCGGGACAAGCCAAGCGCCAGCCCCGATTCCTTCTGGCTCCCGGATACGGCTTCGATCCCGGCGCGGAATACCTCCGTGAAATACCCGCCGCCGAGGAACGTCAGCGCAAGTATCGCCGTGGCGTAATTGGACAGATGGATGCCCAGAGACGGCAGCGCAAAATAAACGAAAAACAGCTGAATCAGCAGCGGCGTATTCCGTGCAAGCTCGACGTAGGCGCGCACCACCCAGGTCAGCCCGCGCACCCGGAAAAAGATAACGGCCGAGTTCAGCGCTGCCACGAGCAGCGAAGCGACGATGGCGATTCCGGCGACAGCAAGCGTCACAAGCGCCGCATGGCCGAAGTCCGGCAGATGGTCGAGCATGAATGCGGTATCGAGTGTCATGTCAACGTTTTCCGCTCCTGTCCGCCCTCGTGGTGCGAAACGTAGCTATAGGACACGATTGGTTCCCTGCCTTTCTACGGAATACCGCACACGGTTGCAACAATGGAAAAGCCCTTGCTTCGTTCCGCTTGCGCAGAATGAAACAAGGGCTTCCGTCCGTACGGTCAGCAACCTGGCACGATTCGTTCATTTAATGCTTTTATACTATACAGAGTATTCCAATTTGTCAACTATGATTTTGAACGCCTCTTAAATGGACTCGTACCCCATCGGAAAGCGGCCGCCCGTGCATTACCCAAATGCAGGGTCGGCAAGCGTGAACAGCAGCTCGCGCCGTCCGGGCAAAGACGAAGCCCCGAGCAGCATTTGCGGCGAAACGGAGACCTCCCGAAAATCCAGCCCGCAAAGCCGCTCGCGAAAAGAAGCTTGAACGCCGGGAACATCAAGCTGAATCCGCCCCTGCCAACCCGCTATAAGCGCCTTCAGTAGACGGAGAGCCATGTCCGCGTCTGCCGAAACGAGAGGACCCACGACCAAGATGTCATCCTTCGCCCAAGCGAAGCCATAGCCTTGGATTGCGCCGGATGAATCGCGAACCGCCCATCCGCTGATTTTATGACGAGCGATGGAATGAAGCACCCGCTCTCGCCGGACGCCTGCAGCTGCCCGATCCAGCTCGATCGCCTCGGGCAGCACGGCTTCGTTCAGTGGCACCATATCTTCATCACCCGAAGTCTGTTCCTGCTGCAGGCTTTCCGAAGAAACGTCGCACTGAAACCGGTGGACATATTCAACGGTTTGAAAACCGAGCGAAGTATACAGCGGAAACCCAGACTTTGTCGAAACGAGAGTAACGGCCGTACCCGTCTTTTCCGCTTCCGACAAGCAATGGAGCATCAGACGTTTTCCGAGTCCTTGGCCTTGGTGTGCCGCATCGACGATAAGATGGCCGATGGAGGCCAACTCTTGGCCGTACGCATAAAATCCTGCGCACGAAATCCATTTTCCCCCGTCCCTATGCCCATATACCGGACCCGTACGCAAATACAAATCCGGCTGCGCCGCAGAAAAGTTCCAGCCGACGCTGCGGGCCAAAGCGAGCAGATGCGCACTGTCGCCGGTGTTCATTGATTCCAGAGCATAAGGTTCGTTCATCTCTCCCAATTCGTCCCTTCCACTGAATACGTCGTGAAGCCTCCGTTCTCTTCGATGGCCAGACAGTTCAGCTGCTGTCCGTAGACGCAGCCGCCGTCGATGCCGATTTTGTCGCCTCCGAACCATACGCCGGGAGAATCGTGCAGGCTCGAGGTTCTCGTATGCCCGAAAATGACGGTTTTCTCAACCACGGTCGGATGGGCGTAAAACGGTTCGCGAATCCAGATCATATCCCGCGCAGGCTGATCCTTCCAGTTGGGATACGCCGGATTCAAGCCCGCATGGACATAAATGAACCGCTCATCCTCATAAAACAAAGGTAAGCTGCCTAAAAAAGCCAAATGATGGCCATACTCCGACCGAACCCATTCTTTGGCGCATTCGGTACGTTCCCGGTCGATCCCTTCGTTCGATTCCAAAGGGGCATAATAGCTGGCAAGCGTCTGTACGCCGCCGTATTTTAAAAACTTCATTTCCTCATTCTCATCGCACGGGCCTGTTACGACATCGACAAAACGTTGATCGTGATTCCCCCGCAGCGCGATGACCCCGTTCTCCCGAACCATAGTCATCACCCGTTTGACGACGTCCTTGCTTCTTGGCCCGCGATCCACATAATCTCCAAGCAGAATAAGCCGATCCTGACCGGCGTTATACTCCGCAGCGTGCAGCAGGGCGTCGAAGCTCTCGTAGCTCCCATGAATGTCGCTGATGACTAACGTTCTGTTCAATGCCAATCTATCCTTCCGCTCTGGTATCCAATTCCATAGCCGTTCTGATAATAGGTAATTTTATCACAGCGGTTGGTCTCTGGATAGTGTTCCTTTTCCGTCTAAACGGATCTCGACAGTCGCTTCCTTCGCCAGCCAATCGCGCATATCGTCCAGCTCGAACAATTGCTCGATATGATATACGCCATGCGGAAAATCCTTGCGGCAGAGGGCGTCGGCTACCGATACGGCCACCTTGGCCGTCATGTCCGACTGACGGATTCCTTGCAAATAGCATTCCGCATAGGCGTCCTTACTCCCCTTGCTTCCTCGCGCATCAACCTTGACGGCAAAGCGCTCTTCTCCAAAATGCAGCTTTCCGATGCCTGCGATCGCCGCCTGACGGACCCAACCCGCCTTCAAGAAGCCGGCTGCTCCCGTCGCCTGCAATCCTGCGGCCAAAGCGGTCATCATAGCCGAATCGAAGCAGAGGCGCGTAGAGACGGTCGGCACGTCAAGCGTCCGGGCTATCGTTTGTTGATCGGGAAAAGGAAACCGGTACGCTTTTTTGCGCCCAAAAACCGTTCCGAAATCCGCAACCCGCCCGTCTGTGAAGCTTTTCACCGCAACGCTGCGGTTGTTCCGGATCACTTCAAAGCTAGCATGCAGGAAAGAGCTGGCCCATTCGCTTCATATTTCCCCGTACACGGTTCAGGATCATCTCAAGTCGATTTTCGAGAAAACCGGCGTAAAAAGCCGACGCGAGCTGATCTGGCAGCTGTTTTCCCGGTTCGGCGTACACTAACCTACGCAATCGTAAAGAGCAGAACAACGGAGCGGCGCTCCGTCATTCTGCTCTCTGGTTTTGCTCATCCGGCTTGACCGGACGATATAGGGCAACTTTTTCATCTGCCATCAGATTTATTACTTCCTAGCCGTTCTCTGCAAGCCTCTCTCTATGTCCGCAACTCCAACCGGTAGCCGAGCCCCCGGATCGTGCTGATTCTGAACGAGTGCCGGGCTTCGGGAAACCGTTCGCGAAGGCGGTTCACATGGACGTCGACGGTCCGCTCGCCTCCGTCATAGTCGTAGCCCCAGATGTCTTCGATCAACTGATCGCGCGAAAACGTTTTACCGGGGTAACTGGCCAGCTTGAACAGCAACTCGAATTCCTTGAGCGGAAGCGTGATATTCCCCTGCCCTGTGGAAAGCTCATACGTGAGACGGTTCATCGTCAGTTCGCCGATCTGCAGCGTCTGGGACGAAGCGATCCGGTACCGCTTCAGCAGCGCCTTCACGCGGACGATCAGCTCTGCCGGTTCGAATGGTTTCACGAGATAGTCATCCGTGCCGAGCTCGAAGCCCTTGACCTTCTGCTTCGTCTCGCTAATCGCCGTCAGCATGAGCAGCGGCACATCGTAAAGCTTCCGAAGCTGACGGCACAGTTCCCAACCGTCCATATGCGGCATCATAATATCGAGAATGACCAAATCCGCCTTGAACGATTCCAGCTTGTCGAGCGCTTCCTGCCCGTGGGCAGCTTCTTGCACCGTAAAGCCTTCCTGACGCAAGCATACTTTAACCAGCTCGCGGATATGCGGATCGTCGTCGACAACCATGATTCTACTCATCTGCTTCGTCAACCGCCTTTCTGATGTTCAACTTCCTTCAACCAGGACTTACAATACAACAGAAATATAAACTGGATGTGAACGACAACGGGTCCCCGTACGCAAGAAATCCCCGTCGGGACGGACGGGGATACGTCAACTATATTGGAATTCATACAAAATCTTCGTCCGCTGCCTCCATTCGCAAGATCATACTTGACGCTCCTTGTTCTCCAGCATATGGCTCATCATCTCGATCGCTTCCTCTTCGTCAGCGCCTTTCGTCTGGATTGTCAATCTCGTCCCGCGCCGGATCGGAATGAGCATCATTCCGAGGATGCTCTTGGCATCGAGCTGCATACACTCCGCCTCGAAACGGATCTTGATGTCAGAACGGTATTGGTTCGCATACTGAACGATTTGCTGCAAATATTCGGGCCGCAGATCATCGGATATAACAATTTCGTGAACTCGCATGATACGCCTCCGGTACTTTTAGTGGAAAGAGTATATAAAATTTACTGTATTATACTGCAATTCCAAGGAGGGGAAACCGTTTGCATGCCTATCTTTTTCCTTAACCGGGAAAATACGTACGTTTAAGCTGCATCCCTCTTTGGCGGCTCGGCCGTCATCGCATAACTTATGCCTTAGACCCGGAGCTTTGCGTCCCCGCTTTTCAACAGGTTTGCCTTTCTCAGTAAAGATGTCTTCCATGCCCTTGCCCTGCAAGCGGCGCTTGATAAAATTGTAAGCCTTCTCGCTAAAATATGTCAAGTAAATCCTTCATACCCTTGAAGCCCAAACCTGCATTTGCAGCAGCCCCTTTCAACGAAATAGCGACACGGTTTACATCGGTTTCAGCATTTGTCTAAAAGTAAACGCCAGCTTCAAGCGAAGCAGGTCATTAACTTTTTTGTAATCGACCTCCAGCAGCTCGCCGACCTTCTCCAGCCGGTAAGCCACCGTGTTGCGGTGAATCAGCAGCTGCTTGGCCGTCTCGTTCACTTGCCCGTCGTTCTCTATAAACGTTTCCAGCGTACGCAGCATTTCCTGTGAATATTCCGGGTCCTTCTTCAAGAGCATTTCCAGCACCTCGTTGACGTATGTCTGCATATGCTCCCTGGGGACATGCTGGAACAAATACGCGAGCTCGACCGCCCCGAACTGCACCACGGCTTCCCGAATGTCGAGCCGGTCAGCCAGCCGGGACGTCTCCAAGCATTCGTTGTAAGCATCCCGCAATTGGTCCGGCCTGTTCTTCTTATTGCTGACACAGATCCGAAGCGGAGTGCCGCAGTCCACCTGCAGCACCCCGCGCAGACATGTGCGCAGCAAGTCGTTCAGCTTCCCGTCAGCCCCCGGAACATCGACCAGGAAGACAGAAAACAAGCCCTCCTGAATGGAAAAATGAATCACGGCCATCTCCTTGAGCTCCGGGTGATACTGCATCTCCTCGCGGATATTCCGCAGCAGCGTATCCTTCTCCCTGAATCCCGTATCCGGAGATATTATGGAGAGGAGACAGCGATACGCGCCTTGAAATAGCGGAATCCCCCGCCGGGCCGCTTCTTCCGTCAACGCTTCGATCGTACCGCTCCCCCGCAAGTACCGGCTCAGCAGCAACCCCAGATCGTTTTGTGCAGCATGGTTTCGATATTCATTGAGGATTACTCCCATATGATACGAAATGATCTCGGCGGTTTGCAGAAACAACTCTTCCTCCACCTTGACCCGGTGGGGATTCTCCGGAAAAATGACCATATAGCCAATACATTCGTCATGCTCTTTCAGGGGAACGCGAAAACATCGGCTCTCTTCCACAAACGCCCACTGCGCTTCTTTCTCCCACGTCCACTCGTGCAGCAGCTGCGAAGCTCCGAAAGAAGTCGCATTGAATATGACTTGACCGCGGGAACCGACAACGGCGATCGGATATCCTAAAATACCCAGAAGCTTCTGAAAAAAATGATCGATTCGATCCGGTCTAAGCGCGAATTGCATCAATCTCTTTTGTTTGTCGAGCACGCTGTGAAGAATTTGCGTATGATATTGCATTTCAATATGAAACAGTCCGTTCATCTGGTCGGAAAAAAAACATTCGTAAGGCAATTCGATCAGAGGGAAATCGAGGCGGTTGGCTTCTTCGAGGATCGGCTCGGGCACTTTGTCCCAAAAGCGGCCAATCTTAATTCCGAGCCCGGCCGAGCGGCATTGATTCAGCTTGCGGAGCAGAGAAATAGCATCATACGGGACATCTTTCATCAAATAAGCGGTCGTGAATACCATCTCCCCTTCCCTGATACAATCGGCAATTTCCGGCGTATCCATGACTTTAAACGACTTGACGAGGCGCGACGCACCGATTTGTCCGGCAACAAGCTTTCCTTCGGATAACGGATAGATGGACAGCACTTGTTCGACGGTGATGTTCATTTCGTTTCTTCACCTCCTGGAATGGTCTTTTGGGCGAATGTGACTCGAATCGGACGTCATTCTATGCAACAAACTGTATCAAAATTATGTTATATGATCAATGTGTTTTTTAAGTGTATCTATTGTATGAAAATAGCATCAGGGAAGTGGCCGAAAATAAGTCGGCATACGTACGAAGGCATACATCCACCTCGCCGGCGGCTGCTGGAGCGTGAGGGTCAAGCATTA
>JBHJMN010000120.1:0-1663 GCA_042219835.1 Paenibacillus elgii
TTACAAACGATATCTGAAGATGGATAAGCGCGGCAATCTACGCATTGATCTTGCGGCGGTCAAGAATAGGGAGCATCTGGAGGGCAAGTACGTGTTCCAGATTTCAGACGACACGCTGTCTGCTGAAGATGTAGCGCTTGGTTACAAGCAACTTCTCAAAGTAGAGGCTGCGTTTCGGACACTGAAGCCATCCCTCGAACTACGCCCCGTCTACCACCACAAGGAAGAACGCATTCGTGCCCATGTCATGCTGTACTGGCTGGCACTCATGTTGATCCGTGTGGTCGAGCACCAAACGGGAAGCACGTGGCGGGATGTGTGAAATCTCTTTCAACGCCTGCACCTTGTTGAGTATGAATCACAAGATGGCAAGGTGCAACAATGCACAGAACTTACAACGGAACAATTGGCTATTGTTTCGAGCCTTCAATTAACAAAACCCCAGAGAATATGGGCAATTTCACTAAAATTGTAGGTACACGCCATGGTTATCCACAAATCGCCGAAACCCTTGATATGACTAGGCTACCGGCGATTTTGTTTATCTACTATTGTCGAACTTCGGTGTGTAGTACTGGCACAAAAACTGGGACGAGCTGGCGGCCTTCTTCATGCATCCACTGAGATCCACAAGCTGATCTATACGACAAACATCATCGAGAGCCACCGTCGGCAGCTTCGGAAAGTCACGAAAGGCAAAAGCATTTTCCCCAGTGACGAAGCCCTGCCTCAAGATGCTTTACCTGGCAACGATGGATGTCACCTGTAAATTACTGGGGACAAATGCTACTACAACTCTCCGTTTTCTTCCCGGACCGGGTAGGTCAACGCTTGCGCCGATTCTCGAAATTTCCCCTTGGGGGAAAGGGCTGAAAAAGAGTTTACACAAAATCATTGACAGACCCATCTGAACCAACAGGCGATGTTGAAGCTGACCGATGAAATCGGGGAATTTTCGTCCGATATTGACAAAGAAGCAATTGTTCTTTATTTTTTTAAAAATTCTTGAACATCAATGAGTTCAAAGTAGGGGTCATTACCACTACTTATTAATTGTAAATTATTATCGTCTTGAATTGACGCATTAATTTGGTTTAACGTGGAGAGTTTTTCTTCTATTTGTTTTGCACTTAAAGTATATTCCTGTGACCCCTTTATTAATGTAATAGATTTTATATTGATTGTGGCTTCCTTGGTTCCGGGATCAATTCTTAATCGTCGTATGTCGTTTCTTGTTTTGGGAATTCCGATGTATATTTTATTATAATTATAGATGAATTCGCTCGAAGATTCTTGTTCGTTAAAACCGTTTCCTGTATCGTAATAAACTGTGTATAGGTCAAATTGCGGTTTTAATAGTTCCATTGAAAATACAAATTCAAGCGAACTGTTATCTAGTTCAACTGAATTTAAATTATAATAATTCGCATAAGTTTTATTTTTAAACTCATCAGGATTAAGAGTGATATCATAGGTATATACATATCTAGTGTTTTGCAAATTAAGTTTGGGAATCTTTATATTTCTATTGTTATTATTTAAATGAGACTTTTTAATTATAGCATCTCTTTTTAATATATCCTGATGAATAACAGTATAGTCTGTATATACTTTATTCATTGATATTATTAAAAATGAGGAAAAAGGAATGCACACCAGATAC
>JBHJMN010000121.1:0-1590 GCA_042219835.1 Paenibacillus elgii
AACTATTTTTACTGCTACGATGGGCAGATGATGCGGAAATTGCAGGACAAACATATCCGATACATCACTCGCGCCTTAACCATCGATAAGCATCAAAAGTTTTGGCTTTATGAGATTACAGATGAGTTTCAACAGGCATTAGAGGAGATCAAGCGTACACAAAAGTAAGGAGTGAGTCTTCATAGTGAATCGACAGATTGTAATTGAAAAAATGTTTGGGTATTTGACAGATGAACATAAACAAAATATACATGAGGAAGCATTTAGGGACATCGCCAATGTGTTTTTGGATTTATACGATGAGTACGATCATCAATGGGGTCAATACGTTGAGTTTAAGACAGGTAAACGAGAGGAGAAGCCAGATCGCCCTGTTTCTTGGGTATGTAATGCGAGTATGGGTCATGGTAAAACGACAGTATTAATCCGTTTTTTGAAGTGGTTAGCTTCCGAAATAAATCGAAAAAAACGGATACCTGTACTGTTAGTCATACGTGAAGTCGGTATGATCAAAGACATCTATGATGAATTAAAAGCGTTCAATGATGAATGTATTGTGATGGTTGATTCGACAAACCGTCAAGAAATTGAACCTTATATCCACTGCCATCAATTTGTCATCATCACACACGCAAGGTTGGATAATTTAGCTCTCGGACTAGGGAATCTTCATACCTATAGACTTTGGAAGCAATACAACACATGGGCATGGGGAGAAATATTAGATGAAGACAATATCATTTCTAAACGTAACCGCCTTATGATTATTGATGAAAAACCATCTTTTGTTAATGCCAATGTTTTTGATATTGGAAGCAAACATAACACATTAGATTGGTTTGATGATTTGGCTACCCCATTAAAATTAGATGCACTTGAATCACAATGCATGAAATCATATATTGCTACGTTGGTGGCGTATCAACTTTCTCAAAATGCGACAAGTGTAACGACAGCTTTAGCGCAGAAAGATGATTTGTCTTTGTTTACTCAAACATTAAAAAAACTAATCATAAAAATAAAAAATCACGAGGACAATAAGGGGAAACCGGAATCTCTAAGGCAGTTAAAACACTTTCAAAAATTACTGAACAAAGACAGTGCAGGGAGAATTGACGATTATGAAATCAGGGGTCAATCTGGAAGAAAGATTATCATATCCGAACGAATTGATTACAGCAAATTAAAGATGAACATGCTTGTCTTAGACGTTTTCTGTTCGAGGCTCTAAACGCGTCAATTCAATGGAATCACGAAAGAAATCTTATAAATATTACATTTTACATACTAAGTTTTACAATTCACCTAACGAGAATCGCTTCAAATGGATGAAAGGAGCAGCTACAATTGAAAAAATAATTTTTGAACAAGGATGACGTAGATAAGGCTCAAGCCAATGTCAATTTACTGGATGGCGGTATTGTAGAGGCATCCTATAGACTCGCTAATGTGGTCGATCAATATATTGCTGGCTTTTATACCGAAGTCAAAGCTGGTAATACCATTGGTGACGATACAACTCCGATTGTTCCAACCAAGGATACAGCTTATGATTATCCGCCGCGCAGTTTTAATAAAACGTAGTGTAAG
>JBHJMN010000122.1:0-1536 GCA_042219835.1 Paenibacillus elgii
GGCTCTTCGCCGTTAGCGATGCTACTCCCCGAAAAGCACCCTATGAATTTCCAGTGACTCTTTGAAAACCGGACAAGGGAATTGGTAGAGATGCTTCGCTCCGCGTTCTCCCTCTGTTGATGAATCATTCTTAGCAAACTGGACATACTATAAATTGGACAAGGGAATTGGTCAGAGATGTGAGCGAAGCGTGGCTCCGTGCTGTTGACCAGTTCTTTTCTCATTTCAGCGAAAAATTGAGCTTGCCTGCCAATACGTACACAATGGCGATGATATTCTTATCCGAACGGTAACCCCGAGCCTTTCGCTTGGCTGCTTGAAATAGACTGTTCACGCCTTCGAGCAAACCGTTGGTTAGCTTGGAGGAGAACCAGCGAACAACACCGTCGTAATGGCTTTGCAGCATTCGGGCGACTTCGACCATTGGTTTGAGCTTGCAGCGAAGTCCCCACTGAATCCAGTCCTTCAGCACCATTGGGGCGATTGTCGCTGGATACCGATAAATCTCTTGCAGGATCAAACGCATGCGATACGCTTTGGCGGTATCCAAGTCGCAATCTTTCAGCTTGTCCAACGTCGCTTGCTGCGCGGCGGTTAGGTTTTCCGGGTTCTTAAGCCACATATATCTCGTATCCTTAAGCTCTGCACAGCTTTTTCGCTCTGTGCGGCGCACTTCATCAACGGCTTCGTTCGCAGCTTGAATCACATGAAATTTATCAAACGTCATCGACGCTTGCGGGAAGTTTTCCTTGGCTCCCTTGATGAAAGCGGGCGACATGTCCATGCAAACCTCGGTGATGTTTTCCGCTTTACCGCCATGGGCTTCCAGTTGCTTCTTACACTCTCCCCATGTCCCCGAATCCTTACCTTTGGTTACGCAAATCACGTTCTTCTTCTCAGGGTCCATAAAGATCGTGACGTAGTTATGCCCGCGTTTAGCCGATGTTTCGTCGGTATTGATTTTTGTCACGTACGAAAGGTCTTGTGCTGCGATCGCGTTTTCGACATAGTGGTGCAGAACCCTCCAGAGCCGCGTATCGTGCTCGCCGACAAATCGACTGACGGCGTTCATCGGCATATCTTTGGCGAGGGCGATAACAAGCGCATCGAAGTGCAGCGTGAAGTAATGTTTGGGTTTATCCAATGCCCAGGGGACGTTTACCCGCATCATTCGATTACATTTCCCGCAGTGCGTACGAGGCAACTCTGCGTGTACATAACAAGGATACTCGAAAAAATTTAGATGTCGCCAAGTGCGATCTTTGGCTGCAATATCTTTTACCGGCTGGTCCGGTGCACCACAATCGGAGCACGGAAATAACGCGCGCTTACGGAACTTGACATAGACGTCTAACTGCTTTACCTCCACATTGAATTCAACTTGTTCAATGTACCAAGGCTCGGGGATATGCAATAATTCTTCGAATCCATCGATTTTTGCTGCAAACATATGAAAACACCGTCCTCATCTGGTTCTTTTTGTTTCCAGTTTTGACGGTTCTATTTGTTTTTAGACATTAATAAGAGCGAAGAAGC
>JBHJMN010000123.1:0-1527 GCA_042219835.1 Paenibacillus elgii
AATGCTTTTACTTTGGCATTGAACTTCTTTCTGCTCGTCTTCCGTTTTACCCTGAATGTCCCCTTTAGACTCTTGCTACAGTAATGAGTGAATCCCAAGAAATCAAACGTCTCCGGCTTTCTTTGACCTTTTCTTCTGCAATTTTCAACTGCAAATCGTCCGAACTCCAAAATCTTAGTCTTCTCTTCGGCGATAGATAGTTGAAATTTGGCCAATCTAGGCAGTAGAGCTTGGTAGAATCGTTCCGCATCGTTTTTATACTGAAAACAACAGACATAATCGTCCGCATAGCGGACGATATGCGCTTCTCCATGGCATGCTCTTTTCACCGCCACTTCAAACCACATGTCTAATGCATAATGCAGATAGACATTGGATAATAATGGCGATAGGATGGAACCCTGCGGAGTGCCGCTTTCTGCTGCTTCCCATACCCCGTTTTCCATCACTCCTGCTTTTAGGAATCTTCGGATAAGTCGATGGATGTTCGGGTCTGATACGCGAAGTTTCAGAAACTTCATCAACCATTCGTGATCGACGTTTGTGAAAAAGCTACGGATATCCGCATCCACTACATAGTTGGTTTTCCCGAACTCCAGTGCCCGATTTAGTGCACGCAGGGCATCATGACAACTCCGACCGGGTCGGAATCCGTACGACATATTCAGAAAGTCCTGTTCATAAATCGCTTGCAGGATTTTGTTTAGTCCCAATTGGACAATCTTATCTTCATAGGACGGGATTCCCAGTGGCCGTTTACTGTTAGCATCCTTTGGGATGTACACACGTCGTACCGGTTGCGGATGATATTGCTTCTTTTTCAGACGTTCTACCAGATACCGGATATTTTCTTCAACATTCTGTTCATACGCAGCCTGAGTTACTTCGTCTACCCCCGTTGCTTTAGCACCATCCAGTTCACGATGACATTGCATCAGTAATTCTTTGTTCAGAAGATGATACAACGACGTGAAGGATTCTTTCGGTCTTGCTTTTGCTCCTTCTGCTATTCTTGCCAGTTTTGTTTGCATCTTTTGTCTACCCCTGTGTGTAGAAGATATGTCCCTGTCAAGATCGACGATAGGTCACGGCCTTCCCTACGCCGGTATTACACTGGCTTCGATGGTACTATACCGTGATCCGACTCCCGGTTCGTCATTTGGCATTCTCCCTTGTGATCGGTTGTTTTGCCATACTTCCTTATTTGGGAAGAACTAGACCGGGTCTCCCAAGTTGCTATGAAACCATTGTATAACATGCCTGGCTCTTCGACCCCGGGAAAGTCCTTTCTCTCTTGCCTGTATCGATGAGATCGGATGTAGCTTTCCAGTATTTCGACACCGTCAGCCTTCCCATTTTACTCGTTTCGGGGCTCCATCACTTTCAGGCCTGCTACCTGACTGTCTACGCTTAACGTATGGAATTGCTCCCATCCGTCCAAGACTCGCTATTGGTGACTTGGCTAGAGTCTTTCCAAGCAGGATTTCCACCTGCTAAATTTCATAACCTATGCTTGGTCGCACCGAA
>JBHJMN010000125.1:0-1506 GCA_042219835.1 Paenibacillus elgii
TAAATCAACCATTTTCGGCTAAACGCCTTGTCCCTACGCTATTTTTTCATTCATCATCGTTATACAATCCGGGAACTCAGGTTGTAACCTCAGCGATCTAAATAAGGATAAGATCGAAGGCGCCGTCTGCACGCGTAAAAAAGTTGGTGGTTGTTTTTGGCTTTTGTAGTATTATTAATTTGTACCAGCAAATTACATCTACAGTGGGAGGGGCAAGGAATATGGCGTCACCAAAATGCGTCGTTTGTGAGGAAGAACTATCAAATTGGTCAGGTAATATAATGGTTCATAAAAATCATTACCCTGATACAATTGATAGATTGGTAATAATGTGTAAGAATTGTACATCTGAGTTGGACAAACGAGGTCCTGGGCGTCAATGGCATAATTTATGGGAACTAAGCTGGATTAAAGAAAGTTATCTCGATTTGGAAAGGGAAATTTTCAAGGATTTGACCCATGAAAATTCCAGATGGACGCTTAGCGCACTTAAAGATTTCAATAACTTGGGAAGAATTCTGAACGGGAAAAAACCAAAAGAAGACGATTATGAAGAATGAAGCACCCAATGTGGTGCTTTTTTATTGTTCAAAAATAAAGCTTAGGAGAGATATCAATGAAAAAAATCCTAACTGTAATCCTTGCTGCTGCTCTAATTACACTTCTTCCAGCCTGCGAAAGTGTGGACCGAGCAGTTAAAACATGGAACTCCGAACAAAATGGCGGACTCGAACGCACCATGAAGGTGTACAGTTACCAAGGGCAACTACTCGCCAAATACGAAGGTAAATTCGATCTCCAATCGAATAACGACCAGAATGGTGGCACAAACGGGTCCAAAATCCTTTTTGATCTAAATGGTAAGCGGCACATCATTTACAATGCAATTGTGATTGTCGATGAGAAATAAAAAAGATCGGCCCAAATGAGCCGACCAATGGGTATATGAACCTATTACGCTCGAATTTTAGAACGAAAGGAATGTCCCTGTAAATGGATATTGTCTGCAAAGGCTGCGGCAACAGCGGCACAAATCATTTTAGCAGCGATGGTTTTTGTCAATGAGAAGTTGGAGCGGCATTTGGAAGATATAACAGGGAGAAAAAAACACTAGCCAGGGCTAGTGAAATTCGTTTGGAATAACCACATGAAGTTGGCGGACGTTACTCTTATCATTTTTATGAACTAATATTTTTTCACCCATTCGCAATTCATAACCATCTTCAAACGAAGAATTCAAAAAAGCTTCATACAATGTCTAGGATTGATTTGCCCATTTCTTTATTCATGATAATTTCAAAAGCATCCGGTCCAGAATTAACATCGGTTAAATCATTGATACTTAATGACTGGACAGTCAAAAGTTCTAACGCTTAAGAAGCCAACGAATCGGCGTCGGCAAAGAAGTATCCTGCCTGGAACAGATTATCTTGGTTATGGATAAGTGCGGATTTTGGGCAAACAGGCGAAAAATCGACTTGCGTAAATACACCGTCACGGCGGCTT
>JBHJMN010000126.1:0-1498 GCA_042219835.1 Paenibacillus elgii
GAAGGACGTGGCGAACAACGATAATGCCTCGGGGAGCCGTAAGCAGGCTTTGATCCGGGGATGTCCGAATGGGGGAACCCGCGTGAGGTAATTCTCACGTACCATGCAGTGAATACATAGCTGCATTGGAGGCAGACGAGGGGAACTGAAACATCTAAGTACCCTCAGGAAAAGAAAACAAAAGTGATTCCGTCAGTAGCGGCGAGCGAAAGCGGATTAGCCCAAACCAGAGGGCTTGCCCTCTGGGGTTGTAGGACGCCGATGTGGATGCAGCAGGTTAGGTGAACCGGTCTGGAAAGGCTGGCCATAGCGGGTAACAGCCCCGTAGCCGAAAGTCTGCGAACATCCTAGGCGTATCCTGAGTAGGGCGGGACACGTGAAACCCCGTCTGAATCCGGCAGGACCATCTGCCAAGGCTAAATACTCCCTGGTGACCGATAGTGAAGCAGTACCGTGAGGGAAAGGTGAAAAGAACCGCGGGAGCGGAGTGAAACAGAACCTGAAACCGTGTGCTTACAAGAAGTCAGAGCCCGTTAACGGGTGATGGCGTGCCTTTTGTAGAATGAACCGGCGAGTTACGTTCCCGTGCGAGGTTAAGGTGAGAAGCCGTAGCCGCAGCGAAAGCGAGTCTGAATAGGGCGCATGAGTACGTGGACGTAGACCCGAAACCGTGTGATCTACCCCTGCCCAGGGTGAAGGTGCGGTAACACGCACTGGAGGCCCGAACCCACGAATGTTGAAAAATTCGGGGATGAGGTGGGGGTAGCGGAGAAATTCCAATCGAACTCGGAGATAGCTGGTTCTCCCCGAAATAGCTTTAGGGCTAGCCTCGGGAGATGCGTCGTGGAGGTAAAGCACTGATTGGGTGCGGGGCCCGCCAAGGGTTACCAAGTCCAGTCAAACTCTGAATGCCACAGACGTTATCCCGGGAGTCAGACAGTGAGTGCTAAGATCCATTGTCAAGAGGGAAACAGCCCAGATCATCAGCTAAGGTCCCCAAGTGTGTGTTAAGTGGGAAAGGATGTGGAGTTGCACAGACAACCAGGATGTTGGCTTAGAAGCAGCCACCATTGAAAGAGTGCGTAATAGCTCACTGGTCGAGTGACTCTGCGCCGAAAATGTAACGGGGCTAAACACACCACCGAAGCTATGGCTAGGTATCTTACGATACCCTGGGGTAGGGGAGCGTTGTATGCGGGTAGAAGCTAGATCGTGAGGACTGGTGGACTGCATACAAGTGAGAATGCCGGTATGAGTAACGAAAAGATCAGTGAGAATCTGATCCGCCGTAAGCCTAAGGGTTCCTGAGGAAGGTTCGTCCGCTCAGGGTAAGTCGGGACCTAAGGCGAGGCCGAAAGGCGTAGTCGAAGGACAACAGGTTGAAATTCCTGTACCACCGTGAACCGTTATGAGCGATGGGGTGACGCAGAAGGATAGTGACGCGAGCTGATGGATGCTCGTCCAAGCAGTGAGGCTGGTATGCAGGCAAATCCGCATA
>JBHJMN010000127.1:0-1487 GCA_042219835.1 Paenibacillus elgii
CTGTGGGATGGATACGAGGTTTCGTACCGTCGCTTATCGAAAGCGATGCTTACCGTCAGATGGGCAAGTCGGCGAAGCTGCAATTGTTCGTCGGCGAATACAAGGACCAAAGCGAACTGCTGTATGAAGTGTCCGGCGGCGGGGTGCAGTAACATGGACTATTTCTGGTTGAAGCAAGATGATCGTCATACGGACGTGCTGGTGCTAGAGCAGGTGCGAAGCAAAGTCGATACGAGAGACATTCGGTGGCAGAGCGCGCACAAGATTCCGGACCCTATTGTTTTCTACGTAAAGGCAGGGCCAGAGAGCGAGTTTCTCGATGTGATGGATCGGCAGCTTTATCTGGTTTCCGAAAAACTCAAACAAGTCCTCGCTATGTATGAGCCCGATGCGTGGTTTAAATTTACACCGCTGCTCGATCTGAAAGGGCGACGGCAGAAACACTATTTCCTTCCGATCTTCCCGGAGGACATGGTGCTCAGTCCGAGCAGCGAATGGTCCCCCGACGGAAGCATCGTCAAAAAGCCGATTTTAAGGGAAGAGAAGCTGAAGGGCAAAAAGATAGTACGCGTCCAAGAGAGCGATTCCCCCCTTGTGGCGGTTCGTCTTGACGTGGCGGAGAGCATCTTGCGCCGGGATTTCGCAGGCGTGCGGCTGGAGAAAGCAAATGTGGAATAAAGCGATAGCAGATGGCAGAAAAGCTGTGAAATAGATGGCAGTACGTGGAGACAGGGGGGATTCATGTTGGATATGCAGGAAGGAGCTGCGACTCCGTCGAGGTATGTGGTCAGAGGGGCGCGCATGCAATGCACCTGCGGCAGCAACCCGCGGCGGATCAACCTGCCGAGGAGCCATGGGTCGTTCGTAAACGGCAAGCCCATCATGAATGAAACAGATGGCAAGCCGCATGAGAATATTCCGCATTTTGGGGCCTGCCAAGGGGAACGTAATCCAAGCGGGGAGACGGTGTATTTTATTGCCGAGAACGGTGAAACGATCGCGGGTAAACCGTGTATGCCCGAATTTTTGGACAATGGGTTAACACAAAAGAGGAAACAAAAGTGGAAAGCCAACCAGCGCTGACGACCGATTCTTTGCTCGTCTGCAACTGGGGCGGCGTTATTTACTTCCTAAGCGACGGGCAGCACGATGAGTAATCCAAGCGGAGGCTGACGATCATGAAAGGTTTCGATCAAATCCGGGTTCAATCGCCGTACCGGCTGCAACACATCGAGGATGTACAGCTTGTGTGGAAGCCGAACGAGCATGCGCGCCTTCTTGTGCGAGGGCATGTCGAGGACAGAGACCATATAAAAGCTGTCATGGACGCTTCATCGCACGATGAGATTCATTTGTACGAGAAAAACGGGGAAAGCGAGACGGCGATTTTTAAAGGTTTGGTCACCGACGTGTGCATCACGAATATGAACGAGGTGTACACGATCCAAATCGAGGGAACATCGGGCAGCCATCTGATGGACCTGAAG
>JBHJMN010000128.1:0-1443 GCA_042219835.1 Paenibacillus elgii
TTCCCTATCGTAGTCGCGTATTTTTCAGTTGCGATTGATTTCAAAAAACTGTGAGAAAGCGAAGATAACAAAAAACAGGTCAATCATGGTGGTAACTGACCATAATCGACCTGTTTGATGTATCGGTATAGCGTTATTTAGGTTATAAAATTAAAGCATTTGATGTGCGTACAACCGAAATGGAGAAATTTTTATACGATGGCTAACTTTTATTGCTTTCTATATAAGTTGAACTAATGAATTCATTTGAATTAGAACCTAACACAAAGCCGATCTATGATCGACCACCGAGATTTCATGATTTCGTCCATAAACTGCTGAACATTGTTACGGATTTCGGCCACCGTGTGATAGAACACATTGTTAATTACATCGGACTTCAGCCATTTCCATAACCCTTCAACAAGATTCAATTTCGGACTGTAAGGTGGCAGGAAAACCAGTTCAAGTCGTCCTTTCATCTCTTCCAAAAACGGCTGTAATAGCTTGGCATGATGAATGCGAGCATTATCCAACACGATGACGATTTTGCCCTTTGGATAGTGAGCAACCACCTTTTGAAGAAAGCTCAAGAAGGTCTCCGCTGTGTACTGCTCGTCTTCCTGCCAAACAATCTCGCCAGTGGCATAGTCAACCGTTGCCAACAGTTTGACGCCGCGATGATTGCCAGTGGTGCGGATGATCCGCTGTTTACCGCGCAGAAACCACGTTTTTTGAATGGCTTGGTAGTCACGGATCATCGACTCATCTTCAAACAGTAAATAATCGATTTCATCATCCATCAGTCTTTTTTTAAATGCGGGAATGTATCTTCCGAAAACTGGCGCTGCTTTTCTTCATCCGCCGCCGCTAAGGTATACGTGGGTTTCGTATAGCTTAACCCTTGGCGATGCATCATTTTCGAAACACCACGAAGCGAATAGGTATAGCCAAATTCTCGTTTAATCAAGGCCGCGATGATTTCCAACGTCCAGTTGTGGCGGGCCGTAAAACCCACATCATTTGGAACTTGAGCTTACAATGGTCTGCTTTAGTTTTTCTTGCTGCTCTTTCGTTAAGCGAACAGGCGCTCCCGGTGAATGATTCATTTTTAGAGCGGAAAGACCGCCTGTTTGATAAGCTTGAATATAGCCTTTGACCGTTTGAACGCTTCGGTTTAAAATAGGCGCAATCGCTTCCGCCCGGGTACCTTGCAAATATAAATATAGCGCCTGATAACGCTCGTACATGCGGCGATCTTTTGCTTTTTTCATCGCTTGCTTGACTTCTTCTAATTTTTGTACGTTTTCCATCTTCATTCCCTGCCTGTCTGTTCATGTTTCATTACTTATTCGACAAGTAGGTATGAATTTCCTTACGATAGTTTTCTATGATCTTTAGTTCAACTTATATAGTTGCATTATAAGATCATTTCGTTGGAAATGTAGAATGATCAATTAATAA
>JBHJMN010000129.1:0-1431 GCA_042219835.1 Paenibacillus elgii
CTTGACCATCGAAAAATTGGACTTGTTCGTTTTTGTATTGCGGATATACGGTACGTTTCAAGCCGATGGACTCTTCGCTAATTTCGATATGCGGAATTTCTTCCGTTTGCTCAAGGGAATAGCAAGGACGTAACTCGCCCTTTATTTCGGCAGCATGAGTCGGATGGGCGATTTGATCTATTTTGACACGACGATTCTCTTTATCCCAGCCGCCGAATGTCTTAAATTCCGATTGCTCTGGAACGGTGGTTTCAATGCCGCGAATAATAGCTTGTTTATTTGGTAAACGAGGTAAGGTTTCTAAAATGGCTATGGATGGCCTCCGCTCCTTTTTCGCCTTGAAATATTCACGCTGTTTTTTCTTTTCGGCCAAGACTAACTTTTGTTGATCGGTATCCTTTGCACACTCTTCAATTTTCCAAACATCTTCGATGATGCAATCCTTTTCGTAATCTGGAATAACAACAATTCGAGGAATATATGGAACAGGTATAGCTGTTGAACGGCTTACACCGAGTGCTGCTTCCCATTTATTGATATTGGTTAGCGCAGGGAAATGACCAAGGGATATGCGGTTGCGGAGATCGGCATAATATTTCTCTTTGATAAATTCCGTCCTCTGCGTGCGAGACATGGCTGGTGACTTGATGGAACGGACATACTTTGCACCTTTATAGTAGATACCTTCGCGTAACATGCGTTCAAATAGAACAAGTTGGGATTGGTCGTCCTCATCAATGCAATCAGCTTTAAGCATGAAGATGGCATCGGTAAAATTATCGAAAGGATCATGCAGGGCAACGACTTGCTGGAGTTGGTCGAGATAGATACTGTTTGAAACAGTAATTATTCGATTCGTATTTTCTGGTAGGGATAGCTGATTGAAAGAAATGGATAGTTCATGAAAGTGGAATAGTTTAATTTTGTATTGGCTTCGTTTTTGTTTGTCGCTCAACTGTATTAGCCTCCAAAGTTAAAAGTGAAAAATGACAAATCATCATATTTAATTGCTTGTTAGGTTAGGGATGAATCTATCCATTTTGAGCCTGGTTTACGAATATCCCTTATGGGGCAAGGGATTCAGGGGGATTAAAGGCATCCCAAATTTTAAAAATAAAATACGGAAAATGCGATAAAACTATTGCGTAATTTACTAATGCGGTATATACTGTGATTATCTCGAATAGTGGAGTAGGAATATCACATCCTTATTTGGGAATGTAAAATTGAGCATGCTTAATGTGAAAAATAGGCATACGCTCTTCATAGTAACATTTGGAAAACTACTGCATCAAGTAGTTTATTTGTTTTTATAGATCAGTTTAATCTTATAAAGAGAAGAACCGAAGGAGCTGGGCTCTCGGTTCTTTTTGTTTTATACTTGGAAATCAATGGAATGTTATTGTGAATCATTAAATGTTAGCTATACAC
>JBHJMN010000013.1:0-126452 GCA_042219835.1 Paenibacillus elgii
GCCTCGCGAAGCGGCCGCCGGCGGCAGCGAGCCTGGCGCGGAGGCGCGGAAGCCGCGGGCCGCGAAGGCCGCCGCAGGTGAGCCCGGCGATGCGCCGGAGGCGGAGCGCGCAGCGCCGAGCGACGCCGAGAAGGAGGCGAAGGCGAAAGCTGCCGCCGAGGCGAGAGCCGCGCGGGCGAACGCGCGCGCTGCGAAAGCGGAAGGGGCGGGGCCCGAGGCGCCGAAGGAGCCGTCGCCGAACCAGCCGCTGTTGGACCGGCTCGTGGCGATATTGAAAGATTTTCGCGCGGACGCGGTCGAAGAAGCTTTTATTAATGAAAAAGACGGGCATATTCCCTATGTTATTGTTAAAGCCGAGGCTTGGCCGGACGTGGCGGAGCTGCTGCGGACGCATGAGGAGCTGAAGCTGAACTACTTGCGCAATGTGTCCGG
Source organism: Paenibacillus elgii (assembly GCA_042219835.1). Lineage (GTDB taxonomy): Bacteria > Bacillota > Bacilli > Paenibacillales > NBRC-103111 > Paenibacillus_G > Paenibacillus_G elgii_A. The sequence goes on from JBHJMN010000013.1 coordinate 433, forward strand.
GATCGATATGGAGACCCATATGGAAGTGGCATACCATATCATCTCATTGGAAACCAAGCGCAATTATTGCGTGAAAGTGAAGACGGACCGGGAATCGCCGTCCATTCCTTCCGTGACCCCCGTTTGGCCAACGGCCGATTGGAACGAAAGGGAAGTGTACGATTTGTTCGGAATCGATTTTCCGGGACATCCCGACCTGCGCCGGATTATGATGGCTGACGATTGGGTCGGTCACCCGCTGCGCAAAGATTATGAGCCGCTCGACCCGGAGGTGTGATGAAGCTTGGCCATTAGAACGGAAGAACTGCTGCTGAACGTAGGCCCGCAGCATCCGAGTACGCATGGAGTGTTTCGGATCGTCGTCAAGCTCGACGGCGAGATCATCACGGAAGCAATCCCAGTCATGGGATACCTGCACCGGGGAACGGAGAAGCTGGCCGAAAATTTAACCTACACCCAAATCATCCCTTATACCGACCGGCTGGACTATGTATCGGCGATGACGAACAATTACGTGCTTGTCAATGCTGTGGAGAAGCTTATGCAGTTGGAAATCCCGGAGCGCGCAGAGTTTTTGCGACTGATTGTGATGGAGCTCCAGCGCATTGCCAGCCATATGGTATGGTGGGGGACGTACTTGCTCGATATTGGGGCGATGAGCCCGTTCTTGTACGCGTTCCGCGACCGGGAGATTATTATTGACCTGTTCAACGAGCTGTGCGGCGCCCGGCTGACGTACAACTATATGAGGGTCGGCGGAGTCAAGTGGGATGCGCCGGAAGGCTGGATTCAGAAGGTGCGCGAGTTTGTTCCTTACATGAGGGGCAAGCTGGACCAATATAACGAGTTAGTGAGCGGAAACGAAATTTTTCTGGCCCGGATCAAGGGCGTTGGCAAGTACGACGCGGAGGCGGCTATCGCCTACGGGCTGAGTGGCGCGAATCTGCGCTGTACGGGAGTAAACTGGGACCTGCGGAAGGATCAGCCTTACAGCATCTACAATCGTTTCGATTTCGACGTCCCGGTAAGCACGGGCGGCGATTGCTACGCCAGATATTTGCTGCGGCTGGAGGAAATCCGCCAATCGCTGCGCATTCTGGAGCAGGCGGTCGAGCAGTTCCCGGCGGAAGGCGAGATCATGGGCAAGGTGCCCCGCGTGCTGCGTCCCGCCGAAGGGGAGGTATATGCCGGTATCGAATCGCCGCGCGGCGAAATCGGCTGCTATATTGTTTCCAAAGGAAAAGATAAGCCGTACCGTCTGAAGTTCCGCAGACCGTCATTCGTCAATCTGCAGATCCTGCCGAAGCTGCTGGTCGGCGAAACGATGACGAACCTGATCACCATTCTCGGAGGCATCGATATCGTTGTCGGGGAGGTGGATAGCTGATGCCGGATTTATTGCAAGAGCCATTAACATGGACGAATACGGCCATTTTTTTCGCATGGGGCGTCGTGCTGCTTTTGATCGTGCTTGGCTTTGTGACGTATGCGATCTACTTCGAGCGCAAGGTCATCGGCTGGATGCAGCTGAGGATCGGTCCGAACCGCGTCGGCCCCCTCGGACTGCTGCAATCCGTCGCAGACGTATTCAAACTCTTGATCAAAGAAGACACGATTCCGAGAAAAGCCGAGCGCGAGCTCTTCATCCTCGCTCCGATCATCACGTTTATTCCCGCATTTACGGTCATTGCGGCCATTCCGTTCACGGACCGGCTGATCAGCAGCGACCTGAACGTCGGAGTGCTGTACTATGTCGCACTTTCCGGGATCTCGACCATCGGCATCGTGCTGGGTGGCTGGGCTTCCAATAACAAATACGCCCTGCTCGGCGGAATGCGCTCCGCTGCCCAGATGATCAGCTATGAAATTCCGCTGGTTATCTCCATCGTAGGCGTCGTGATGATGTCCGGCAGCATGAACCTTCGCACGATCGTGGAAGGACAGGCGGGCGGGTTCTGGCACTGGAACTTTTTGCCGCAAATTATCGGCTTTGCCGTGTTTGTCGTGGCTGCCGTTTCGGAGCTGAACCGGACGCCCTTCGACTTGCCTGAGGCCGAGTCGGAGCTTGTTGCAGGCTACCACGTCGAGTACAGCGGTTTCCGATTTGCCTTTTTCATGCTTGCCGAATACGTCTACGTGTTCGCTATCGCCGGCTTGACGACGACCGTGTTTTTGGGAGGGTGGCAGGCGCCGCTTCCGTTCCTCGATTTTATCCCGGGGATCATCTGGTTTTTGCTGAAGTTTGCTTTCATCGTATTTTTCCTGTTCTGGCTGCGCGCAACGATGCCCCGGATTCGGGTGGACCAGTTGATGGGACTTGGCTGGAAGGTGCTGCTGCCGCTGGCGCTGGTTAATATTTTTGTAACGGCCATCTATATGGCGATTGCGATGTAACAAGGACCCGGCAGCCGGATGCCGAGGATGAAAGGGTGATTGACTATGAAGGGTATCATGAAGGGACTGGGCGTGACTTTTAAATCCATGACCCAGAAAAAAGTGACCTACGCTTATCCCGACGTTCCGCTTCAAATGCCGGATCGGTTCCGGGGCATCCAGCATTTTGACCCCGAGAAATGCATCGTCTGCAACCAATGCGCGCGCATTTGCCCGACGGAGTGCATCAATCTGGTCGGCAAGCCGAACCCGGACCCTGAGAAAAAGGGAAAAGTGATCGATACGTACGATATTAACTTTGAAATATGCATTTTGTGCGATCTGTGTACGGAAGTATGTCCGACCGAAGCGATCGTGATGACCAATAACTTCGAGCTGAGCACGTACAGCCGCGACGACTTGTTCAAAAACCTGCAATGGCTGAACGAGAACAATCACAACGTGCGCAAGGAGAACAACTCGGCGCTTCCGAAAGGCGGGGCGAAATAATGTTCGGAAATATCGTCGACTTTTTGTCCCGCGGCGAAAATATCGCGTTTTTCATCTGTGCGCTGCTTGCCATCGGCGGGGCGATTTTCATGCTCAGCTTCACCAAAGTGGTCCACATGGTTGTGGCCGTGGCGCTGACGTTCATCAGTCTGGCCGGGCTGTATGTCGTCCTCGAAGCGGAATTTTTGGCTGTCGTTCAGATCTTGATCTATGCGGGCGCCATCTCCATTCTGATGATTTTCGGGATCATGATGACCAAGCATACCAAGGAAGAGGAAGAAGAGCCGAAGCGGCCGTGGCATAACGGACTGTTGTTCGTCGGGGCGGCAGGACTGTTCGGCATCATCTTCTACGCGATCCAGCAATCGCAGCTTCCTTCCGGCGAATACCCGTCGATGCAGGACAATACGATGGAGATCGGGAAGCTGCTGTTTACCAACCATGTGATCCCGTTCGAGTTGATGTCGGTGCTGCTGACGGTCGCTTTCATCGGTGCGATCATCGTGGCGAAGAGGGAGGAGGACTGAGGGATGGGAGCTACTGGACTGGCTACGCCTTACTTGACGCTGGCAGCGATTCTGTTCTGCATCGGATTGTATGGGGCGCTATCGAAAAAGCACGCCGTCATTGTCTTGCTGTCTGTCGAGCTGATGCTCAACAGCGTCAACCTGAACCTCGTCGCTTTTTCCAAGTTGGGTGTCAACCCCGGATTAACCGGACAAATTTTCTCGCTGTTTAACATTACGGTGGCCGCGGCGGAAGTGGCTGTCGGCATTGCGATACTGATTGCGCTGTACCGCAACAAAGGAACAACGGATGTCAACGAGATGGACTCGATGAAGCGATAGCGCAGCTTCCGCAAGCGCTTGTCCGGAGGCCGGGGAGGCTTATCCGATCCGGACAGGAAATCAGAGATCGTGTTCTTAGGCAAGCTTGCGGCAATCTCTTGGAGGAGGACTTAAGCCCATGGTATCGGCTTATTCGCAATACGCTTGGCTCATCCCGTTGTTCCCTTTGCTGTCGTTTCTCGTTTTAACGGCGGTGGGGCGCAGCTTGCGGGAGACGGGCGCTTATATCAGCATAGTGGCCGTGTTCGCTTCGTTCGCGCTATCCGTCCTTATTTTCTGGGAACGGATCGGCGGGAACGTCGAAGATTTCACGTGGAACAAATTGCAATGGCTCCATCTTGGCAACGTTACGCTGAACATGGGCTTCGAGGTTACGAATTTGAATGCGCTCATGCTGGTCATCGTGACCTTTGTCAGCTTGCTTGTTAATATTTATTCCAAAGGCTATATGCACGGGGACGAGCGAATTAACGTGTTTTTCGCTTATATCGCCCTGTTTACGTTCTCCATGCTCGGGCTTATCATCTCGGAGAACCTAGTGCAATTCTACATATTCTGGGAGCTGGTAGGCGTCTGCTCGTTCCTGCTCGTAGGATTCTGGTATTTCAAGCCGGAAGCCCGAGCGGCCGCCAAGAAGGCGTTCATCGTCACCCGGATCGGCGATGTCGGGTTGTTTCTCGGCATTTTGCTGCTGTTCTGGGTTATGCCGAACCATGCGCTCGATTTCAGCTCGATTCATAATGCGCTGTCCGGCGGAAAAATTTCCGGCGACATGGCGACTTGGATTGCCATCTTGATCTTCGTCGGCGCCATCGGCAAATCCGGCCAATTCCCGCTGCATACATGGCTTCCGGATGCGATGGAAGGTCCGACGCCGATCAGTGCGCTGATCCATGCCGCGACCATGGTTGCCGCCGGGGTATATCTCGTAGCGCGGACGTTCGACATTTTCACGGCATCGCCTGTTGCTTTGACGGTAGTAGCTGTGGTCGGTGCGTTCACGGCGATTTTTGCCGCCACGATCGGTACGGCGCAGAACGATATTAAGCGGATTTTGGCCTATTCTACGGTCAGCCAGCTCGGCTACATGATGATGGCGCTGGGGATCGGCACGACTGTGGCGTATACGGCCGGCATTTTCCATTTGTTCACGCACGCGTTCTTCAAGGCTCTGTTGTTCCTTGGTGCAGGCAGCGTCATTCATGCGGTGCACACGCAGAACATTCACGAAATGGGCGGCGTCGGCAGCAAAATGAAAGTTACGGCGTGGACGTTCGCCATTGGCGCGCTAGCGCTCAGCGGAATTGCGCCGCTGTCCGGCTTCTGGTCCAAGGATGCGATTCTGGCCGAAGCGTACAGCACCGGACATACCGGATTGTTCTGGGTTGGACTGATCGCAGCGTTTTTTACGGCATTTTATATGTCGCGCTTGTTCTTTCTGGTGTTCATGGGCAAATCCCGGCAAAAGGAAAATCACGGTCCGGTTCACGAATCTCCCGGCTCTATGACCTTCCCGCTTATCGTGCTGGCGGTCCTTGCCGTGGTGGCCGGCTTCGTCTTCACGCCGTTCAATCCGTGGTTGGGTTCGTGGCTAACCGGACATGCGGAGGAAGAGCATGCTTCCTGGTTCGTCATAGTAATGTCCAACGTCGTCGGTTTGCTCGGGATCGGACTGGGATATCTCGTCTATCTCAAACGAGCGATTTCGGCGGATGCCGTCTCGGCTGGCGTGCCTTGGCTGTACCGGCTGCTTAATCGCAAGTATTACGTCGATGAGCTGTATCAGACGATTGTCGTCCGTCCGCTTCAGGGAATCGGGTCTTTGCTGCACCTGTTCGACGTCTATGTGGTCGACGGCGTCGTTCGGTTGGCCAGCTATACCGTAACCGGCCTTGGACGTCTCGGGTCCCGGATGCAGAACGGACAGGTACAATCGTACGGGCTGATCACGCTGCTCGGGCTGTTGATTTTGATACTGGCCATTGCGGGAAGGAGGTTCATCGATGTCGGATAGTATTCCTATTTTATCGCTCATCGCTTTTTCGCCGCTCATCGGTGTGCTGATCCTGATGTTTATGCCCAAGACGCAGGGCCAGTGGATCAAAGCGACGGCGATTGTCGCGACGCTTATTCCGCTGGTGCTGTCCGCCTGGCTTTATGGACAGTTCAACCATAATCTTGAAGGCATGCAGTTCAAAGAAGAGGTACCGTGGATCCTCGTCCCGCTGAACAAAGAGACGCAGGGACTCAGTCAATTGACGGCCTACTTCTTCGAATTTAAGTATACGATGGCCATTGACGGCCTTTCGCTGCCGCTCGTCTTCTTGACCGCGATTGTCGCTACGATGGCTGCGCTGGCGTCGGTGTACATCAAGAAGCGCTGGAAATCGTATTTTATTTTGTTCCTGCTCCTCGAAACCGGCATGTTCGGCGTCTTTATGGCGCAGGATCTGTTCTTGTTCTTCGTCTTCTTCGAGCTGACGCTGATCCCGATGTTTTTCCTGATCGGCATTTGGGGGTATATGGACCGGGAGCGGGCGGCGAACAAGTTCTTGATCTACAACGGAATCGGTTCGGCGATTATGCTGATCGCTTTTCTCATCCTCGTCAGTACGGCCGGCTTCGGCCAAACGATGGGGGGTAACGGCGTTTCGATTCATTATTCCGGGGATATCAATGTGATTATGGAGCATCTGTTCCAGAGCGCGGATTCGTATGTGAATCAAGGCGATCTGGAGGGCAACCCGTTCTATTTAAGCGAAACGATGAAATGGGTGCTGTTCCTGATGATGCTCGTGGCCTTCGGCATCAAGCTGCCGATTTTCCCGTTCCATACGTGGATGCTGAAAGTACACACGGAAGCGCCGCCGTCGATCGTTATGATTCACTCCGGCATTTTGCTGAAAATGGGCGCTTACGGTCTGATCCGCTTCGGGATTCTGCTGTTCCCGCAGCAGGCGGTGCAGTGGGCTGCCGTACTGGCGATTCTCGGTGTGATCAATATCGTGTACGGTGCGATTCTGGCCTTCGTGCAAAAGGAGTTCAAGCTGGTGCTGGCTTACTCCAGTATTAGCCATATGGGCATCGTGCTGGTCGGCATTGCCGCGTTTAACCCGGCCGGTCTGGAAGGAGCTGTATTCCAGCTCGTCTCTCACGGTCTCATCTCGGCGCTGCTGTTCCTCCTTGTCGGGAGCATCTATGAGCGTACACAGACAACGGAGCTCGACCAGCTTGGCGGCCTGGCCAAGTCGGTACCTTTCATTTCTGGCATTCTGCTCGTAGCCGGGATGGCCTCACTCGGTCTGCCCGGGTTGTCCGGCTTCATCGGCGAGTTCCTGGCCTTCCTGGGCTTGTTCGAGAAGTATAAGATCATTACGGCCGTCGGAGCGCTCGGAATCATTCTTGCTGCGGTCTACGTGCTTCGCGGGGTGCTCGGTATCACGTATGGACCACAGAAGACGGAGCTGCCGAAGATGCGGGACGCACGGCTGATCGAAGCGATTCCGATGATTGCCCTTGTCGCTTTCATCGTGGTGCTCGGCATTTACCCGGGCGTGCTGAGCAATCCGCTGCATCAAACCGTCAGCAGCTTCGATCAATTCATTCACAGCGTTTCTGGGAAGATAGGGGGTTAGACCGGTGGAACCGATACGTCTTGAGCTAAGTGATCTGGGTGTGCTGGCTCCGGAGCTGACACTTGTCGCCGCCGCTGTGGTGTTGTCGCTGCTCGATCTGCTGCTGCCGCGTCAAATGAACCGGAACTGGCTGGGCTGGCTATCGCTGGCGGGTATTCTGATCGCCGCTGTATTTGCAGCAGGGCAGCTCAATCCTGCAGAACCGAAGCAGCTGCTGAACTTCAGCTACCGGGTCGACGATTTTGCGGCCATCCTGAAGCTGGTGCTGCTGGCGGGAGCCGGGCTGATTACGTTAATGAGCATCGGCTCGGTGAAAGAAGATGAAATTCCGCATGTCGGTGAATTTTATTATTTGCTTCTGCCGGCAACGCTTGGCGGCATGATTATGGCTTCGTCCGGCGATCTGATCACCATCTTCGTCGGCTTGGAGCTGCTCAGTATCACTTCGTACATTTTGGTAGCCATGCGTAAAAAAGACAAGCGCTCGAACGAGGGGGCTTTCAAATACCTTGTGCTGGGCGGTGTATCGTCAGCCGTCATTCTGTACGGCATGTCATTCTTGTACGGTATGACGGGCTCGACGGTGATCAGGGAGATTAACGCGGGACTCGGGCAGGCTGCCCATGGAATGCTCCCGCTCGTCTATTTAAGCTTTTTCCTGCTGCTTGCGGGCTTCGGCTTCAAAGTAGCGGCGGCGCCGTTCCATATGTGGGCGCCGGATGTATACCAAGGAGCGCCGACGCCGGTTACCGCTTTTCTTGCGGTCGTGTCGAAGGCGGCGGCATTTGCGATTCTGTTCCGGTTTATGTACAACGTCTATGCGATCGGGGATGTGATGAATCTTCCGTTCCATCAGGATGTCTTGCTATCGCTGATGGTCGTGGCGGCGGCCGCGATGATCGTCGGTAACTTCATTGCACTGCGGCAAACGAATATGAAGCGGCTGCTCGCCTATTCGGGTATCGCCAACACCGGCTATTTGATGGTGCCGATCGCGATTCAGTTCTCGATGATGCATTACTCGAATTTCGCCGAGTTCGTCTTTTACCTGATCGCCTATCTGTTCATGAACATCGGGATTTTCGCGGTGCTGATGATCGTCGAACGCTCGACGGGTGACGATGAGATCAAAGGCTTGGCCGGGTTGTATTACCGTGCGCCGGGAACGGCCGTTGCTACCGTGCTGCTGGTGCTGTCCTTGGCGGGGCTGCCGGTATCGGGAGGCTTCTTCGGGAAGCTGTACATTTTGCTCGGCACGCTGCAAACGCAGCATTACTGGCTTGCAGCAGTCATGATCGGAACGAGCGTCGTTTCATACTACTTCTACTTTGGCTTGATCCGCCAAATGTTCATGCGCAGCGAAGACAGAGGAGCGCAGCCGATCCGCATGAGCGTTCCGCTTGGCGTAACGATGTGGCTGTGCGTAGCGGCGAGCGTAGTGCTCGGATTGTTCCCGCATTGGGTGCTCGGCTACTTGGAACGCATCTTCTCGCTTGCGCAGGATTTGTTCATATTTAGCTAGTCCGGGTGGACATATAGTCCCGCTTGTCCATGCGAAAACCCGCTTTTCCTTAACCGGAAAGGCGGGTTTTTTCGGCGTATGTGTCCGAATGGTGAAACTTTTCGCTCAGGTTTTCAATTCCAGTTGCAGGGAGTCGGCTTAAAGCTTAGAATGAGATAATGGGGTTAGGCTGAAGAAAATCATGATAAAGGATTCCGAATGCGATGAACGGCATAAATCTTAAACATACCATATACTCATCATTCTTAGGCCTCACGATTTTCATCATCAGCACCGGTACGGTTTTTGCCTTGGAAGCGGACGATCCGTTCTACGCCAAGCAAACTTACCTCAAGCAAATTCATATGAATGAAGCCTGGAATGTGACACAGAGCAACAGCGGCATGATTATCGCGATCGTCGATACCGGAGTGGATTTGGCGCACCCCGATTTGAAGCCTAATTTGGTGCCGGGCGTCAACCTGATTCATCCGAAACAGCCGCCGGCGGACGACAACGGCCATGGCACCAACGTAGCGGGTGTCATAGGCGCTGTGGGAAATAACGACCGGGGCGTTGCCGGTATGCTGTGGAATGCCCGGATCATGCCTATCAAAGCGCTTGAAGCGGACGGGACCGGCGGCGAGCAGAAGCTCGGCGAAGGGGTTCGTTATGCCGTCGATCATGGTGCCAAGATTGTTGTTCTCTCGCTCGGCCTCAATAAATACTCCGCTTACATGAACGATATCGTACGGTACGCGGAGGAAAGAGACGTGCTGCTGGTAGCCGCTACGGGCAACGAAGGCAACCGCGTCAAATATCCGGCGGCGTATCCTACCGTCCTCGCGGTTGGCGGAGTGAATGCCAACGGCATGGTGAACGAAATGTCCAACACGGGGCCGGAGGTCGACGTCGTCGCGCCTTGGGATGTGTTCACGACAGCGTCGGGCGGTTCGTACAAAGCGAACGACGGGACGTCGATGGCTGCGCCGCAAGTCGCGGCTGCAGCTGCGTTGCTATGGGGACGGAATCCGCAGATGAAAGCGTATCAGATTCGTCAATGGATTCGCCAAACCGCGGATGATTTGACCGGAAAAGGCTGGAATCCGCGAACCGGCTACGGCTTGCTTCGGGTGGACCGCTTGCTCAATGAGCCTTATTTGACTGACATGTACGAGCCGAACAACCGTAAGGATCAGGCCAAAGCGATCTCCATCAGTAAAAAAATTACCGCATCCTTCTCGGACGGCACGGACAACGACTGGTTTGCTACGGATGCTTCCTACGATGGAACCGTAAATGTTACGCTGGAGCTCGATAGCAGCTTGTCGGTGAACGTGCAGCATACGGACGCTTCCGGCGTGCTGACGACCAAAACTGTGCAAGGGGGCCAGACGGTTCCGTTCAAGGTAACGAAAGGGCGCAGCTATTTTCAATTGCAGCTTAGCGACCGCAACCGTAAAGTGGAGACGCCTTACGGACTGATGACTTCCTTTGACATTTACCGCGATCCGTACGAAGACAACGACCGCCAGTTCAAAGCATTCGTGCTGCCTTCCCGGAGTGTGAAGGTCAAGGGGACGTTTCACCAATACAACGATGTGGACTGGTACGAATTCCCGGTTCAGCAAACCGGTTCGCTGCGTATTCATGTGACGACCGATACGGCGCGAATCGACCCGGTGCTTCTTGTTCAAAAGCAAGGGGAGAAGTCGGTAACGATCGACAAAGGAGACGACGGCGCAACGGAGTCGTACTCCTTGCCCGAAGTGTTCCCCGGCACCTACTACATTCGGGTAACCAACGTGAAGGATTATACGAACCCGGTTGTTGGCGAATATACGCTCGCGATCGAGTACGATGCGAAGCTGATCGATCCGAACGAACCGAACAACCGCTCTTACCAGGCGACAGTGATCTCGATGGATACTCCGTATAACGGCCTGCTCGATAAGTCGGACGACGTGGACTGGTTCCAGTTCAAGGTAGAAGAGGAAAGCTCCGTTCGGGTCGGACTTAGCGACATTCCTTCCGGCGTGAGCATGTATATGCATTTATACGACGGCTCGATGAATTCGATGTCGACCTCGATGAACAGCAGTTCATCCGACTCGCAGGAGTTGTCCGGCCGTTTCAAGCCGGGGACGTACTATCTGAAGCTGACTTCAAACCGTCCGTTCGATAACCGTATGTATCAACTGCTCGTTAACGCCAAGCCGCTGACCGGCGGCTATACGGATATTCGAGGGCATTGGGCGCAAAATGCGATCTTGAATTTAACAGGCAAACAGATCATTGACGGATACGACAACTATACGTTCCAGCCCAACCGCCCGATTACTCGCGCCGAAGCGACGGCGGTTATCTCTCGGGCGTTCCGGCTGTCGAAGCAAAAAGCGGTCAGCTTCTCCGATTTGCCGGCGACGCATTGGTCCTACGATCATGTGGCCCGGGCGACACAGGCGGGTATTATCGAAGGTTATCCAGACCGGACGTTTGCGCCGGACCAGCCGGTCACTCGTATGGAGATGACGGCGATGCTGGCACGCAGCATGAACATGACGGGCAAACGAAGAGGCGACCTTCCGTTCACCGACGTGGATGAAGAGTATTGGGGCACCGGTTTGCTAAAGCAGATGAAAGCCGAAGGACTGATCGGCGGCTATGCGGACGGCTCGTTCCGGCCCGAGCAGCAGGCGACCCGGGCCGAATTCGTCCAGCTGCTGATGGGGATTCTGAAATAACCGGACCTGGAAGCGGCTAAGGCTTTTTCCGGATCGGCGGGACACTTCCATGAAAGCGGGGAATGCTTTTTCCATGGAATATTTGGATCAAATGAGCGCGTCGATGGGACTAAAGGGGATGATCAACATTGTGGTCGTTCTGGTATTCATCGGCGTCTCTTGGTGGGCTCTGCAGGAGCTGAAGCTGGAGATGATGCTGAGACGCCCCAAAAGCGCCCAGGCCAAAATGCTGCAAATCCTGCTCTCGATTGCGCTGGGGTATCAAATCGCCCGCTTTGTGATCGACTATTTGGAGTGGTCGACTTGGTTCTCCGGAATGTTCTGAAAAAACATTTTTTCGAATAACCGAGGAGAATGTTGTCAACAATGGTTAGTACAACCGTTAGAAAATTCGCTCGGGCCACGAATGGTATCGTGACTGGCTAAAGACTATAAACCGCAAGCAGAAATTACGCGGAAGGGGATCATGATGAACAAAATAATCGTCCGCGGCGGCAAAAAGCTATCCGGCAGGGTAAAAATACATGGCGCGAAAAACGCTGTCCTGCCGATCATCGCAGCCTCGATCTTAGGAACCGACGGAGTCAGCGTCATTCACGACGCGCCTCCCCTGGACGACGTCCTTGTCATTAACAAGGTGCTTGAAAGTCTGGGAATCAAGATTGAATATAAACATGAAACGGTCCGCATTGATGCATCCAAAATCGATACGTGCGAGGCCTCCTATGATCTGGTAAGAAAAATGCGGGCGTCATTTCTGGTTATGGGTCCGCTGTTAGCTCGTGTCGGCAAAGCGCGCATATCGCTGCCTGGAGGGTGCGCGATCGGTACGCGTCCGATCGACCAGCATCTGAAAGGCTTCGAAGCGATGGGCGCAGAGATTGAGCTCGGCCAAGGGTATATCGAAGCAAGGGTGAGCGGACGATTAAAGGGCGCCAAGGTGTACCTCGATGTCGCCAGTGTGGGAGCGACGGAGAACATTATGATGGCCGCGGCGCTTGCCGAAGGCACGACCTTAATTGAGAACGCCGCCAAGGAGCCGGAGATCGTCGATCTGGCGAACTATCTTAACGCGATGGGCGCCAAAATCCGCGGAGCGGGTACGGGCATGATCCGCATCGACGGCGTATCGAAGCTCACCGGTGCAGTACATACGGTCATTCCCGACCGCATTGAAGCGGGTACATATATGATTGCCGCCGCCATCACGAACAGCGACTTGTACATCGAAGGAGCGATTGGCGACCATTTGCGTCCGGTCATCTCCAAGATGCAGGAGATGGGCGTGCAAATTCAAGAAGATGAGAACGGCCTCCGGGTGTATACGGATCGTCCTCTCCGTGCGGTGGATCTTAAAACGCTGCCTTATCCCGGTTTCCCGACCGACATGCAGTCGCAGATGATGGCGCTGCTGCTGCTGGCAGATGGGACCAGCCTGGTTACCGAAACGGTTTTCGAGAACCGTTTTATGCATGTGGAGCAGATGTTGAACATGAATGCGCAGATAAAGGTGGAGGGCCGTACGGCGGTCGTTAGCGGCGGCGGCAAGCTCCAAGGGGCCAAGGTGTGCGCGACCGATCTGCGTGCCGGAGCGGCGCTTGTTTTGGCCGCACTTGCGGCCGATGGCGATACGGAGATTACCGGCATTCATCACATTGACCGGGGCTATGTGAATATTGCCGAGAAGCTCAGTGTACTGGGGGCAGACATCCGCCGGATTCCTGTCGAGATCGTCGATACGGAAGAAGAGGAACAAACGCTCCCGCTGTTCGCCGTGCAGCCAAGCCTTGCTTAACGTTTATGGCTTCTATTCTCTTTGGAACGGGAACCGACTCTTTCATTCGGAAAGGGCCGGTTCTCTTTCTTTTGAGGTTCTATTCTATCTTTTCGGTTCATAAGATGGTGTTACCTGCAGCCGCAGCGTCTGATTTGTGAGAGCCGACAAAATGATGGAGGAACCCGTTGATGAAGTACAAGCTGACCCGGACGCAACAATCTTGGATTCGCTGGTTGGCCGTTTGGCTGGCCAGTTTCACAGCTGTCGTCGTACTGGTGCCCGGCCTGCTCGTACGCACAGGGCCCGGAAAGAAGCCGGAACCTGCGCCGCCCGCTGCAGAGCAGCCGTCCGCAGTGCGGCAGCAGGACGAACTGCTTATTCCCGTTTACCGGGCAAAGGAGAAGATAACGGAGAGAATGGCCCTTGAACAGTATGTGCGGGGCGTCGTCGCGGCGGAGATGCCCATCGAATTCGAGCCGGAAGCGCTCAAAGCTCAAGCGATGGCTGCCCGCACCTATATCGTCCGAAGACTACTCGACGGCGACCAGAGCAATGTCCCGGATGCGAATGCGCTCGTAACGGATACGATCAGCCATCAGGCTTACGCTGCCGATGAAGAGCTAAGGCAGCGTTGGGGCGATGAGGCGTTCCTCTCCCGCACGGACAAGCTGAAACGGGCGGTAGAGGAAACGAGGGATCTCGTGCTAACCTATCAAGGAAAGCCGATTGAAGCGAGCTTTTTTTCTACCAGCAACGGGTATACGGAAAATTCGGAAGACTACTGGAATTTCACCGTTCCGTATTTGCGAAGCGTACCGAGTCCTTGGGATGCAAAGCTGTCACCTCGCTATAAAGAGACGGTAGCTTTTACGTCCAAGGAGCTGCAGCGCAAGCTGGGTTTGCCCGGCGCCGTGCCGGTATCGGCCGGAAGCCCTATCGGCATTAAGGTGATTGAGAAGAGCCAAGGAAACCGTATCAAGAAGCTGTCTATAGGCGGAAAGCTATTTACGGGTAGAGAGGTTCGAGAGAAGCTTGGACTGAATTCCAGCCAGTTTCAATGGTCATGGAGCGGGGGAGAGTGGCGGTTTACGACATTCGGCTACGGGCATGGCGTAGGGATGAGCCAATGGGGCGCCAACGGGATGGCGATGGAAGGACGCAAAGCGGAGGACATTGTCAAATATTATTATGCCGGCATAGCCATCGACCGGGTTTCCAATCTATTGAAAGGAAAAACTTTCTAACAAAATAGGTTTTCCCGCGTATAAATCTCGCGAACCTGGCAAGAATGGTTAGCGAGGTGATATACAAATGAGTGAACAAAAAAGAGATTTGGTCCAAGAAGAAGCTCCTAAATCTACCGAAGGAGCCCAAAGCGGCACATCGTCAACCTGGAAAAGATTGCTCGCCAAGAAGTGGGTATTTCCGGCAACGTACATGGCAGCAGCGGCAATCATCTTAACGTTAATGTGGTGGTACCAAGGGTCGAGCATCACGAAGCCTGACAAAAACGTCAGTCTTGATGCTGCGAAATCCGGTACGGTCACAGGAAACGTCTCGGGTACCGATGCGGTAGCTACCAACGCGAAACAGGAAACGATGCAATGGCCGGTCAAAGAACGCAGCGAACTGGATGTCGTGCTCCCTTTCTTCGATAACAAAGCGTCGAACGAAGTGCGGCAAGCCGCGATGGTCGAATACGGCGACACCTTCACCCCGCATATGGGTATGGACTTCGCCAGACACGACAATCAAGTATTTGACGTATTGGCCGTTATGGGCGGTAAGGTTACGGCGGTACAGAAAGACCCGGTCGTCGGCAACTTGCTGGAAATTGCGCACAGCAACGGGCTTGTTTCGGTCTATCAAAGCTTGGCCGAAGTAAAGGTCGCCAAAGATGCCGAAGTAAAGAAGGGCGACGTTATCGCCAAGGCGGGACGCAACGAACTGGAAAAAGATCAAGGCACCCATTTGCATTTCGAATTGCGTCAAGGTCAAGGCGGTCCGGCGGTCAATCCGGAGCAATACCTCGGTGATCATTAATATCGGCAGAGCAGCAGGCAGGGGAACGTTTCCTCTGCCTTTTTGTTTTTGCGGAACGCATGTCCTTGAAATAATTGTTCGCCGCGGGCTTGTCAGCCTTCCGAAACAAAGAATATAAGCGTGGGCCCCTCATATAATGTACCAAACTAACTCGAGTAGGGAGGCGAGGGGAGTGCACGATTACATCAAAGAGCGAACCATTAAGATAGGCCGCTGCCTGGTGGAGACCAAGCATACGGTTCGCACCATAGCCAAGGAATTCGGCGTTTCCAAAAGCACGGTGCACAAGGACTTGACGGAACGTCTGCCGGAGATTAATCCGGAGCTTGCCAATCAGGTGAAGCATATTTTGGAATATCATAAGTCAATCCGTCACCTGCGCGGGGGAGAAGCCACCAAGATTAAATACCGAAAAACCCGCAGCCCGAAGGCGCAAGAGAAGCTCGTTACCGTTAAGTAAGACCGGCCCCCGTTGCCGGCGCGTTCCCCAGCCGTACCGTGAGCTGCATTACTCAACGCGGAGGTAGGCCTATAGCCCTCGGAAGCCAACGGGCCTCCGCGCCGCTGACGGTACGCCCCTTCTCCCGAATCGGCCGGAAACGAAGCGATATTTGTCGAAAAATCGTTGAAGAAAAAGAGGAATTTTGAAATACATGGCGAATTTACCTAAGTAACGTATATAATAGAAGTGCCGCTTCTTTTACAATAAGAATGGACGGTTGGTTAGGGAGGATTAATAGGAATGTTAAGCAAGGATATCGGCATAGATCTTGGGACTGCGAACGTCCTGATTCATGTGAAAGGTCGGGGCGTAGTCCTGGATGAGCCGTCCGTCGTCGCCATCGAAAGCGATATAAAGCGAGTGCTGGCCGTGGGCGAAGAAGCGCGCCGCATGGTTGGCCGGACGCCCGGTAATATTGTGGCGATCCGTCCGCTGAGGGACGGTGTTATAGCCGACTTTGAAATAACGGAAATGATGCTGAAGTATTTTATCAATAAAGTCGGCGGGAAGAACTGGTACAGTCATCCCCGTATTTTAATCTGCGCTCCGACAAACATCACGTCGGTAGAGCAGAAGGCCATTCGGGAAGCGGCCGAACGGAGCGGGGCGCGCGAAGTGTTTTTGGAAGAAGAGCCTAAGGCTGCGGCCATCGGCGCCGGAATGGACATTTTCCAACCGAGCGGCAACATGGTCGTAGATATCGGCGGAGGTACGACGGATGTGGCCGTATTGTCCATGGGCGATATCGTTACCTCCTCTTCTATTAAAATCGCAGGGGACAAGTTCGACTCTGCCATTATGAAATATATTAAAAGCAAGTACAAGCTCTTGATCGGCGAACGAACGAGCGAGGATATTAAAGTCCGCATCGGGACGGTGCATCCGGACGGCAAACGCGAGACGATGGATATCCGTGGCAGAGATATGGTGAGCGGACTGCCGTTAACGGTGACCATCAATTCGCAGGAAATTCAAGAAGCGCTGTGGGAGCCGGTATCGTCTATCGTGACGGCAGCCAAGAGCGTGTTGGAGCGTACGCCTCCGGAGCTGTCGGCCGATATTATCGACCGAGGCGTTATTTTGACCGGTGGCGGCGCGATGCTTCACGGCATCGATCAATTGCTGGCGGACGAGCTTAAGGTGCCCATCCTGATTGCAGAAGATCCGATGCACTGCGTTGTGAAAGGAACCGGCATTATGTTGGACAACCTGGATAAAGTAACCAAGCGCAAATTTTAGGAGGGTAACCATTCGATGTTAAGAGGCCTGTATACCGCCGCTTCCGGCATGATCGCACAGCAGCGCAAGCACGACATCGTTACCAATAATATTGCCAACCTCAACACCCCCGGCTTTAAAAGCGGCAACGGAATTAACCGGTCGTTCCCGGAAGTTCTGATTTCCCGTGTACGCAGCGGCAAGGGCGAACCGGGTTCGGTGCCTGTCGGCCGGATTAATACGGGGGTTATGGCGGAGGAGAACGTTTTTCTGCATGTGCAAGGCGATATTCAGGAAACGAAGAACCCTTTTGACTTCGCCTTAATTTCGGATATTCAGGTGCCCGGCGCCCGCTTTGACAGCTCAGGCAAGTACGTGGATCAGAACGGACAACGGGTGATTCAGCCCCAAGCTTTCTTTACGATCCTGAACGCAGCCGGAGAACAGCGCTATTCCTTGGACGGCAAATTTTCGCTGGATGCGAACGGACGGCTGATTGATTCCGAAGGCCATTCGGTGCTAGGTCGCGATGGACAACCTATCGTGCTGATGGAGGGGGGGGCACCCGTCACAAATTTCCGTATGACCCGGACAGGACAGTTCACAAATGCGGACGGTCAGCCGATATTAAATGGGAACGGGCAAGCTTTGAATCTGCTCATTACCCGTGTGGAGGATCCCAACCAGTTGGTCCGCGAGGGCAACGGGCTGTACCGCTTAAATACACAGGATCAAGGCGCGTTCCGGCCAATTGACGCTCAAGACCAGATTGAGGTGAGGCAAGGTTATATCGAACGCTCCAATGTTGATCCCGGCCAGTCCATGGTCGATATGATGTCGGCTTTACGGGCTTATGAAGCCAACCAGAAGATGATTCAGTACTACGATAAAAGCATGGAGAAAGCAGCCAACGAAATCGGGCGCGTCTAATCCCCCGTTATAGCTCGTCCAGCTGAGATTCACCCTTACAGGAGGAGTTTACGTGAATCATTCGATGATCAATTCATCCGTTTCGATGCATGCGCTTCAGCAAAAGCTCGATCTGCTTGCGAATAATATGGCCAACGTCAACAATACGGGCTATAAGCGCCGGGAAGCTTCGTTTCAAGACGTGTTGACCAATGTGAAGCAGCAGCCCCGCGGTTTTCAAAAGGAAGGCCGGCTCACGCCGCTCGGTTACAATCAAGGGTGGGGCGCCAAGCTTGTCGCACCCCAATTGAATATGACTCAAGGCTCACTGCAGCCAACAAACAATCCGCTTGACGTGGCGATTGAAGGAGCCGGCCTGTTCGAAATAACTACCTCTTCTCTGGATGCAGGGGGTAATCCGGTTAGAGAGACCCGCTGGACGCGAGACGGTTCATTCCAGCTTTCGCCTTCGGGCGATCCTCAAAACCCTGACGGCTTGATTTTGACTACGAAAGACGGTCATTACGTCATGAGTGCCGATAACACTCCGCTTCGCGTGCCAAACAATCATCGGGTACAAATTCAGGCAGATGGGACGATTCTGGCCTATGATGAAGCGGACCCTAATGAGGAGGCGGCTCCGGTCGGGCAAATCAAAATGGTGCGCGTCGTTCGCCCTCAGCTTTTGCAGCAGCTAGGCGATAATGTGTTCGGATTGCCTTCCGATATTACGGCACAGCAGCGGGGCGACATTTTGGAGCCCGTAACAGCGGGGAACAACAACGTAAATCCGATTACGGTGCATCAGGGCTTTTTGGAACAGTCGAACGTCAGTCTTGCAGACGAAATGACCGAGCTCATCATGGTTCAGCGGGCGTTTCAATTGAACTCCCGCGCAGTAGCATCGTCCGATCAAATGATGAACTTGGCCAACAACTTGCGTGGCTAACGGCATTACGCAAAGCGAGGTAGGGAACTTGAGCGATAACCGAAAGAAGGCGCCTGCAGAATCGAAAAGATGGAAAAAAGCGGTTTTTGCGTTCCTGAAGTGGACGTGGATTCCGTTCACTGGCATAGTGGCGCTTTTAGTAGGGCTTGCGATCGGGTACGTTTATATAGGAAAACAAGATTTCCAAGAGATTTTCAATTTAAATACGTGGCGTCATGCGTTCGATTTGATCTTTGCCGATACGTAGTGATAAACTCCCGGATAAGGGAGTTTTATTTTTTTTCTCATAAAGGTATAATGTATGGATGGGAAGCGTTATAGAGAGAGAATCGAGCTGTGAAGATAACTTAAGCGGCTCAGAGGGGGACGCTATTTCGTGTGGAACTTGCCCAATGTACTGACCGTATGCCGCTTTGTTCTGATTCCCGTCTACCTCGTGGTATTTGGAGCAGGATATACTAAAAGCGCCTTTTGCGTCCTGCTTATTGCAGGGCTTACCGACGTAC
Organism: Paenibacillus elgii; assembly: GCA_042219835.1. Lineage (GTDB taxonomy): Bacteria > Bacillota > Bacilli > Paenibacillales > NBRC-103111 > Paenibacillus_G > Paenibacillus_G elgii_A. The sequence continues at coordinate 19,948 of JBHJMN010000013.1, forward strand.
TGGACGGCTACATCGCACGGAAACGAAATTTGGTCACCGAGCTCGGCAGTATGTTGGACCCGCTCGCGGACAAGCTGATGATGATCACCGTTATCTTGTCGCTGGTTTTCTCCCAGATGATTTCATGGCAGGCTGCAGGAGCCATGTTTTTACGGGATGCGGGCATGATCGTAGGATCAGCGATTTTTCACTTTCGGGGCAAAAAGACCGTTCCGGCGAATGCGATGGGTAAATTGACGACCGTCTTGTATTATGTTGCCATTCTGTTAATTATTTTCGAACTTCCATACGCTCATGCGTATTTATGGTTTGTGATCGCCGTATCGTTTGTCACCTCTATTATTTATATTCTTCAGTTCAAGCTGCTGAACAAACGTGGCTTACATTCGTAAGGGCCCCCTTTTCGAAATAAAAAGAGCTCATGCCCAGATTCACCTAATTGGTAAATCCGTACATAAGCTCCCTTATATCAACCTTCACTGCTGCAGCTCATGAAGGGACATTTGTATTGTAAGTTGAACCAGACGTTTTTATACTCATACCAGGAAAGGAGCATCTGCCTTGTTAGATGCCGTTCAAATTCAAAAGATTATTCCGCACCGTTACCCGTTTTTGTTGGTAGACCGCATTGTAGAAGTTGAAGCGGGCGTGAAAGCCGTAGGTATTAAAAACGTAACGATCAACGAACCATTTTTCCAGGGACATTTTCCAGGGTTTCCCGTTATGCCGGGAGTGTTGATTGTCGAAGCTCTTGCGCAGGTCGGTGCTGTAGCTCTATTGCAACTGGAAGCAAACCGTGGGAAAATCGGGTTGCTTACAGGAGTCGATAATTTTCGGTTCCGTGGCCAAGTGAAGCCGGGAGATACGTTAAGGTTAGAGGTCATGATTACGCGATCGAAAGGCATCATCGGCAAAGGGCAGGCAACGGCCAAAGTCGAAGATAAAGTCGTCGCGGAAGGCGAACTTATGTTCGCTCTTCAGGGGAACACCGATCATTAAAATTGACATAAAATACATAAAAATCCGGGTAGAGGAGATGGGACGATGAATACGGGGAAGCATGTACAGGAGCAATATGAGCTTTGGTTGAAGGATCCGGCAATTGACGAGGGCACCAAAGAAGAGCTTCGACAAATTGCAGGGGATCCCAAAGAAATCGAGGATCGGTTTTACCGCGATCTGGAATTTGGAACCGGGGGCCTGCGCGGCGTCATTGGGGCCGGTACGAACCGGATCAATGCTTATACCGTAGCCCGTGCCACCCAAGGGCTCGCGCAGTTCATGCTTGCTTCCGGCAAAACATCGCTTTCCGCGGTCATTGCCTACGATTCCCGGAACCAGTCGCCCGAATTTGCGCTTGAAGCCGCTAAGGTGCTGGCAGGCAACGGAATTAAAACGTATGTGTTCGAATCGCTTCGTCCGACGCCGGAGCTCTCGTTTGCTGTCCGGTATTTGAAGGCCGACGCCGGCATTGTTATCACGGCGAGCCACAATCCGCCCGAATATAATGGGTACAAAGTATACGGAAACGATGGCGGACAGCTTGTTCCGGAGCAAGCCGAGCAAGTCATCGCTGAGATCCGCAAGGTGCAGTCGTTTGCCGACGTAAAAAGAAAGTCGCGTGCAGAGGCCGAAGGCGCCGGATTGCTGCAATGGGTCGGCGAGGCGGTGGATACCGAATACATTCGTGCGGTCACGGCCATCAGCCGCAACTCGGAGCTGGTGAAGCAGACGAGCGGTAACTTCCGCATCGTGTTCACACCGCTGCATGGAGCGGGCAATTTATCGGTTCGCGCGGCATTGGCCGGCATCGGCTTCGATCAGGTGCAGGTGGTTGCCGAGCAGGAACAGCCGGACGCCAACTTCTCTACAGTCAAGTCGCCGAATCCGGAGGAACGGGAAGCATTCGCTTTGGCGATTAACGAAGCCAAGAAAACGGACGCCGACATCATTATCGGAACAGACCCGGATTGCGACCGGATGGGCGCAGTCGTAAAAGATGCGAACGGCGAATATTTCGTGCTGACGGGCAATCAGTCCGGCGCGATTATGGTCGATTATCTGCTCAGCAGCCGCAAAGAGCGCGGCGAGCTTCCGCCCAACGGAGTCGTGATCAAAACAATCGTCACCAGCGAGATGGGCGCGGTCATTGCCGAGCATTATGGAGCTAAAGTATTGAACACGCTGACGGGCTTCAAATATATCGGCGAAAAAATGACACAGTTCGAGCGGACCGGCGAAGCCGAGTTTTTGTTCGGCTACGAAGAAAGCTACGGATATCTCGCCGGCAACTATGCGCGCGATAAGGATGCGGTGATCGCGTCGATGCTGATCTGCGAAGCCGCAGCTTATTACAAAAGCCAAGGCAAAACCTTGTACGATGTCCTGCAGGAGCTGTATGCGCGTCACGGTTACTTTTTGGAAAAGCTCGAATCGCGCACGCTCAAAGGCAAGGACGGCGTCGAGAAAATTCAAAGCATCATGAGCGATTGGCGCAGCGCCCCGCCGGAAAAGCTTAACGGATTGCGGGTCGTTAAGGTTGAGGACTTCTCTCAAGGATTGTATGGACTTCCGTCGGAAAACGTCCTTAAATATACGCTTGAAGACGATTCTTGGTTCTGCCTCCGCCCGTCGGGCACGGAGCCGAAAATCAAAGTATACTTTGCCGTTCGAGGTACCTCCGCGCAGGCCGCTTCCGAAGCGATCGAACAACTGGTGCAGACTGTAATGTCCCGCGTGGACAATCACAACTAACTTTGGGAGTGGGCCGTATTGAAGGGAACGTACATGAAATGGAACCAACGGGCGCTTAAATGGTTGTGGTGGCTGGTTATCCTAGGGATGCTGGCTGCCATCCCCGTAGCGTTCGAACGGAATGAGACGGAGCAGAAAACGGGACGAAAGGTCGAGTTCGTCTTCGATTACCGCAATTTGCTGGAAATATCCGATTTGCAAGCGGACCCCCGCAAATTCGTATTGGAGCAGTTGGACGAGATGAAGAAGCATGGCATTCAGTCCATGGCTGTCTATGAAGCGACTCTCAACGAGCTGAAGCTGGGCCGTCGCATCGAGTTGTTTACATCGCATGAAGCGTCCGCTTTGACTCAGACGCCCATTTCACCCAATGAAAACTTTACGTATCTTTTGTTTGCGGAAAAAGAATCCGAGCAGCAGCTTCAGCCGATAATTCAAAAGGCGTTTGCCGAGTTGAATGTCAAAACAAGAGCATGGAACTACAAAAATCAGCCGGGCATGATCATCGAGATGGCGATGGAAGATGCGCTTTTGAAAACGATGGACCCGGACCCGATCACCTTGCAGCTGCTTAAGGAAAAAGGATATACGAGTGTCATCCGGCTATCCAACCGCCGGGCTTTCAATGAGACCCGCATGGATGAGCTGCTGGGAAGACTGCATACTCTTGGGGTTAAGCGAATGATTATCGATGGCGAAACCGTGCCCGGTTTCGTAAGCGATAAAGACTTGCACAATCTCGACTTGATGGCTGAGCTTATGAAAAAGCATCAAATCGGTTTGGCTTCGACCGAAGCCTTGTATCAGAAGACGCCGCCGCGCGGCTTCAACAACATCGCAAAGAAGATCGATTACAACGTGGTTCGCCTTCACCCGCTCACAGAATCCGACTCCCAGAAGCTGACGGAGAACATTACTCCCGAGGAGCTGAAGGGCCGTATTCAAGATTATGCAGACCGGTTTTTGCTGGCGGTGAAGGACCGCAACATCCGGATGATTTTCCTGCATGCCAAAGCGGTTAAGAGTACCGACAAAGGGAAAATCGTACATCCGCTCGATTCGATTTATTTGACGGTGAAGGGGGCGGACGGGACCGGGGCCATTCCTCAGATTCATAAGGTAGGCTATCTAAGCGGGCCAGCCACGGCGTTTGTTCCGGTGTATTCAGGCTGGCAGCCGGTCGCCAAGGCACTGTTGTCGATTGGAGCCGTCGCTTTGATTGCGCTGACGATCGCTTACTTCGTCCCTGAGCTTGCGCTAGCTGTCTTTTTGCTCGGTTTGGTTGGCTCTGCAGGGATGTATGTCTGGAACAACAGCTTATTTTCACAAGCGCTGGCGCTTGGCGCAGGAACCTGCGCGCCAACTCTCGCCATCATGGTTGCGATCCGGTCGGCGCGGAATAAGCTAAACCGCGGGAATGACAACAAATGGTTGTTTACTATTACTCTGCTTCTGCGGACAACCCTTCTTTCCTTAATCGGTGCTTTGTTTATCGTAGGTTTACTGAACCAAATCACGTATTCTCTGGTTCTGGAACAATTCCGCGGCGTTGGCATCCTGCATGCCGCTCCGATCGTATTGACGGTTCTGTACTGGCTGTTGTTCAACGATGATACTTCCTACCGGGATAAAATGCCGCGAATTCAAGGCTTCCTTCACGCGAATATTCGTGTTATATGGGTCATTGTAGCCGTAGTCGTTGCGGCAGCAGGCTTTTACTACATTTCGCGTACCGGCAACGAGGGACAGGCATCGTCATTAGAGCGCTATTTCCGATCCTTCCTGGAAAATACGCTCGGTGTGCGGCCGCGGACGAAGGAGTTTTTGATCTCCCATCCTTTGTTCCTGCTGGGAGCTTACTTGTGCTATAAGTACCGCAGCGCGCTTTTGCTTGTTCTGATCGGCGTGATCGGTCAAGCTTCGATCGTAGATACTTTCGCGCATCTGCATACCCCGCTCGTCATTTCATCGATTCGCGTTGTCTACGGTTTGGCTTCCGGCCTGTTGATCGGAGCCGTCTTGATTGTGGTCTGGGAAATTATCGCAAGGAGTTGGCAGCGTTGGGTACCCCGGTTAAGCGAATAGTATTGTCCGGTTACTACGGATTCCATAACAGCGGCGACGAGGCCGTGCTGCAATCGATTCTGCTGGCTTTGAAGGAACAAGGAGAACGACAGGGCGTAACAATCGTCCCTGTCGTTCTGTCCATAAACCCTGAGGAAACGGCTCGGACCTACGGCGTAGAAGCCGCTCACCGGATGCGCCCTGCCGAAATATGGCGGACGCTGCGCGGAGCCGACGGACTTATAAGCGGTGGCGGTAGTCTGCTGCAGGATGAAACGGGGACGAAAACGATCCCGTACTACATTGCCATTATCCGGATTGCCCGATGGCTTCGAAAGCCCGTATTTATTTATTCGCAAGGCATCGGTCCGGTACACCGGCCGTTTTTCTACGGATGGATTCGTTCTGCCTTCAATCGGTGCGCGTTTATTTCGGTCAGAGATGACGAATCGAAAGCGCTGCTGGGACGAATGGGCGTTCCTACAGACCGGATTGAGGTAGTACCGGACCCGGTAATGGGGTTATCGCTTCGCGAACAACCCTCCCCCCAAAGCAATACGCTTAATACGAAGGTTGTTATTGGCGTTTCCGTCCGATTCTGGAACGAAGACCGCTCGGAGTTAAAGGCTGTTGCCGATGGGCTTAAGCTTATATTGGCGAAATCGGATGCGCACATTCGATTCCTGCCGTTTCATTTGCCATCGGACGAGCAAGCTTCCTTGTATGTGATGGAACATATGGGGGAACTCTACAAAGAGCGGATGAGCATAACGCCTCCGATTGACCATCCGCAGGATATGCTGGCAGAGGTTGCTTCTTGCCAGGTGTTGGTCGGAATGCGTCTTCACTCCTTGATTTATGCGGCCGGTCAATTCGTCCCTATGGTTGGATTATCGTATGATCCGAAGATCGATCAATTTTTGAACCGGCTCGGGATCAAGGCCGCTTGCAGTACCCAGAAGCCCGATGCGAACGCGCTGGCGGAAGAGACCTTGCGGGTATGGAACGGCGTGGAGGCATGGAAGCTGGAGAAACAGCCGGCCATTGAGCGGCTGAAAGTCGAAGCCGGGCGCCCGGCGGAACGAATCGCTTCTTATTTTGCCAGTCGATTTAAAGGGAATTAATAAGGCTGCGCTCTGCAATAAAATGTGCTTGTTTTGCCGTAATTCGCAGTGAAAGTGAATCGTAGAGAGGAAAATGTGCGGAAACCTGAAAATATCTATGAAAACAACCTGAAAGCCGCCCAAATTGCCTAAATTCATGATGGTATTTCGGAAGCCGTCAAGGTATAATTTGAAGTGTTTGGGGTTTTGTCATAGAAAAAAAGGGGCTGTGAAAACACACATGAACTTGTTATACGGTATCGGCTTTGTTGCTGCTTTACTGATCGCATTGCTGATGACACCGCTTGTAAAACGCTTTGCTTTTTGGGTTGGTGCCGTGGATGCGCCGAATCATCGCAAAGTACATAGCCGGATCATGCCGCGACTTGGCGGGCTAGCTATTTTTATTGCATTCATCGCAGCTTATTTCGTTGTTTCTCCTGCTATAAATACATTAAAAACGGACGTTGTTTTCGGTCTTTTGGTAGGCGGGACGATCGTCGTATTGATCGGCGCACTGGACGATCGATTCGACCTGTCACCCAAAATCAAATTACTCGGTCAAATTTTGGCTGCTAGTGTGGTGGTCTATTCCGGGGTTGTGATCGATCTGGTCAACCTGCCCTTTGGCGACGGGGCCGTTTCTTTAACCTGGCTTGCCGTTCCGTTAACGATCTTCTGGATCGTAGGCGTGACCAACGCCATTAACCTGATTGACGGCTTGGACGGTTTGTCCGCCGGGGTATCGGGGATTGCAACGACGACGATTCTGGTATTGGCCCTGATGATGGGGAACGTTACCGTTGCATTGCTGTGTGTCTTACTGCTCGGCTCGATCGCCGGATTTTTGTTCTACAATTTTCATCCGGCCAAAATTTTTATGGGCGACTCAGGAGCTCTGTTTCTCGGGTTTTGTCTCGCTACGCTATCCGTGCTCGGATTTAAGCAGGCGACCGTCGTATCCTTGCTGGTACCGGTCATGATCTTAGGGGTCCCGTTGTCCGATACGTTCTTCGCCATTATTCGCCGATGGGTTAATAACTTGCCGATCTCGGTTGCGGATAAAAGCCACTTGCATCACTGCTTGCTTCAACTTGGCTTCAGCCACCGGACAACGGTGCTCATTATATACGGAATCGCTGTGTTTTTCGGCTCTTCCGCCGTGCTGCTTTCCTTCATGTCGGAGCAGGACGCGTTATGGGGCGCCGTGCTTTTGGTTGCCATTCTGCTCTTTGTGTTGGTGCTTGGCGCAGAAGCGATCGGCATCATCAGCAAAACGAAAAAGCCGGTGCTTAAGTTTTTAAATAAAATCCGTGTGAAAACGATGCAGCTTAGCACCCGTTTCCGGATGTCAAAATGATGATCTTGTATCGCTGGAAATCCCAGACCTTAATCGGTTTGGGATTTTTTGTTGCGCTTCTTGCAAATTTCCCTAAAAAAACGATGCCATTCGGCCGATATGTAAAGTACAACTATTTTTTTTGGCGAATGATGTCAAATCTTTGCCGGTTTCAGGCGGGGGAGGTTGTTTTTAACCGGATTGCTTTGAAACATTAGTTTGCCTACATTTCTATTACATAAGGAGGTACTTCTCTTGAAACGACTCACCAATCGTGCCGTCAGCTTCGCGATCATCGTTGCCCTGCTGGTGTCGATGATCGTACCGTTCTCCGCAATGGCCGCGGGCGGTTCGCTGATGAAAGTCAAAGGATACAGTACGACAGCAACAAGCCCGACTCCAGTCACCAGCGAGACGGTTAATGTTTCCATTGAAATCAATAATATCGACGATGCGCAGATCTCTTCTATTTATTATGAGATTGAGAACGTGACGACCAGCCCCGGAAGCCCGGTAGAAAACAAATCCAACAAGGGCATGAAAACTGGCCCGTACGAAGTGACCTTCAATAGCGTCAAGCTGTCCGAAGGGACCAACAAAATTACGTTTACCATGGGAGACGTCAGCAAGATTTCTTCTCAGCCTGCTTACCTGACGTTTACGCCGACAACGAACATTACGGACCTGAAGTTTAACGAAGTACTGATCGAAGATGGCAAAATGTATCCGAAGGACCCGATGCAAACAGCGTATGTAATTTCCGGTAAATCGCCGAACGCGACGACGATTCAAGGTTACTTGCTCGGCCAAGCTAATCCGACCGCGGCGTACCGCAGCAATAATGGCGACTTTACGTTTATTCCGAACCGGGACCCGAATTTCAACATGCAAGCCGGGGACAACATTTTTAAAATTGTTGCCAGCAACAACACGAATACGTACAACACGACTAAAAAATTCATTTTCAATAATGGCGGACCGTTCTTGTTTGACGGCGCACTAAATACGGGGACTAGTCCACAGAAACTGATTAATGATCCGTATCCGCAATTGAATCAAACGACGGCTAACCTGACGGGTAAAATGAAGGTCGATCTGGCCCCAGGCTCTTCTACGGTTACGCAGTATGTGTATGCAGATATCACCGTAGTAGGCGGGAGCCCGGCAACCCAACGGGTATATTTCTCAGGTACCACACCGGAACCGCTTAAGGAAATCCCGGAAGAGTCGACCTCGGCTTATAAAGTATTTAACTTGGGTTCTATTCCGTTGACTTTTCCGACGAATCGGAATCAGACGCTTATCGTAACGTTCTATACAGGCAGCGGCTTGGTAGGTCAAGCGCCGCAGCAGACGTTTACGTTCAATTATTTTGACCCGAATGCACCTTATGTAACGAAAGTAACTAAGGATCTTGGCACGGACCCAGTAACGAAGAAACCGGTAGAAGTAACCCTCAATGAAAATGGCGATAACGAAATTAGTGAATTGCCTTCTACGTTCTATATCTACACGACTGGTGTTGATCCAGCGGGAAATGTTAAGGCGTTCATCGGCGGAGACACCACCGGTATTGCAGCGACTTATGTTGGACCTGACGGTACGCAACAAAAATGGAAAGTGGAAGTAAATGGGATTCGTGATGGAAGAGCCATCATGTCTGTAGAACCGAACGGTGCAAAAAACGGAAAGATGGACTTCCCATTAGTTATAACGAGTACGCCGTATATCATTCCGGTTAACTTCTATAACAATATGGTCATCAAAAACGCCGCATTGGAGACGCCTTTTTGTACTCCAGGTACAGGCGGTACTCCTTGCTTGCAGGCGAAGATTATGAACTTGCCTGAAGCTGAGTATGCCAATGTAGAAGTATCGGTGAATGGCCATGTAACCAAGCTGGTTGCCGGCGACTTCCGTGATAAAAAGGATGCTGCATCCACCTTTATGTTGGATGTAAACATGGCTGACAGCAGATGGACACCGACAGACGATAAAAAGGCTCTGCTTAACGAAGGACGCAACACGGTAAAAATCAACCTGCGCTTGAACGGTGCTGTTGTAACGACAGTACAGTATGAGATCTTTAAATTTACTTTGCCAACACCCGCATTTGTAGGAGATATCTTGCCAAGTCCGCTGGAGAAGTTCACTAAGGCGCAAACACCGGATAAATACGCGACGAATGCAAACAGCGTATCTTTCGTGGGCAACTTCGTGAATGCAGACAGCATCAAAATGACTGTCCGCAAAAAAGATGCTCTAGGTAACCCGGTTGTTACTTTCGATGCCCGGGATAGCACGAATACATGGAATTATCCTGCTGCTCCGGCCAACGGACAGCAAAACTATCTGAACAGCGTTGGGACGGGAGCCATTAATACGGCTAGCATTCCTCTTCCATTTACCGGGGATGTCATCTTCGAATTTATGATATCCAACAAAACGGGAATTACGGAAACGCGGAGCATCACGATTTCTCGGGAACCGGTACCTTACCGTGTTATCGAGCCGATTCTTGTGAAGAGCGGCAAAGATGAAGTGGCTACAATCAACGGCAACTTCGTGGACATCAAATTAGAGGCTGAGAACGCAGATAGCGTAAGCTTCGGTAAAGACGCCAATGTGCTCAGCAAGATCGACCCGTCTGATAACAAGCCTTACTTCTACTATCGTTACCAAAACTTGAAGGCAGGCCGTAATACGATTAGCTTTACCGTTAACCGTGGCAAAGAAAGCTCCAAAGCCAGCTTTATCGTCAACAACGTGAATACGTCGGTAGAAGGCGCACAAATGTTGATGCCGCTTCAAAACAAATACAAGCTGTTCGAGGGAGATCTTGAGCTCAGTTTCCCGGCTAACACGAAGCTTATGCGCAACGACCCGACAGCAACAAATCAGTACTTGACTGCAGACCGCAAGCTGATGTTTGGACTCGCGAATGTAAAGGACGGCCGCGTTAACAAAGCCTACAATACAGACTACAGCGCATCGTTCTTCCTGCAAGAGCCGACGGGTAAATTCCGCCCGGTAAGCAAGCTGTACTGGATTAACGGCGGCTCCGTCGGCCAAGACGATCATTTGGACAAGGACAAGCTGAAGGAAGCTTTGACCGGCTCCGGGCGCGATCCGTATAACATTGACGTAAACAACGCGAACGTAAGATTTTACCAGAGGAATAACGAGAATGACTTGAAAAATATGTTTGTGCCGACCAAACGCGGCGAGCTGACGTTGAAGTATGACGATTCGATCAGACAGGACTCTTGGAAGTATGTCACCGTTTATCAAATGGATATCTACGAAGACTACCGGGGCATGACGACCTTGGCTTGGAAAAACATCGGCGGCGAAGTCGATCCGAAGAAAAACACGATCACAGTTCCGATCGATCATTTCGGTTATTTCCAAGTCATGTACATGTATGACAGCTTCAACGATATTACGAGCCACGAGTGGGGCCGTAATACGCTTGATACGCTTTATTCCAAAGGATTTATGCTCAATAAATTGCAATCGCTCTTTGTACCGAACGAATCGATTACGCGCGGTGAGTTTGCCACGCTGCTCGTAAAAGCTTTCGATCTTCCGCTTCAGTACTCCGGCAACCTGACGTTCAGCGACGTGCAGAAGTTTGCAAGCAGCAATCCGCTGTACGATTATAAGTACATTGAGACAGCAGCACGGGTTGGTATCGCACGCGGTAATGCCGGAGGCCGGTTCAAGCCGGACGAGGCGATTACGCGTCAGGATGCGGCCGTAATGATTGCGAGAGCGGCAGAGCTGAAATTGAATTCGGACAGTGACAAGTTACTTGCTACGCTTCAAAAGCAATTTACCGATGCGAAAGATATCGACTTCTATGCTTTGTCGGCGGTTGAAGCCGTGTCCAAAGCCGGATTCATCGAGGGCATCGAGAACGTTCTTCTTACCGGTCAGAAGAAGAAGACGTATCGTTTCGACCCGCGTCAAAACTTTACTCGTGTCCAAGCTGCTGCCGTCATGGAACGCATCCTGAAGAAGGAAAAGATATTCCCGAAATAAAGTGGCCTGACAAACCGTCAACCATGGGTTGGCGGTTTGTTCTCTAATTTCAGGTGGTTTAAGATCAATATTGGAAAATTATTAATAATGACGTATCTGGATAGATCGTTGTATACTACCTTTTGTGGGCGTTCGTTACAAATACATAATTGCTAGACGCTCTTGCTGCATTTGTTTCAAGGTTGGTTTCAAAAAAACCAAAAAAAGTTTTTTCAAAGAGCGCAACTTTTCGAAACAACGTGCGTTTAATACATTGAAACAAACAGAAAGCAAGATAAAGAGCAACGAGCTTTGGATAATTTTCACAAAATCGCTCTTTACCTTGTCAGCATGTCGGTGTATAATGTTAGATGGCATGCGATTCTATCCTTAATCTTCCTATTGGTTTACTAGTTTCTGCAATTTTTACGTTGCAGACATCTTCAATAAAAACTCATTTTGCTCAACTCTGGGAAGGGGGTGAATCGGCTAATGAGGAAATCAAGCTTTAATTTTTCTACACAGAATTCTCAACAACTGAAAGATATTCGAGGAGGAGAAAAAAAGGTTATGAAGAAAAGTTTATCTGCAATCCTGTCCCTGGCTATGGCATTCTCCATGTTTTCTTCCGTAGCACTGGGTGCAGACGCTAAGAAATCTTCCGCTGATTTCACAGATCTGAAAGATCTGGATGCAGCTACAAAAGCTAAGTTTGACGAAATGATCGGCGCTGGCATCTTCGACGGTGTTAAAGAAGGTACATTTGGTCTGAAAGACAAAATGAACCGTGCGCAATTCGCGAAAGTAGCAGCTTTGGTCTTCAACTTGAAAGTTGACACTTCCCTGAAAACTTCCAGCTTCTCTGATGTGAAATCTGACGATCCGGCTAACGGATACGCGCTGCCTTACATCGAAGCTGTTAAAGCAGCTGGCATCACGGACGGTTACGCTCCTGGCCAATTCAACCCGGCTGGCGACGTAACGAAAGAGCAACTCGCTACTTTCTTGATCCGCGGTCTGAACAAAGACTCCGAAGGTAAAAACAAAGCCGGCGTGAGCGACAAAACCGTTTCCGACTGGGCAAAAGGCTATGTTGCATTGGCACTTGAACTGAAATTGCTGGGCAATGGCACTGACGGCGCGTTCGGCGGTACTTCGGCAGCAACTCGCGACCTGTTGGTAACGGCTTCCTACGAAGCTAAGAAACAATTCGTTGACACCAACAAACCGGCTAAAGCTTCCGTTAAAGAAGTAAAAGCTGTTGACTACAACAAAGTCCAAGTAACTTTGGATAGAGACGTAGACACGGACAAAGCTACTTTTGTTCTGAAAAAAGGAACAGCTGAGACGAAATACGAAGCAAAAGACAAAGACGTTAAATGGTCCGAAGACAAAAAAGTTGCTACGTTGACTTTGAAAGACACCCAAAAAATCGTTGATGCTACGTACACTGTAACTCTCGGCGGTTTGGACGCTTCCGCAGTTGACAAAGTTTCCGGCGAGTTCAAAGGCGAAAACGAGAAGCTGACGAAAATCGACTTTGTAACAGCTAACGATACTGTTGCAAAATCGAAACAAGTTCGCATCCAAGTTAAGCCGACGAACCAATACGGACAATTGGCTTCCTTGCCTGCGGGTAGCTTCTCCGTTAACGTTCCGCTTTCGGACACCAACGCAACAGTTAAGAAGTCCAGCGACGGCACTAAAATGTTCGTAGAGCTCAACACGGATCTTCAAAACGTCTATTACAACACAACCTTCTCTGTAAACATCTGGTCTAACGACCAAAGAGAGATCTCCCAAACGAAAGTCTTTAAAATTGGGGAACCAGCATACATCGCTAAAATCGAACTGGGCGAAGTGACATATAGCAACGATAAAGACGCCATTACTGGCTCTGGCAACGAAGCTGTAGTTAAAATGACTCAGTATGACCAATACGGTGGCGAAATCACGGTTAATTCCGGCAGCGGGAATAACAAAATTCAAGACACGAAGCCTAACCTTATCCCTAAGGCCGGCATGTATGATGATGCTTTAGATGCTAAGATTGAAGACAAAGACGGCGACGGCATCAAAGAAGTTATTGTCTTTGTTAAGTCTGACAAGAAAATTAAATCCAGCGGTGAGTTCACCCTTCAAGTATGGGGTGGTGGTACTGGTTCCACTGCTACAATCAAAGTTAACGCAAGTAAAGTTGCGACTAAAGTTGAATTCGGCGAATTCAGCAAAAACAACATCGCTGTTAACGATAAAGACATTTATCTCGAATTGATCGCTTATGATGCCGCTGGCACTAAGCTAACTCCTGACGAGATTGTTGACAACGTTAAAGACAAGCGCTTCAACATTTCGGTTAACGGCCCGCTTGAGTTTGGTAAAACTAACGATGTTCCTGAATCTATGTTGGATTCGGTCAATAAGCAAGTTGTAACGGCTGGCGAGCACAAAGGTAAGCTTCACTTTGCCAAAGTAGCTTCCAAGAACAGCGGTTCCGTTTGGATTTACATTAACAACATGGCCGGCGCCGATAATAACAAGAGCAAGCCTTACAGCACAGTTGAAGCGCGTTATCCAGTAAGCATTAAAACAATTACTGAGGGTGCTAACAAAGCAGTTGCAGGTGCTGAAGTTAAAACTAAATATCAATTGATTGATAACTATCAAGAAGTAATCAAGGAAGACCTGGATGGCTTTAGAGATAACAACTCTAATAAAAATGTAACTTATGATGTATATGCATCGGTTGTCAACAGCGGTGTTCAATTCGGACTTTCTGACATTAAAGTAAATAAGAAAGAAAACCGAATTTCCACTGACGGTAAGCTCTTGTCTTTGAAAGATTTCTCGGATAAAGAAATCGAACTGAAAACAAAAGATACACCTGGCTTCGGTTCGACTGAAGTGAAATTTACGATCCGTAAATATGTTGACGGCCAAGTAAGCGATTCTAATGTATCGTCTGTAACGAAGAAGATTTCCATCATTAATCCAAACGATGAAGATCTGAGATACAGCTTGGCTTCGATTGATAGTCTGTTTAAAACAATCGATGACGGCCCTTACAATGGCGATCAGAATAAAATTGCGACCAGTAAATTAGCTAAAGAAGTAAAAGTCGAAGCTAGAGACACATCCGGTAGCTTGGTTGCTTATCCTGCAAGAATTATTGAAGTAACGGCAGACAACTATACTGCAGTTCGTTCTACTGAGGGTAACTCTTTAGAGGGCAAAGGATATGTCCTTGGTAACAAAGTGGGTACGTCTAACATAACCGCCTACTTCAAAAACGCTAAAGGTGAGGGTGCCTACGCAACTGGTACTGTCACAGTTAAAGGTGATGCCATTAAGATGGTGACACTCGAGCGTGACGATTCCAACAAAACTGTGTCTGGTAAAGTCGGTACTAGTGTTAACGCTTGGGATTTGATGGGTAACATCACATTGAAAGATAACTATGCGAATGAATTTAAAAATGAATTCATCTACGAATACGACAAGTATACTAAGGTAAGATATATTATTAAGGATGCTACCCTTGTTAATAACAAGGCAATTGCAGAAGTTGATGCTTCTCGACCAGATAGAATCAAAATCAACGGAACAGGTACGTTTACGATTACAGCTACAACCTCTAACGGTCTGTCTGTTATCACAACGGTTAACGTCACCAACTAATCCTAACGGATTAAAAAAAGAAGACCCCTGCGGGTCTTCTTTTTTTATCAAGACCCGACAACTTACATATAATCCAAAGCAGGTGAACCTATGAAAACTAAAATTACTTTTGTTACTATAGTGCTTATTCTTTTGTTTGCGACTATCGTTTATGCGGATTCCAACAGCACATCGACCCAGCCTGGTTCTGTTGATGATCCCATCATCACCAAAAGCTACTTCGAGCAAAATATTGCAAAACAAGTAGCAGATGAATTCGGTAAACAAAGTGTAAACGAGGAAAAAATTAAACAAATTATCGCAGCTGAATTGGCGAAGCAAGGAGTTGGAAGTGGAACGTCCCCTTCCACAGGCTCCGGTACGAACGGTAGCGCACAGCCACCGACTGTCCCCAATTCCGGACTTACCGTCGTTAAGCTTCAGCAAGGACAAACACTTTACGGCGGGGCAGGCACGGAATTTATTGTCCGAACCGGCAAGGTTATAGCGGTGAGCTCCGACGATAACGGAATTCCGGACGTTACCTCCGGCAAAGATATTGCTGCGGGAGCAACGGTTGAGCTTAACCACCTGCTTATCGTTCCGCGGGAAGGCCGTGGAGTTAAGCCTGACGCCAAGAACAAGCAGGAAATTTACGTTATGGTACGCGGCAGCTATTCGATTATGAATGCGGATGGAACGAAAGCCGCATCATAATTTTACCCATTTCACCAATCATTCATACGTTTGGGGTTTACCTCGGAGCGGGATAATAGCACTACATCCTACTTAAGGAGGTATCCTTTAATGTCGAGGAACAACAAGAAAGTGGTACCGGAAAGCGGGAAAGCATTGGATGTCCTAAAATACGAAATCGCTGCTGAGCTGGGGCTTCCGGTTGGCAAGCAGCTGGCTAACGCCAATGTGGAGTTTGCCACGGAGCTTGGCAGCATCCCTTCTGCTTCTGTGAAGGAAGATTATTGGGGACACATTGCTTCCCGAGATGCCGGTGCTGTAGGCGGGACGATTACGGCAAGATTAATCAAGAAGGCCGAGGAAATGATGTTAAGTCTGTAAAAAAAGAAAACAATTATCTACAGGAATGTTAATTTTACGCGATCTGATCATATTTTATTGACAGTCCTCTGCAAATCCAGTAACATACAATAAGAAGGTAGCAGCTAAAGAAACCTTTTCCACCCGGAAAAGGTTGATTTTTTGTATGTGGACTTAAGCCTTTATCCATAATAATTGCAGTAGGAGGTTTTTTTCATGTCCAATTCTGTGGGCCGCCGTTTGTTTACCTCGGAGTCTGTAACTGAGGGGCATCCGGATAAAATTTGTGACCAAATTTCCGACTCCGTACTTGACGCATTTTTGGCGAATGACCCGAATGCTCGCGTAGCTTGCGAGGTTTCCGTAGCTACCGGTTTGGTTCTTGTCATCGGTGAAATTTCAAGTCAATCGGAATATGTCGATATTCAATCCATTGCACGTCAAGCTATCAAAGATATCGGCTACACTCGTGCGAAATACGGTTTTGACTCCCAAACTTGCGCGGTGCTGGTTTCCTTGAACGAGCAGTCGCCTGACATCGCACAGGGCGTTAACAAAGCGCTTGAAGCCCGTGAAGGCCAAATGACGGATGATCAAATCGAAGCGATCGGCGCCGGGGACCAAGGTATGATGTTCGGCTTTGCGGTTAACGAGACACCGGAATTGATGCCGCTGCCGATTTCGCTGTCCCACCAACTGGCACGTCGCTTGTCGGAAGTTCGTAAGAACGGTACACTTAATTACCTCCGTCCGGACGGTAAAACGCAAGTAACCGTAGAGTATGAAGGATCTAAACCGGTTCGCGTCGATACGATCGTCGTCTCTACCCAGCATGCGGAAGAAGTATCGTTGGAGCAGATCCAAGCCGACATTAAAGAACACGTTATCAAGCCAATCGTTCCGGAGGCTTTGATCGACAACGATACGAAATACTTTATCAATCCGACGGGCCGTTTCGTTATCGGCGGACCGCAAGGCGACGCAGGATTAACCGGCCGTAAAATCATCGTTGATACGTACGGCGGATACGCACGGCATGGCGGCGGCGCGTTCTCCGGTAAAGATCCGACCAAAGTCGACCGTTCCGGCGCTTACGCGGCTCGTTACGTTGCCAAAAACATTGTAGCGGCAGGCCTTGCCGACAAGTGCGAAGTTCAACTCGCTTATGCGATTGGCGTTGCTAAGCCGGTTTCGATTTCTGTCGATACGTTCGGTACAGGCAAAGTAAGCGAAGAGAAGCTTGTCGAAATCGTTCGCAAAAACTTTGACCTGCGTCCAGCCGGCATTATTAAAATGCTTGACCTGCGTCGTCCGATCTACAAGCAAACGGCAGCTTACGGTCATTTTGGCCGTACCGACATCGATTTGCCTTGGGAGCGTACGGACAAAGCGGAGCAGTTGAAAGCTGACGCCCAAGCTTAAAGTTATCTTAACAACCATATAGATCCAGATCTGTCTAAGCAAGACGGTCCGTTCTTTACGCGGATCGTCTTTTTGCATTTTTGTCGAATTTTATAACCTGTTAATACCGTAACTTTTTAGATATTCATTGAGTCTAAATAAAAGGAGAGTGGAATACGAGAGGAGAACAGAAACGTGATTGTGCAGAAGAAATGGCGAAGGTTGTCGGGTGCCGTTTTGGCAGTGTCGTTGCTGCTGTCCACATGGTCGGTACCCTATAGAGCAGAAGCTGCGGATTCGGCTCCGACAGTGGTAAGCCAGGAAATTTTGACGACCGGTGCCGTGTTAAAAAAATATGTATGGCAGTTTACGAGAAGCAAAAAAGACGTCAAAGTCAATGCGAATGTCGTGGAAGTGGATTTGACGAATCCATATGTCAAACTTGATGTCATGTCAGGCACAGAGAACCAATTTACGCGTAAGCAAAGCGTGCTGGGCATGGCCACGGAAACGAAAGCTGTCGCAGGGGTGAACGGCGACTTCTATAACACTCAGGCGGAAGGTGTCCCGATGGGGCCGGAGATTGCCAACGGGCAGTTAATGGCAACGCCGCCGTATTTGCCGGGTTTTTACTCGTTTGCGTTGGACAAGGACAACAAGCCTATTGTGGACCTATTTACGTTTAAAGGCTCCATTATTGCGAAAGACGGGCAAAGCTATGCGCTTGGCGGGATTAACAAAACATACTACTGGTTCGAGCCCGGCGGTGAGCACAGTCATATCGACGGCTTGTTCATGTATACGAACGCTTGGGGACGAGTGGACCGTTCCAATGACGGCGTGACCGTTCCTACGGAAGTCCTGGTTCAAAACGGGATTGTAAAAGAAATTGTAGATAACGGCATTATTAATATGATTGCTCCGAAAGATGGGTATATTTTGCGCGCATCAGGCAAAGCTGCCGATTTTATCCGAACGCATGTCAAAGTAGGCGATCCGCTCAAGGCGGATTACCAAATCCTGCCCCAAGACCCGAACAAGAAGTATGATGCGAGTACGTTCAAAATGATGATCGGCGGTCATACGATTTTGGTGGATGAAGGCAAGCCATCGGAATTTTCGCGCCCAGTGGACGATCTTTGCTGCACGCGTTCGCGGACGGCGCTTGGCTATTCCAAGGACCTGAAGACGGCCTACGTCATTACGGCGGACTACAGCGGCGACAGCAAAGGCTTGTCGATGAAAGAGCTGCAGCAGTTCATGATTCAAGTTGGCGTATGGAAAGGGCTAAACCTTGACGGAGGCGGTTCCACGCAGATGGTAGCCCGGCCGCTTGGCGAAATGTCGCCGGTGCTAGTCAATAAGACGGAAACCGGAATTCAGCGGAAAGTCGTGAACGGAGTAGGGGTATTCTCGACCGCGCCGCAGGGCGAAGTGAAGGAATTGTTTATTCAGGCGCCAAGCGTGCTGTTTGTCGGCGAGAAGGCTCCGCTTCGTTTTAAAGCCTACGACGTCTATTATAACCCGGTGGTCAATACCGATAAAATTACGGCCCAGTGGAGCGTAGCTGGCAATAAGGGTACGTTCAAGGATAACGTATTTACGCCAAACCAACCAGGGATAAGTAAAGTAACAGCGGTATCGGGTCAAGGCACCTCGACGGCGGATGTTGAAGTCGTGGGCCGGAATCAGCTGACCAGCATGAAAATTACGTCTGACAACCTTGCGCTGTCCGAAGGTGAAACGTACAAGCTGCCGGTCGTGGCGACGACAGCGTCGGGCAAAACGAGAGAAGTTCCGTCCGAACTCATTCAATGGGAAGTGCTTGGCATCCAGGGCGAAGTTACGAATGGTATGCTGAAGGTCACAAGCTTGGCGGGAAGCACAGGCGCGGAACTAATCGCTCGATATGACGGCTTCAGCACGACGACGACGATTCCTGTCGGGATTGATAAGGTATGGTATGATCTGGACAAAGAGGGCGTATTGACGAAGTCGGATGCGAAGCCGAAAGAAGTGACTTCTTCCGTCTACACTGTGCCCGATACGAACGGCAATAAATATTTGGAGCTTAACTACGACTTCACGCAAGGAAAAGGCACCAAATGGGCCTATGCCACGATGGATACCAACGTTCTCATTGAAGGCGAGCCGCAATACATGAAAATGAGAGTCAACGGCGACGAGAGCTTGAACTGGCTGCGTGCGGAGCTGCTTGACAATGCCGGTAAAATTCATTATGTTGATTTCGCGAGAAATGTAAACTGGAAAGGCTGGAAGCAAATTACTGCCGATTTGACGGAATTGAAGCTGAGCTATCCGATTCGCGTCAAGAGCGTCTATGTCGTAAATGAGGAAATCGGACAAGACGAACGGGCAGCCAAAGGGAAGATCGGCATCGACGATATTACGTTTACATACCGCGGCGCGGTACAGCAGCCATCGAATAATTCCATCCAGCTGACAGTTAACAAAAAGGCCGTGACCGTTAACGGCAAAGCGATGACACTGGAACAAGCCCCGGTCATCACGGAGGGGAATACGCTTATCCCGATCCGTTTTGTTACGGATGCACTAGGCGGAAAGGTGAGTTGGGATGAGAAAGAGCGTAAAGTAACGGTCCTTCGCGGCGGTAAAATGATCGATCTGTGGATCGATAACAAAGGCCTGATTGTGAACGGGCAGCGGATTACGGCCGAAGTGCCGCCGGTCATTATGAACGATTTGACGATGGTGCCTCTGCGTATTTTGTCTGAGAACTTGGGCTGGAAAGTAACCTGGGATGGGAAAACCCAGCAAATCACCCTGCAATAATTAGTGCTATAAGCTCTCACAATCTTCCGAAAATATGGTACTATATTGCTAGTACGTCCGAGAAAAATGGCGAAGGAGCTTTGTCCGGATGCAAGTCGACGTTTTTGACCGCGTCATCAGAAATGCCATTGATGTCATGGAAAACAGCAAGTACCAAATTTTTGAGATCTGTGAGAGCGTCCGGGCTGAGCGCGAAGCGCTGAACAAGGAATTGCAGTCGGTGATTGAAGAAACGGGCCGCATGATCGATACAGTGGATCGATTCGAGGTGGAGTATCGGCGCTCTCGTGTTCGTTTGACCGAAGTGAGCCGCGATTTCAAGCGCTTCAACGAGGAAGATATTCGGGCAGCTTACGAGGCGGCAACCCAACTGCAAGCACAGTTGGCCATTCACCGGGAAAAAGAGCTGCATTTGAAAGCGCGACGGGACGACCTGCAAAAGCGGTTGAAAAATGTCGACAAACAGCTGGAGCGGGCAGAGTCTTTAGTCTCTCAATTCAATGTAGTGCTTGAGTACTTATCCGGCGATCTCAATCAAGTGACACGTCTTCTGGAATCGGCCAAAAACCGGCAGCTGCTGGGTCTTAAGATCATTTTGGCGCAGGAAGAGGAACGAAAGAGAATTGCCCGGGAGATTCACGACGGTCTTGCGCAAAATATGGCAAACATGGTCCTTCGCACCGAAATTACCGAGCGGATGCTGGCCAAGCAGGCCTATAATGCCGTAAAAGATGAACTGAATGATTTGAAAACGGGTGTCCGGGGCGGGATTGAAGAGGTTCGCAAGATCATCTTCAATCTTCGTCCCATGGCACTTGACGACCTCGGATTAGTCCCCACCTTGCGTAAGTTTGTGCAGGATTACGAGGAGAGAACGAAGATTCGCACCAGAATCGAACTGGTGGGAAAAGAAGTCCGCCTGCCTTCCGGTATGGAGGTAGCGGTATACCGCTTGGTACAGGAAGCGTTCTCTAACGTCATCAAGCACGCGGAAGCCTCGCATGTCTCACTGGAGCTTACGTTCCAGCAGCAGATGATTAAAATATCCGTATCTGATAATGGCGTTGGTTTCATCACCGACAATATCGACAAGAAGATAGCACGCGGCAGTCATTACGGCTTGATGGGCATGCGTGAGCGCGTAGAGCTGCTTGAGGGGCGTATGGATATCGAATCGGCGCCAGGGGCGGGAACAAAACTATCCATGGTCATCCCGATCAAGTCAGAATCTAAGGAGGAGTAATCAATATGGACATTATGGGCAGCGCCAAACGCCCGATTAAGCTGGTTTTAGCAGATGATCACCAGCTGTTTCGCGAGGGGGTCAAACGAATTTTAAATATGGAGAGCGATCTGGAAGTCGTCGGTGAATGCGGCGATGGCATTCAGGTACTGGAGCTCTGTAATACTCTGAGCCCGGACATCGTCTTGATGGATATTAACATGCCTATAGAGAACGGTGTCGTAGCGACGGAGAAATTAAAGGATATTTTTCCGGACATAAAAGTGATAATTCTTTCGATTCATGACGATGAGAGCTACGTTTTTGAGACACTCCGTAAAGGGGCGTCCGGTTACTTGTTGAAAGATATGGAAGCGGAATCTTTGATCAACGCGATCCGTTCGGTCGTGGCGGGACATGCCTATATTCATCCGAAAGTGACCGGGAAGCTCATCAACCAGCTTCGGCGCATGACGTATTTAGACGAGCAGGGCGTAGCCGGTTCCGGCACGACGTCGAAAGAAGCAGGCGTGAAGTATGTGCATATGGACAACAGTCCGCTGACCCGCCGGGAAGCAGAAGTGCTTCGCTTAATGGCTGAAGGCAAAAGCAACAAAATGATCGGTGAGTTTCTGTTTATCAGCGAGAAAACGGTCAAAAATCATGTCAGCAGCATTTTGCAAAAGATGGAAGTTGACGACCGGACGCAGGCAGTTATTATCGCGATTAAAAATGGCTGGGTAACGCTGTAAGCGGTTCGCAATAGATGTCCTTCTTCAGGCGTGGCAGGAACCATCTCCCTTCAATCGGCATATACTGCAGTTAAGGGAGGGAGCCGCTATGATGTTAGGCTTGGCTTGGATTATCGGTTGCTACGCCGCGGGGTTCGCCATCATCCATTGGCTCCATTGGCAGTGGAGGCGTTACGGAAAGCCCCGAACGACGCATTATGTGCTGCAAACCCACAATAATCAGCTGCAGGTGGAGTGGTACCTTCGCTCGCTGTATTTTTTTTCATGGATGAAGGGCAAGGCGATATCGGTGACGTTGGCGGATAAAGGCTCGACGGACGATACGCTTGCGATTGCCCGAAGGTTAAGTCTGGAGCATCAGTTGAGCATCTGTACGATGGCGGAACGGGACTTGGATGAATGGGTCCTGAAGCATGCAGATGAACAGGTGGTTGTGGTCCGGCTTAACCAAAATGAAGGTTTAGAAATCGCTTTCAAATATATGTAATCCTAAAAAATAATTCGAACCAGGTGATCCATGAAAGCTTTCGTATATGCCGCAACGACGGCAGAAGGTTGTTCCTGGCACGTTTCCTTGGATATGCGGGCCGACCGGGATTACTGGACGGATCAAGCCGGTGGCCGCTTCAAGCTGCGTGTGCTGGAACCCGCCTTATCGTTCGGACAAGCCTGTGAAATTAAGCGCAAGATGAAAGCATCTCCGTCTTCGTCAGGCATGCTGCAAAGCTTGCGGACAGCTGCCCGTGAGATTGGCCTTCATCCGGAGGCCGTGGCAGATTGGAAGCTTTGGGAATGGACCGGGACAGAGGAGGGGCTGTCCGAGGAAGCCAGAAACTTTGCTAATAGGACGATGAATGCCATGTGCCTAGCCCTGAAAGGCCGCTACCTGCTTATGGAAGAGTTTATGGGCTTGATGCAGCATGAAGGGAGTCAAGCCGTAGCCGAATCGCCGGCATACTTTTTACAGCTTGCTTGGATTCAGGGGAGGATCGAGCTGGAAGCCGGGGTGGAGTTAGATCGAAACGAAGGGCGACGATGGTCCTTGCTGCCCCAGACATTAAAAGGGAAGTGCAAGCGCTGCGGAAGCCAAGGAATGTTCGAAGGACAGGCAGACGTCGGGGCATCGCCAGTTCGTTGGACGCATTGTGCGGATTGCGGCGGACCGTGCGCTTATTGCGAAGCCTGTTTGACCATGGGAAGAGCAAGGTATTGTACCCCGATCGTTCGGGTGAACAGCACTTCAGACATGAACAAAGTGTCACTGGCGGATGAAGCCATGGAAATTTATTTACAAGCGTGGGGGCTTAGTGTGGTGCAGGCGGAAGCGTCGGGCTTGGCGTTGCAATTTTTGAAAGCAAATAAGTCCCTTTCAAACGGAAAAACACAGAGCCCTGCTGCGCCGCGGTTCCTTATCTGGGCTGTAACGGGAGCCGGGAAGACGGAAATGATTTTTCCGATGGTTCAATATACATTGGCTAAGGGAGGCCGGGTTGCCATTGCTACTCCGCGTCGCGATGTTGTCTTGGAGCTGAAGCCAAGGCTAGAGAAAGCTTTTCCGCACACGAAGGTCGTCACGTTATATGGCGGAAGCGAGCAGCGGTGGGAGCAAGGCGAGCTGACCTTAGCGACGACGCATCAGCTAATGCGATTCCGGCAAGCGTTTGATCTGGTTATTGTCGACGAAATCGACGCGTATCCGTACCATAATAATCCGATGCTGATCTATGCCGCCGAACAGGTATGCGCTTTAGGCGGAGCGTATATTTTGCTGTCGGCGACACCGCCGGAGGAGCTGCAGCGGGCCGTAAAGCGCAATCGGCTGCCTCATGCGCGAGTAGCGGCAAGGTACCATCGTCACCCACTGCCCGAGCCATCGCTTCTCTCGTGTCCGCCTTTGCGTCAAATGCTGGCCCAGAACGGGCTGAACGCCAAGCTAAAGGGACACTTGGCCGCCTCGTTGGAGAGGGGAGCGCAAGTCTTCGTCTTCGTCCCAAAGATCGCCATGGTTGAGCCGTTCGTGGCTCTGCTTCGACAATCGTTTCCCTTCGTCAACGTTCAAGGCACTTCCTCCAAAGACGCTGACCGCTCGCAAAAGGTCATCGATTTTCGCGCGACTTCGATTCGGCTGTTGGTCACCACGACCATCTTGGAACGGGGAGTGACGATTCCGAAATCGGATGTATTTATTCTCGATGCCGATTCCCCGGTGTTCGATTCGGCGGCGCTGGTGCAAATGGCGGGACGGGCGGGAAGATCCGCGCAAGATCCCCGAGGTCGAGTTTATTTTGCGGCCAAAGAAAAAACGCGCTCTCAAGTGCATGCCAGGCGACAAATTGCCGAAATGAACGTCATCGCGCGGAAAAAAGGTTATATCGACTGAGAAAAGGGGTACGAACGATGAGTTGGACCGAACAAGCCGGAAAGTGGGTGCGCCGGCTTCTGAACGGGGCGGAATCGCTGCTGGCCTCTAAAATGGTGCCTTGCGTCACCTGCGGCGCGCCAAATGACGGCACCCGCAAGCTACCGGTTTGCCGGCGCTGCTGGGAAGCGATCCCATGGATCGATGAAGTTCGCTGCGGCAAGTGCGGCCGTTACGAAGCTTGTTCCGACTGCGCCCGGCGAACGACTACATATTTCGACCAGAACCGCAGCGTTGTTCGTTATGACGAACGAATGAAGGAATGGCTCGGACAGTATAAATACCGGGGCCAAGAATCGCTGCGCAGCGTACTCGGCCCGATGCTGCTGCACGCCTATCATCTGCATCGGCAAGGGCCGTCCGGCGGTGTGGACTTCGGGAAGCCTGCCTCCGAGTTCATCTCTTACGTGCCCCTGAGCGAGCAGCGATATGCGGAACGCGGTTTCAACCAGGCTGAACAGCTGGCCTCCGAGCTGGGAAGGCTGACGGGCTTGCCTGTTCTTCCGCTGCTGCTGCGAACGAGACATACGGACAAACAAAGCTTCAAAGGAAGAATGGAACGTTTGGACGATCTCCAAGGCGTTTTTGCACTGGAACCGGAAGCTGCATCCCAAGTGGCGGCAGCATGCAGACAAGGGCGGGTAAGGGTCTATTTGATCGACGATGTGTACACGACCGGAAGCACGCTGAACGAATGCTCAAGGACGTTAAAGACGGTTTTTCCTCTGGAGGTATGCGGCATTAGTTGGGCCAGGTAAGTTCGTTTGCGGCAAACGTCCAGTTTCCGACAAAAAATGAAGTGCAAACTTCGATAATTTCAGCTAAACTAGGAGTACTAGGGCTTGCTCTTGAGAGGAGTAGAATGAACATGAGTCTGAATGTAGCAAACTGCGACCGCTGCGGAAAAATATACATGAAAAACAATTACGGCTTGTGTCCGAACTGCCTTCGGGAAATGGAGAAGCAGTACGAGACGTGTTTAAAATATTTGCGCGAGAACCGCGCTTGCTCGATACAAGAATTAAGCGATGCGACCGAAGTACCGGTTAAACAAATCGTGAAGTTTATCCGTGAAGGGCGCATTTCGATTAAAAATAATCCGAACATGACTTACGAATGCGACGTATGCGGAGCGCAGATTCGCGAGCACAACATGTGTGAAGTGTGCCGGACGCGATTGACGAAGGAAGCGCGAAACATGGCCGAAGACGAACAGCGCAAAAAGCAGCAGGCCGAGCAAGAGAAGCATGCTTCTTTTCTTATCAAAGACCGCTTGCAGGATCGAACAAAATAACGAATACATCTAAACTTTTAAAAACCGCCCACCGATAAAAGTAATAACGCTGAATCGGTGGGTTTATTATGTAGTTAATCGAGGTGAGTTTGATGAAAATTAATGGAACGAATCAGGTAGGTGCCGTGAATCAATATAAGAGGAATCAGGAAGCGCAGCAGGCATTTGCCGCAGGGAAGAAACAAAAGCAAAAAGACCAGGTTGAGATATCCAGCGAAGCCAAAGAACTTCTGGGAACGGAAGCAGCAGGAGCCAGCCGTGAAAAGCTGGAAGAGCTTAAGCAATCCGTAAAATCAGGGACGTATGTCGTCGATGCGCGCAAGCTGGCCGAGAAAATTTTCCCGTTTTTGAAATAATTTTTGAAGGTGGAGAGCCATGTCTTTTGAAGCCGTGTTGCAGACCATGTCCGAACTGAACGATGTACATCTCACTTTGTTGGAGCTGGCGGAGCAGAAAAAGCATGCGCTTATCCACAATCAAGTGGAGCAGTTGACGCAAATCGTAACGAAAGAAAACAAGCTGCTCAAGCGAATTGGGGAATTGGACCAGCAGCGGGTGGATGCGATCGGTAATTTCTTAATCGAAAAAGGATACAAACCGAATCCGCGGGTGACAGTCAGCGACTTGACTAAGATCATTTTTAACGCTGAGGAAAAGCGAACCTTGGTCGATTCTCAGAAGCAATTGCTGGCTACCATCCGTAAGCTGCGGGAGTATAATGAATTAAATCAACAGATGATCGAGCAGTCGCTCGCGTTTATTAATTATTCGATAGATATCATGTCCGGTTCTGACGGGGATGAACTGATTTATTCGAATCCTCATCAGACTACTACGGGTTCGAATCGAAAAGGATTATTTGACGCCAAGGCATAATCAGATGCTGCGAAGGAGATGAGAGTCCATGCGTTCCACCTTTACCGGTATTGAGATATCTAAACGTGCTTTATTCACGCAGCAGGCCGCTCTTACTACAACGGGACATAACATATCGAATGCAAATACAGCGGGTTATTCCCGCCAAGTTGTAAATATGGTCGCTTCCAGACCGCTGGAATATCCGGGGATGATGCGTAGCAACGTTCCGGGACAGATGGGACAAGGTGTAGAGTTTACATCGATTACGCGAATCCGCGAGAAGTTTTTGGACGATCAATTTCGCAATGAAAACAAACAGTTTGGGAATTACTCTATTCAAAATGATACGCTGGATAAGCTCCAAGCGATTGTAAATGAGCCGACGGATACGGGGATACGTTCCGTATTGGATAAGTTCTGGAAGTCGTGGACCGATCTTGCCAAAGACCCGGAGAACGTATCAGGACGCAAGCTCGTCCGGGAGAGCGCCAATGCGCTGGCAGATGCTTTCAACGCAACCAGCAAGCAATTGAGCGATTTAAGTAATGATTTGACTAGTAATATTGATGTCAAAGCCAATCAAATCAATTCGTTGACCAGCACAATTTCTTCATTGAATAATGAAATTTTCCGAATTGAAGGACTTGGAGATCATGCTAACGATTTGCGGGACCAGCGCGACTTATTGACGGATCAATTATCCAAAATCGTAAATATCTCTGTTGTTGAAACTCCACAAGGATATACCATTAACATGGGGAATACCAACTTGGTTGCAGGCCAAACCGAGACCGCTGTTACCGCGGCTACACTTACGACAGCTATGAACAGTGGAGATTTGAATAGCGGTGAGGTCTATGGCATGATTGTTTCCAGAGACCGTTATGTTGCCGATTACCAGCAGCAATTGGATACGCTTGCGAATTCCATCGCTAACGGCCAAGTACAAATCACAATTCCGGCTGGGTCCGTTATTCCTGACGGTTCCGTAGTGATGGTCCCCACGAATAATCCGGCAGGTCCGGCGTATACTCCGGTAACTTATTCTGGCCCTGTGGCTAACCGTACATTGGCTTCCGATTTGACGGTTATGGTCCAAGGGATCAACGGGTTACACAAGCTGGGTTATACTTTTGCAACACCCGCTGCTAAGGGAGTAGATTTCTTTACGGCTAAGACGGGAACTACGGTTACGGCAGCTACTTTTCAACTCAACCCGGTCATTGCAAACGATCCAAATACTATTGCCACTTCCATGAGAACGACGGGGACAGCACCGAACGAAACGGCGGTCAAAGGTAACAATACCTTGGCCCTGTTAATTTCACAGCTCAAAGATTCAAAGTTTTCTTTTAACAATGGAGGAACCACAAACGGCGCGCCATCGATTATGAATGGTACCCTGGATGATTACTTCCGCTCCATTGTCGGTCAGTTGGGGGTTCAAGCACAGACTGCTTCCCGCCAAACGGATAATCAAAAGGCGATGGTGGATCAAATTGAGGATAGACGGCAGTCCGTGAGCGGGGTCTCGCTTGATGAGGAAATGTCCAACATGATCAAATATCAACATGCATATGGTGCCGCCTCTCGCTTTATGACGACTTTTGATCAGGTTCTCGATAAATTGATTAACAGCACTGGAGTAGTCGGAAGATAATGACTGGAGGTTAAAGATATGCCATTGCGTGTTACTCAGAGCATGATGCATTCTCAGGTTCTTGGGAATATTACAAACAATTTAAGGCGTATGAGCAATAATCAGGATATGTTATCTACGGGCAGGAAAATCAATCAGCCCTCCGACGATCCGGTCGGCATCACTTACGCATTGCGTTATCGCAGCGAATTGTCTATGAATGAGCAGTACCAGAAAAATGTGGATATGGCTAAGTCGTTCTTGGACCACACCGATACGGTCATGGGTCAGATCGGCGAGTTGCTTCAAAGAGCGAAGGAACTGACAACCCGAGGGGTGAACGGTACTAACCCGCAATCTGCGTTGGATGCTATCGCTCAAGAGATGGGTCAGATCTATGAACATGTAGTTACGCTTGGAAACGATAAAATGAACGGGAAGTATATTTTTAACGGACAATTTACTGACAAACAACCGTATACCTTAGCAAATGCTCCGGCAGACCAAACCGATACGAAACTTATAAATTTTCAATTCGGAGCAGGGATCACGCTTCCTATTAATGTTACGGGGGAACAAACGTTTGGATCACCCTCCGATGCTGACAACATGTTCGCTGTCTTGAAAGGAGTCCAAACTGCATTTGCTTCAGGAAATAAAGCGCAAGCCGAGGTATTGATGGATAAACTGGATACACGTCTTACCAAGTTTTTGGACATGCGTGCAGAGGTTGGCGCACGGGTGAATCGTGTTGACTTAATTGAAAACCGTTTGGAAGACTTGACCCAAAACTTGACTTCATTGGACAGCAAGGTAGAGGATGCGGACATTGCAAAAACGATTACCGATTTGAAGCAGTATGAAAATATTTATCAGGCCTCTCTTTCCGTCGGTGCCAAAATTGTTCAACCGAGCCTGTTGGACTATTTAAGGTAGATAGGAGTGGTGTTCTATGAACTTGCTCCGCCTATCGATTCAGCAAACCTTGGGTCAGATCGGTATGCAAACTCAGAATGCTTCAACTGATATGAGGTCTCCCAGGGGGCAATTATCCATTGAACAGCATCCGGCACAACTTGATTTTTATTCTGAGCCAGGCGAATTGCGCATCGATTCGTCGGCAGCTTGGGCTGCTTTAGGATCTGGTCCACATATGGAGTGGATGAATTCCATTTACAGCCAAGCTCCCGGTATTGCGCTGCAGGGAATAGCCAGAATTGTTGAAAACGGCAATCGCATGGCTCAAATTCATAATCCGCGCAACGCCTTTGCGGAACTAGCTCAGAATGCTTTTTCAAATAAGAGTGCCGTAGAATACGTCGGTCCGGCTTCCAATATGAATGTGAAAATTCAATACGAAGCAAAACCAGCTGTAACCAACATCGAAGCTCGTAAAGCGGACATTCAGTATACGCCGATGAAACCTGAGATTCGCTACAATCCGGGACGGGTCGACATCTATATGAGACAAATGAATTCGGTCGATATACAAGTCACGACCTATGACTGGAATAAATAATGATTCTAAGGCTATAGCTAATGCTATAGCCTTCAATACTTGAAAGGGGCCACACTATGCTCGAACACTTGAATGGTAAAATAATTAACTTTCATGGGAGTATCCTCGCTTTTGAAGAGTTAAACGAATTTGTTTTTAATTATATAGAAGGAAGCGACTTGGGATACTTAAGCAGTGTTCAGGACGAAAAAATTGGTTTTTTTATCACTGTTCCATTTGAATATTTTAAAGAATATACATTTGAATTGAACGAGGATGACGTGGCTACGTTGGAGTTACAGTCTGAACGGGATGTTCTCATCTTGTCTATCGTTACCCTTAGGGAACCTTTACAAGAATCTACAATGAATTTGCTTGCTCCGCTTGTTATCAATATTCAAAATCTCAAAGGGCTTCAAATAATTCTCCCTCCTAGCTATGAATATGAAATAAAAACTCCACTTTATCAAAAAGAAAAACAAGAAAGTGGTGAGAAAAAATGTTAGTTCTATCCCGAAAAAAGGGACAGTCCATCATGATTAACGGAAATATAGAAATTTATGTTGTTTCCATTGAGGGTGAACAGATCAAATTAGGAATTAATGCACCAAGTGATATTAAGGTTTACAGAAAGGAACTACTAGAAGCTATTGAAGCGAGTAATAAGGAAGCCATTTCAGTGAAGTTTGATATTAACGAAATAAAAAAAATAGTAAAAAACTTAGAAAAATAAAAAAAACTCTAAACATATATGACTAAAAAGCCGATATAAAATTTGTAGGAGCAAAGCCCTACTCCACAAGGAAGTGGAACAAACATTCAGGGAGGAAATTACCAATGATTATCAACCACAATCTTAATGCAATGAACGCACACCGCAACATGACTATGAACAACATCTCGCAAGGCAAATCCAGCGAGAAGCTTTCTTCCGGTTACCGCATTAACCGAGCAGCTGACGATGCAGCAGGCTTGTCGATCTCCGAAAAAATGCGTACGCAAATCCGCGGCTTGAACCAAGCAGGAGCAAATGCGCAAGACGGCGTTTCCCTCGTACAAACAGCAGAGGGCGCAATGAACGAAGTTTCCGACATGCTGACTCGTATGAAAGAACTGGCAGTAAAAGCAAGCAACGGAACGTACAACACTTCCGACTTGAAAGCAATGGATGAAGAATTCAAAGCTCTGAGCAATGCGATCGACGACATTGCGAACAAAACGACGTTCAACGGTATCTCCATGTTGAACCAAACTACTGCTTCGGCTATCAGCATTCAAATTGGCAACAACAAAGGCGACTCGGTTGCGATCACATCTCAGAACATCACTAAAGCGGGTCTGGGCATTGATAGTGCAGACGTTACAGCAAGTACTAATGCAGCTGACGCTCTGAAAACAATCGACGATGCAATCGGCAAAGTTAACACTGCACGTTCTGAGTTCGGTGCGGTACAAAATCGTCTGGAACATGTATATAACAACTTGTCGACAACATCCGAGAACCTGCAAGCTGCCGAATCCCGTATCCGTGATACCGATATGGCAAAAGAAATGATGAACTACACGAAGCTGAACATCTTGCAACAAGCATCCAACTCGATGCTGGCTCAAGCAAACCAAGCTCCTCAAGGCGTTCTTCAGTTGCTTCGTTAATCCTTAACCGGGATAAAAACACCTACTCCGTTTCGTTTTGTACGAATCGAAGTAGGTGTTTTTCTTATTCATTTTGCTTATGATTGAGAGGCTATAACAATATTCTGTCTATATACCGATAATAAAAGTAATCGGTATTGTGAAGCTAATGGCAGGAGGAATCTATGAACATCAGCGTCTGCCTTATTGTGAAAGATGAAGAATTTAACATAGAGAGGGCACTAAAAAGTATCCCCCCGCAATTTGAAATCATTGTTTACGATACAGGTTCCAAGGACCGTACTGTAGAAATAGCAAAAAACTATGGTGCGACTATAAAACTAGGGGAATGGAACGATAACTTTGCCCAAGCGAGGAACAAATCCATTTCTTGGGCCACAGGCGACTATATTCTTATTCTGGATGCGGATGAAGAGCTTCCATCTGATGCTGAAGTTATGTTAAGTCAATATATAACCAAATACCCCGGTCAAGCAGGAACCATATTTATAGAAAATATTATGGAAAATGATTCTGCCCAACATAGAATGGTTCGTTTCTTTCCTAACAAACATTCGTTTCAATTCAAAGGATTCGTTCATGAGCAGTTATATGAGAACGAACAACCGGCAAGCTTCAAAGACACCGAGATTGTAGTTAAACACTACGGATATGCCAAAAACGAATATAGTGGAAAAGACAAATTCAACCGGTATCTGAAGCTCTACCATAAAGCATTAGATGAAAGACAAGACGAAGGATATATGCTATATCAAATTGGAAAACTTTATAATTCGGTCGAACACTATAAGGAAGCTGAGCATTACTTAATAAGAAGCCTGGATTATAAAGAAGAAAATAAGCTTTACTATCCTCCAATGCTCGTATTACTGGGTTATTCGCTCAAGGAGTTGGGCCGCAGCAAGGAAGCTGCCGACCTTCTTACGAGATATGGAGACATATATAAGGACTTTCCAGATTTATTTTTTCTGCTAGGTCTACTGGCTATGGATACGGGAGAAATTCACGTTATAGAACCAAGCTTCAAAGAAGCTTTAAGAATTGGCGAAACCAACAAATATACCTCGGTGCTGGGGACAGGGTCTTTTAAA
The DNA here is from genome assembly GCA_042219835.1 of Paenibacillus elgii. GTDB lineage: Bacteria > Bacillota > Bacilli > Paenibacillales > NBRC-103111 > Paenibacillus_G > Paenibacillus_G elgii_A. The sequence goes on from JBHJMN010000013.1 coordinate 52,585, forward strand.
GCAGCATACAATCTGGGGGTCTACTACGAAATTCTTGGCTTCAAGGATAAGGCCAAGGAATACTATAAGCTTGCGGCTTCGTGGGGTTACAATCCTGCTCTCGAGCGCTTGAAAAATATATAAATTTCTGTCTAAATAAATCGCAGAAATTTTTCGATAAATATAATAAGGAATATGATCAGAGGAGAGTGGAATATGCCAATACGTATTGGTGGAATGGCGTCGGGATTAGATATCGATAAATTAGTCAGTGACCTAATGAAAGCTGAAAGAATGCCTTTAGAAAAAATCAAAAATACAAAAACGAAAACAAACTGGAGTATGGATCTATACCGTGAAATCAATTCCAAGCTGGCAAATTTACGTACGACAGCGGGGGGGTTAAGATTCTCCGGCGACTGGAAACAAAATTCCGTAACGTCCTCAAACGAAAGTTTTATCTCGGTTACGGCAAGCAATAATGCAAATCCGGCTACTCATGCCATAACTGTAGGCCAACTGGCGACAGGGGCTACAAAGTCCAGCACTGGAGCGATGACAAAACAACCGCCTGCCCCGATAACAGCGAATACCGCTCCTACGAATACTACAATTGATGCTACGAATAACCAGTTCGATGTAACGTTAAACGGAGTTAGAAAAACAATTACATTAGATCAGAACAATTATGCAACGACCGCCGACTTAGCTCAACAAATCCAAACCAAAATAAATGGCGCTTTTGGGTACAACAAGATTACAGTCAGCGATTCGGGAGGCAAAATCTCTTTCAACCCCGTATCGGCTGTGGTAGACGGTAGCACGTCTTATCAGCCGCAGCTCGTGTTGGAAGCTGCTTCTACAGCGAATAGCGGGTACTCTAATCTGGGCTTTTCAGGAAGCAGGACAGCTTTCAATGTAGATGCTAATTCGAAGTTAAGTGATATTGCCTCAAAGTTCGATACACCACTAAATATATCAGGTGCGAGTTACAGCTTTACCATAAACGGGCAGCAAATTACGTACAATGGTGATGACAGTATTTCCGCAATAATGGGTAAAGTTAATTCTTCTGCTGCCGGGGTATATATGTCCTATGACGAGACTACCGACAAGGTATCATTTCTTACTAAGGATACTGGCGGGACGGCGCAAGTTAATATTTCTGGAGATACTGGCGGACTGTTAGCTTCGCTTAAATTGGATTCACAAGTCGTAACCGGCCAAGATGCAAAAGTTACAATCGATGGAAATACAACCTATAGGAGCAGCAATTCCTTTACAATCGATGGGGTTACTTATAATCTAAAACAACCGACGGGCACAACGCCTGTTACGGTATCCGTTAGCAATGATACAAACGGAATTGTCGATAAGATTAAAAACTTTGTTTCCAAGTATAACGAAACGATCGAGTTTATGAACAAAAGAACGTCCGAAAAAAAGTATCGCAGCTATGATCCATTAACCGACGACCAGAAAAATGATATGAAAGATGCAGACATCAAGGCGTGGGAAGATAAGGCGAAAAGCGGGTTATTGAAAAATGATTCCACTATTGAAAGAGCGCTAAGTAGACTAAGAGAATTTACGGGGATTACGTCGGTAAGTGGGATCCAAGAAGCCTATAACTCCTTCGCCAAAATCGGAATCACTACGATGCCTTATGACGCTAAAAATACCCAGAATTCCGGTAAACTCGTTATAGATGAAAAAATGCTAAAAGAAGCATTGTCTAAAGATCCCGATAATGTAATCGCCATGTTTACAAATACTCCTGCCTCAAGTACCGATGAGAAAGGCAAGGGGATCCTGAGTAGAGTCTATGACCAGCTGTCTTCGAGTATTGATGATTTGGTAAAAAGAGCCGGCATTGTTGGAGGCATTACCAATGATATCAACACGGATCTTGGATCCGTTATGAAGAAAATGGAAGAACAAATAAGCCGTTTTGATGTGAAACTAAAGAAAAAAGAAGACTTCTACTATGCAAAGTTCGCGGCAATGGAGAAGGCAATCCAAAAAAGTAATACAACATTGGGATACTTATCTCGTTTATAATGGCAAGGAGGTAGATAGAGGATATGGATATAAAAAACATACCTTCTCTAGGATTGCCGAATAATACTACAACTTCTTATGATAATCAACCGTCGGACCAACTAGGGAATTTGATTTCTTCCATTGAATTATTAACGAAAAAGCCATTTCAACTATCCATTTCTGAAGAAGCTTTGGTTAAAGCTATTGAAAAAGCAAATAAAGCAATGGAAGGTGTTCAGACACGTTTAGAGTTTAGTATCCATGAAAAGAGTAAGCAAATCATCGTCAAGGTATACAATACAGAAACGAATGAAGTCATAAGGGAAGTGCCTTCTGAAAAGATCGTAGATTTAATCACAAATTTGCGGGAAATAAATGGGGTCATTATTGATGAAAAGAGGTAAGACAAAATGAACCAGCAAGCGCAACAGCTCTATCTAAGAACCCAAGTCAGTACGGCCGCTCCTGGTGAATTAACTCTCCTATTATTTAACGGATGCATTAAATTTATGAAGCAGGCTCAGGAAGCTTTGGTAGCAAAAAATTATAACGAAAAAAATGTTAACCTTAAAAAAGCTCAAGATATTATTGATGAATTAATAATTACTCTTAACATGGACTATGAAATATCCAAGAACCTAAAAATGCTCTATGTTTTTATTAAAGAACAGCTTTTTGAAGCGAACTTTAAATTAAACCTAGAATGCTTGGAAACAAGCATATCATTGGTTACAGAGTTAAGAGATACATGGGTTGAGGCGCTAAAGATTCTCAAAAATAAAGCTACTACTGTGGTCGGTTAACATGAATAGGGAAGCAGTGGAAAACTTATTTTTGCAGCTCATCCGAATCTCTAACGAAATTTTAGCACTCGACTTAGACACTTTCGAAGACTTGGCTCAATTGGAACTTTTGCAGAACCAGCAGGCTGAGCTTATGGAACAGATTGGGCAGGCGGAGCATTCATCAGCTGTAGTCCAACCGTATATAAAGGAACTTAAACGCTTGGAGTCCCAGATTCAGGGAAATATTTACTTAAACCGACAGGATTCAGAAAACCAGATTAAGAAAATGCAAAATGCAGAAAAGCTTCGTGGCAGGTATCAATCTAATCCAATGATTCAAGAAGAAGGTTACTTTGTAGATAACCAAAACTAAGCTCGAGTTTAAATAAATTGATGATTACCCGGTTCGATTCGTGGAACCGGGTTTTATTTTTAGTCAAGCTTTAAAAGGCTGTCGTTATGACAGCCTTTTAGGGTAAAGCCGATTATAACTAAGGAAGCGTGCTATAAGTTTTTAATAAAGGGCAGCCCTTTATACTGAGGAAATGCATTAAATAGTTGTTCTTTATAACGTTCTTTCTTTTCTCCGTTAGAATGCAAGCAGTAAGTCGTATATAAGGTTACTTCTGGGGGATGTAATTCTATTGCTTTTTCAATAAATTCAAGCCCTTCCTGCAAGTCTCCTTGCGCAATATAAAGTATTCCAAGGTTTTCATATCCCTGTCCTTCCAATTCATTTTTAGCTAAAACCATGGAATAGTAATCTAAAGCCAGTTCGACTTTATTTTGTTTGAAGAAGTAATCGCCCATAAGGTTAGCTAGTTTATTGAAATGAGTCGGGAAAAGATTAATTAACCAATCATACACGTCGAATTGTCCTACCTTAAAGATTTCTGATAGCAATATGGACATGGAGTCATAAGGAAAATCAACAGATTCGTCAAAAGTGGTATCCGAAATAACTTTTTTAAGCAAAGGTTCTGTAGGTTTTAATAAATTATTAGGGATTGTAAACCGGTTTATGTAGTCCGTTGTTTTCCACACACAGGAAGCAGTATAAATTGCTCTTGCCGCTAATTCATTATTGCAATCTTCCTCTGACAGTTTATTGAAATGTTTATCAAACCAGCCCTGATCGTTTTGTATAATACCGTATAGCATCATATATATAGGTGACAACTCGATATTAAATGTCTGATGCAGCATGTAGTAGTGTTGAGTTAGCTCGTAATGTCCGACGGTTACAGCAATTTGCAATAATACTCTAATTTGCATGGGATCCGTATGGGAGAACAACCGTTCTAAAAACTTAACGATTTCGGAAACGGGCTCCGTAAGAGTCAACAAATGTACAAGTTTATATAAATGTTTTATATCTTTCGGATTGCTTTGAACTAATTTCGTAAGATAATAGACGGTTTTGGAAATATCTTTATATTGCTCAAAATATATATCAGCCAATTTGGAATAAGGAAGCGTTGTCCCGTTATTCGGGCTCAGGATCCAATATTGTCGGCCGTTAGATGATTCTGCAATCTCTATGCTTTGGCTTAATTCGGAAACGGCTTCTTCATAGAAGCCCAACTTGTCCAATAGAAGTCCTTTAAAACAATGTAAGTCAGAATAGTTCGGCCAAAGCTTCACGGATTCCTCAATTAAATGATAGGCCTCTTTATATCGATCCAAGTCGGTATAAGCTGTAATCATCCGCTCAACACAATGAGGGTACCATTCTTCTCTTTTATTTGCTTTTTTGTACACTTTTTCATAGTAGTAAATAGCTTTTTTATAATCCCGCATGATCATATATTCGTTAGCTAAAGTAAACGTTTCGTATGTATCCAGCGTTTTTTTCTTTAACAGGTCATTAAATATAGACATATTCCGGGTGGATTTGTTTTTTTCCAGCTTTGTTTCTTCCAAATAACCCGTATGATAAATAATTAGAGGATATTCGAGAAAACGCAGTTCGCCGTGTTTCCAATAAAGCTGTTCATGAATCGGACTTCTGAGTTCGATATCGGGATGATTGGGGAACAATCGGGCGCCGCTCGAATTCAGAACTTTCCCGCTATTTATCGTTCCAGTAAAGTTGTAGATTGGAAGAATAAACGCGGTCGATTCCGATAGGGGAAGGTTCTCCAACTCATGGCGAACCTTTTCAATATTGACATCCTGCAAAAATTCGTCAGCATCCAAATTTAGTATCCATCTGGAGCTGGCATGGCGAATGCTAAAATTTTTGGCTGCTGCGAAATCATTGATCCATTCAAAGAAATAAACATGAGAAGTAAATTCGCGTGCAATTTCAACGGTACTGTCCGTAGATCCTGTATCCACGACAACAATCTCATCTACCAAGCCCTGGACACTTTCTAAACATCTTCTTAAGACCTTTTCTTCATTTTTTACAATCATACAAAGAGATAATAGTTTTGTCATAGTAGGACTCCTAGAGATTAAATGAGAGTATAGTATTTTTATCGGACATAAACGTTCTTTTTATAAGGAATTACACTGCATTATTCTGCCTTGTAAATTATGCCATACGAAAAAATGTCTATAGTTTATGCAGAATAATGTCGATATATAGTATAAATGATCGAGAGGGGTCAGTAATTTTGATAACAAGCATAATTATACTTACTTATAACAAATTAGAGTATACTCAAAAATGCATTGAGAGCATTAGGGAACATACTACACATGGAACCTATGAAATCATAATAGTAGATAACGCCTCAACAGACGGAACGGTTGAGTGGTTGAAGCAGCAAAATGACATTATTTCAATTATCAATAATGAAAATCTCGGTTTCCCAAAAGGATGTAATCAAGGAATCGAAGCATCGAAGGGGGATTATATCCTTTTATTAAATAACGATGTTATTGTCACTAAGAACTGGTTGAGCAATATGAGAATTGCATTAGATAGTTCGGAAAAGGTTGGCGCAGTAGGAGCAGTCAGCAATTATTGCTCTTATTATCAGTCTATCCCTGTAAGCTATAAGACAATGGATGAAATGCAGGCTTTTGCTGAAGTGATGAATGTTTCCGATTCTTCCAAGTGGGAGCAGCGAATTAAATTAGTTGGCTTTTGCATGCTTATCAAGAAACATGTCGTTCAAGAAGTAGGTTTTTTGGATGAGCGTTTCACTCCGGGAAATTTTGAAGATGACGACTATTCTTACCGTATTATCAAAGCCGGTTATAGCATGCTCTTATGTAGAGATGTGTTTATTCATCATTTTGGCAGTACCTCATTTAAGGATAATCCTTCGCATTATAATCAACTCTTAAATATCAATCGCGGTAAGTTTAAAGATAAGTGGGGCTTTGACCCAACATACTCCAGTTTAATTAGAGGGGAAGTCATTAAACAAATTGATAATAGCCCCCTTGAAAAAATAAAAGTATTAGAAGTAGGATGCGCTTGCGGAGCATCACTGTTAAAAATAAAAAATCTGTACCCGAATGCGGAACTGTATGGAATTGAGCTTAACGAGTCGACGACGGAAATAGCTGGGACATTTGCGGAAGTAAAAGCAGGTAATGTAGAACAAGAGTTGCTGGAATATCCCGGAGAATTTTTTGATTATATTATATGTGCAGATGTACTAGAGCATCTATATAATCCGTGGCAAGCGCTTGAAACGTTGAGGAAGCATTTGAAACCAGAAGGGAAGCTACTGATCAGTATTCCAAATGTTATGCACTTCAGTTTGGTCAGAGATTTATTGAACGGAAACTGGACATATGAAGACGCAGGACTATTGGATAGGACGCATGTTCGCTTCTTTACAATTAAAGAGTTTCGAAAAATGCTGCAAGGCGCTGGGTATGGAGATTTTCACATTGAGTCGGTAACCGTGCCTATAAACAAACAGGACGAAGAATTCCTTCAACGTCTAGTAACTTTGGGCTCTAGAGAATATCTTGATCAATATATGACTTACCAATATATCATTAAAACAAGCAATAATGGAATACGTGTGCTACTGGACGATATTGTTGCGGGTGTGAGTGTCGAAGAAAATGCAAAAAAACTCGCTTTAATTCAAGATACAATGTCCATTCTGGAGTGTATTTCTAGCATGGATGTCAAACATGTTGAGTTGATTAATTTATTAGCTCAGGTATTGAATGAAGTACAGGCCTATGATCATATTATTACGTTGCTTCAAGTAGCTCATGAAATGGATCCGAATCATCAAGATACCATATACAATATGGGAAGCGTTCTTGAGGCCTTCGGTGAGGTGGAGCTTGCTGCTAGTTGGTTCAATAAGCTTCATAATTCATTTAGTGTTGGGTATTCTTCCAATAGCGAGAGCACAACGAAACAGGAGCCTTCTTGGAATACCAAGTTAAAGTATGCATTACGCAGATTGGAAAATGAAGTGGACAAAGAGCAAAGTAAACTTGAAATTTTAGAACTACTGAACAAGGGCCTTGCTATTGAAACGGTATTTTCAGTAGTTGAAAAGAGCCTCATTTATAAAGACCAAGTTCTAAATAATTTGGCTGTTTTGGCTTACCAAAATCGTTTGTTTGATTATGTTATACCGTTACTTCAAAAAGCGTATGAGTATAACCCGCAAAATAGAGAAACATTGTTTAACTTGGGTTTCATATTATTTAGTGCTGGGGAACACTCAATGGCCCTTACTTATCTAGAAAATATTCAAGACCCGGATGAGGAAGCCCTACAATTGTTATCTCAAGTGAAGGAATTAGCATAATTGAACGAAAACAAAATGTGCTTTATTACTTGTGTGAACAACGATGAGTAAAGAACAAACTGAGGATTTGTTATTTATGCATAGTCTCAATGGACATGCAATTCTAGTCAAACGTAAATGAACGTTCCATGTGGGTAATCTTTTCTCATAGTAGCAGTAATATTTAATTTGCTCTCCCCCACACCCCTGTGGACAATGTGCATAACTCTGTTGATAACTTTGCGAAAAATGTCGATAAACCGCGACACAACAGGCTTTTAGCTTGTGAGTATTTTATTAACGCCATGTTAATACTCGAATTTTCGAAATATTTCACCAACATGGCCAAGTTCGATTGACAGCGGGGAGCGGGGGATGATATATTCGAATTGTGAGCGATGCTTGCAGTTATTTGATAACGAAGGGAATGTTTTACATGCAAGGTAAAGTTAAATGGTTTAACGCAGAAAAAGGTTACGGTTTCATCGAGCGTGAAGACGGTGGCGACGTATTCGTACACTTCTCCGCGATCCAATCCGATGGCTTCAAAACGTTGGAAGAAGGCCAATCCGTTGAGTTCGATATCGTAGAGGGCGCACGCGGTCCTCAAGCGGCTAACGTCGTCAAGTTGTAATCATCCGGCCGGTTTCGGCCGCTCGTAATAGATGGTTATTGTTTGAACAAAATTAGCGCGAACTTGATCACACCCTTGGAGAATCCAAGGGTGTTTTTCGTGCGTCTGGACCTTGTCAGAAAAAACTGCAAGAAAGCGCCTACATCCACTGCCATAAATTGTCCAAATATTTTGTAAATTTTCCTCGAATTTTATGAAGGATTTTTGAAGGCGGGGGGTGAATATAGTATAATGTAAGTATGAAAGGAGGAGTCGCACATGAAATTCAACATTCGCGGTGAAAACATCGAGGTAACGGAAGCGTTGAAAGACCATGTCGAGAAAAAATTAGGCAGACTGGAACGCTACTTTGAAGCTCCCCCTACATCTGAAGTCAATGTCACTCTCAGCGTTGTGAAAGGTATGCAAACCGTTGAGGTGACGATTCCGCTTACGGGCCTTATGCTGCGGGCGGAGGAGAAGCATGCCGATATGTACGCAGCCGCCGATCTGGTTGTGGACAAGTTGGAACGTCAAATCCGCAAGGCCAAAACGAAAGCAAATCGTAAAATTCGCCTGAACGGTGGCATTAAAGACCTGTTCCGAATGGAAATGCCCGACGCTTCCTATTCCCTGGAGGATGAAGAGGATTACGAATTGGTGCGGACGAAGCGTTTTACGCTGAAGCCGATGGATGTGGAAGAGGCGATTTTGCAAATGAACATGGTAGGCCATAATTTCTTCGTTTTCTCCAATTCCGATACCGCGCAAGTCAACGTGGTCTACAAACGCAACGACGGAAAGTACGGCCTCATCGAGCCGGCCAGATAATCCGTTCGAAGACTTAAGAAAAGAACCGAGCTTGTTCGAACGCTTCAGCGGTGCGTCTAGCGATGCCTGAGCGTTCGGGCAGGCTCTTTTTTAGTAGATTCGGGAAATCGGGGCGGGTTTGTTGCGGTGAAGGACGCAAGCTGTTACAATTTAGGATAGGCTATTCTTTTTTAAATAAGGAAGGGGATTAGCAACATGCTAGGACTCGTTAAAAAAATATTTGGCGATTCGAATGAGCGCGAATTGAAGCGCATGTGGAAAGCCGTGGAATACATTAACTCTCTCGAACCTTCGATCGAACCGCTTTCCGATGAACAACTGCGTGGCAAAACTGTAGAATTCCGTGAGCGCCTGGAAAAAGGCGAGGATCTGGACGATCTGCTGCCAGAAGCATTTGCTGTTGTGCGTGAAGCGTCCAAGCGCGTCTTGGGCAAGCGTCATTATGACGTACAGTTGATCGGCGGCATGACGCTGCACGAAGGCAGAATAGCGGAGATGCGTACCGGGGAAGGGAAGACGCTGGTCGGTACGCTCCCGGTGTATTTGAATGCGCTCCTCGGCAAGGGCGTGCACGTGGTTACGGTCAACGATTACTTGGCCCAACGGGACAGCGGCGAGATGGGCAAGATCTACGAATTCCTGGGGATGACCGTCGGGGTCAACCTGCCGAACCTGTCGCACGATGCGAAGCAGCAGGCTTACGCTTGCGACGTTACCTACGGAACGAACAACGAGTTCGGTTTCGATTATTTGCGCGACAACATGGTCGTGTACAAAGAGCAAATGGTACAGCGTCCGTTGTACTATGCGGTCATTGACGAAGTGGACTCGATCTTGGTCGACGAAGCCCGTACGCCGTTGATTATTTCCGGACAAGCTGCCAAATCCACGGATCTGTATTTAATTGCCGATCAGGTCGTCAGTCGGTTGGCAGAGGAAGACTTCACGGTCGACGAGAAGCTCCGGTCCGTTGCTTTGACCGAACCGGGAGTGGCGAAGGTGGAACGCGCCTTCGGTATCGAAAACTTGTTCGATCACGACCATGTGCAGATTAACCACCACGTTCAGCAAGCGTTGAAAGCCCACATCATCATGCGCCGCGATGTTGACTATGTCATACACGAAGGCGAAATCGTAATCGTAGATGAATTTACCGGCCGTTTGATGACGGGCCGCCGTTACAGCGAAGGGCTTCATCAGGCAATTGAAGCCAAGGAGAAGCTGCAGGTGCAGAACGAGTCGATGACGCTCGCGACGATCACGCTGCAGAACTACTTCCGCATGTATCGCAAGCTGTCCGGGATGACCGGTACGGCGAAGACGGAAGAAGAAGAATTGAAGAAGATTTACAACCTGGACGTTATTGTTGTCCCAACCAACAAACCGATGATCCGTAAAGATATGCCGGATGTCGTGTACAAGTCGGTGGCCAGCAAATTCCGCGCGGTCGTAAACGAGATCGTGGAGCGGCATAAAAACAACCAGCCTGTGCTCGTCGGTACGGTATCGATCGAGAACTCGGAGCGGTTGTCCGAGATGCTGAAGAAGAAAGGCATTCAGCATAAAGTATTGAACGCCAAATACCATGAGGAGGAAGCGGAAATCGTCGCACGCGCGGGTCAACCGGGCTCCGTGACGATCGCAACCAACATGGCCGGACGCGGTACGGACATTATGCTCGGCGATGGAGTACCGCAAGCCGGAGGTCTGCATATTATAGGTACGGAGCGGCACGAAAGCCGCCGGATCGATAACCAGCTCCGCGGCCGCGCAGGCCGTCAGGGTGACCCGGGTTCGTCTCAGTTTTACTTGTCGCTGGAAGATGAGCTCATGCGCCGTTTCGGAGCGGAGAACATCATGGGTATGATGGACCGCCTCGGTTTCGAGGAAGATCAACCGATCGAGAGCAAGCTGATCTCCAAAGCGATCGAGTCTGCACAGAAGCGGGTCGAAGGCAACAACTTCGACGTACGGAAGGTCGTCCTCCAATACGACGACGTCATGAACCAACAGCGGGAAATTATCTACAAGCAGCGCCGCGAAGTGATCGAGTCCGAGAACATTCGCGACATCGTGCTTGGCATGATGATGCCGGTGATCGATCGGGTCGTCGAAGCGCATTGTCCGGCTGATCTCGTTCCGGAAGAGTGGGATTTGCAGGCAATCGTTGACTATGCGAACGGCACCTTCCTGCATGAAGGCCAGCTGACCAAAGACGAGCTGTGGGGCAAAGAAAAAGAAGAGATCGTCGAATATATGCAAGATCTCTTGAAGCGCCTCTACGAAGAGCGCGAGCAGCAGATCGGTCCGGAGTTCATGCGCGAATTCGAGAAGGTTGTCGTACTTCGCGCCGTCGACAGCAAATGGATGGACCACATCGATGCGATGGATCAGCTGCGTCAAGGGATTCATCTCCGGGCGTATGGCGGGACGGACCCGCTGCGCGAATACCAGTTTGAGGGCTTCGAAATGTTCAACGAGATGATTCAAAGCATCCAGGAAGAAGTTTCGACGTACATCATGAAAGCTCATGTGGAGACGAACCTGGTGCGCGAAGCGGTAGTCGATGAGCACGAGATGGCTACGAATGGCGAGCCGGCGCCGAAGAAACCTGCGGTAAGCGAAGACCGGATCGGACGCAACGATCTGTGTCCTTGCGGTAGCGGGAAGAAATACAAACAGTGCCACGGCGCGTAGTTTTAATTGTCCGATGAGTCAACGACACGGTAAATGTATAGGAAGCGGGAGGTCGGGGCGTCGCTCCGGTCTCCCTTTTCGGTAACAGGTGCAAAATTAACGGATAGAGGTGCTGAATCATGTTAGAAGCGGATGTAAAGCGGGATTTGCAAGAAACGGCCAAGCGATTGGCTGAGCTCAGGGGGTCTCTTTGACTTAGATCTGAAGCTGGAGCAGATCGCGGATTATGAAGAGAAGATGTCGGCGCCGGATTTTTGGGACGACAACGAACGGGCGCAGAAGCTGATTGGAGAAGCGAACGGGGTCAAAAGCGTCGTCGACGAGTTCCAGGCGTTAGCTTCGGAATACGACGACCTCGAGGTCATGACCCAGCTCATGCAGGAGGAGCAGGACGACAGCATGGCGGCTGAGATTGAGGCCGGGATCGCTGCCCTCGTCAAGAAGCTGGAGAACTTCGAGCTGCAGCTGCTGCTCAGCCAGCCGTATGATCGTCTAAATGCGATTCTGGAGCTTCATCCAGGCGCGGGCGGTACGGAATCGCAGGACTGGGCGGAGATGCTACTGCGCATGTACCGCCGCTGGGCCGAGAAGCGCGACTTCAAAGTCGAGGTGCTCGACTATTTGCCGGGCGATGAGGCCGGTGTAAAAAGCGTGACGCTGCTTATTAAAGGGTACAACGCTTACGGCTATTTGAAGGCGGAAAAAGGCGTACACCGCTTGGTGCGCATTTCGCCGTTCGACGCTTCGGGGCGCCGCCATACGTCGTTCGTCTCGTGCGATGTGATGCCCGAAATTGACGACGATGTGGAAATCGACATCCGTACGGAGGATCTCAGGGTCGATACGTACCGCTCCAGCGGAGCGGGCGGCCAGCACATCAATACGACGGACTCGGCGGTACGGATTACCCACATTCCGACAGGCGTCGTCGTCAGCTGCCAGACGGAGCGTTCGCAGATTAAGAACCGCGAGCGCGCGATGAAAATGCTCCGGTCCAAGCTGTACGAGAAAAAAATCGAGGAGCAGCAAAAGCAGCTTGCGGAAATCCGTGGCGAAGTCTCTGACATCGCATGGGGCAGCCAGATCCGCTCGTATGTATTTCATCCGTACAGCATGGTCAAGGATCACCGGACCCAAGAGGAAACCGGCAATGTCGGCGCGGTGATGGACGGCGATTTGGATGCATTTATCGACGCCTATTTGCGCCAACAAATCAATAAGCCGGATAAAGAAAACGGCGCATCATAAAATGAAACAGGCAAGCTCATCCTACACGTTAGTAACGGTTTCGTATTCCACTGGCATCGCCAACTCCCGAGGGAGGTTCGGCTCGGTCAGGGAAGAAGCCGGGGCTGGCGTGTAGTTTTTTTATATGCAGGGGGAGAGCGGATGTCGGTAATCGAAGGCACCGGAAGATCGGGCAGACGAATGAGATGGAAGGGGCGGGAAGATGCTGCTTCGCCCCGCTGGCAGGGCTTACTTCAAGAATACGGTCTCCTGCTCCTCGGTTCGCTCCTAATTGCAGTCAGCTTTAACGTGTTTTTGAGCCCGAATCAGGTGGCATCGGGTGGGGTGACGGGCATCAGCATCATCGTTCAGACGCTGTTCGGCTTTGAGCCGGCCTATACCCAATGGGCCCTGAACATCCCGTTGTTTATTACCGGTACTTTGCTGCTGGGAAGGCAGTTCGGCGTCAAGACGGCGGTCGGGTCGGTGGTGCTCCCCTTTATGGTTCTGCTGACGCGTGGGCTTCCTTCCTTGACGAGCAATTTATTGCTCGCCAGCATTTACGGCGGCATCTTCATCGGGATGGGACTGGGGCTTGTGTTTCGCGGCCGGGGGTCGACAGGGGGCTTGGATTTGGCTGCGCAGCTTATCCACCGATATACCAGCGTTAGCCTCGGGTTGTGCGTTGCGATGCTGGATGGGCTGGTTATTTTATCGGCAGGTATCGTGCTGTCCTCGGAAAAGGCGATGTACGCACTTATCGGGCTGTTTGTGACAAGCAAAACGATCAGTGTCGTGCAAATCGGATTAAATTACTCTAAAGTAGCGTTTATCGTCTCGTCCGTATCGGACGCGATAAAAGAAGCGATTTTACATGAGCTGGATCGGGGACTGACGGAGCTGGAAGCCAAGGGCGGGTATACCGGCCAAAGCCGTACGGTATTGATGGTTGTGGTTGGGCAAATGGAAGTGACCCGGTTGAAGACGTTGGTTCGGAAGCTTGATCCGGAGGCTTTTGTCATTTTAAGCGATACGAACGAAGTGCTGGGAGAAGGGTTCAAGTTGATGGGCTCTGGAGCGAGCCCTTAGGAAGAGTACAGCAGCCGCAGGCGGTTAACTCTCTGCAGCCACCCTATAGGTTCAATTGCCGGAGTACCCGACGAGACGAAAACACCGGAAGCGAACGAAAAGTACCGAGCACTGGATAGAACACCAAAAAGACCACGTGTGAAAGATGCTGCATGCGTAACGGACAGCAGTGCAGGGCATCCCACAGCACAATGCCCTCAATATGAGAGACGTTTGACCGGCTAGCCGTCGGATGGCTCTGTAATTCTCTCCGGGTGCGAATAAACGTTGAACGAGCTGCCACGGATAAAACCAACGACCGTTATGCCTAACTCTTCGGCAAGTTCGAGCGCGAGATCGGTCGGCGCAGACTTGGAAAGCAGCGTGCCTACGCCCATTTTGGACGTTTTGAGCAGCACCTCCGAGCTGACGCGCCCACTGAAAGCGACGACTTTATCCTTCATCGATATGCGCTCGCGCAGGCAGTGGCCGAACACCTTGTCGAGCGCGTTGTGGCGGCCGATGTCGGTGCGGCAGACGAGCAGGCGCTCCGGGGAGCAGAGGGCGGCGTTGTGCACCCCGCCCGTTTCGCGAAAGAGGTCCGAGCCGTCCTGCAGCTGCCGGATCAAGCCGATACATTGAGCCGGAGTAATCGTCCGCCGTGAGATGACGGTCTTGGCTGTGCGTACATCGCTGCGAAAATAAAACTGGCGGCCTTTGCCGCAGCATGAGCCGATGAATCGCTTGGAATGGTCCAGACTGCGGCCGCGCTCCGGGTGGAGCAGGCGGACTTGGGCCAGGCCCCGGCGAAGATCGACGGCAAGCCCGATCACCTCGTCCGCCGTTCGGATGACGCCTTCGGAGGCTAGAAAGCCGAACGTCAAGTCTTCCAGATCGGTCGGAGTGCAAACAATGGTAGCAAACTCCTCTCCGTCGAGCTCTAAAGTAAAAGGCCTTTCCGAGGCGATCCAATCGTTCCCGGCTTGAAGCTTTTCCCCGTCATAATGCCAGACGGTCCGGTTCGCCACCGGACGCTCCTTATCCATGGACCTCACCCGCTTTCCGTCTCCAGCTCTTCAATGCGCCGTTCCACGTACTTCGTATCCTTGAAGGCGTGGTAGGTCTCCGCTTTTTCCACGATGACCGTCGTATTGTATTCCGGAATACCGGCGAACGGCTCATATACCCCTTTCGGGATCAGCACATTCCCCTCCGGCCAATGGACTTCGATATTACCTTCCTTCATGCGGTCCCATTTTACCCGGCCGTGAAACGCTCCGTACCGGTTGTAAACGACAATGGCGTCGCCTTCCCGAAGCTGCAGCGACCGCCCGTCCAGCTCATTCATCAGCACATCGTACCGGTCTGCACCGTTGAACGGATCGGTCTCGCTGTAGACCATCGAATTGAACTGCTTGCCCCGGCGGGTCGTCACGTAAAAATGCCCCTCAGGCTTGCGCAGCTCAGGCAGTTCAATCGGCAGCAGCCTCCCCCGGCCATCCGGCGTCGGGGAAATGCCGCCCTCGCAGAGCCAAGCGCCGCCCCACTGAAACACGTCGCCGCGATGGTGCAAATGCTGAATGCCGTCGTAATTGGGCGCGGCCAGAGCAATTTCCTCCCGGATCGCGAAGGCGTCTTCGCAGCCGATCAAATGCTTCGCTTCCGGTTTGATACGGGCGGCGAGATCAATGTAGATGGCCCATTCCGCGCGAGCTTCCGGCATCCGGGGCCCTTCGATCTCGGGCGAGAAGTACACCATTCGCTCCGTTGAGGTGGATGTCCCTCCGCCAGGCTGCTCATAGCGGGTCATGGCGGGGAGGACAATAACCGTTTCTTTCGCATCAACCAGAGTCGATGTGTTCAGAATAATATCCTGATGCACGCGGAGTTCAACGCCCGAGAGGCAGCGTTCCACAAATTCCGGGTCCGGCATCGTTTCCAGAAAGTTGCCGCCGGACGTATAGAATACCTTAAGCCTTCGCTCGTGATCTTCCGGCAGCAGCGCATTTTCCAGCGATACGCCGACGATGTCCCCCTGCCATGTCGGCAGGGGGAAGTTCCACAGCCGCTCGATCCGCTCGATGTCGCCGCCTTTGAACTCGCCGCCCGGCAGGCTGAACGGATCGGCGCCCATCTCGCCCGAGCCCTGCACGCCGCTGTGGCCGCGGATCGGCATCAGGCCGCAATGCTCGCGGCCCAGAAACCCGCGCAGCAAGGCCAGATTGGCCACCTGCGAAATATTGTCCGTGCCGAAGCGGTGCTGCGTCAGCCCCATGCTCCACACGAACACGGCCGACTTTGCGGTTGCGAGCATCCGGGCGAATTGTCCCATGCGCTCGCGGGACAGGCCTGATGACGATTCCAGCAGCGTCCAGTCTTGACGCATCACATGAGCCCGCAGCTCTTCATACCCGTTCGTATGCGCCCGGATGAACTCGTGGTCGACGGCCGAGCCCGGATCGGCATCCTCCATTTCGAACCAATGCTTCATGACGCCGTTCATAAAAGCGATATCCCCGCCGATATTTACTTGGTAGAAGTCGTCGGTCAGCTTGGTGCCGAACAAAGCCGATTCCGCAATCGACGGAATCCAGTATTGGTCCATCGACGGCTCATAGTATGGGTTGATGACGATGATTTTCGTCCCTTTCCGCTTAGCCGCGTACATGTATTTCGTCGACACCGGCTGGTTATTCGCCGCCACGCTGCCCCAGAAGACGAGCACGTCCGTGCCGATCCAGTCTTTGTAGCTGCAGCTCGAAGCTCCGATCCCGACGGATCGTTTCAAGGCCGTTTTGGACGGAGAATGGCAGATGCGCGATGCGTTGTCGATATGATTCGTCCCAAGAAACCGCGCAACTTTGGCCGCGGTGTAATACGATTCGTTCGTGATGCCGCGCGCCGTCAAATAGAAGGCGAGCTGCTTGGGGTCGATGCTGCGGATTTTGGCGGCAATCTCGTTAAGGGCTTCATCCCACGTGATCCGGCTGAACCGGCGCTCGCCTTTGCGGCGGATAAGCGGATACGGCAGCCGGCCGAGCTTGCGCAGCGCGGTGCTGTCCATCCGGCGCAGCTCGTCGATATCCGCATACAGCATTTCTTCCCGGATCGCGGGCATCGTGTTCAACCGCAGCACGTTGAGCCGGGTCGTGCACAGGTGCGGGCCATTCAGCGTCTGATCGTACAGCCCGGTGACGCCGAGCGCGCAGCCGTCGCAGACACCCTGGGTCAAGATGCGGGCGGCGTAAGGGAGCTGATCGCGGTTGTCCCAGAATGCTTTGAACGTATCGCGGATATGCCGCGGCTTGATCCGGTTCAGGCCGAACGGCACCTTGCTGACCCACAGCGACGGATCGGGTCGGGAAGGGAGCGAGATGCGCCCGTTATGCTTCGTAGTACCCATGGAAAGAAGACCACCTTTTCGTGAAAATGGGATAAAAAAAGCCGCAAAGATGCAGCTTCCGATTTCCGAACGGTTGCGGAAGACGAGAGCGGATCTGTTGCGGCGGTTAGTCTCGAGCAGGTTCGCTGCCAAATGCCAACGGCACATATACAATTGTAAGCGCGGGGGAAGTCTGTCCGCTTGCTGTACAAATTGGCTACAAGTTGAATTTCTCGACGGGGGACAGGTTAACCTCATCTCGCAGATGGCCCAATACTTACAGAACGTCGTGCGAATTTCCCGCGGCCTTTGCCCATAGGACGTTTGCGAAACGCTTTCACCAAATTGCCGAATTCAGCTCTATTTTGTTCATTCGGAACAATCCGTTTACGGCGACGTTTTGCTCCATAAATTCTATCATGGGGGAAGCTTCTGTTCAAGATGGTCCGGCATACCGACATACGCCTTGCCTCCAATGCCATGAAAATGCTTGGCAGCAGCGAGCTTTTCACCCGGGCGGACAGCGGGACAAGGCGATGGAAAAGGGAAAAATCTCGTTGAATTATTATGCTTCCGAATGTATAATAATACATAGTTTGCACGTGGAGGGACGGAACATGACTACGAAATTAAGAGCAGCGATCGTCGGGTCAACCGGCTATGGCGGAGTGGAGCTGATTCGGCTATTGCTGGCGCATCCGAATGTGGAGATTACCTCGGTAATTTCCTCCTCGAGCGCCGGAGCGCCGATCGCGGACGGTTACCCGCATTTGAATCAAATTTTGATGGACCGGCTGGATGCGGTCGATGTCGAGCTGATCCGAAGTAAAGCGGATGTCGTTTTCCTGGCAACGCCGCACGGGGTCAGCACCGAGCTGTCGCCGAAGCTGCTGGATGCCGGGCTGAAGGTCATCGATATATCTGGCGATTTCCGCCTACAATCGGGCGATGTATACGAGACGTGGTATAAACATAAGCCGGCCGATCCGGAATATTTGAAGAGGGCCGTATACGGGCTGTGCGAGGTGTTCGGAGAAGAAGTGCGGGGGAAGGATTTCATTTCCAACCCGGGCTGCTATCCGACGGCAACGCTGCTGGGTCTGGCGCCGCTTGCCGCAAGCGGCTGGATCGATCCGAAGTCGATCATTGCGGACGCCAAGTCAGGCGTTTCGGGCGCGGGGCGCGGTCTCAGCCTGCTCGTGCACTATTCGGAGATCAACGAAAACTTCCTGGCTTATAAAGTGAACAAGCATCAGCATACGCCAGAGATCGAGCAGGCGTTGAGCCGGCTTGCCGGGGAAGAAGTCGTAATGACGTTCACGACGCATTTGGTGCCGATGACGCGCGGTATTTTATCTACAATTTATGTGAATCTCAAAAGCTCGCGGAGCGAGGACGATATTCGCGAGCTGTACCGTCAATATTATGAGGGACGCAAGTTCGTGCGCATCCGGGATAAGGGGAAATACCCGGCGACGAAGGAAGTCTGGGGCTCGAACTACTGCGATATCGGGCTGTCGCTCGATTCGCGCACGGGACGCCTGACGATCGTGTCCGTTATTGATAATGTAGTCAAAGGCGCGGCCGGGCAAGCCATTCAAAACTTGAATTTGATGATGGGCTGGGATGAAGCGACGGGTCTCGCTTTTACTCCAGTATATCCATAACGTAAGGGAACAGGTGAAATAAGAGCGATGTCAACAAAAGTTAACGATATGTTTACTATAGTGCCTGATGGCTCCGTGACGACCCCCAAAGGGTTTCGTGCGGGAGGACTGCACTGCGGATTGAAAAAAACGGAGCGCCACGATCTCGGCGCCATTATGTGCGAGGTGCCCGCAGAAGCGGCAGGCGTCTATACGCTGAACCAGTTCCAAGCGGCTCCCTTGAAGGTGACGCAAGAGAGCATTGCGCAGGGCGGCAAGCTGCAAGCGATGCTGGTGAACAGCGGCAACGCCAATGCCTGCACGGGCCAGCAAGGTGAAGACGATGCGCGCGCGATGCGTGAGGCAGGCGCCAAAGCGTTTGGGGTAGCCGAGCATCTGGTCGGCGTCACGTCCACAGGCGTGATCGGCGAGCTGCTGCCGATGCCGAAGGTGCTGGGAGGCATCGAGAAGCTTCCGGCGGCTGTCAGCGCGGATGGCGGGGACGACTTCTGCCAAGCGATTTTAACGACCGATCTGGTCAAAAAAGAAATTTGCGTTCGCGTGACGGTCGGCGGACGTACCGTGCACATTGCCGGGGCGGCGAAGGGATCGGGCATGATCCATCCGAATATGGCGACGATGCTCGGGTTTATGACGACCGACGCGAACATCGAAAGCGCCAACCTGCAAAAGCTGCTGAACGACGTCACCGATTCGACGTTCAACATGATAACCGTGGACGGCGACACGAGCACGAACGATATGGTCGTCGTCATGGCAAGCGGATTGGCGGAGAACGAACGTTTGACGCCGGAGCATGCGGACTGGGCGGCGTTCAAGGCCGCATTCAACCATGTCGGCGAGTACTTGGCCAAGGCGATTGCTCGGGACGGCGAAGGGGCGACGAAGCTGATCGAGGTTAGGGTGACGAACGCGGATTCGCGTGAAGCGGCACGGGCGATTGCGAAGACGGTCATCGGCTCGAGCCTGGTGAAATCCGCCTGCTTCGGCGCCGATGCCAACTGGGGACGCATCATTGCGGCGGTCGGCCGCGCGGGGTATCCGGTGAAGACGGAAACCGTCGACATCCGCCTCGGCGACATCGTCGTGCTGGAGCAATCGCGTCCGGTGAAGTTCGATGAGGAGCGGGCTGCGGAATACCTGAAAGGCGATTTCGTGCTCATCCATATCGACCTGCATATGGGCGAAGCGACGGCGACGGCTTGGGGCTGCGATTTGACCTATGATTACGTGCGAATCAACGCGGCGTATCGGACGTAGCCTGAGGCGCGGCAAATAAAGCGAAAACAAACCACCCGCAACCCCCGTGTTGCAGACTGGTGAAACGATAAAGGGGAACGGTTCGGATGAGCAATTGTTTTGTGATGAAATGCGGCGGCAGTACGCTTGCGGCACTACCGAAGCTTTTTTTCGACGATTTGAAGCGGCTGCAGGCGGAAGGCATCATTCCCGTCATTGTGCACGGCGGCGGTCCGGCGATCTCGGACACGCTCGGCAAGCTGGGCATCGAGTCCGAATTCGTGAACGGTCTTCGCAAAACGAACGAAGCCGTCCTCGATGTGGTCGAAATGGTGCTGGCTGGACAAATTAACAAAGAAATCGTCCGCAAAATCCAGCTTTCCGGGGCGAAAGCGCTCGGCTTGTCCGGCGTCGACGGACACCTGATCGAGGCGGCGCCGGTGGCGAACGCTCACGAGATCGGGCTCGTTGGCGACGTGACGCAGGTGAATGCGGAGCTTGTGCAGGGCATCGTGGCGATGGGCTACATCCCTGTCATCGCGCCGGTGGGCATCGGAGCCGACGGCGGCCAACGTTACAACATCAACGCCGATACGGCGGCCGGTGCCGTCGCATCGCATCTGGGCGTGGAGCGGATGATCGTCGTGACGGACGTACCCGGCATTATGAAGACCGTGGACGGTGAGAAGCGGGTTCTGCCTTCGGTCACTGTTCGCGAGATCGACGAAATGATCGCCAGCGGCGAAATTTACGGCGGCATGATTCCAAAAGTGCGCGCGGCGGTACAGTGTATTCAAGGCAAGGTGCGCGAAGTCGTTATCGTTAACGGCGCAGAGCCGGAAGTGCTCAGCCAGGCGCTGAAGGACGGCGGAATCGGCACCCGCATTGTGAAGGAATAAATTGCAATCATTCTAAAGCGATCCGAGACAAAGGAGTGAACGACATGGGAGAGGCTCAAAGCGCATTGTTTCCGAACTACGCACGGTATCCTTTTACGTTTGTGAAGGGGGACGGCAGCCGTCTGTGGGATGAGCAGGGCAAGGAGTATCTGGATTTGATGTGCGGGCTGGCGGTGACGAATCTCGGGCATGCGCCGAAGCAGGTGACTCAGCGGCTGAAGGAGCAGGTCGATACGCTCTGGCATACGAGCAACCTGTTCCACATTCCGAACCAGGAGAAGCTCGCTCAGCTTCTCGTGGACAACAGCTGCGCCGATGCGGTGTTTTTCTGCAACAGCGGAGCGGAGGCGAACGAAGCGGCGATCAAGCTGGCGCGGCGCTATTTCAACAAGGTGCTCGGCCAGCCGCAGCGCTACGAGATCATTACTTTCGATATGTCGTTCCACGGCCGGACGCTGGCTACGCTGACGGCAACGGGACAGGATAAAGTGAAAGAGGGCTTCGCGCCGCTGCCGGAAGGCTTCGTCTACGCGCCGTACAACGACGCGGACGCTTTGGAGAAGCTGATCGGCGACCGGACGTGTGCGATTATGCTCGAGCTGGTGCAGGGCGAAGGCGGCGTCAATCCAGCAGACCCTGCGTTCGTGAAGCGGGTGGCGGAGCTGTGCAAGCAGCACGGGCTGCTGCTCATTCTGGACGAGATTCAGACCGGTATGGGACGCACGGGCAAGCTGTTTGCCTATGAGCATTACGGCATCGAGCCGGATTTGTTCACACTAGCCAAAGGGCTGGGCAGCGGCATGCCGATCGGCGCGCTGCTCGGCAAAGCGAAGCTGCGCGAAGCGTTCACGGCCGGAAGTCACGGCACCACCTTCGGCGGGAACTACTTGTCCACGGCGGCGGGAATTGCGACTGTAGAGACGATGCTGGCGGAGAAGCTGCCGGAGCGGGCTGCGGAGCTGGGCGGTTACATTATGAGCGAGCTGCAAACGAAGCTGGCGGACAATCCGCTGGTAGGACAGATCCGCGGGCTGGGGCTGCTGATCGGCATCGGTTTGACCGTGCCGGCGGCGGAGCTGATCGCGGAAATTCACGGGCAGGGCGTGCTCGTCGTAGCGGCGGGACCGAACGTGATCCGTTTGGCGCCGAGCTTGTTGATCTCGAAGGAAGATTTGGATCGCGGGCTGGAGACGATTTACAGCGTACTGGCGAAGAAAGCCGCAGCCGCTGTCTAGGCTGACAAAGAAACGCATACCGAAAGGAGAGACATCCATGGTGGGAACGGCACATCAAGATTTGGCGGTTCAGCTCAGAGGGCGCGATTTTATCGGCTTGGTCGACTATGCGCCGGAAGAGATTCAATATTTGATCGAGCTCGCGGTTGAGCTCAAGAGAAAGCAGAAAGCAGGCGAAGCGTACCAGCCGCTCAAAGGCAAAACGCTCGGCATGATTTTCGAAAAATCGTCCACCCGGACGCGGGTATCGTTTGAGGTAGGGATGTATCAGCTTGGGGGGCATGCGTTGTTCCTCAGCAAGAACGATCTGCAAATCGGTCGCGGCGAATCGATTCACGATACGGCGCAGACGCTGTCGCGTTATTTGGACGGCATCATGATCCGCACCTTCGCGCACCGTACGGTCATCGAGCTGGCTCGGGCGGCAACCGTGCCGGTCATCAACGGATTGACGGATTTGTCCCATCCGTGCCAGGCGCTGGCGGATTACCAGACGATTTATGAGAAAAAAGGCCGTCTGCAAGGGCTCAAAGTGGCCTATATCGGCGACGGAAATAATATGGTACACTCCTTATTGATGGGCGCGGCCAAGCTTGGCGTCAATTTCGCCGTTGCGACGCCGGAAGGCTACGAGCCGGACAGCGAAGTGCTGCGTCAGTGCAAGGAAAGTGCTGCCAAAATGGGAGCAACCATTTACGTGGGAGCCGACCCGAAAGAAGCGGTGGCGGACGCGGACGTCATTTATACGGACGTGTGGGCCAGCATGGGCTTCGAGGCGGAGCAGAAAGAACGGGAGATCGCGTTCAAAAACTTTCAGGTCAACGACGAGCTCGTGAAATATGCGAAAAAAGATTTCTTGTTCATGCACTGTTTACCAGCGCACCGCGGGGAAGAAGTGTCCGAAGGAGTCATCGACGGACCGAACTCCGTCATCTTCGATCAGGCGGAAAACCGGCTGCATGCGCAAAAGGCAGTCATGGCAGCAATCTTGTAATATTCGGAAAGCTTACAATTAAAGGAGAGCGGGAACTACATGGCAAAGCAAAAAATCGTATTGGCCTACTCCGGCGGCCTCGATACGTCGATCATTCTGAAATGGCTGAAAGAAACGTACGATGCCGAGATCATCGCTTTTACCGCGGATATCGGACAAAAGGAAGAGCTGGACGGCTTGGAGGAGAAAGCGCTGAGCACCGGCGCCTCCAAAGTATACATCGACGACCTGCGTGAAGAATTCGCCCGCGATTTCATTTATCCGATGTTCCAGTCGGGCGCGCTCTATGAAGGACAATACCTGCTCGGCACCAGCATCGCGCGGCCGCTGATCGCGAAGCGCATGGTTGAAATCGCGCGCGCGGAAGGCGCTACGGCGATCGCTCACGGCGCAACGGGCAAGGGCAACGACCAGATCCGCTTCGAGCTGACGGCTGCGGCGCTGACGCCGGAGATCGAGGTCATCGCGCCTTGGCGTCTGGAGCAGTTCCGCGAGCAGTTCCCGGGCCGGGCCGAGATGATTGCTTACGCCGAGAAGCACGGCATTCCGGTCACCGCTTCGGTGGCCAAGCCGTACTCGATGGACCGCAATCTGCTGCACATCAGCTATGAGAGCGGCGTACTTGAAGATCCGTGGTTCGACGCGAGCGTACCGGAGAACAAAGACATGTACCTGCTGAGCGTGGACCCGGAGGATGCCCCAGACCAGGCGGAATATGTCGAGCTGGAGTTCGAGCAGGGGAACTGCGTGGCCGTGAACGGCGAGCGTATGATTCCGCTTCAGGTAATGGAGAAGCTGAACGAGCTGGGCGGCAAGCACGGGATCGGCCGCGTCGACATGGTGGAGAACCGCTTCGTCGGCATGAAGAGCCGCGGCGTGTACGAAACCCCGGGCGGCGCCATTCTGTTCTCCGCTCACCGCAAGATGGAATCGCTCACGATGGACCGCGAAGTCATGCATCTGCGCGACTCGCTCATCTCGCGTTACAGCTCGCTGGTGTACAACGGCTTCTGGTTCGCTCCGGAGCGGCTTGCGCTGCAGGCGCTCGTATCCGAGAGCCAGAAGAACGTGAGCGGCACGGTGCGCCTCAAGCTGTACAAAGGCAACGTGATTGCCGCCGGTGTCAAGAGCCCGGTCAGCTTGTACAACCCGCACATTGCGACAATGGAAGCCGATCCGACGCAAGCGTACAACCAAGGCGATGCGACCGGCTTCATCCGTTTGAACGCGCTGCGTTTGCGCGTTGCTTCCGGCGTCGAGCAGAACGCGGCGAAATAAATCGCGGCAGGCGAGGAAGCCGGCCATCATCAGCCTGTAACACTTCGAGCCTTAGGGTTTTCCGTCTGCGGGAAGCCCTAAGGCTGTGTATACCGGGCAGCACTCATTCGGTGCATTAGGATATCGAAAAAGGGGGACGCTGATATGTCCAAGCTGTGGGGCGGACGGTTTACGAAAAAGACGGACCAACTGGTCGAAGAATATACGGCGTCGATCCTGTTCGACAAGGAGCTGGCCGAGGAGGACATCCAGGGCAGTCTGGCGCATGTGACCATGCTGGGCAAATGCGGCATCCTTCCGGCAGACGACGTGGAGAAAATCAAGGACGGCTTGCTAAAGGTGCAGAATGTCATTCGCCGGGGCGAAATGGAATTTTCCATTAGCGACGAAGACATTCATATGAACATCGAAAAGGCGCTGATCGACGAGGTGGGCCCGGTCGGAGGCAAGCTGCACACCGGCCGCAGCCGCAACGATCAGGTAGCTACGGATATGCATCTATGGCTTCGCAAGCGGGTCGTGGAATTTGTCGGTCTGCTGAACAAGGTGCAGGAAGCGCTGATCGGACAAGCGAAAGCGAACCTCGATACGATCGTGCCGGGCTACACGCATTTGCAGCGGGCGCAGCCGATTTTGTTCGCCCATCATCTGATGGCGTACGTATCGATGTTCCAGCGCGACATCGAGCGTCTGCAGGACAGCTACAAGCGCGTGAACGTGCTGCCGCTGGGCGCCGGGGCGCTGGCCGGGACGACGTTCCCGATCGATCGTCAGTTCGTGGCGCAGCAGCTCGGCTTCGACGGCGTGTACGAGAACTCGCTCGACGCGGTGAGCGACCGCGATTTCATTCTGGAGTTTCTGTCGAACGCGGCGATGATTATGATGCACTTGTCTCGCCTCAGCGAGGAGTTTGTGCTGTGGTCCAGCACGGAGTTCCGGTTCATCGAGCTGGATGATGCTTTCTGTACCGGCAGCAGCATTATGCCGCAGAAGAAAAATCCCGATGTCGCCGAGCTCGTGCGCGGCAAAACGGGCCGTGTCTACGGCAATCTGTTCGGTCTCCTGACCGTGCTGAAGTCGCTGCCGCTCGCTTACAACAAGGATATGCAGGAAGATAAAGAAGGCATGTTCGATACGGTCCGCACCCTGCAAGGCGCGCTGCAATTGTTCGCGCCGATGGTCAGCACAATGAAGGTGAACAAGGACCGGATGCGCCAAGCCGTCAACCAGGACTTCTCCAATGCGACGGATATTGCAGACTACTTGGTGAACAAGGGAATGCCGTTCCGCCAAGCGCACGAAGTCATCGGCAAAACCGTACTTTACTGCATCCAAAATCAAAAGTATCTGCTCGACCTCAAGCTGGAGGAATTCCACCAATTTTCCAAGCAGTTCGATCGGGACATCTACGACGTGCTGCAGCCGGAGAGCGTCGTCAACGCCCGCAACGTCTACGGCGGTACCGCCGCGGCGCAGGTTAGTCAAGCGATCGAACGGGCAGAAGCTGTTCTGGCCGGCTCGTCGGCTTGGTTCGAGGAATATTTCACGAAAAGCAGGTAAGCAAGGCAAGTCAAAACCCCCACACGCAGAAAGGACGGCTCCTACAGCCGCACTTTCAGACGGAGTGGGGGTTTCGCGCGTCTGTGCCAAATCATCGGAAGGTCGGCCCTCGGACGCCGTCCTCGATCAGCGGCGCAGGCGACTCTCCGGGCGGAGGCACCGTACGGTCAAGGGTTCCCGAGCCGCCGCTGGAAGCGACCACAGTCGGCTGGGCGTGGTAGGTATCACGCGATACTTTTTCCTGTGAAATGACGACGCCGTTCTGCTTCTTAAATCGGAACGTTTCGACGACATACCCGGGCTTTCCTTGCATGACGATCTCCTTTTTGCCGCTCGGCAATGTCGGATTCAGCACGTATTTGACCGGCGGCGCCAACGTTTCGAGCGTCTTCGACTCGATTTCGTAGGTGATGTCCGGGGGCGTCTGGCCGAACAGCTTCACGGTGACGCTGCGCTCGTCCGAGGAAGTACGGATCAACAAATAATGGTTCGTCGAGTTGCGGAATTTGAAATTGATGTGGCCGGTGGCAAATGTGGCGTCCTGTCCCAGCGCGACATAGCTCACGGGGAGCGAATGATTCCGCCGTTCAACGACGGCGAGACCGGCCCGCAGAACGGCATTGTACAGCGTCGACGACACCTGGCAGATGCCGCCGCCGATGCCGGGAACAAGCTTGCCGTTCACGATGACAGGCGCTTCCTTGAAGCCGAAGCGCTTCTCCGTCCGCTCGATGAACGGGGCATAGTCGAACACCTCCCCCGGCTTCAGCAGCACATCCTGCAAGGAAGCGGCCGTCGAACGGACGTTGTGCACCCGTCCTTCGATGCTGACGGCGGAGGAAGGGGCTGGCGGCGAAACGGTCGTGAACTCGCCGATTTTGCGTATAATACCCTGCGCGCGCAGCGCCTGCTCCGTAATGGCCGGCTCTTGCGTCCGCATTGGAACGTCCAGCCGGATGACGGCAGGCTCTTGCTGGCGGCTTCCCCCCGCGGATTCGGGCGCTGCGGCCAAGGTTCCCCAGTCCGGCAGCGCCGCTTGGAGCCGGCTGAGCAGCTGCGCTTCGTCGACTCGTTCGACACGGCCCTCGGGCTCGTAACGGATCGCATCGTTGGCATCGACCAGCCGCTTCGCATCGGTCGGCTTGCGGGCGTACACCTGCGGGAACGCTTCGCTCAGCGCGGCCCGCAGCTTGTCTGCGGACAGCGCGGGCGTCAGCGCAAGCGAGGCTCCCCGCAGTCGCCAGCGGGCAGCTGCCCGCCGGTACGGCGGTCCTTCCCGAACGGGCTGAAGCTGCGCCAGCAGCTCCTGGCCGTTGATTTCAAGTCCGAGCTGCCGGAGCGTCCGCTCGGTGCTGCCGCCTCCCGGCACGGTCAGCCGGACCTTTTGCTCCAGCAGCGCCAACATTTTCGCAGCAAGCTGACGTTCGAGCTCGGACCAGGACAGGCCCCCGATCGGCCAGCTAGCGACCCGGACGCCTGCAGGAACCCGGGCGAGCGACCCGTAGGCGGTAACCGACAGGAAAATGGTCAGCATCAGCGCCAGCGTACCGATCCAGATCCAGTGAAAACGCAGATTCCATCGTGGCATGACGGGTTCTCCTTTTATTCCTCGATACAGTTGTACCTCCCCATCTATATGCGGCCAAGCCCCTAAACTTTCCATTCGTCGTCCTTCGCCATTCGTCCGCAAAAGGCCGCACGGACTGTGCGATCCTATCGAAGAATAGCGAAGCGGCAAGCCGCGCTGCCCGCTAGTTCGGCTCGAACCGGTGTTCCGAAATGTGAAGAACTGTAGAAATTCACTGTCGGATAAAGGATTTTGCGATTTTATGTCGAACATGTAAAGGCTGGCATCAAGTCCGCTTCTCGAAGCGGTCTCAGACTCGCAAATTTTTCAGGATGTGATATCGTGATCGAAATGCAGGACGTTTGGAAAACGTATCCTGACGGCAGCCATGCCTTGAAAGGCATCAACGTCAAGGTCGACCAAAGCGATTTCCTTTATGTCGTTGGCCCTTCCGGCGCCGGCAAATCGACCTTTATGAAATTGATTTATAGAGAAGAGCGACCGACCAAAGGCACGATATTCGTCAACGGCTTCAACCTGGAGAAGCTCAAACAACGCAAAATTCCGTTTGTACGGCGCAATATCGGGGTCATTTTCCAAGACTTCCGGCTGCTCCCGAAGCTTACCGTATATGAGAATGTCGCCTTCGCCATGGAAGTGATCGAGGCGCCGAAGAAGATCATCAAGAAGCGCACGCTCGAAGTGCTGGAGCTTGTGCGGCTCAAGGACAAAGTGAATTCCCTGCCAACCCAGCTCTCCGGGGGCGAACAGCAGCGGGTCGCTATAGCGCGGGCGATCGTGAATAACCCTTCCGTCATCGTCGCGGACGAGCCGACAGGAAACCTCGATCCCGACACGTCTTGGGGGATTATGAAGCTGATGGAAGAAATCAACTTCCGCGGCACAACCATCATTATGGCAACGCACAACAAAGAAATCGTCAACACGATGCGCAAGCGGGTACTGGCCATCGAATCGGGCAAGCTTGTCCGGGATGAGGTAAGGGGTGACTACGGCTATGAGGATTAGCACGGCCGTGCGGCATCTTCGCGAAGGCGGTAAAAACGTCGTTCGAAACGGCTGGATGTCCTTTGCCTCCATTAGCGCGATTGCGATTTCTTTGTTTATTTTGGGTGTCTTTTTGCTTCTGACGCTGAATGTCAATTACTTGACCCAGCAGATCGAACAGCAGGTCGAGATCCGCGTGTATCTTGAGGTGAAAACGCCGCAGGATCAGGTAACTTCGTTGCAAAACGAAATTTCGGCCATTTCTAACGTTTCCAAGGTCAAGTTTGTCTCCAAAGAGGAAGGGCTTGAATTCTTGCGCGGAAAGCTGGGAGACGGGAAGCAGCTGCTCGAAGGGTTCGAGGGCGAGAACAACCCGCTAAACGATTCCTTCACCGTCGAAGTGACCGAGCCTCACGAGGTCGCAGCGGTAGCGAAGCAGATCGAGGGCTTGAACAACGGCAAGCCGACGAAGCCGATTTACCGGGTCAGCTACGGACAAGGCACGGTTGAGACAATGTTCAAAGTGACGTCGATCGTCCGTAACGTCGGGCTGGTCATCGTGGCCGCTTTGGCGCTGACCGCCATGTTCCTGATTTCCAATACGATTAAAATTACGATCGTGGCGCGCCGCCGCGAGATTTCGATCATGAAGCTCGTCGGGGCGACCAATTCGTTTATCCGCTGGCCGTTCTTTATCGAAGGAGCGCTGCTCGGCATTATTGGTTCGGTGATTCCCGTAGGCCTGCTGCTGTACGGGTATTGGGAAATGATGCGGGCGATCCAGCTCGACCTGAACCTGCTGCTTGTTCAATTGCTGCCCTTTGAAGCGATCAGCTTTAAGACGGCAGGGCTTCTGCTGGGCATCGGCATTATGATCGGCATTTGGGGAAGCACGCTGTCGGTCCGCAAATTTTTGAAAGTTTAAATAACCATCGAACGATCTCGGATGATAGTCGGAGGAGGAACGGATGTTGAAGAAGTCTTGGGTGCCTCTTGTTGTCACGGCCGGTTTGGTAGGAACGCTTGTTGCTCCGCAATACGGCTTTGCGCTGTCGGAGTCGCAGCGGATTCAGCAGGAAATCAATGAGCTTAAAAAAATGAAATCCGCAACACAGCACAAAGCGGACGAGACGGAACAGCAAATCAATCAGGTGCAGCAGGAAAAGCAGCAGACGGCGAACGATATTACCGCCATCCTCGGCCAAATCGACGCCACGAACAAGAAGCTCAATGTGCTGAACGAACAAGTATCGAGCGTCACGACCTCTCTGAAGGAGAACGCCCAGCAGCTGGAGGAAGCGGAAGCGAGAATCGTCTCCCGCGACCAGATGCTTAGATCCAGGCTGCGTCTGATGTATATGAACGGCGTCGTTTCCTACGCCGACGTGCTGCTCAGCTCCACGAGCTTCAGCGATTTTCTGGACAGGCTGCAGGCGCTCAAGTCGATTGTCGGGCAGGACAAAGAAATATTGGAAGCGAACAAGCGGGACAAGGCCGTGATTGCCGATAAGCGCGTGGTGATTCAAAAGCAGCTGGCGGAGGTCAAAAATCTGTATGCCCAAGCGGCGGCCATCAAAGCCAATCTTGTCGTGAAAGAAAAAGAAAAAGAAGTTAAAATCGCAAGCCTTTCGCAAAAAGAAAAGGAATTGGAAGATATCAGCGAAGAAGTGCAGCAGCAGCTCGTGCAAGTGGCGAAGCAGGAAGCGGATAAACAGCGCGCGCTTCAGCAGGCCAAAGCGGCGGAGAACGCCAAGAAGAGCAAGGCTGCTCCCGCTGCGCCTGCATATACTTATGGTGGCGGCAAGTTCGGTTATCCGCTGCCGCGCGTCGTACAGATGTCCTCGGACTTCGGCACCCGGACCGACCCCATTAACGGACGGAAAGCAGGGCACACCGGACTCGATCTGCCTTCCCCGAACGGAACGGACATTTTTGCGGCGGAGGACGGCGTGGTCATCGTCGCGTCCTGGTGGAGCGGGTACGGCAACTGCGTGGTCATCGATCACGGCAAAGGCGTGTGGACGCTGTACGGGCATATTCGCAACGATGGCATCGTCGTAGAGAAAGGGGACACCGTCAAGCGCGGTCAAAAGATTGCAGAGGTCGGTTCCACCGGCCGTTCGACCGGGAATCATCTGCATTTTGAAGTCCGCATCGACGGAGATCCGGTTGATCCGAAGCCATATTTGAGATAATGCTGCTGTTCATATTTTTTCTTGGCTTGTCATAAACTAGAAAGACAAGTTAGTCAAGTAGCGGGAACAGCAAAGGCGGTGTGGGACCAGAAATGACATTTAAAGGACGTACCGTATTGGCGTTTGTCCTGTTGTCCATGTTTGCAAGCAGCATTATGACGCTGACGATCGTACATCCGTCGATTTTCGCCGCCGTCGGCTTGGAGGGCTCGGCATCAACCGACCTAAAATCGGGGCTGACCAGCAAGGATTACAAGAAATTGGCAACGACGTACCAATTGATCGAAGGCAAATTTTTGAACGATGTCGATCACGACAAGATCGTGAACGGCGCGATCAACGGAATGCTGTCCACGCTCGATGATCCGTTTACGGTGTATATGGATCAGAAGGAGGCGCGGCAGTTCGACGAGAACATTTCTTCGTCGTTCCAAGGCATTGGCGCGGAGGTGACCTCTGAAGACGGCAAAGTGACCATCGTCGCTCCGATCAAAGGGTCGCCTGCAGAGAAGGCCGGACTTCACGCGCACGACATCATCGTTTCGATTAACGGAGAGAAGCTGGAAGGGCTGTCGCTCAACCAAGCGATTATGAAGATTCGCGGTCCCAAAGGCACGCAAGCGAAGATCGAAGTGCTGCGGGCCGGTACGCCAGAGCCGATCCAGATGATTGTCGTCCGTGATGACATCGATGTTGAGACCGTACACAGCGAGATGCTGCCGGGACAGATCGGCAAGATCGAAATCCGGCAGTTCGCGAGCAACACCTCCAAACGGTTCAAGGAAGAGCTGAAAGCGTTAGAAGACAAAGGGATGAAGGGACTCATCATCGATGTTCGCAACGATCCGGGTGGTCTGCTTACCGCCGTCGTGGAGATTGTCGACCCGTTCATACCGAAAGGCAAGGGAATCGTTCAGATTGAGGATCGTAAAGGCAAGCGTGAGGAGACGGCGTCGCAGGGAACCGGCAAGCCTTATCCTGTATCGGTGCTTATTAACAAGGGCAGCGCGAGCGCATCGGAGATACTGGCCGGCGCGCTGCACGACTCCGCCGGCAGCCAGCTCATCGGAGAGAACACGTTCGGCAAAGGAACGGTTCAGGTGACGTTCGAGAAAGAGATGGGCGACGGCAGCAACATTAAGATGACTGTTTACAAGTGGCTTACGCCGGACGGCACTTGGGTTCATAAGAAAGGCATCGCGCCGACGATGCCTGTGGGGCAACCGGCTTACTTCAAAGTGGCGCCCCTGAGCAAAAAAGCGACGCTTAAGCCGGATGCGAACAACGAGGATGTCAAAAATCTGCAGATCATGCTGCAGGGCTTGGGGCTTGGTCCGGATCGGCAAGATGGCTACTTCAGCGAGAAAACGGCGCTGGCCGTCAAAGCGTTCCAGCGGCTGAACGGCCTGCCGATCACCGGCGAGGTGGATACCGAGACGGCGAACAAGCTGGAGAAGGCCATCCTGGCCGCGATCCGCGATCCGAAGAACGACATGCAGCTTAAGGCGGCTGTCGAGTACATGCAAGGGGCCGTTAAGAAATAACGCCTGCCGACATTTAGGGAAATTCGGGCTTCGGCAGGAAAACGAAGCATCCGCGTCGAAATAACAACCTCTATCGGGGCCGCCCGACTTAACGGCCTCGTTAGAGGTTTTCTTTTTTTACTTTTATAAACATTGAAGTCTGGTGAATAACGAGCGGAGCAGCCGAAAGCGTTCTGTAGAAATGAAGTGTTCGCCTTTGTTTTCGGACTTCTCAAAGGAGCCGGCCCATGGACTTTGGTTTGGAACTGGCGTACCGGGGACTCCGGGCGCTGTTGCAGCTGTTGACGCATCCTTTTTACTATGTAGGCATTCTATTCATCGTGCTGCAGTACCGCCGGCAGATTGCGTTCGAACGGAAGCTGTTCGCAACCAAGCTGCATTCGCTGCTGTCGGAAACGTGGCGTACCGTGCTGTGGGGCTGGGCGGGCGGGCTTGCCGCTTCCGTCCTGATGGCGGGAATCGGGGCGTCCGTTCAACCGGAGGCGGTTGTTCTGCTGTGGCTCGTTTCTCTGCTGCTTATTTTCGCGCGAATGCGTTTTTTGTGCTGGGCTTATGCCGTAGGTGTCATCGGTTTGGTGCAAGTGATCTTGAGGGCTTTTCCCGCATTATACGACGGGGAGGCTGCGGCTTCCTGGGCTTGGGTGACCGGACCGCTGCTATCGTTAAATATGCCGTCCATGCTGGCGCTTGTGGCGGTTTTGCATCTGGCGGAAGCACTGTTCGTACGCTTCCAAGGCACGCGGCTCGGCACGCCGATGTTTTACGAGAGCAAGCGGGGTAAAATTGTCGGCGGATATCAGCTGCAAGGCTACTGGCCGATGACGTTGTTTCTTCTGGTCCCGATGACCGGGGGAACGGCACTGCCTTGGACGCCGCTGCTTGGCGGCGATTTGTGGCAGCACGGCTGGACGATCGTCGGCTTCCCCGTGATGATCGGCTTTACCGAGATGACGATGTCGCGGCTGCCTCAAGAGAAAGTGAAGCTCAGCTCGAGCCTGCTGCTGCTCTATGCCGCCGCCCTTCTGTTGTTTGCAGCCGTCGCCGCCTGGTGGCCGCCGTTCATAGCAGTGGCGTCCGTATTGTGCATCCTGATGCACGAAGCGATGATCGCCTACAGCCGGTGGGATGAAGCGAGGCGCAGTCCATTGTATGTACACGGAAATCGCGGGCTCAAAATTTTGGGCATTCTGCCCGGCAGTCCGGCGGACGAGCTTGGTCTTGCCGTCGGCGAAATCGTTCACAAAGTCAACGGCATCCCGGTCAGGACGAAGCGGGAGCTGCATCAGGCAATGCAGCAGAACTCGGCGTTTTGCAAGCTGGAAATTTTGAATTTGGCAGGCGAAAGCAAGTTTTTGAAGCGCGGGATCTTTTTGGGAGAGCACCATCAGCTTGGCATCGTGCTTGCACCCGATCAAGAGGCGCTTCACTACGCAGAGGTGAGGCAGCGGCCGATCTGGGCGTACTTCAGCCGCAAGCCGGTCGGACTGCTGAGCAATCGTTCGGGCTCCAAATCGGTATAAGCACAAAAACAAGCCGCCGGCGTGAGAGACAAGTTCACGCCAAGCGGCTGTTTCAAATAAGCGTAAAGTGCGGTAAGTAAGCTATGAACGAGCTTTAATTGCCAGACGGTTGAAGAGCGGACGCGGGCTTCTCCCGCAGCACGATTATTTCGACACGGCGGTTTTTGGCGCGGTTTTCTGCGCTGTTGTTTTCCGCCACGGGCATCGTATCCGCGTAGGCTGTCGAAACGAACTTTTTCGGATCCAGCTGTGTTTCGTAGAGGAAATACCGCAGCACCGAAAGCGAACGGGCCTGAGATAATCCCCAGTTGTCTTTGTAGAAAGAGCCTGTTGCGAGCGGCAGATCATCCGTATGCCCTTCGATGCTGACCGTCGCATCGAGCGTCGGGAACAAGCTTGCCAGCTTGCTTAAGACCGGAACCGCGGGCTCCTTCAAATCCGCTTTGCCGAGATCGAACAGGAACAGATCGTTCAGCGTGACGGCTACTCCTCGCGGCGTATTGGCTGCAGACACTTGGGATTGCAAATTGTTTTCTTCGACATAGACCTGCACTTTTTGAAGCAGATCTTCGAGCTGGCGCTCCTTTTTCTCCCACTCTTCCCTTTCTTTCATTTCCTTGAGCTGCTGCTCGGTTTTATTGCTGTCATCTCCGCCCTTCGCCGGGTTGGCGGAGCCGGAGACGCCCATGCCCATCGGCATAATCGTATCGGCCTTCATGAATTCAAATTTCAGCGCTTGAGACAGCACCTCATATTTTTGCACGTCCACCTTGCTCATCGCATACATGATGACAAAAAAGATGAGCAGCAGCGTAATCAGGTCCGCATAGGTAACCATCCATCGCTCATGGTTTTCGGGGGCTTCCTGCTTTTTATTCTTCCGCGCCACCGGCCTCACCTGCGCCTTCGACTTTTTTATGTTTCTGATGGAGAAACGAGTTCAGTTTCTTTTTGATGAGCTGCGGGTTTTCCCCGGCTTGAAGCGCGAGGATGCCTTCCAGCATCAATTCCATTTCAGAAATTTGCTCTTTGCTGCGGATTTTAATTTTGCTTGCGATCGGCAGGTAAAGAACGTTCGCGGATGATACGCCGTACAGCGTTGCAGTAAACGCAACGGCAATGGCCGGCCCCAGACTTCCCGGATCGGACAGGTTGCCTAGCACGTGGATCAGGCCCATAACGGTACCGATGATCCCCATGGTCGGGGCATAGGCGCCGGCGGCATCGAACATTTTGGCGTAGCCTTCGTGATGGTGCTCGATGGCATCCATCTCCAGCTCCAGAATTTGCCGGGTCAGCTCCGGATCGGTTCCGTCGACAACCATCATGAGGCCGTCCCGCAGGAACGGGTTGCTATGCTCTTGCGCGCGCTGCTCCAAGGCAAGCACACCTTCTCGTCTGGCGATCGTAGCCATGTCCACCAGCTCTTCGATAATTGCGGCCTGGTCGCGCTTCGGTTCCTTGAAAGCCATCCCTAATGCTTTGCCGATCTGCTTAAGCTGGGACATCGGGAAGCTGATCATGACCGCTCCGATCGTCCCGCCGAAAATAATGAGCATGGCACTGGGAACGACCAGTGCGGAAAGGTGACCGCCGTCCATCAGATAGCCGCCTACCAGACCTCCAAGGCCTACGATAATACCTATTAATGTAATCAAGTCCACTATCGTTCCACCCCTAGATTTCTAATTATGTTGTGCTGCATCCTTTTTCTTTTATTTTTGTTTTGCGCAAGCGGCGTCTTTGGAAAAATAGGAAATGAGACTCGTTTGCAACAGCAAGAGAAAAAAGGTATAATGTACGGGAACAAATATTCCTATCTCAGGAAATCGTCGAACGGAGTCGAATGCGCGTCAACCGAAGCTTAGTTATTTATCGGAATATGGCAGATAAAAGTTTAGAAGGAAAACAAAGTCTTTTTAATGAACGGGTGATCAGATGAGCAAAATGAACGAAGTCGTCTACAGCGACCAGAAATTTCAGCTCGTAGCGGAGTTTCAACCGCAAGGGGATCAGCCGGCCGCAATCGAGCAGCTGGTGAACGGCATACAGGAAGGGAAAAGACATCAGACGCTGCTTGGCGCAACGGGAACGGGGAAGACGTTTACGGCGGCCCAGGTGATCGCCCGATTAAACCGGCCGACGCTGCTGATCGCGCACAACAAGACGTTAGCCGCGCAGCTGTGCAGCGAGCTGCAGGAGTTTTTCCCGAACAACGCCGTCTCCTATTTCGTCAGCTATTACGATTACTATCAGCCGGAGGCGTATATTCCGTCGTCGGATACGTATATTGAGAAGGATTCCAGCATTAACGAGGAAATCGACAAGCTCCGGCACTCGGCGACCAGCTCGCTTTTCGAGCGCCGCGACGTTATTATCGTTGCGAGCGTATCGTGCATCTACGGCCTCGGTTCTCCGATGGAGTACCGGGATCTCGTGCTGTCGCTCCGGGTCGGTATGGAGCGTTCCCGCAACGACATTTTGCATCGGCTTATTGACATTCAGTACCAACGAAACGATATGAACTTCGTACGGGGCACGTTCCGCGTACGCGGCGACGTTATCGAGATTTTCCCGGCTTCACGCGGCGAGCAAGCGATCCGTGTGGAGCTGTTTGGCGATGAAATCGAGCGGATCACGGAGATTAACGTGCTCACTGGCGAGATTATCGGCGAGCGCGATCATATCGCCATCTTTCCGGCATCTCACTTCGTGACGCATGAGGAGACGATGAAGCGGGCGCTCGTGAACATCGAGCGGGAGCTGGAGGAACGGCTGGAGCAGCTGCGGGCAGAGGGCAAGCTGCTGGAGGCGCAGCGGCTGGAGCAGCGGACGCGCTACGACATCGAAATGATGCAGGAGATGGGCTTCTGCTCCGGGATCGAGAACTATTCGGGGCCGTTGACGTTCCGCGAGCGCGGGGCGACGCCGTACACGCTGTTTGATTATTTTCCGGACGACATGCTCGTGATCGTAGACGAATCGCACGTGACGCTGCCGCAGGTCCGCGCGATGTACAACGGCGACCGGGCGCGCAAGGAAGTGCTCGTCGAGCACGGCTTCCGGCTGCCTTCGGCGCTGGATAACCGGCCGCTCCGTTTCGAGGAGTTCGAAGAGAAAGTGAATCAGATCATTTACGTCTCGGCGACGCCGGGACCGTACGAGCTGGAGCACTGTCCCGAGATGGTGCAGCAGATTATTCGTCCGACCGGACTCGTCGATCCGGTGATCGAGGTGCGCCCGACCAAAGGTCAGATCGACGATCTGCTGGAAGAAATTCAAGAACGGATCAAGAAAGACGAACGGGTGCTCGTCACGACGCTAACGAAGAAGATGGCCGAGGATTTGACCGATTACTTCAAGGAAATCGGCATCAAGGTGCGGTATTTGCACTCGGACATCAAGACGCTTGAGCGGATGCAGATTTTGCGCGAATTGCGGCTTGGCGCGTTCCACGTTCTTGTCGGCATCAACCTGCTGCGGGAAGGACTGGACTTGCCCGAGGTATCGCTAGTGGCGATTCTCGACGCCGACAAGGAAGGTTTTCTGCGCGCGGAGCGCTCCTTGATCCAGACGATCGGGCGCGCAGCGCGCAACGCTAACGGGCACGTGATCATGTACGGGGATAAAGTGACCGATTCAATGGACAAGGCGATTCAGGAAACGAACCGCCGCCGGACGATTCAACTCGCTTATAATGAGAAACACGGCATTACGCCGCAAACGATACAGAAGAAAGTGCGCGATGTGATTGAAGCGACCAAGGTGGCCGAGCAGAAGGCCGACTATTTGTCGGAAGTGAAGCAGGCGAAGATGTCCAAGAAAGACCGCATCTCGCTGATCGAACGGTTGGAGCAGGAAATGAAGGAAGCAGCCAAAAACCTGCAGTTTGAGCGTGCCGCGGAGCTCCGCGATGCCGTGCTCGAATTGAAGGCCGAGCTGTAGTTAAGGGAGGCTTTCGAAACGTGGCCAGAGACAACATTGTAATTAAAGGCGCCAGGGCGCATAACCTGAAAAATATCGACGTCGTCATTCCACGGGATAAATTTGTCGTCCTGACCGGCCTGAGCGGCTCCGGTAAATCGTCCTTGGCGTTCGATACGATCTATGCCGAAGGGCAGAGAAGATATGTCGAGTCGCTGTCTGCTTACGCGCGGCAGTTTCTTGGTCAGATGGACAAACCGGACGTTGACTCGATCGACGGATTGTCTCCGGCCATCTCCATCGACCAGAAGACGACGAGCCGCAACCCGCGTTCCACCGTGGGAACGGTGACGGAAATTTACGACTATCTGCGACTGCTGTTCGCCCGGATCGGGCGTCCGCACTGTCCGGAGCATAAAATCGAGATTACCTCGCAAACCGTGGAGCAAATGGTTGACCGGATTATGGAATATCCGGAGCGCACCAAGCTGCAAATTTTGGCGCCGATCGTTTCGGGGCGCAAGGGCGAGCATTCGAAGCTGCTGGCGGATATCCAGAAGCAAGGCTTCGTCCGCGTGCGCGTCAACGGCGAGCTTCGCGAGCTGTCGGAAACGATCGAGCTGGAGAAAAACAAAAAGCATACGATCGAAGTGGTCGTGGACCGGATCGTCGTGAAGGACGATGTCCAGACGCGTCTGGCTGACTCGCTGGAGACGGCTTTGAAGCTGGCGGAGGGGCGCGTCATCGTGGACGTGATCGATCAGGAAGAATTGTTGTTCAGCCAAAATCTGGCTTGCCCCGAGTGCGGCTTCAGTATCGAAGAGCTGGCGCCGCGGATGTTCTCGTTCAACAGTCCGTTCGGCGCATGTCCAGAATGCGACGGTTTGGGTCAAAGGATGATCGTGGATCCGGAGCTGCTCGTTCCGAATCCGAAGCTTTCCATCGAAGAGGGAGCGTTCGAGGCATGGGCCGGCAGCACATCGAACTACTATCCGCAGTTCCTTGCGGCGGTGTGCGAGCACTACGGTATCCCGAAAAATGTGCCCGTCAGCGAGCTGACGAAAGAACAAATGCAGAAGCTGTTGAACGGTACCGGCGGGGAGAAGGTGCGCTTCCGCTACGAGAACGACTTCGGGCATAAGAAGGAAGCGATGGTTCCTTTTGAAGGCATCGTGAACAATCTGGAACGCCGTTACCGCGATACGTTTTCCGAAGGCATCCGTGAGCATATCGAGTCGTACATGAGCGCCAAGCCTTGCGGCAAGTGCAAGGGCGCCCGCTTGAAGCCGGAAACGCTGGCGGTAACCGTAGCGGATAAAAATATCGCGCATGTCACCTCGCTTTCCATCGGGGAAGCGCAGCAATGGTTCGACTCGCTGAAGCTGACCGACCGCGAGACGCAGATCGCGCATCTGATCCTGAAGGAGATTAAAGCGCGTCTGGGGTTTCTCGTCAATGTCGGGCTCGACTACTTGACGATGCATCGCGCAGCGGGTACGCTCTCTGGCGGCGAGGCCCAGCGGATTCGTCTGGCGACGCAAATCGGATCGAGTCTGATGGGTGTTCTATACATTTTGGACGAGCCGAGCATCGGCCTGCACCAGCGGGATAACGACCGGCTGATCCAGACGCTGGAGCATATGCGGGATCTGGGCAATACGCTGATTGTGGTCGAGCACGATGAAGATACGATGCTGGCAGCCGACTACATCATCGATATCGGCCCGGGCGCGGGCATTCACGGCGGCAAGGTAATTGCCCAAGGCACGCCCGAGGAGATTAAGCAGGACGAGCAATCGTTGACCGGGCAATATCTCAGCGGCCGCAAGTTTATTCCCGTTCCCGCTGAGCGGCGGAAGCCGAACGGCAAGTGGCTGGAAGTCCGCGGGGCTAAAGAAAACAACCTGCGCGGCGTCAGTGTGAAGTTTCCGCTCGGAGTATTCGGCTGCGTGACCGGAGTTTCCGGCTCCGGCAAGAGTACGCTGATTAACGAAATTTTGTACAAAACGTTGGCGAAAGAGCTGAACGGCGCCAAGGTTCGCCCGGGCGAGTACAAGGAGTTCAAAGGACTGGAGCATGTCGACAAAGTCATCGATATCGATCAATCGCCGATCGGGCGGACGCCTCGTTCGAACCCGGCGACGTATACCGGTGTATTCGACGACATCCGTGACGTCTTCTCGGCGACCAACGAAGCGAAAGTGCGCGGCTACAAGAAAGGCCGATTCAGCTTTAACGTGAAGGGCGGACGTTGCGAGGCGTGCAAGGGCGACGGCATCATCAAGATCGAAATGCACTTCCTGCCGGACGTTTACGTGCCGTGCGAGGTATGCAAAGGCAAGCGGTATAACCGCGAAACGTTGGAAGTGAAATATAAAGGCAAGAACATTTCCGAGGTATTGGAAATGACGATTGAGGATGCGTGCGAGTTTTTCAAAAACATTCCGCGCATTCACCGGAAAATGCAGACGTTGATGGACGTCGGACTCGGGTACATGAACTTGGGTCAGCCGGCGACGACGCTCTCCGGGGGAGAAGCGCAGCGCGTGAAGCTTGCGGCCGAGCTGTATCGCCGCAGCACGGGCAAGACGATCTATATTCTGGACGAGCCGACGACCGGGTTGCATATTCACGATATCGACCGGCTGCTTAAGGTGTTGCACCGCTTGGTCGAGAACGGCGATTCCGTCCTCGTCATTGAGCACAACCTCGATGTGATCAAGACAGCCGATTATATCATCGATCTCGGACCGGAAGGCGGCAGCCGGGGCGGTACCATCGTTGCTTCCGGAACGCCGGAGGAAGTCGTGAAGGTAAGCGGCTCGTACACGGGCAAATACTTGAAACCGATCCTCGAACGTGACAAATTGCGCTCCGAAGATTACTATAAACGGCTGAAAGAAATGGAAGATGCGGTTGTCTAACTTCGATGACCCATAGGGATAGAAAAAACGCTGCTCCAAGCCGGGAAACTCGCTTGAGAGCGGCGTTTTTACGATTGAGCCTTGCAGGCCGATGTCGGCAATGTACTTCTGGTCGCAGGCGTGAAGACCAGGCACCGAATTTCCGCATGGCCGGAGTTATAAATAGTAGAAGAAATGGGCATTTTATATTTACGCGGAAGATTCGAGAAATCGCGGTTCATCAAGGGCTGCCAAATAAGCCTTTCACGTCTTGAGTGAAGTGCCTCACAAAGGGGGCAGCGCCGAAGAAGTCAAGCCCTGCCGCTTCCCGGCGCAAATGTTGACAAACTTGTTACACTTGGATAAATCGCTTGCACTTCCAAGCTAGTCAAGATAAGATAGAAATTAAGTATCTTCGCATATTGAAGGAGGTCCCTCCATGTTTTTGGCTGAAGAAGCGGCAAAAGCCACGAGCACCTTTTCCGGTTTCGATATCTTCGTGATCTTGTTCACGGTAGTTATTGCCATCGGCCTTTTCCGGTTGCTCGGCGCTAAAAAGAAAAATCCGTTCGCCATTGGCTTCGGTCTGGTTAGTTTGGCCGTATTCGTAACCTTGAGCGCAGTTATGGTTATGGGCTGGATGGGCAAGCTGTAAGCTGCTGCTGCAGAGACGCGAATAAGATCATACATGCACGGACAAGGACAGGTCTCCCGGGACGCTGTCCTTTTGGCGTTTCAAGAGGATGATTCCAAAAAATATAAAAGGCGAGCCTCCTCAGAGTAGAGGGGGCGCTCCATCGTTTTTCATAACTTTGAAAGGCTTTACACCCACCACATTTCGCCAAGCGGCTCTTTGATGAGGATTTGCTGCAGGTTTTGCACTGCTTTCGTAAAGCCTTCGTCTACCGACATCAAGCCGTCTTCATGCTCGATGCTGACGACATAGTCGTAACCGACTAAGCGAAGCGCGCTAATGATATCCGCCCACGTCTTGAGATCGTGCCCGTAGCCGACGGTACGGAACTGCCAAGCGCGATCCAGCATGTTCGCGTAAGACTGCATATCCGTGACGCCGTAACGGTTGACGTTGATCGGATCGATCGATGTATCTTTGGCATGGAAGTGGTGAATGGCGCCAGCGCGGCCAAGAATGTTCACCGCCTGCACCGGATCGATCCCCTGCCACCACATATGGCTCGGGTCCAGATTCGCGCCAATAGCGTCGCC
The DNA here is from genome assembly GCA_042219835.1 of Paenibacillus elgii. Taxonomy (GTDB): domain Bacteria; phylum Bacillota; class Bacilli; order Paenibacillales; family NBRC-103111; genus Paenibacillus_G; species Paenibacillus_G elgii_A. Next base: position 94,691 of record JBHJMN010000013.1, read on the forward strand.
GGCCGCTTCGCGCAGGCGCAGCAGCGTAGCCGGAGTATGGACGGAGAAGCCGCCATGCAGCTCAAGACCGAATTTCACGCCGCGCTCGGAAGCGTATTTTCCGGTTTCCGTCCAGTACGGAATCACTTTGTTGGCCCACTGCCAGTCAAGAATCTCTTGGAAATCGGGCGGCCAAGGAGCCACCGGCCAGTTCGGATATTTCGCGTTATCGGAGTCTCCCGGGCAGCCGGAGAATGCATTGACGACAGGCACCTCGAGCTTCTGGGCAAGGTCAACCGTTTTAAGCAGCGCTTCGTGATCGGACTGGGCGAGCGCTTTTTGCGGGTGAAGCGGGTTACCGTGGCAGCTGAGCGCACTGATCGTCAGTCCGCGGGATTCGATCGCTTGCTTGAATGCTTTCAGCTTTCCGTTATCGCTGAGCAGCACGTCCGGGTCGCAATGCGCTTTGCCCGGGTAGCCGCCAGTGCCGATTTCAACAGCGTCCAGTCCTTTGGATGCAATGTAGTCAAGCGCTTCTTCGAAAGGCTTTTGCTGGAATAATACCGTGAAAACGCCTAATTTCATGGGGACACCTCCGAGAATAATCAAAATGAACGCGCGTACAATAGAACGCTCATCCAAATTATATCATTAATTGCTTACGGCTCAAAGTAGGAGTTTCGGACATAACGCATCGAGGTGTCGCCTTTTCTTAAAAAGTTCACGACTCAGTCCAAAACGTTCATCGTTTGAATATGCTTTTTGGTTTCATCGGTACCCAGACCGTACAGCGTTTGATAGATGTTTTTCAAATTGAGGTCATACGCATCGTTTGCCTCATCATGATGATAGGGAATACCGGGAACAAGAGCTCTGGAGTAGGTTTGTTCCTCCGTATACTCTAGGTCTTCGAATAATTCCTTAAGCTTTATCATTTCCTCCGCCGTGGCTTCGATCTCCAACTCGTAAGCTGCGTCGCCTTGGTGCTGCATGATTGTTTTAGACTGTACGGAAACATAATAGGTTGTTTTATCCACTGAAGCGACCTCCGACTTTTATTTGGAATAGTAAGACCAGATAACTGCGCCGGCAACCAGAACGATCGGAAAAAGAACATAAACAATGAGCATCGGATTCGCCATGACGGGATGCTTGACTGTTGTCGGGTCTGTGTTTTTGTCAAACTCCTTATTTTGCTGCCTTCGAGCCAGTACAAATGACGCAACGGTAGAGATCACGCATACGATGGCCGCAAGTGCGATAAGAGTGTTAAGCATTCGGAATCACGTTCTCCTTCCAAAGGGATATCCTTATTTTCTGGCAATTTGCTTAAAATATACGGCTCAGCGAATGCTTGTTCGATGGGCAAGTTTTGCTTTCGATAAAAACGCTCGACAATGTTCCCGTTTCTTTTTCTTTTGATTGGTTTACAATGGAAATAATTCTCTTCGGATAGGGGAGGGAAGGGGTAATTTTTTAAAGAAAGGGCGGATCGTAAGATGAGCAAAGATACACAAATTGTTGAAACCGTTTCAGGCACTTGGCTGCGTTTCCCAAACAACTTTAAAAGGTTTCATTGCTTGGTGGAGCTGCCCGATCAGCTCTCGCTCAACATTAATACGAAATCGGGCTGTGTGCATGTACATAAGAAGGATAGCGATGATGTGTTTCAATATGTGGGGGAATTGCATATAACAGCGAACGCCAACCAGTTGCAATGCAACGTTCAAGCTGCCCCGGCCAAAGAAGAAGAGATGGAGACGACAGGGAAACAATCCGATGCCAGTTGAGGTATTTTCGCGAGTTTCGCTGTGAAAAAAACAAGCAGCGCCCGCAAAGGGACGCTGCTTTTATTATGTTTAGAACGGCCAGTTCAGGAGACCGCGATAAATATGGAGTACCGTATCGCTTTTGCCGCTGTAAACGATAACGGCTGCTGTCACGAGCAGTTGGGTTAACGCGCAGCGGGCGAAGAAATACGTCCGGGATACTTTTTTCTTGTTGACCGTCGTTTTGCCGAGCAGATTCTCCAGTGCGATCAACACGCCGTGGTAGACGCCCCACAGCAGGTAAAGCCAGCTAAAGCCATGCCATAACCCGATCAGCACCATAATGAGGATAGACAGGCCGGCAGCGGTCCATTTGGTTGGCGTTTGGCGCGAGAAGAAGATAAAAATATGATCGCGGAACCAGTCGCCGAGCGTGGCGTGCCAGTTGCGCCAGTACTGCGTCAGCGTTGGGGATTGGAACGGTTTCTTAAAGTTTTCCGGAATGTTGTAGCCCATCAGCCGTCCGAAGCCGATCGCAATATCGGAGTAGCCGGAGAAATCGAAGTAGATCAGGGCATAAAACCAGACCATCAAAAATAGCGATTGATGCGTATAAAGCTCCTGCCCCGATAAGTGGTTGAATACGTCAGTCATCCAGGTGACGAGCACGATCTTTTTGAACAGACCGAGAATGATGCGTTTGATGCTGCTTTCCGCTTGTGCGGCATCCAATCGATACGGCTGCTTCGTATCCGCCATGAAATCGCGGAATTTAAGAATCGGGCCGGAAGTGAACGTCGGGATGAACAAAATATAGTTGAAATAGTCGACAACCTTCGCGCGGGCGTCTTTGCCGAAGAAGTAGGCGAAATACAACGCGTCGATTACCTTGAGCACGTTGTAGATCAAGCCGAGTACAATGACAACGTCGAACAGCGGGTGAGTGAATACTTCCATGCCGAACAGCCGCAGCGAGCAGACAGCGGCCACATTGGCGGTGATCAGCAGAATGAACCAGCCCTTGCGAAAGCGCGACGTGTGGCTGAGAAATAAAAAGGCCAAATAGTTAAGTGCCGTGTAGGCCAAGTAAAAAGCGAGCAGCTTTGTACTGAACAGCAGCAAAAAGCACAGGTTGAACGCGAACAGCAGCAGGCGCTTATTATCCGCCCATCGCCGGGTTAAGGCAAGCACGAGCACCATGCCGGTCATAGCCATAACCGCGTTCATATTTAAATACCACATCGAAGATTCCTCCAACATATGCATCCCCCGTGCGGGTCGGAAACCGGCCCGGAGCGGGACGGAAGGACCGATCGGGGCCTGCGCCGATCAAGACAAGATCAGAACCCTTCGTAGATGAACAATCCTTTACCGGTAAAGTAGATCAGCACCATGATGAGCATGGCGAGATAAACGATCACTTCGACGATTTTGCGAGCGAAGCGAGCCATGCGTCCACCTCCTTCGTAAACACCGGAGCGCCTTCCTGACGGCTCAGATGGACGAGATCGTGAAAATATTTAGGTTCGTATGCCGTCAGCAGATCGAGCATCGGCACGCCGGCCGCTTGCAGACGCCGATTGACTTCTTCTTGCAAAGCGGGCATATAGTCTGGCAGCTTGTAGCCGCGGTTCCAAGGCATCCAGACGACGCGCAGCGGTAAGCCTTGCTGCTTACTGTATGTGATGATGAAGTCCAACGCGTCCAGATTGTTCTTGAAATCGCGATTGGTCATCCAGCCGAACCGCTGCTCGTACTCGCCCCACTTTTTGCGGAGATCCTCATCGGATTTTTGGCCGAAATAAAGCTCCTTGTCGATCCAGCGCGGCTGGAAGGCAAGCGGGTCGGACGTGCTCAGCTTCAACGTTTCCGGGAAGCGGGCGCATGCTTCGAACCGGGCGGCGTTCTGCTTCAGCAGCCCTTGGTACAAGCCGCAGGCAATCTCCGTCCCGGTATCGCGAAAATAGTCGCGGTACGCGTAGACGTAAGGCTGATACCAAGGCTTGAACCACTGGTAGGTCGGGTCCGTGTCCAGGCTGTCGATCATCGTATGAACGTCGATGCCGACGACAAGTTGTCCCTCTACCTGGAAACGCCGCTGCTCCAAAATCGCTTTCAGATCGGTCAGCTTCCCATAGGAGAGCCCGAGCTCCATCAGCTTGGCGGTCGAGTCCGCCTCGATATACGCCCCCGTCACCGCGGAGTTGCCGTAAAAAGCCGGCCCCCGATTCTGCCAATCGTGATGAAAGAGCGTCTTCGTAAAATCGTTCTTATAAAAACGCCGCGACGTTACCATCGGGTCCCACCAAGAGATGAGCACGTCCGACAGCACGAAAGCGGCCAACAGCAGCAGCACGAAGCTGTTTTTGCGAAGAAAAGCGATCATAACGGGAAAACCCACACTTTCCAATGAAGGCGATCATTAGTTATTAATCACAGAATCACGAGTTATGGCGCTAGAGCGATTTTTCCTGCCATGCGTGGTACTGCTCGCGGAACGAAACAGGCCAGTTTGCCTCATCCAGTCCGTATTGCGCAAGGAAGGCGAACGCCCAGCGCTCGATACCGAACCCGACGCAGGCGGTAACCGCGTTGCGTTTGCCCATTTTTATATTGAACGCATTGCCGAACGTGTTGCTGTGGAAGTTGACGGAGCTGCAGGCGATCGACTTGTTGATATTCGGAATCGTCAGCCGGAGCTCGTACTTCATTTCTTGATTCCGCTGGAAGGACGCTTTGACTTGGAAGTCGTTCGTGAAAAACGGATCGTTCGCGATTTCCAGCATGCTGTCCACGTTCCATTCGACGGCCAGCTCCTTCAAATATTCGATGGCCCGCAGCCGGTTCTCCTTCACGTACTCCGGCTTGCCGACGAAGATGATCTCCCGCATGCTGAAATCAAGCAGGCGTCCGAAATCCGTATGATTACGCGATTCGAAGCGGTGGCATTTGGAGATGGCCGTCACGGTCACGCCGTCGCCTTCAAGCGTTTCGTTCTGCAGCCCCTCGTAGCAGTGGTAGCAGGTCGAAGGGTTCATCGTGAATTGCGGCTTCGCCAGGTTGGCGTTCAGATCGAGCGGCTGCTCTTGCTTCCAGCCTCCGGCGTCGCGAATCGATTGGGAGAACGTTTCGATGATGTCGAGGTCCTCGCGCAGGTGCGACAGGAAGTGAATGTGCTCCGGAAACGAAGTAAAGTGATTCGTCTTGTTCAGCGTATCGCAATGAATGACGGCCGGGTACTGCTCCTCCGTAATTCCTTCAAAACGGTTCGCTATTTTCGTGACGAAGCTGTAGTCGAGAAAACGCATTAAACTGGAGAACGGTTCGCGGAAAATAAACAGGCCCGGCTCCAGCACTTTGATAATTTTGCGGTCGACGAGCTCGGCGATGATATCGCCTTTGTACGGGGTGTCGGCTTTATGCTCGAACAGGATGTTTTCCTTGAAGCCGAAATCCCCTTGCGAGAAACGGTCGATCAGCTTGCGTACCTGCTCATCGATGGCGGCGTTGCCTTTCGGGGAGTCGTGAACGATATGAATGTGCCCGGACTCAAGCCGGATGTCGCGGATCGTCTCGTCAATAAACGCCGCGGCGTATTTGAGTTGTCCGTGCTGGCTGGGGACGAGCCCCTCCAAAGATACGACGCATTCCATAGGCTTACCTCTCTTTCTTGTTGTGGATGAACGTCGCGATTTCGCGGACGGTGTTGAGCGGGTACAGCATTAAATCCTGATTCGTCACTTGGATGCCATACGTTTTCTCGATATGCGCGATCAGCGCTGTCGCTCCGATAGAATCAATGTATCCATAATCGAACAAGTGTACATCTACGGAAAAATCGTCGTCATCGTCTTCGATTTCGTAACGGCTCTTGATGTGCGCTTCAAGCTGTTCAAGCAATTCCTGCATGGGTAAGCCTCCTTGGATAAATTAAGATCAAGCGACAGGTGCCGGGCTTACAAAGGATACCGGCATAAAAGCAGGACGGCGATTGCGGGACCTGGGGGCCCCGCCGCAACCGTCCGCGTGAAGATTCAATGCAAGCTAACGAGCCGCTTTGGCAACGGTTAGCGTCACCGGATCGCCGTAATGCGTGACCGTATAAGTCGCTTTCGCTTCGTCCCGGTCGACGGTCAGCCCGGTTCCTTCGATAGTCAGCGGCTCGGCGCTGTAAATCTGAACCTGCTGCATGCCAGGCGCGTTCAGCTTCAGCGTCCAGCGGTCTGCGGATTTTTGCAGCTCGTACGGGACGTTCGAGCGCATCAGATGCGGCCCGCTGCCGAGCGCCTCCGCCCGTTCGGGCGAGGTGAACCGGATGGCGGCCGTCTGCGGGACGCCAAGGTACAGCTTGCCGCCGCGCGTATCGCGCACCTCGGCATCGGTAACCGCCTGCTTGGCCGCATAAGGCTGCCCGCGGTCGACGACAAGGCCGAGCGTGCCGCGGTATTCGGCGGCCTGCGCAGGAACATCGGCGGTGATCGCCTTGACGCGGAAGCCGGGCTCGACGGTCATGCCGAGCATTTTCTTGACACGGTCCGTGACGACCTCATGCCACGGCCGGTACAGCTCGACGCGAGTCGTCATCGCATTCAGGAACGAACGCGCCATCTGGGGCTCGGTCATAAAGTTATAGCTATAGTCGTCCCGAAGCTTATCCAAATACCGGACGAATTCCAGCAGCTCCGGCACGCGGGTAGGGAAATGGTACTCGATATGTTCGAAATAATCGATCGGCAGGTCAAGCGCCGCGTAGGCTTCGAAAATATCTTTCGTCGAATAATGCGAGTCCGCACGCAGCACCGGCGCCGGGGTATTCAGCATCATCGGCTTGCTCAAGTCGGGCTCGCCCGACGCATCGGTCATGAGAAACGGCAGGCCCCAGTTATACTCGACGCCGAGGCGCGGATCGGCTTTGATATGCGACGGCTTGAAGCCGAAGTTGAACCAGATGCCGGACTCCCGCTCGTTGCGCAGCGTCTGGCTGCGGTCGGGATTGTTGATCCGCCACGTATGCTGGTTCGTACCGGTCATCCCCCACGGAATGCCGAGCTTCTCGAACGCTTTCTGATGCAGCGCGATTTCCTGCTTCTCCTGCGCGTCGCTCGTAAAGCTATGGACAAAAATGTGCGGGTACAGCTCCAGACGGTTGTCTTTCGTGTACCGGATAAATTCGTTCAGCTGGTCCGCATACGGGAACTTCGGATCGTCGATGGTCGACGGGATGCCGAATTCGAGCTGCCCGACGATCAGATCGTCCTTGCCGTCCCCGTTCAGGTCGTACCAGAGCGGGACGGCGTTGTGCCCGCCGACAAGCGCATGGTTGCCGAGCTGGTTGACGGTCGCCGCTTCGATGACGCCTTTGTCTACCCAAACGGTACGCCCGTCGCCCGAGTTCTCCTGAACGAAAACGTGCAGGTTGCCTTCTCCGGTACCGACGACGAGGTCGGCTTTGCCGTCCCCGTTCATGTCGCGGACGGACGGCGCCGCAAACCGCGCGGACAGCTTGAACAGCGCTTCGCCTGCGTGCCAGGCGACCGCGCCGTTCGCAGCTCGCGAGCCGCGGTACAGCGTCACCTGCCCGTCGGCATCCCCGATCACAAGATCGAGGACGCCGTCTCCGGTGACGTCGCCCACGGCCGGCGCGATCGGCGCCGCGCCGCGGATCGGCTTCCCGCCCGCCAGCAGCGGGGCGGGCGCCTTGAACGCGCCGCCGGCTTCGCCATAGGCGACCGCGAGCGTGCCGTCCGGCTGGCCGATCAGCAGATCCGGCCGGCCGTCGCCGTTCAGATCAACCGCCGCCACGCTGGCGTACGATCCGACCTTCAGCGGCTCCCCGCTTGGGAGCCGCAAGGGCTCGCGCCGCGCGAACGCTGCGGGCGCTTTCAGTTCCGCCGGGAGCTGCTGCCCGGCGTAGGCTCCTTCCGTTTCACCGGCGTTCCGGTAAACGTACAATCCGCCGTCGGCCGACCCGACGATCAGGTCGGGCCGGCCGTCGCCGGTAAGGTCGGCCAGTGCGGGGTACGCGCGGTAGGGCAGCGTGATCGGATCGCCGAGCGAGCGGTAATCCGGATAATTGGCCAGCCGGATCGCCTCGCCGTCGGCGGACAGCCGCGTGCCGCTCGAATAGAACGAATTCGGCGTCTCGCCGGCGAAGGCGGGCTTGTCGTTCGTTCCGGTATTCAAGTGGACGACGACCGATTCCTGCCAACGGCCCCACGTGAACGACGAGCGGACCAGCGAGAACGAAGGAATCTGCTTGTACTTCTTGAGCAGTTCCGCCCACTGGATGCCTTCGCCGTCGCGGATCGCCTCCAGCGCCTCAAAATGGTTCTGATATGCCATCGCCGGACGGCCGTAAGGCCCGTACGACTTTTTGACGCTGTAGCCGAGCTTCGTCTTGGAAACGAATGCGGCGTATTCGCTGCGCAGCAGGGCGTTCCCGGCTGCGAACGTAAAATGGAAGTACGGCGCCAGCGGCAGCTGGCTGCGATCGAAATACAGCGCGTCCGGGGTCGGCTTCTTGGCCGCGTTTGTGTCCGCCGCCAGCTTCTCGAAGCCAAGCTTCGGGTCCATGCCGCTGTTTAGATCATATCCCGTCACAAAATACCGGTTCGGCAGCAGCGTGCCGCTAAAAAACACCGTACCTTCCCCGTACCGGTTCAACGTATAAAGCGAGATGCCGTTCATGGAAGCGAGCGTCTGCGCCGTGGAAGGGACGAGCCCTTTTCCCCAGGAAAACCGACTCAAGCTGCCTTCGGTATCGTGCCGGAAGAAGCTGTCTGCGAACGACCGAAGCAGCTGCTGGACGTTTTGCAGGTTGGCATCGACATCCGGGTAAGACCAGAGGGACGGACTTCCGCCTCCGGCTCCAAGAGTGCCGCGGGCCGGCGCGGGGACGTCGACGACTTGTCCCGCTCCGAGAAAACCGGGGTCGAAATCGGCTGCAAACGGGTTCTCAAGAAACAAATGCCCGCCTTCCCGGACGTAAGCTTGAAGCAGCTCCCGCTGGGAGTCTGTCATGCTCCCGTGCAGCGACGGGTCCAAATAAACCGAATCGTAAGACCGGAGCTCGCGCGCGCTCAGACGGCTCAGCTCCTGCCGCTCCAGCTCCAGACCGACGACCGGCGATTGCCGCAGCTGCGCGTAGGCGGTCGGATCGGAAGCGCCGCTCGCGGTGGCGTACAGCAGGCGCACCTTCAGCTCTTTGTTCGCTGTCAGCAGGTAGACGAGAACGACGGCTGCAATTGCAACAATCGCAATCGCCGCCGCCTTGCGATAAGCTCGTTGTCGAATCAAAAAAATCTCCTCATTGTTCGTTAGGCTAGATTACCTTGCCATTATAGCATGGATGGCGGGCTTTGTTAACTTTTGCGCGGTCCGGACGGGATCGGCGTGCCCCCGTAAACCTACCCATCCAATAGCGGTAAGAGCGACAAATTGGATGGGTGGAAAAGCGGCTGATTGGGGGGTTACGCCGCATTCGTTCTCATGTAAAGTAAGAGTAGGACACATCCTTTTCGAGAAGATGATCCTTTATTATAGAAGAAAGGACGGAAGCTCTTATGAACGAATGGATGCTGTATCTGCTTATCTTCGTTATCGTCCTGTTCGCGCTGATCGCTACCATTGTGGTGGGCGTATCGGCCAAAAATAAAGAAGGCAACCCCACCTACGACCAGAGAACGGGGAAAAACCTGCTGCGGCTGACATGGATTTATGCCGTTGTTCTATTCGGCGGTTATCTGCTCTTTGCGTTATACACATACTACATGTAATCCAGATCGTGGCAAAGGAAAGGGACCAACCATGTGGAAACCGGATCGCCTGGGCCCCGTGCCCATGTACCGACAAATTGCCGATTATTTCGAACGGCGCATCGTTCTCGGGGAGCTGCCGCCGGGCTCGATCCTGCCTCCGGAGCGCAAGCTGGCCGGGCAGTGGCAGCTCAACCGCAGCACGATTATTCAAGCGTACGAAGAGCTGCGTTCCCGGGGGCTGATCGACCGCAGGAAAGGGAGCGGGACCCGGGTCAGCCTGCGAAAGTGGGAGGAATCGCCGAAGCCGGCCGTCGATTGGCAAGCCTACACCGAGCAAAGTCCCCCGCCAGGCTCTCCTCTGCTTCGCAAAGTCCGGGAGGAAGCCCGGAAAGGCGCAGAGGTCGTCGATATGGCCGGCAGCGAGCTGTCAGAGGACCTGATCCCGATGGAGGCGTTCCGCCAGTTGATGCGGGAGCAGCCGCTCACGGAACCGCTGGGGTATACGGACCCGCAAGGGTTTTACCCGCTTCGGGAAGCGCTCGCCGTCTACTTGCGCGCCTACCGCCAGGTGGATGCGACCGCCTCGTCGATCTTTGTCACATCGGGCATTCAGCAGGCGCTGTATCTCATTGTGCGCTGTCTGCTGCGTCCAGGGGATGCGGTAGGCATTGAGGTTCCGTCGTATCATTATTCGTCCCATGTCTTGCAGAGCGCCGGGCTGCGTTCAGTCGCGCTGCCGGCGGATGAGGCGGGAATACGGTCCGACGAGCTGGCTGCGCGCATACGTAACGACAAGCTGCGTATGCTCATTTTGAATCCCGCGTTTCAAAATCCAACGGGCCGCACCCTTCGTCCGGATCGCCGAAAACGGCTGCTTGAAGTTGCAGCGGAGCTGGGCGTCCCGATTGTCGAAGACGACCCGTACGGCTTGGCCGCGTTTCGGGACGAGCCCCCGGTGCCGCTGAAAGCGATGGATACGAGAGGCGTCGTGCTGTATGTCGGCTCCCTGTCCAAAATTGCAGCGCCCGGACTAAGAACCGGGTGGCTGGTCGGCCCCGACACCGTCATTCGTCAGCTCTCGGCAGCCAGACAGCAGATGGATATGGGACCGAGCGTTCTTCCGGAATGGCTGTCCGCGCGGTTTTTGGCTTCCGACTTTTTTCACAGGCACCTGCTTCGGGTCCGGCGCGTGCTGAAGCTGAAGAGTGAGCTGCTGATGAAGGAGCTGGATATGCATCTGCAAGGGGAAATGACGTTTGAGCGGCCGGACGGCGGACTTTACCTGTGGGGAAAGCTGGCAGGGGGGATTTCGGCGGCGAGGCTGCTTGACGAGGGAATCAAACGCGGCGTGCTGTTCGTGCCGGGAAGCGTGTTCGGGCCGGATAGCGGCCATGTGCGGTTTACGTTCGCGCGTCCTTCCAAGAAGGACATCGCTGTCGGGGCAGCGCGTTTTGCCGAGGCTTTCCGGGCGGCCTCCAAACGATGACGCACTTACAGGGCAAAGGCCCTGTTTTTCTTAATCGGATGCCTTGTCGATACTGCCATAGCATGCCGTCCGGTTGCGGCCTTCGGCCTTGGCTTGATACAGCGCCCTATCCGCCAGATCGATCAATTGCTCGGGGGGAGCGGATGCGTCAGGCACGAGAGAAGCAAGCCCCAGGCTGACCGTAACATATTGATTTTCGCCCGACGGTTTGCACGGCAAGGCGAGCCGTTCTACGGCCATCCGGATCGCCTCCGCCCATTCGTAAGCTTCCGCTGCCTCAACCTCCGTTAAAATACAGGCAAATTCCTCGCCCCCGTACCTCGCGATAAAATGAGATTTTTGCAGCAGCACGGCGTTGGCCGCCAAGGCAATCGTGCGCAGGACCTCATCCCCACCCAAATGCCCATACGAATCATTGTAGGCCTTAAAATGATCCACGTCGAACATAATGACGGATAACGGAGAACGGTTCGCCGCACAGTGCGACCAGGCTTTGGCCAAATGCTCGTCCAGCTTTCGGCGGTTGGCGATGCCCGTCAGACCGTCGAGATCGGACTGCTTTTGCAGAAGGCTCAGCGCTTCCTGCAGCTGACGCTCGGTCGTTTTGCGGCCCGTGATGTCTCTTAGCGTGACGAGTAGGGCGGCGTTACCTTTATATACCGTAGGCGATACGGACAGCTCCACAATGATTTCGGTATCGTCAAGGCAAACGAGTTTTTGCTCGATCAGCTCGGGCTGCGCTTTGCCGGAACGGATGTCTTGACAGTGTGTCCAAGCCGTATTGCGGTTGTCCGGATGAAAGAAATCGTAAATCGACCGGCCGAGCAGTTCTTTTCTTGTGGCGGCCCGCAGCAGCCGGACCCCTTTTTCGTTGATAAAGACAATCCGATCCTGGCTCAGCACAAAGGTGGCGTCCGGCGAAGCCGTCATAAGCCGCTTGTAGCGCGCTTCGCTTTCCTGCAATTTCTTGGTCGATTCATGGGCCCGGACGATGTAAAGAAAGGCATAAACGGACAGCAGCCCGACAACGGTGGATATGACCCAATGATAAGCCAGAACGCTCGTGAGCTGCTGCAGCAAACCGTGAATGTGGAGGTTAAGGGAAATCGCGGCGGACACGTAAATCATCGCGACGGTATTGAGCAGCAGAAACCGCCGCAAGGACATGACTTGGCGCCGCGCCAACGCCCCGCAGGTGATGCCGATCAGCAGCATGAGGATCGCGGCGACGATGGCAGAGTAGGACGGACCGAACAGGCCGATTCTTCCGGAAGTGATGATGATCGCGCTGACGACAGCGGAAATCGGCCCGCCCTGCATTGCGGCGACGACCGTCGGGATATGTCGCAGATCGACGATGACGGACTCGTTCAAGCGCACGCTGTAGATCATAAGCAGGATGCCCTGCAGCCCGAAGCAAACCCCTAACGCCGCCTTCATTTTCCATGAAGAAGACGGCCTCAGCCGGTAGTCTTTGAATAGTTGGCCGATGATAAAAAACGAGGTCACCAGCAGCGCCGCATTCGTTATGAAATCTTTGAACATCGCGTCCTCCGAATCGGATCGTTTCGAACAAGTAGAGTACCTTCAATAATTCGTCATAATCTGACAAATTTCCTCTTTATTCGACATTTCCATTTATTTAATTTTCGCGTAAGCTGGCAAGGGCTTGCCATGGTTTGTCGCCCCTGTTTCTGGTACACTAGGAGGAAAAGTGTTTTTTTCGGAGGAATGAATTCAACATGCGCGAACTTCGCAAATCAGATATTGAGCTGCTGGCGCCTGCGGGAGATTGGGATTGCCTGCGGGCTGCCGTGGCGAACGGGGCGGACGCCGTCTTTTTCGGGGTCGAAAAATTCAATGCGCGGGCCCGGGCCAACAATTTTCATACGGACGAGCTGCCGGATATTATGTCGTTCCTGCACCGCTATGGGGTGAAGGGTTTTTTGACGTTCAATATTTTAGTATTTGAAGAAGAGCTGAAGGACGCGAAATCCTTGATCGAGGCCTGTATCGATGCGGGCGTCGACGCGGTGATCGTGCAGGACCTGGGTCTGGTGAAAATGATCCGCGAGCTTTCGCCGGATTTCCCGATTCACGGTTCGACACAGATGACGATTACGTCGCCCGAAGCCGTTGAGTTCACGAAGCCGTTCGATATCGAGCGGGTCGTGCTTGGGAGGGAGAACAACCTGAAGCAAATCAAGCAGATCGGAGACCAGGCGAAGCTGCCGATGGAAGTGTTCGTGCACGGAGCGCTGTGCGTTTCGTATTCCGGGCAGTGTCTGACCTCGGAGATGTGGGGCGGCCGTTCGGCAAACCGCGGCGAGTGCGCGCAGGCGTGCCGGTTGCCGTACGATCTGATGGTCGACGGAGAGCAGAAGCCGATGGGCGATGTGGCCTACCTGCTGTCGCCCAAAGATTTGGCGGCGTTGGAGCTTGTTCCGGAGCTGATCGAAGCGGGCGTTACCTCGTTCAAGATCGAAGGCCGGCTGAAGAGCCCGGAGTACGTGGCGAATGTCGTGGCGAAGTACCGGCGCGCGATCGACCGTTACTTTGACGGCGACAATCCGAAGCCGACGAAGGAGGAGCTGCGGGAGCTGGAGCAGAGCTTTTCGCGCGGGTTTACGCACGGATTTCTACAGGGTACGAACAACAAACAGCTTGTGGAAGGCACGTATCCGAAGAGCCGCGGCGTGTATGTAGGGCGCGTGAAGCAGGTGCTGCGCGACGGCGTGCTGTGCGAGCTTGAGGCGCCGCTGAAGCGCGGGGACGGCATTTGCTTCGACGCGGGCGACCCGACGAAGAAGGAAGAAGGGGGCCGCGTCTACGATTTGCGCCGCAAAGGCGTGAAGCTGGAAGGCGAAGCGCCGGGCGGGCTGATCGAGATCGTGCCGGGACGCAGCGACGTCGATTTAAGCCGGGTGCATGTCGGCGACCGAATCTGGAAAACGAACGATCCGCACCTGGACAAGCGGCTCCGCCAGACGTTCGAGACGGACAAGCCGTACCGCGTCTTTCCGGTAAAAGTTAAGGTGACGGGAGCAGCCGGTCAGCCGCTAAAGAGCGTCTGGACCGACGTGGCGGCCGGGCATACCGTGACCGTCGAATCGGAGCTGCCGCTGGTGCCTGCCGAGAAACGGCCGATGGATGCGGCGCTGTTCGAGGAGCAGTTCGGGCGGCTCGGCGGGACAATTTTTGCGCTGGAGGCTGTCGACGTGCATTTGAGCGGCGACTTGATCGTGCCGATGCGCGAGCTGAATCAAATGCGCCGTCAGGCGGCGGAGCTGCTGCTTGCGGAGCGCGAGCGCCCGCGCGCTTACATCAAGCGGCGCGCGGACGTCTACGGCGACGCCCCTGCGGCGCCCGCAACCGCCTCAAAGGCGCGGCCGTCGCTGACCGCGCTGTGCCGGAACCTTGAGCAGGTGCAGGAAGCCTGTAAGCTGAACGTGGACCTCGTCTATGCCGATTTCGAGTTCATCAAGCAGTTTCCGGCCGCCGTGGAAGCTGCCCGCGCCGCAGGGAAGCGCATTTCGCTGGCGACGCCGCGCATTCACATGCCCGGCGAAACGGGTTATTTCAAAAACATTTTAAACCTTGGCCCCGATGCTGTGCTTGTGCGCAATACGGGCGCTGTTTATTGGTTCATGCGATACTTTGCGGAGCATCCGGAAGAAGCTCGCCCCGAGCTGATCGGCGATTTCTCGCTGAATATCGCCAACCACAAGGCGGCGGCGCTGTTTTTGGAAGCGGGGCTCCGGCGCGTGACGCCGTCCTACGACCTGAACATTCAGCAAATGGTCGATTTGCTGCGCCGGACCGATACGTCGAAGCTGGAGATCGTCATCCACCAGCATCTGCCGATGTTCCACACCGAGCACTGCGTCTACTGTACATTCATGAGTCCGGGTACGGACTACACGAACTGCGGCCGCCCGTGCGAGGAGCAGCGGGCGTCTCTGCGCGACCGCGTCGGCTTCTCGCATCCGGTGCGGGTCGACGAAGGCTGCCGCAACACGGTGTACAACGCTATCGATCAATCAGGGGCGGAGTATCTTTCCAACTTTATGGAGCTTGGCGTATCTTCGTACCGCGTCGAATTTCTGGAGGAAACGGCGGAGAAGGTGCGCGAGGTGCTTGGCCTCTACGACCGCGCTTTGCGCGGGGAGATCGGCGGCACGCAGGTGTGGAAAACGCTGAAAGCGACGAATCAGCTTGGCGTTACCCGCGGTCAGCTCGTAAAGTAAGTTTTTCGTTTATGGATCTATCATCGAAATAAATATGCCTCGTCGCGTGATCTCGGGAACTCGGTCGTCTTGGGATCACGGCGAGGCTTTTTTGTTTGATGGATGGGTGGATGCAGAGGGTTGTTCACAATTCGGACACAAATTTTTAATCCAATTTTCAGCTTCGGTTAAGCTCCTATTATTGTTTGGTTTGTATATTGTTGTTGGTCTGTAAGCAGGTTAAGCGGCACGCAAGATGGAAATGGATGTTAGTAAGGAAACCATTTGTCAGATGGGAGGGTATGACGTGCTTGAGGTGAAACAAGTTAGTAAATTATACGAGAACCAAAGAGGGGTCCGGCACATCGATTTCTCGATGAACCGCGGAGAAATCGTCGGTTTCCTCGGACCGAACGGCGCCGGGAAAACGACGACGATGCGGATGATCACGGGCTACTTGAACCCGACGCACGGCACGATCGCGATTGACGGAATGTCCATGGCGGACCATCCGAAGAAGGCGCGGCAGAAGATCGGGTATTTGCCCGAAACGCCGCCGCTGTACCCCGAAATGAGCGTTAGGGCGTACTTGCAGTTTATCGCGGATCTGCGCGGCATTCCGGTGAGGGAGCAGAAGCAGCGCATCGGAGGAGTGATCGAGCGGCTTGGTCTGGAGGGGCGCGAGCGGCAAATTATCCGCAGCCTGTCCAAAGGCTACAAGCAGCGGATCGGTCTCGCCCAGGCGATTCTGCACAACCCGGATCTGCTCGTGCTTGACGAGCCGACGTCCGGCCTCGACCCGAAGCAGATTATCGAGATTCGCCAGCTCATTCGCGAGCTGGGCGAGAATCATACCGTGCTGCTCAGCACGCACATTTTGCCGGAGATCAACACGCTGTGCAACCGGGTGCTGATCATCAACCAAGGCAGCATCGTGCTGGACGGCCAGCCCGATCAGCTTGCGAATACGATGGGCGAGACGTTTGAGGTCTCGCTTGAAGTCAAGGGCCCGCGCGAAGCGGTGCTGGCTGGGCTGCGGGGCACCCCCGGTGTCGGCAGTGTTCGGGAGCTTACGGGCGAACCGACCACATCGGCCGACACCGAAGCAGCGGCGTCAGACACAGCCGTTACCGCCGAAGACGAAACGGTCAAAGTCGTTGTCGCCTCGGTGGACAAGACGGACATTCGTGAAACGTTGTTTTACCGGATGGCCGATAAACGCTATCCGATTGTGTCGATGAAGAAGGAGAGCCTCAGTCTGGAGGACATCTTCCTGAAGCTGACGACGAACGAGTCGCTGGATTCGGCGGCCGCGGACGGCGGCCAGACACCGGAAGCAGAGGAGGCGGTTCCTCATGCGTAGAACATTGGCTATAGCTAAGAAAGAGCTGCAGATGTATTTTTACTCGCCGATCGCTTATGCGGCGTTTGCATTCTTTTTCGTCATTGCCGGGTACTTCTTCAGCGTGAACTTTTTGTACCCGCCTTATATTGTCGACGTCCGGCCGATTTTCGGCACCGTTTCGTTCATTTTCCTGTTCATCATTCCGCTGCTTACGATGCGTCTCGTATCCGACGAGCTGCGGATGGGCACGGACGAGCTGCTGTTAACATCGCCAGCAAGCATTTCGGAGATCGTGATCGGAAAATATTTGGCGGCGCTCGTCGTCCAGCTGCTGCTGGTCGTCGGCAGTCTGATCTATCCTCTGATTCTGAGCGCTTACGGCACCTTGGACCAGCCTGTGCTGTGGATGTCTTATCTCGCGATGTTCCTGCTTGGAGCGGCGATGATGTCCGTCGGCCTGTTCGCTTCTTCGCTGTCCGCCCACCAGATGGTTTCGGGGATCGCGGGCTTTGCGCTTCTATTTGTGTTCTGGACGATCGAATGGCTTGGCGATACCATCGGCGGCAAAGTCAAGGACTACCTCGGCACCTTCTCGATCGTCGGCCGGACCGTGGATTTTCAGAAAGGCGTGCTTGATTTTGCCGATGTCCTATTCTATGTGACGTTCATTGCGGTGTTCGTCGTGCTCAGCATTCAAGTGCTTGAAAGAAAACGGTGGAGATAAGCGCAAGTCCGAGCTTCCGCGCACCTGCGGAAGAAGTCCAAGCAGAAGGGGGAAAGGCAAAGTGAACAAGTGGATTCGCGGCACGAACGCGACCGTGCTGTCGCTGGCGGTCATCGGCATTTTCATCGTGCTGACCATTTTTCTGAATTCGGTTAAGGGCCTTCAGGTCGACCTTACGCAAAATAAAAAATTTACGCTGTCCGATCAGACGACCCAGACGCTTCAGGCGCTGGATAAAGACGTGCACATCATATCGCTGACAAGCGATCAAACCGATCCGTACATCAAGCGGCAAGTCGTCGATCTGGTTCAGGAGTACAAGAAGCGGAATGGCAAGATTACGTTTGACGAATACGATATGATCAAACAACCGGCGATCGCCAAGCAGTACGAGGTGGACCCGTCGGGGACACTCGTGGTGGAAAGCGGCACCCAGAAGAAAACGATCTATTATTACGATATGTTTCTGCCCGGGCAGCAGCCGGGCCAGTACAGTTTCAGCGGCGAGGAAAAGCTAACGCAGGCGCTGGTCAATCTGAACAACAAGGAGAAGAGCAAGGTCTACTTCCTTTCCGGGCATAACGAAATTCCACTCAGCCGAATGAACCTGTGGCGGAGCGGTCTTGAAGGCGAGAACTATGAAGTGAAGGACCTTAACCTGCTGCGAGAGGGCAAAATCCCGGATGACGCCAGCATGCTGTTCATCATCGGACCGGAAAACGATGTCAGTGACAAGGAAGCTGAGCTGATCAAGACGTATTTGAACGGCAAGGGTAAGCTGTATCTGGCGCTGGGCTTCAATAAAGATATGGCAACGAATTGGAAAAATATTGACGGGATCATGGCGGCTTACGGCATTAAAGACCAGCATGCCGTCGCGATTGAACCGAAGCAGAGCATGCTGTACGATCCGCTCACGATCATTCCGGAATACGGCAGCCATACCATTACGAGCAAGCTGCAGCAGTACAATCTGCTGACGATGATGACCTTGGCCGTCTCGCTGAACGCGGATCAGCCTGTAGCGGACTTTCCGGTAACGTCGATTCTTAAGACGACGAATCAAGCCTACGGCGAGACCGATCTGAAAACGCTCGCCAACAGCAGCCGCAGCACCATGGAAGCAAATGACGTGAAGGGCCCGCTCAACCTCGGTTACGTCGTCGAGGATAAGGGCAAGAAGCCGAAGGCCGTCGTGCTCGGCGGTTCGACGTTGTTCGACGACCGCGTCATTGCGCAGCAGGGCAACCGCGACTTTGCGCTGAATACGGTCGGTTGGCTGCAGGAGCAGCAAAATCAAGTCACGATTCGTCCGCGCGAAGGCGACGCCATCCAGACGGCGATGCTGACCGCAGGGCAGGGGAATATGATTTTCTACGGCACGGTGCTGGTCTTCCCATTCCTCTTCCTGATCGCGGGCGGCGTGATTTGGTGGAGGAGGAGAAAAGGATGAAGCGGTTAATTCCGACGCTCGTTCTGGTACTTATCTGCATCGGAGGCTTCTGGTACGCATCGAGTCAGGACTTCTTCAAAGAGAAGAAGCCGGAAGCGCCGGCGCTTGTCACGGTGAAAAAGGAAGATGTGGCGAGCTACACGATCAAAAACGGCGATACCGTCATCGAAATGCGGCAGAAGGACGGCAAATGGGCGATGACCAAGCCGTCCCCGCTTCCGCTGAACGACTATGCCCCCGGAGCTTGGGTCGATTCGTTCAACGGGGCCAAGAAAGAAAAAACCGTCGATGCCAATCCGACCGACCTGGCTCAATTCGGGCTCGACAAGCCGAAGCGGGAGTTTACGGTGAATCTCTCAGGCGGCACGGCGAATACGCTGTCCGTAGGCGACAAGACCGCCGTTCAAGGATTTTATTATGCGAAGTTTAATTCTTCGCCGGAAGTGTTTCAGCTTAGCGAATCTACGGTGAATGCGCTGGCGAAGCAGCAGACCGATTTTATGGAAAAGAGTCCGGTTAAGCTGAACTACGAGCAAGTCCGATCGCTGACGTTCGATTGGAAAGGCCAGGCCTGGACGATCGCCAAAACCGAGCTGGACAAGAAGTCGTACGAGGCGGTATGGAAGCTCGGCGACAAGGAATTCAAGGGCGCGGATGCAAGCCAGTTTTTGGACAAAATGGCGTTCCTGACTTCGGAGCAGCCGGCTAAGCGGACCGCTGAGATCAAGGGGCTGGATAAGCCGCAGCTGCGCATGGAGATTAAGGAAGCCGATGCGTCCGCCGGAGGCAAGGAAGGTTCCTCCGTTTACGTCGGAGCCGTCGAGGGCGATAACGTCTGGATCGCGAAGCAGGGCGGAGAATGGGCCTTCGCCGTTCCTTCCGCGAGCATTCAGGAGCTGGCCGATTTGAGCAAGAAGGAGCCAGCCAAGCCGGAGACTCCCCAAGGAGAGGCGCCGAAGCAAGAAGCGCCGAAGGAGCAGAAATAAAGCAATAGGACGTCTGTCGGGACTCGCAGTCCCGGTATGGCGTCCTTTTTGTTTTAGCAGATGACTGAAAAATAAATTGGACTGTCATACATATTTTCCCACCGTTTGGGAAATCTAAGGCCAACAAGGAAGGAGGAGGATTGGGATGATTACAGGTCAACAGCAAGGAACGGTCAGCACGAAGGAGCTTTCCTATATTACGGACTGCCTCAAAAACGAGGAACTGCTCGCCAAAATTGCAGCTCAAGGCGTAGCCGAAAGCCAGAATCCGCAGCTGAAGCAGAAGCTGTCGCAAATCGCGCAGGACCGTCTGCAAAATACGGACCAACTGCTCCGTACGCTGCAGCAGCAATCGCAAACCACCCGCTAGGGCAACCATAAGGAGGTGCGGTAAACATGTATCAGCAAAACTTCTCCGGTCTCCAGCCGGCACAGACCCAGCCGCTTCACTTTCACTTGAACGAGCAGGATGTCGCGAACCTCGTCTTGTCCGAGCTTAAGCGCACAGCCCGCGAGTATACGACCGCCGCATTGGAGGCAACGCATCCCGCGGTTCGCCAAACCTTTGTATCGCTGACGCAAAAGACGCTGCAGGATCAGGCCGAGCTGTACAGCGTGTTGTCTCAATCGGGTGGATACGGCTCTATCAGTATGGCTTCCCAGCAAGAAGTGCAGCAGGAGCTCCAGCAGCAGCTTCGCAAGACCGAGCAGCTCCATTCGGTCGTTCACCAGGCGGTGCAGGCCTCTTATGCAGGCGGAAACCTGTATGCACAAAGCGCCGCCCATCAGCAGCCGCACGCTTACCTGCAAGCCCAGCCGGTCTACCAAGCGCCGGTGCATCAGACGGGCTATCCGTCCGGCAGCGCGACTGCGACTTCCTCGACCGCTTCGCCTTACGGCGGCAGCAGCTTTACTGCGATTCCGAGCGGCACTTACGGCCAGACGACCGGCTCCGGCCTCAGTCATACGATGACCGGTTCGAGCTCTTACGGTTCAAGCATCGGCACAACGGCCGGTTCGGGTTTAACCGGCACGGGGGCGGGTCAAACGAGCGGAGCAAGCGCCTATAATCCGGGCCTCAGTCAAGTGGGCGGTTCCAGCTTCGGGAGCTCGCTTTCCTCCTCTGCCGGGGCGCACAACAACGAATATGGCGTGAAATCCTCCGTCACCGGGACAGACAACCAAGACTATTTCTCGGCCAGGTCAGTCCAAGATTACAACAATAACAAATACAGCAGCGGGCATGAGACTTACGCCGAGACCACGTCCTCGCACAATACAAGCTATGCCCCGTCGTCTTCCGTCCGCTCTGCCGGCAGCGTCTCCTCGGGAGCCGAAGCGTCAACGTCGGGCCAAGCTTCCGAATCCGGCTCGTACCGCAGTAAAACGCAGTCGCCTTCCCAGCATGGCACGACCCATAGCAGCAAATATATGATGTAAGCGCGCTCTAGCCCGGCCCGGACTGGACCTTCCAGGTTCCGCCGGGCTTTTTTCTGCGCACGGTTTTATTTCCGGGAACGGCCGCCCGGGCCGCATTTCATGTCAGGCGCTGAACGAACTCAAGACGGTTGCCGAACGGGTCCAGGCAGTGAAAGCGAAGCATGCCTTCCAGCGGCACGTCCTCCCGGATGACGATTTCCCTTTCCGCTAACGCTTGCTTAAGCTTTCCGAGATCCTTGACCTGAAAAGCCGGATGCGCTTTTGACGCAGGAGCGAAGTCGGTCTGCACGCCGATATGCACCTCATGAGGGCCGCAGCCGAACCATACGCCGCCGCGCGCCCGAATCGGCTCGGGCTTCGGAATTTCCCGCATTCCCAGCAGCTCTCCGTAAAAAGCCCGCACCTCTTCTTCGCATCCGGCCGGCGCGGCCAACTGAACATGGTCGATCCCTGTATATTCGTGAGCTTCCATAATGACTGATGCCTCCTTCATTGTTGTTTCGTCAGATAAAACTTAATTTCATTAAACGGTACGTATTTATCATATCCAATTTTGATTTTCGTGTAAATGGAGCCGCATCAAGCGCCGCTAACCGAGTCTTGCAAAAAATACGTTGAAGGTGAATGTGACGCGGGTGCGCAAAAAATTGGAGGAGCTCGGCATCACGCGCGCCATCGAGACGGTCCGCGGCCTAGGCTACCGGCTTCAATCTTCCTGGGAGGGCGAAGGATGAGCTTTCGCGACTTTGTGGCCGACCGCATCGGATTTATCGTCATTTATTGGATCAATGTGGGCTTAATCGCGGCAGTCGTACAGCTGGACCAGCGCGCGATCCGTTTGCCGCCAGCTACTGCAAGCGGGTCTTGTTCATCAAAGACGGCAAGCTTTTCTCGGAAATTCGCCGCGGCGCGAGCCGTCAAGCTTTTTTTCAGCAAATTTTGGACACCTTAAGCGTGCTGGGAGGGAATTTCGATGAACTTCCGACAGCTCGCCCTTAAAAATATTCAAGGCAATTGGCACCGGTACATCGCATTTTTTCTGAGCAGCGCTTTTTCCGTTATGGTCTTCTATATATTCGGTTCGTTCATCTACCACCCCGACGTTGTGAACGGTCACATTAAAGCGGCAAGTCTGGTGAAACAAGGTTTGGCCGCCTGTCAGGTTCTGATCGTCGTGTTTTCGTTTTTCTTCGTGCTTTACGCCAGCCCCGCCTCCATCTACGCATCGAACAAACAAAGCTCGTCATTAACGCTGCTTATCGGTTTATTCATCAGCTTCCTGTTCTTTGTCGCTTCGGCGAGCATATTGTGTTTCAAGCTGTTCACCGAGCTGCAGGAAGATGACCATCAATATCACGCGCTCATGCGGATCGGGATGTCCGTGCCTGAAGTCCGGCGGATCATTAACATACAGATCGGTCTGCTGTTCCTGCTCCCGGTTGTCGTAGGCGCGGCTCACGCGACTTTCGCTTACAAGACGCTGGCGAATTTGCTCTCGATGAACGTATGGTCTTACGGCGCGCTGGTTATTTCCATTTTTGCCGTACTGCAATTTGGGTATTTCCTGCTCACCCGCCGCGCTTACATGGCCCAGATGAAGAGCTTGTAAGCGATGAGACGAGACGCTTAATCCTCACAAGCAAGGTCATCGCCTGGGACTCCTCCGCAGGTTTGGTATATTTTTTCGTTTTTGAACCATAATACGAAAAAAAAGCCAACACGGAAGGGGCATCATCCGGGTGAAAATCATTGTCGCACTGCTTCTGGCCGCCGCGCTTCTGTGCGGCTGTACAAGGGAGCCCGATCGCCACGCCACCGATATGAAGACGCTGCAAAAAACGGTCGGCCGCGAGCGGCTGCTTCAGACGTTCAGCCAAATCGAACCGCCGCCGATGGGAAAAGAAATCATGAACAAGTCCGATCAAGAGATCATCGCTTGGATTAAGCAAGTGGACGACTGGACGCATAAGGTGCTGTCTTCGCCGGTTACCGGGGAGATGGACGAGCACGCCATGCGCGAGATGCAGACGCAGCTGGGGAAAGTATATACACCCGACATGGCGCGGCGGATGATCGATTACTTTTACCGCCGGGACCCCCGGATCGGAACGTACCAAGCGAACAGCACCAAGGCCATGCTGGGCCTGCGCAGCGAATGGGGGCAGTACGAGCTGCATAAAGCGCAGCCGGCCGAGGGGCAGTACAAGCTCAGCCTGACCGGCAGGTCGAAGCAGGATTACAGCGAATCCGTCATGCATCATGAGTCAGCCTACAGCGTGCAAGGCAACCGATTGATCGTCAGTGAATTCAAGACCCGCTCTTGAAGCGCCCAAACAGCTTTATTTTCAGCAGACTGGTGTCTATTACACGCTGGTCTGTTTTTTGTATGCCGACTTTGGAAAAAGGTTCCGGCCAAGCGTCCGAGGCAGACGAACAAGCATTCCTATTCCTTACTTGTTTTATGGTATAATAGGAAGAAGAGCTGTTCCCCGCAGGCTTCATTGACACCGGGCGCGGGCTCGCATAGACTTGACTTGAGATAGGATGAACCAGCTCCGAACGTTCCTTTTCCGGGGGCGGCGGGCTTGCCGCGTTTAACCGACAGGAGGCAATTTCTTTGCATTTGCGTATGGAAGAATGGAAGCATGTGTTTAAACTTGACCCGGACCGGGAGATCGGCGACGAAGCGCTTGAGCGCATCTGCCTCTCCGGCACCGATGCGGTGATGGTCGGCGGCTCGTCCGGCGTCACCTTCGACAACACCGTCGACCTGCTGGCGCGCATCCGCCGGTATGAAGTGCCGTGCGTCTTGGAAGTGTCGGACATGGAAGCGATCGTGCCGGGGTTTGACTTGTTTATGATCCCGATCGTGCTGAACGCCGGGGACACGCAGTGGATCGTCGGACGTCATCAGCAGGCGCTGAAGGAGTACGGCGCGATTCTGGATTGGGACGAGCTCGTTCCCGAAGGCTATATTATATTGAACGGCGATTCCACGGCGGCCAAGCTGACCGAAGCCGACGTGCAGCTCGACGCGAAAGATGTGGAGGCCTATGCCCGCATCGCCGACCGTTTGTTCCGCTGCCCGATCGTTTATATAGAGTACAGCGGCGTGTTCGGCGATATGGAGCTGGTCGGCCGGGTGAAGCGGCTGCTTTCCCAGTCGCGGCTGTTTTACGGCGGAGGCATCGACAGCCCGGAGAAAGCGCGCGAGGCGGCCAAGGCGGCGCATACCGTCGTTGTAGGCAACGCGGTGTACGATGATCTTGAACGGGCGCTGGCTACGGTCCCGGCGGTAATGGAAACGCGGTAGAAAGGAAATAAGAATCATGATTAACGAACCTATCGATATACACAAAGCGATTCAAAAGCTCAACCCGCAGCAAAGACGCGCCGTAGAAACGACGGACGGGCCGCTGCTGATCATGGCCGGGGCGGGCAGCGGCAAAACCCGCGTGCTGACGCACCGGATCGCTTATTTGATCGCGACGCGCAAAGCGGCGCCGTGGAGCATTCTGGCCATTACGTTCACGAACAAAGCGGCGAGGGAGATGCAGGAGCGCGTCAGTGCCCTCGTCGGCCCGCAGGGGCAGGATATTTGGGTAGCCACCTTCCACTCGATGTGCGTACGTATTTTGCGCCGGGACATTTCGCGGATCGGCTTCACGTCGAATTTTACGATTCTCGATTCGGGCGACCAGTTGTCCGTGGTCAAAAATTGCATGAAAGAGCTGAACATCGATTCGAAAAAATTCGAGCCCAAAGCAGTCCAGGCTGCCATCAGCAACGCCAAGAACGAGCTGCTGACACCGGAGGAATTCGAGCGCAAGATCGGCGATTACTTCGACGGCATCGTCGCCAAAGTGTACTCGTCCTATCAGCGCAAGCTGAAGGCCAACAACTCGCTTGATTTCGACGATCTGATCATGACCACGATTGAGTTGTTCCAGCAAGTGCCCGAGGTGCTCGATTTTTACCAAAACAAGTTTCAGTACCTTCACGTCGACGAATACCAGGATACGAACCGTGCCCAGTATATGCTGTGCCGGATGCTGGCCGATAAATACAAGCGCATTTGTGTCGTCGGCGACAGCGACCAGTCGATTTACCGCTGGCGCGGGGCCGATATCAGCAACATTCTCGATTTCGAAAAAGATTACCCGAACGCCACCACCATTATGCTCGAGCAAAATTACCGCTCGACCTCGAACATCTTGAACGCCGCCAATAAAGTGATCGCCAACAACACCGGACGTAAGCCGAAGAACCTGTGGACCGACAAGGGCGAAGGGCAAAAAATCCGGCTTTATCAAGCCGATTCCGAGCATGAGGAAGGCTACTTCATCACCGGCGAAATCCGCAAAAACGTGGACAAAGGCCGTCGGTTCAGCGACCATGCCATATTGTACCGTACGAACGCGCAGTCCCGGGTCGTCGAGGAAATTTTGATCAAATCGGATATTCCTTATCAGATCGTGGGCGGCATCAAGTTCTACGACCGCAAAGAGATCAAGGACATTCTCGCCTACCTGCGGCTCATCTCGAACCCGGACGACGATATCAGCTTTGCGCGGATCGTCAATGTGCCGAAGCGGGGCATCGGGGATACGACGGTCGAACGTTTGGGGGCAGCGGCGGGGCAATTCGGCGTATCGATGTTTGCGATGCTGGAGAACGTGGACAGCATGGAGATCGGCGCTAAGGCCCGCAACGCGCTGGCCGATTTCCGGGACATGATCGAGAACCTGTACCGGATGGTCGATTATTTGTCGGTCACCGAGCTGACGGAGAAAATGCTTGAAATGAGCGGCTACCGTGAGGAGCTGAAGCGGGAAAACACGATCGAGTCGCAGGCGCGGCTTGAGAACATCGACGAGTTCCTGTCCGTGACGATGGACTTTGAGAAGCGCAACGAGGATAAATCCCTCGTTTCGTTCCTGACCGATCTGGCGCTGATCGCCGACATTGACTCGATGAATCAGGACCCGGAAGCGGGAAAACAGGGCGTCGTTCTCATGACGATGCACAGCGCCAAAGGACTCGAGTTCCCCGTCGTCTTCGTCATGGGCCTGGAGGAAGGCGTATTCCCGCACAGCCGGGCCTTGATGGACAACGAGGAGCTGGAGGAGGAGCGGCGCCTCGCTTACGTTGGCATCACCCGTGCCGAGGAGGAGCTGTTCCTCACGTGCGCCCGGATGCGCACGCTGTTCGGACGGACGACGGCGAACGCGCCGTCCCGGTTCCTTCAGGAGCTGCCGCAGGAGCTCCTGGAGACCGTGCGCGCCGGCGGCGGCTTCGGCCGCGGCGGAGCGGCAACCCCGGCGTGGGCCGGCGGCGAACGCCGCTTCGGCAGTGCCGGAGGCTTCGGCGGCGCGCCCGCACAGGCGGGCCGCACGCCCGTGAGCTTCCGCAGCGGCCCGGCCGCCGCCGCGGGAGGCGCAACGCCCAAAGCCGCGGCCCCTGCGGCGCAGGCGACCGATTTTGCCATGGGCGACAAAGTGTCGCATGGCAAGTGGGGCACCGGCGTCGTCGTCGCCATCAAGGGCTCGGGCGACGACACCGAGCTGCAGATCGCTTTCCCGGCCCCCGTGGGCGTCAAGCGGCTGCTGGCCAAATTTGCGCCGATCACCAAGCAGAGCTAAATTCGCCAGGCAACCTTATTATATCCCGTAGCCATGAGAGGATGAATTTCCGATGCCGGACGCTTTGGAAACGATGAAGACGCTTATCGAAGAGATCAATAAACACAATTACGCTTACTACACGCTGGATCAGCCTTCTCTCACGGATGCCGAATACGACGCGCTCTATGATAAGCTGGTTCAACTGGAAGCGGAAACCGGCACCGTGCTGCCTTACTCACCCACGCAGCGGGTAGGCGGCGAGCTGCTCAAAGGCTTCGAACCGCACCGGCACCATGCCCGGCTCTGGAGTCTGGACAAGGCGCAAAACCACGACGATCTGATGGCGTGGCATACGCGCGTCCAGAAGCTGGTGAACGACTACAGTGCGCAGCATCCGGACGATCCGCTGCCGCCTTTATCCTTTGTCGTGGAATTGAAATTCGACGGCCTGACGCTGAATCTGACCTACGACCGCGGCGAGCTCGTGCAGGCGGCCACCCGGGGCAACGGCGTCGTCGGCGAAGGGATTCTCGCCAATGTCAAGACGATCCGTTCCGTGCCGCTGCGCATTCCTTACACTGACGGGATTATCGAAGTGCAGGGCGAAGGAATAATGAACCTGTCCGTACTCGAAGCCTATAACGCGACCGCGGCCGAGCCGCTCAAAAACGCGCGCAATGCCGCCGCAGGCGCACTTCGCAACCTGAATCCGAAAGTAACAGCGGAGCGCAAGCTCAACGCTTATTTTTACAACATCGGCTATGCCGACTCACTGCAATTTCAGGATCATCAGGAAATGGTCGAGTTCCTGCGCGACAACCAGTTCAAAGTCAGCCCGTTCGTCAAATTCGTCGACAGCATCGACGCGGTGGAGGAAGAGCTGGAGAAGCTGGTCGCCATGCGCAATACGCTTGATTTTCTGATTGACGGACTGGTCGTGAAAATAACGGATATGCGCACTCGCGAAGTGCTCGGATATACCGACAAATTCCCGCGCTGGGCGGTAGCCTATAAGTTCGAAGCCGAAGAAGCCGTGACGACGCTGCTCGACGTGAGCTGGAACGTAGGCCGGACCGGCAAAGTGACGCCGCTCGCCCGGGTGGAAGCCGTCGACATCGGCGGTGTAACCGTACAGAATTGTACGCTAAACAACATGGACGATATCGAACGCAAAAATTTAAAGTTCGGGTTAGGCAGTCTTGTCTACATCCGGCGTTCCAACGACGTCATTGTGCGCCCATAAAGGCGTTTCAGCAGAATCTGCTTCGCAAGCAGCAGGCCAGCCATCATAGCCTGTCACCAGCCAACTTATCTTGGAGGGAAACCGAAGAGGGAGTGTAGCATGTTGGTCAAAGCACTAAGTCGCCTAACTACCATGGCGCTACTGAAGTGCAAGGTGAAAAGTTATCAGATGAGGATGAAGGTTGAATTACTTGAATGCCAGTCCAAGCAGGGTTAACGTTCCCTCCGACCAGGTAGGCGAGAAAGTCGGACAGCTGAGGTACGCCGATTGGGATTCCATTGGTGTATAATGGATTAACTGTTGGAATGACATAGTTAATCAGATGGTCAAAAGCTGGGCAAACTCAATCAGAGATTAAAGGACGAACGGCACATCCGACACTGTAACGCGCGTGTCTCTGAAGCGTAAATGGGGATTACCTAAGTCGGGAGTAACTGTAGCCCGATATGGTAACAGAGTCCTCGTAGTAGTTCGAGGTGGTAAGGTGGGTCGTCAGAGCATATGGTGACATATGTTCTCCACCTGAACGAGGGTAGCGCCTCTAGGGAAAGCCCACTACATGGCGAAGGAGGACAGCTTTGTCCGGTTTAATACGAAATGGAAAGGGGCGCGAGGCTCTTGAGAATTCCAGAAGTAGTGTTAAACAGTCTATCTTCCAAATCAAAGGATAAGGAATACAAATACCGTGACTTGTACAGGAATCTGTACAATCCCGAGTTTTACCTGAGAGCGTACCGGAAGGTTGCCCCTAAAGAAGGCAGCATGACGGCGGGAACCGATGGACAAACCATCGACGGCATGAATGTAGGCAGAATCAACAGCCTCATCGCTAAGATCAGAAATGAATCATATCAGCCGAACCCCGCGCGGAGGAAATACATCCCCAAGAAGAACGGTGGCAAAAGACCGCTTGGGATTCCATCCGTGGACGACAAACTCGTTCAGGAAGTCGTTAGAATGGTTCTGGAAGCTATCTACGAAGGTAGTTTTAAGGACTCCTCACATGGATTCAGACCGAACAGAAGCTGTCACACAGCGCTTAAACAAGTTAAGAATCTGTTCACTGGAGTAAGATGGTTTGTAGAAGGAGACATTAAAGGATTCTTCGACAACATCGACCATGCTAAGCTAATCGAAATTCTTAGAAAGCGAATCGAAGATGAGAAGTTTATCCGATTAATTTGGAAATTCCTTAGAGCAGGTTACATGGAGGACTGGCAATATCACGGCACCTACAGTGGAACACCGCAAGGAGGTATCGTGAGTCCGCTCTTGGCGAACATATACCTGAATGAGTTTGACAGGTATATGAGTAAATACCAGAAGGAATTTAATGCTGGTAAGGAGCGGAAGAGGAATCCAGAATATCGGCTTATCGAAAGCAGACGAAGATCATATCAACGGACGCTTGAGAAAAACAAGGAAATTTGGGATGAAGCCAAAAAAGCGGAGTACACCGAAGAAATCAATCGGATAAACGAAAGAATCAAGGTCATTCCAGCTTTAGACCCAATGGACGAAGAATTTAGAAGAATTATCTACGTTAGATACGCAGATGACTTCTTGATCGGCATTATTGGTTCTAAGGAAGAGGCAGAAAAGGTTAAAGCAGATGCGGCGCTGTTCCTAAGGGAAAACCTTAAACTCGAACTCTCAATGGAAAAGACCCTTATCACTCACTCATCGAAATTCGCAAAATTCCTAGGATATGGAATCTCGGTTCAACGAGACGAAACGCTTAGTAAATTCGGGAGATCAAGAAACTATAAACCTTACCTTCATCTTCCCAAGGCGGCTTGGGAAGGAAAGCTGAGAAGCTTGGGAGCGCTAGCAGCCAAAGATGACGGGTCATGGAAATCCATCCATAGACAGTATCTAATCGATAACGACGACCTTGAGATCGTTAGCATCTACAACTCAGAAATAAGAGGGTTGTACAACTACTACCGTCTTGCCAACAATGTCAGTGTCCTTAACCAATTCCATTACATTATGGAATACAGCATGTACAAAACATTCGCGAGGAAGTACCAAATTTCGGTGCGCCAAGTTATCGACAAATACAGGGTGAACGGGAAGTTCGCGGTGAGATACATGACAAAGAAGGGCGAAAAGATTAGATTCTTTTTCAACGAAAGCTTCTCAAAGCACGAGAACCCGCTTGCAGCTCCGGACGTTGACAAAGAACCTAATACACTGATCTATTCAGGCAGATCGAGCTTAGTTGACCGGTTGCTAGCGAACAAATGCGAATGGTGCGAAGCAGAAACCGAAATCGAGATGCACCACGTAAAAAAGCTCAAGGACTTGAAAGGTAAAGCGAAATGGGAACAATTCATGATAGCGAGAAGGAGAAAGACTCTCGCTCTCTGTAGAAGGTGTCACGATGACCTACACGCCGGAAGATTAGATTGACAAGGTGGCGAGCCGTATACTCTGAGAGGAGTACGTACGGTTCTGGAGGGAGTCTTTGGAAACCTGCCGCGCATACGCGGTAAGGCGCCGGAGGCTTACCTCATCCGGAGATTCTCGGCAAAGTAACCGAGGAAGCCGACGGAAGCGAAATCGTGCCTCCGGCGGTATGTCCTTCGTGCGGACACGATCTGGAGAAAAAGGGTCCGCATCTGTTCTGTACGAATAAGGTGGACTGCCGTCCGCAGCTTGTCGGGCGTATTGCTCATTTTGCCTCCCGCGATGCGATGGACATCGAGACATTCAGTGAGAAGACGGCCGAGCAGCTCTACGATTCGCTCGACGTACGCGATCCGTCCGATCTGTACTATTTGACCTTCGACGATTTGATCAAGCTTGAGCGCTTTGGGACGAGGAAGGCCGAGAATTTGATCGCCGCCTTCGAGAAAAGCAAGCAGCCCGATTTGGCATCGTTCCTATATGCTCTTGGCATTCCAAATACGGGCAAGACGACGACCAAGGAGCTTGCGGAGCATTACCGCAGTCTCGAGAAGCTGATGCAGGCGGAGCCGGAGGAGCTGATCACGCTGCCGGATATCGGCGGCATCGTTGCGGATAGCATCGTTGGCTTTTTCCGCGATCCAGCGATGCAGCGGAGCATTGAACGATTGCTTGCCGCCGGCATACAGCCGGTGAGCGAAGAGGCGCCTGCGATCGTCGACGAAAGCAGTCCGTTCTTCGGCAAAACAGTCGTCTTAACGGGTACGCTCACTACAATGGGGCGGGACGAAGCCGCCAAGAAGCTTGAGAAGCTGGGCGCCAAGGTGACCGGTAGCGTTTCGAAGAAGACCGATATCGTCATCGCCGGTGAGAACGCCGGCAGCAAGCTGACCAAAGCTCAAGAACTGGGCATCCGCATTATTGATAACGAAAAGGAGCTGCGACAGTTGTTAGGAGACGTCTAAGTTTACGCTTCACGCTGTGCAGTAGGAAGCCGCCGGTTCCGGAAAAGGAGCGCGGCGGTTTTCATTCTCGGCAAGTACTATAAAATGCTAGCTAAAAGGTGCACTGTTTATCGCAGAGTTGGCCCGATTTACAATTGCCAAAATTTGTGGTTGCATTCGACCCGGCATCTGTGATACATTATTCCTTGTCGCCGCGAGAGGCAGTAAGCCTTGAACGAGCGGCTGACAAAAAAAGTAGTTGCAAAGCTCGTCCTGATGTGATAAGATTAGATCTTGTCACGGCAGAACAGAAAAGTGACGAAAGCTCTTTGAAAACTGAACAAATGAGAACGAAATGCCAAGCGTAACAAGCA
>JBHJMN010000130.1:0-1413 GCA_042219835.1 Paenibacillus elgii
CTTTAATGTCCAAGGTTAGAGGTATATCAGGATACAAGGAGGTCATGTTCTCATTTCCGATAAAATGAAACTTTCTTGTCGAATATGAAATCATGAGTTTAGTATGTGGCAGAACAAATGAAGCCACGTTACCAAAAGAATCCGGCTTTCCACCGGTTGGTTCCCCTACCAGAATTCCATTCAGTTTATTTTTTAGAGAGATGGCTGTACTCACCCCAGCCGAAAATGTACCATTATTGATAATTACATACACTTTGAAACGGCTGTTTTGATTGAAGCGCAATTTTTCAATGAGTGGCTCTAGCAGGTCAGATCTCCCACCTTCATTAAATCGAAGATCGAAAACAACCTTTCTGATTTCGCGCTTCCTTAAATCATCCATAATCATATCCGTAATATTGGCAATACTCTTTTCTTTCATTTCCAAGCATCGATTATACTTGAAATATAACGTATGATTTTTCGATAGATACTCATACCAATAGTTTTCATTTTGATTTCACAAAAACAAAGGAACTTCTTTGCCTATTTTACTGAAAAAAACAGTATCTTCGACTTCCGTCCCAGAACTAATTCGAACTTCTTGTACTCCTCCTTGACTATTCTGGAACATAAAACGATTCTCGTGATTACCTTGATTAAAGCCAAGTCCGTACATAAGATTAAGATTCTTCAGATATTTAGGAAACTGATATGAAACCCAATATTCATTTTCATGTGGAATGATATCACGATACCTTTCCTTAACTGATGCGATAGGATAACCATTAATTTCTATTAACCTTTGGCCAATTAAAAACTGAAATTCAGGAGTTGAGCTAACAACATAAATCCCACTAGAAAAATTGAACAAAGAAAAGGGGAGCATTGAAGTCGATGTTTGCTGTACTGTTGTATGAGAATCTCCAACCAAAGCTACAAGTTCCATTAATTTAACGATTACCTGAGATGCAGTTAAATTGGGAATTTGCGCCCTGACTTCCTCAACTTTGACATAGAATTGTTCCTTAGTCATTTTGAAAAATGCATCTGCGTGTCTAGAAGTTAGTTCATGGGAGAGAACACGCAAATCTTCTTCCCAATTCATGATCTGGAGTCTTTTTTCATGATCTAAGGGGCTACTTCTAGAAATAATTGTGAGGAGTGATACAATTAAAAATAATTTATGAAAATATTGGCTTATCGTAGTAGTAGCTTGCTCACTTTTAGATTGACCTTGTTTCCTCAAAAAGTATGAATGCCACCTCATTTTAACCAATTTGCTCTTCATAGATATTATATTGCCACAATATCTTACAAATTACAACTTTTTCTATTCGTTTTGATATTACATGACGATAGATGATTGCTCTGAGCCTAAGTAATGCAATTATTGTGCCAACCTTCGGAGTGCGGAAAATGAAAGGAACGTAA
>JBHJMN010000131.1:0-1370 GCA_042219835.1 Paenibacillus elgii
GGATAAGCCCTCGACCGATTAGTATTCGTCAGCTGCACGCGTTGCCGCGCTTCCACCCCGAACCTATCAACCTCGTCGTCTACAAGGGGTCTTACATACTGGGAAATCTCATCTTGAGGGGGGCTTCACGCTTAGATGCTTTCAGCGCTTATCCCTTCCGTACTTAGCTATCCAGCCGTGCTCCTGGCGGAACAACTGGTACACCAGCGGTACGTCCATCCCGGTCCTCTCGTACTAAGGACAGCTCCTCTCAAATTTCCTACGCCCGCGACAGATAGGGACCGAACTGTCTCACGACGTTCTGAACCCAGCTCGCGTACCGCTTTAATGGGCGAACAGCCCAACCCTTGGGACCTACTTCAGCCCCAGGATGCGATGAGCCGACATCGAGGTGCCAAACCTCCCCGTCGATGTGGACTCTTGGGGGAGATAAGCCTGTTATCCCCAGGGTAGCTTTTATCCGTTGAGCGATGGCCCTTCCATTCGGTACCACCGGATCACTAAGCCCGACTTTCGTCCCTGCTCGACCTGTTTGTCTCGCAGTCAAGCTCCCTTATGCCTTTGCACTCTTCGAATGATTTCCAACCATTCTGAGGGAACCTTGGGGCGCCTCCGTTACACTTTAGGAGGCGACCGCCCCAGTCAAACTGCCCACCTGACACTGTCCTCGTACCGGATCACGGCACCAAGTTAGAACTCCGATACGATCAGGGTGGTATCCCAACGTCGCCTCCACACAAGCTGGCGCTCATGCTTCTCAGGCTCCCACCTATCCTGTACAGATCGTACCAAAGTCCAATATCAAGCTGCAGTAAAGCTCCATGGGGTCTTTCCGTCTTGTCGCGGGTAACCTGCATCTTCACAGGTATTAAAATTTCACCGGATCTCTCGTTGAGACAGCGCCCAAGTCGTTACGCCATTCGTGCGGGTCAGAATTTACCTGACAAGGAATTTCGCTACCTTAGGACCGTTATAGTTACGGCCGCCGTTTACTGGGGCTTCGGTTCACAGCTTCGGATTACTCCTAACCGCTCCCCTTAACCTTCCAGCACCGGGCAGGCGTCAGCCCGTATACTTCGCCTTGCGGCTTCGCACAGACCTGTGTTTTTGCTAAACAGTCGCTTGGGCCTTTTCACTGCGGCCCCCTCGGGCTATTCACCCTACCGAGGCACCCCTTCTCCCGAAGTTACGGGGTCATTTTGCCGAGTTCCTTAACGAGAGTTCTTCCGCGCGCCTTAGCATGCTCTGCTCGCCTACCTGTGTCGGTTTGCGGTACGGGCACCTTCTCCCTGGCTAGAGGCTTTTCTTGGCAGCTTGAACTCATGACCTTCGGTACTGCAATTTTCCCTCCCCATCACAGCCCAGCCTTA
>JBHJMN010000132.1:0-1354 GCA_042219835.1 Paenibacillus elgii
CGCCAGAATGACTTGATATCCGGTCCGGCTAGGAACGTTGCACGTATCGGAATACGTCGTAGGAGGCTTCTTTCCGCCGTAATTTACCGAGCAGAACGGCGTGAGGTCGAACGATGCCCGGCTGAGCGGGGCGTTCTGATCCCAGTTTTGCTTCGTAATGTAATACTTCCAGCTGGATGTCGCATGAGCGGCGGTCAACGTCCATGTAAACGTTTTCGTTCCTGCCGTCATCGGTACCTTGCTCCAACGTGTAGCGGATTGTTGATCAAGCTCCGGATAACGTCCGTTTCCGCTGGCGATTTTGCCGTCGGCAGGCCCGGCCTGCGGAAACCCTTTCTGCGTTTCTATGTTGTTCCTGTTATAACCAGCATCTTCGCAGTTCTTATTTTGCTTCAGAAAGCACAAATAGGCGCGGCTGCCAGGCGAATCGACCCAACCATGGGCAAAAGCCCGATCCGAGAACAGCAGCATGACTACGGCCATTAGCAGCATCATGCCGCTGGCAACGAGCAGTTTGAATAGAGAATGGTGGGGTAAACGAAGCTGTATCATAAATTGTTACCTCCTTATTTTTGGGGTCGGTAAGGATACTAAGGACACTACGATTATTTATTACCCTCGCAATCGTTCACAATCGTCAGTTCGATCAAACCTCCTTAAAATAGAGCTGTGAATCCGTGTGTGGAAGCTCTTGTAAGTATTGTCTATCCTCCTTTCTATCCTATATTTTATATAAACTCGTAAAGAGTCTATATATGCCAATAGTCCGCGAATGTCATCAATGAGCGATCTGGATATCGGTAGAATTGAAAGAGTCAAGTAGAGGAACGGACACTTCGCGCATGTTTCCCGTGTCCTGCAGCTGTTGAAATCCATGGTGCGATGCGGGGAACTTGATGTAAATGTAAACGATTTCGTTAAACTGATCGCATGGCCGGCGGATCATAGCAGAACTATTTATCCACTTATAGTACTTGGAATTATATGAATAGTAAATATATTGCAATAATAATATATTACTCAAAAAATTACAATATAGTAAAAAACAAAGAGCGCAATCGAGCCCTTATTTCCATAAAGGCAGCTCTTCTGCGCAGTTGCTATCGAGGGCGGAGCTTAGTTGATTTAGTTTAGCTAAAATACGCAGCTTCTTCTGCTCCGGATCTATGAAAATGGTGATGTAATTATGCCCGCGTTTAGCGGACGTTTCATCTGTGTTGATCTTCGTCACATACGAAAGATCCTGCGCCGTAATGGCGTTATCGACGTAGATTAGCTGCCATTTACGTCATAATTCTACTTCTATGATCTAATTTCACCGGTCTGCCGGATCAGCTTTCTTTTCCTTCAGTGC
>JBHJMN010000133.1:0-1289 GCA_042219835.1 Paenibacillus elgii
AAGCAAATCCAATTCGGCTTGATCGGAAATAGCGATGGTATTCCCCTCTACGGCGATGTACATGACGGAAATACATCGGACAAAACTTGGAACCCGAGTGTGCTGGAAAAACTCCATGCACAGTGCGCCGCTGTGGGGCTGAAGGACTTCGTCTATGTGGCCGATTCGGCTGCAATGACCAAGGCGACTTTGGACGCTGCAAAAGGTGCGGGTGCTTATTTGTTGACGCGAGCTCCGAACCAACTGAAGATCGTCAAAACGGCGCTGGAGGCCGCAGACGCAGAGCATGCTCCGTGGTCAGAGAAGATATCGTTTGTGTCGTCCAAGGAAGGCGCCAGTTATCGCTGGCTGGCGTCGGAGACTGAGTACGAAGGGCATCGGCTTCGCTTGATCGTCGTCGAATCCAGCGCATTGGATAAGAAGAAAGAAAACACGTTGAATCGGCAGCGGGAGGACGAACGCGCTTGGCTTACACAAGCAGCGAAGGAAGAAGCCAAAAAGACGTTCCATTGTCTGGCCGATGCGGAGCAAGCCGCTGAAGCCCTTCAAGACGGATATTCTCCAAGGTTTCATCAGTTTACAGTAAAGACGGTACCGCAAGAGATCATCCGCAAAAAACGCGGACGCCCCAAGCAAGGGGAAGTTCCGCAGGTCGATACCGTTTATGTTTTGCAGATCATGATCACCCCGGACGAGGCGCGGTTTCAGGAGGCTCGCCGCCGGGCGTCCCGTTTTGTGCTGGCGACCACCTTGCCGCCTGAGTGGCGAGGGGAAACGATGGATGGCAAAGCGCTTCTTGGCATGTACAAGGGACAGATCCATGTTGAGATGAACTTCTCCTTCCTGAAGGACCCCGTGTACACGGATGAAATCTATCTGAAGAAACCGGAGCGCGTGAAGGTGCTCGGCTACTTGTTTTTGCTAGCCTTAACGATCTACCGGGTATTCCAGCGGCGGGTTCGGCAGCACATCACCGAGCAAAAGCCGATGCACGGAGCAGGCGGGCGCATTTTGCGAAAACCCACGGCTGCGGCGATCTTTCAACTCTTTAAGTACCGGAAAGTGGCCGTTATTCGCATGCCGGACGGCACTCGGGTCAGGCAGTTCGGAAGCCCGCTTACCAAGGAGGAGAAGCGTGTGCTGTCGATACTCAATTTGGATGAATCCATTTATCTCGGCTAATCGAATCTAAGGATTTCAGCGGTGGTTTTGCTCTTGGGGCCATCGCTATATCCGTTTAGCCGGCTCATTTTCTCTCAAAATTCCACTCACTACCTCATGATGAAGGT
>JBHJMN010000134.1:0-1245 GCA_042219835.1 Paenibacillus elgii
AACTTGCTTACGAACTGCACGCAATCCATCACCAAACAGACAGAACTGCCCTAAACCGGTTGTGCAATACAAATGCGTCCATGCCAGCAATGTCCATAGGCGGATAAAGGCGGTGGCCGAACGAACCTGATACGTGTCGAAGCCCAGGTTATTCTTGGACTGACGGAAAAAGATTTCAATCGGCCATCTCTTGCTGTAGTACGTGCAAATCGTTTCCGTGTTCAAGGAGGCATCCGTACACAAAAAAGCACGCAGTGCTTTGGGTTCTCCGAACGCCTGCTCCGGCCAAGACAGCAGAACAACAGCATTTTCCAGTTCATTCAAGGCTCCTTCATAGCGATACGTCCAGTACGAAGTACCGTTCACGGTCACGAGGCAAACGTCTTCTTTCCGAATATGCCGAGCAAAATCTTGAACCGAAATGCGGATGCCTTGCGGGTAAATGATCCGATTGGTTTTGAGGCCGCCAATCAGGTAATAGCCTGCGGCGGCGTAACTGTCGATGACACGCGCGCAGGTAAACCAGGAATCCACTAGCACATAGCCGCTGTGCGGGGGAAGCGGAAGCGTTGACGCCTTGTCGCATAAACGATCGATTTTCGTGTAGGCCGTGCCGTCGGGATGTGATTTCGTTTTGTCGTACAGATCAATCGCATGGATCAAGGAAAGGCCGCCGCTTTGAACAACCGTTGCTTGAACTTGATGCCCCCAAACGACTTTGCCTTCCAAATGAGAATGATGAAAGCCGGTTTGCTCGATCGGAGACTTTGCCTGTGACGAAGGCTTTGTCTTTTTGGAGATCGTATCATCATGGATAACAAACAGTGGCTCTTGCGTACGTTTGGCGATCTCGACCACATGGCGAAGGGATTCCGTCTTGACTTTGTTTTGCAACACCGTTTCATCCCACTTGCCTTCAGCCAGAAAATGGCCGAGCGTGGTGCGGTGGCGATTACTGTACTCCGCTAGATCCACAACCTTGCCGCGGAAGCCTTTCGCTGTAGCCGCCGCCATGTACGTCTCGATATGCGTGACCACCGGCTTGGAATAATAAAGTGGCAACCGGTGCTGCAACAAATAGTTGCGTAGTGTGTCATGATCAGGTACGATGGCGGTATGAGACATAGCGAGTTCTCCTTGGTGTAAAATGGGGTTGTGGTGACTACTTTTTACCACAAGGAGCGCGCTTTGTCTCTATTCTTTTTGATTTTACAGTTTTCTGGAAGCGAATTTGCTCATTTATAG
>JBHJMN010000135.1:0-1163 GCA_042219835.1 Paenibacillus elgii
GGATATGATTCGACACTTCATACTCCACAACTGTCAATGTTCCCTGATAGCTCAGTTGGTAGAGCACTCGACTGTTAATCGAGTTGTCACAGGTTCGAGTCCTGTTCGGGGAGCCATTCTTGGAGAGGTGTCCGAGCTGGCCGAAGGAGCACGATTGGAAATCGTGTAGGCGTCACAAGCGTCTCGAGGGTTCGAATCCCTCTCTCTCCGTAGAGTTTCGTCATTGTACTTTTAAAGCACGGCCCGTTGGTCAAGGGGTTAAGACACCTCCCTTTCACGGAGGTAACAGGGGTTCGAATCCCCTACGGGTCACCATTATCCCATGGAGGCTTAGCTCAGCTGGGAGAGCATCTGCCTTACAAGCAGAGGGTCGGCGGTTCGATCCCGTCAGCCTCCACCATAAAATTACTTACTGACGCGGGGTGGAGCAGCCCGGTAGCTCGTCGGGCTCATAACCCGAAGGCCGCAGGTTCAAATCCTGCCCCCGCAACCAAATTCATTTGTGTGGAGCCGTGGTGTAGAGGCCTAACATGCCTGCCTGTCACGCAGGAGACCGCGGGTTCGAATCCCGTCGGCTCCGCCATTTAAAAGCTTTTAACTTCGGAACGAAACGGACAATATCCGAGGGTTCCGAAATTTTTAATTTATCTCACATGCCGTCGTAGCTCAGCGGTAGAGCAACGCACTCGTAATGCGTAGGTCGGAGGTTCGATTCCTCTCGACGGCACCATTTAGGCCACATGATAATTCATATGGCGGTCGTGGCGAAGTGGCTAACGCATCGGATTGTGGCTCCGACATTCGAGGGTTCAATTCCCTTCGATCGCCCCATAGTCATTGGGGATTAGCCAAGCGGTAAGGCAACGGACTTTGACTCCGTCATGCCTAGGTTCGA
Source organism: Paenibacillus elgii (assembly GCA_042219835.1). Taxonomy (GTDB): domain Bacteria; phylum Bacillota; class Bacilli; order Paenibacillales; family NBRC-103111; genus Paenibacillus_G; species Paenibacillus_G elgii_A. Next base: position 896 of record JBHJMN010000135.1, read on the forward strand.
ATCCTAGATCCCCAGTATTTTCGATACGAGCCATTAGCTCAGTTGGTAGAGCACCTGACTTTTAATCAGGGTGTCGTAGGTTCGAGTCCTACATGGCTCATCTTATTACAAAAAAATTGAGCGGAAGTGGCTCAGGGGTAGAGCATCGCCTTGCCAAGGCGAGGGTCGCGGGTTCGAATCCCGTCTTCCGCTCCATCGCAACTTTTGCTTATAGAGATTGACAATTGCTCTTTTTAGTTTTAATCTAAAAGTAGTTTGCGGAAGTGGC
>JBHJMN010000136.1:0-1145 GCA_042219835.1 Paenibacillus elgii
ACGGAATGTAAGATATTAGTATTAATGGAGGGAAATTTAATTCCTTGTACAGACATAAAGCCATACCATTTGATATCCCTGATTGGATTCCTGCTGGTAAATTAGATAATCCCTTTGTTAATCTTGCTGTAAGCCGGGGGACGTTTACTCATACTTTGACTTATGAAAGTTGAATCCAAATTATTTGGTAATTGAAGAAATTGTGAGTCAATTACCTCCTCGTCCATAAGGAGGACTTCGCGTGAAAAGGAAAGGTATCATCCTGATATCGATAGGTTGTTTTTTATTCTTTTGCTCTGTATATCCGATGTTCTTAATTATGCGAGAAAAAGCGATTATATATCACGTTTATAAAAACTATGCTATTGAGCAATTGATAAATGTACATAGTAGAATGGATTCAACCACGGTTCTAAACTCACCATTTATACTAACAAATAATAAAATACAAGTAATTACAGAAGATACCGGGATCGTGGCGCCTAAAACAATTAACCAAAAAAAAAATTAAACATATCTTCAAAATGAAGATATTGATTAATGGTGAAGAAAAATTCCCTGAGTCAGAAGTAACGTTGACTCCAGAGAGGGAAGAAGACAGCCGCTTTTTGTCGTGGTTAAACGTAGTCAAAATAAGAGAGCAGGACAGCGGGATCGAAAAAACAGCTATTATTCAAAGACTTTCAAGCGACTGGATACCTGGCAAGAAGAATCCTTCCCACACCGAATCCCAAAAGTGGAGGATTATTTACTTCACGGGATATAACCAGATGGAGGAAGAGGTTTTTGGATATCCAGACCGCGGGAAACATCCTTTAGGCGTGAGACTAATTCAAGAATCGCAGATGTCGTCCACTTTGATCGGGTTTAAATCGGATGTTTTAACGTATCTTCCGTCGTATTATTATCCTGTGATATATCCGCAACTTACCTTCTGGGTAGGCGTTATGTTGCTAATCTGGGGAACTGTTCGCTTTGTAAGGGGAAGAAGATAATCTGTATCTTCGTTTTTTAATAGTCTTCTTGGATAGAATTTTTCTTGGGTCTTGTTGTTAGCACGGTGCTCTTTTTCTCGTTATCGGAGATTAAATGTTAATGAGCAGAATCGCTCTTCATTCCTTACACTACACGCCTGTTGATTAACT
>JBHJMN010000137.1:0-1094 GCA_042219835.1 Paenibacillus elgii
ATTAATAACTTATGGTGATATTTTCAAAAGATTTAATCTTTTTGTCCAAATTTTTATTTGTTACATTTATTTCATAAATATGCGGTTTATAATACTTGTATTGCTTATTTTCTTCATCGTAAGGAGCATCTTTCTCAATTATTTCAACTTCTACTGCACCAATAAAGCATGAAATAACTTCAGCAAATAAAGATAGTATCTCAACATGTGAGAGATTGCGTAAATTCCCCTCATATACAACATTTCCAAAAGTATCGCTTGTTGTATATATACCTTTTGTATTTTCATCAATAAACATTATCTCTTCATCTTTAACAAAAATTGATGTTTGATTTCCATTGAAACTAATAAACAAATCTTGTTGCTCTCCATCAAAACATATAAATTGAATTGGTGTATTTGAGGTTATTTCAATCTCCCTATCATCATCAGACAATGTTTTTATAACTACAGCTGGATTATTTTCAAATTTAGTTATAAGGTATTTCCAAAGTTCTTCATTAGAAAATTGCATACACACCTTTGAACCATAACTCACTTCTTCTTGCATTAATCAAACACCGTCCCTTTTATAAACTGATTTACTGGAAACTTTATCTGGCACCTTGTACATACTGCAATAACTTCTCCTGTTCTTGGTCTAATTGCGGAAGTCATAATAATATTCGCATTACTAGGCGGAATAAACTGTCTAATTACTAAATCCTCTGCACAGATAGCATGCCCTCTATATATTATACTATTTTTAGAACCTACTATTACTTCTCCTGTTCTTAAATCCACACCTGCAACTACTGTTGTAAACTTACTTTGCTGGGTTTTACTTAATGCTTGTATTCTTGCTACCTCAGCATCTCTAGCCGCTGTAGCTTTAGCAAGATAATCATCAATTTTTTGATAGTACTCATCTGGTAAAAACGGCTTTTTAGCAAAATCATCGATTTCACCCGTTTCCTTAGAAGAATGACCACCACCAGAACCACCTGAACTACTCTTCATAACATTATCAAGCTTATTCTTCAAGCCTTCCAAAGTTTCCTTCAATGCATTGTCTGCATTCCTGAAAGTATCGGACAATCCTTCATTTCCCATAT
>JBHJMN010000138.1:0-1075 GCA_042219835.1 Paenibacillus elgii
ATTTCTGGAAATTCATAGGGCTTATTTACGCTCATAGCATCGCTAGCGGCGAAGAGCCATATTATTATTGCAATATATTTACTATTCGTATAATTCCAAGTACTATAAGTGGATAAATAGTTCTGCTATGATCCGTCGGCCGTGCGATCAGTTTTAACGAAATCGCTTACATCAAGTTCCCCGCATCGCACCATGGATTTTAACAGCTGCAGGACACGGGAAACATGCGCGAAGTGTCCGTTCCTCTACTTGACTCTTTCAATTCTACCGATATCAGATCGCTCATTGATGACATTCGCGGACTCTTGGCATATATAGACTCTTTACGAGTTTATATAAAATATAGGATAGAAAGGAGGAGAGGCAATACTTACAAGAGCTTCCATACACGGGTTCACAGCTAACTTTTAAGTAAATAGGAGGTTTGATCGAACTGACGATTGTGAACGATTGCGAGGGTAATAAATAATCGTAGTCCTTAGTATCCTTACCGACCCCAAAAATAAGGAGGTAACAATTTATGATACAGCTTCGTTTATCCCACCATTCTCTATTCAAACTGCTCGTTGCCAGCGGCATGATGCTGCTAATGGCCGTAGTCATGCTGCTGTTCTCGGACCGGGCTTTTGCCCATGGTTATGTCGATTCGCCGGGTAGCCGCGGCTATTTGTGCCAGCTGGGGCAAAATAAGAACTGCGGACAGATTATTTACGAACCGTACAGCCTGGAAGGACCGAAAGGGTTTCCGCAGGCCGGGCCTGCCGACGGCAAAATCGCCAGCGCCGAAGTCGGGAGATTTTCGGAGCTTGACCAGCAATCGGCTACACGTTGGAGTAAGGTACCGATGACGGCAGGAACGAAAACGTTTACATGGAAGTTGAAGGTCCCTCATGCGACATCCAGCTGGAAGTATTACATTACGAAGCAAAACTGGGATCAGAACGCTCCGCTCAGCCGGGCATCGTTCGACCTCACGCCGTTCTGCTCGGTAAATTACGGCGGAAAGATGCCTCCTACGACGTATTCCGATACGTGCAACGTTCCTAGCCGGACCGGATATCAAGTCATTCTGGCT
>JBHJMN010000139.1:0-1022 GCA_042219835.1 Paenibacillus elgii
TTTGAATATCAAGTTGCCTCAGCAAAAACCTTCACATACGAACATTTGTTTGATACACTAATTACAAACAAATGTTCGGGAGAGATTGGCATGGCTCAACAAGAATTGATGACGTTGAAAAGATTTCAAGAAAAGTTTCATTCGGATGACGCATGCCGCGAGCATCTGTTCCAGATCCGCTGGGCGAACGGCTTCAGCTGTCCCAAATGCGAGCATGCTGCATTCTACTTTCTGGAAACCCGCAAGCTGTATCAATGCACGCGCTGCAAGCATCAGGCGTCTGTTACTGCTGGGACGATTATGCATAAATCTCACACTCCACTGCTGACCTGGTTTTGGGCGATTTTTCTTGTGGCGCACGATAAACGCGGTGTTTCCGCTGTTTTCCTTTCACGTGAACTGGAAATCTCCTACCCGACCGCGTGGTTATTGCTTCACAAGATTCGCAAAGCCATGGGAGATCGCGACGCCCACTACCAACTGGCTGGTTTGGTCGAGTTGGATGACGCTTTCTTCGGAGCGCCAACAGAGGGTGGTAAACGCGGTCGCGGCACGGATCAAACGCCAGTACTTGTTGGGGTATCGCTCAACAAACAAGGCGCCCCGCAATTCGTCAAGATGCAGGTGATTCCGGATGTCAAAGGCAAGACACTCGTCGAGTTTGCTAAACAGCACATCGAACCAGGTTCGACGATCAGTAGCGACGCGTATCGTTCGTACTATGCACTCGCTAAAGAATATAACCACCAACCGATCAGGTTTAATGTAAAGGACAATCCTGATCATTTGAAATGGCTGCATACGATGATTTCCAACGCGAAAACCTTTATCGCCGGTACGTTTCACGGTTTAGATTCCAAGCATCTGCAATCCTATTTGAACGAATTTTGCTTTCGCACCAATCGTCGGCAGTTTGAAGGTCAGATGTTTAATCGCCTGCTGGCTGCTTGTATTTCCACCAATACCGTCACCTACGGCGATTTGACCGCGTAGGCTATGCGGAGCTAACTTAATATTCAAAT